>JBEKSE010000031.1:0-83819 GCA_049517315.1 Occallatibacter sp. | reverse complement strand
CTCGCGGCAAATTGTTCTATCGCCTAGCTCAGCAGGCCGTGCAGACTGAGCCGGCACCGTTTGCAACCCTGGTCAAACCACAACCTGTTGCGTTCAGTGGCGTCAAGTAAATACCCCTAATGTGTAATGACGGAATCCAAAGCGGGAAGGAAGCACCCTCACTCTGGTCTTTCCATCCGAACATAAGAAAAGCCCTTGCATTCTTGCCTGGACTATATTAACTATTAAATTAATAATCTTTTGGTTGCTACCGGGAAAGTAAACTCAAGCAGCCATCGAACAGGGCGCTCCCCATGATGAAAATAGGCACCACCATTCGCACATTCCGGCTGCAAAAGGGACTCTCCCAGGGCGACATCGAAAAAAAGACGGGTCTGCTACGCTGCTATCTCTCGCGCGTCGAGAACGGCCACACAGTGCCATCGCTGGACACGCTATCGAAGATTGCCCTGGCGCTCGATCTGCCCATTACGCAGTTCTTCGCTGACGACTCGCCAGGCCGCCAGACTAACCTGCAAAAGCTCTCCGACGAAGAACTGCGCTTTCTTACTCAGATCCGCCGCTACTCCTCGAACCTGAACGACAGCGACCGAAAGCTGTTGTTGGCGATGGTTAAGAAATTCGCCGCCACGGCAACGCGATAGACCAGTAACTGCGGGACCTGGTTATACGTCGTTGCCCAGGTGAAAGATGGGCTCAACCCCGTGGCCGCCGGCCAGCAGAGCCTGCTCTTCGCGCGCTTCCAATGGCTTGAAGTTCTGCGCCACATCCATGGCAAGGCGGAAGTAACGCTCGTCTCCCGGCGGGACGGCCGCTGTGATGGGGTGGCCAAGCGTCCATCGCAGGCCGAGCGAGGCTTCATCCGGAAAAGCTGCGGGCTGATACCAGCACTTTGGCAGAGGATGATTTTTACTCTCGTCTGCAGGCCACACGGTTTTGGCCATGCTCTTGAGGGCCAGAATACCCATCTTCTTCTCCTGGGCGCGCTTGAGAATCTGCGGGCCAAAGTTGGCTTGGGTAAAGAGAACCCAGTTGACCGGAAACAGAATCGTGTCGAAATTGTAGCGGTCCATGGCCGCGAGCGCGGTCTCCGCCGAGTGAACCGAGAATCCGATGTAGCGGATTTTGCCTTCCTTTTTTGCCGCCTCCATGGTCTCCATCGCGCCGCCGGGGCCCAGCACTTTGTCCAGATCCGCCATTTTGGTGAGCGCGTGGAACTGGTAGAGATCGACATGGTCGGTCTTGAGCAGCCGCAGCGACTCCTCAAGCTGTGCGCGCGAGTCCTCCTTCATGCGGCCGTCGGTCTTGCAAGCCAGGAATGACTTGTTGCGATAAGGCGCCAAAGCCGGCCCCAGCCGCTCCTGCGCGTTGCCGTAGCTGGGCGCGACATCGAAGTAGTTGATGCCGCGGTCCACGGCCTCGGCCACAATGCTGGAGGCTGTGCCGGGATCTTCGTTCATCACCACAATTCCGCCGAAGCCGATGATCGATAGCTGTTCGCCGGTCATGCCTAGCGTGCGGCGCGCGATGGGGTTGGTGGGCGTTGCAGCCGACCCCTTGGTCTGGCCAGTGTATGCGACGGCTGCGGCAGTCATGGCGGCCTGCTTGAGGAAGATGCGACGTTCCATAGTCGACCTCCAGTGAGATGGCATGAACGATCCTGCTTATGGAATTAATTCTTGCACAAAATGGTTGTGGCCGGGCAGATCCTCAGCCCGCAAACTTAGTCAGGAAAACGCCAAATAGCACCAGGATTCCCACCACCATCGCGATGGTCACGCGAAGACGGAAGAGAAACAAATCACGAGGCGCTCCAATTCGTGGGACCATCGGAGCCGCGAAGAGCAATCCGCAACTGAAGCCGCCCAGGTGAGCCATGCTGTCGATGCGCACTCCGGAATGCATAGCCGAAGCTCCAAAGTTGAAAAAGAAAGGGATGACCAGGTTGAGCGCCGCAAAATAGATCACCGACTTGCGCAGCCTTTTCAGTTCTTCGCGCGGCACCGGCAGGAGGTGCGAATTGAGCAATATAATCAGCGCTCCAGCGATGCCGAAGACCGCCCCGGATGCTCCAGCGCCCGGCGAAAAAACCTTGACAACTTCGTCAACGGGAACTGAACCGTGGTATCTCTTCGCCAGTTCCATCATCTCCGGGTAGGCAACCCACCAGTTCTTGAAGGTAGACAGGAGATTGCCAGCTGCGCCTGTGAGAATGTAGACCGCCAGCAAACCCGTCGAACCCATCAGGGGCTCGGCCAGCAATCCCAGATTCCACAGGCACCACATATTGGTTGCCAGGTGAATGATGCCCACATGCACAAACATAGCGGTGACAATCCGCCACCACTGCCCCTGAACCAGCACCGCGCCTGCGTTATCGGCGCCCCAGTACATCAGCTGATCTGTGTTTGGGCTGGACGCGCTTACGTGGTGCGCGAGCATCACCACAAAAACCAGGCAATTGATGGCTACTAGGGAATAGGTAGCCGGCGCATACGACCACGAGCGGCGTCGGCGCACCCTGGGGGGCGGCGGCGGATTGAAGTCGGCGTTTGGACGCAGAAACTCCGGACTGGGATCATGAGGGGAACTTCCCATTCTTCAACTTTAATGCATTCAGCTGCGCCATTGTGTGGATGGAAGGTGAATTGCCGCGAATGTCGCGCCTGGCAATAAAATCTGACAGAGCCGGACAGCTGACGAATGCAGCCTGAATTCCATTCCGGAATCGGCTTTCAGCTGCCATTTGAGATTGCCCTCTGCCATTCGATGTACTCTGGAGTTTGGCCACCCTAGTACAGTGCGGCAAGGAATTGTGCCGTGTGCGATGGCGCACAAAAGGAGCGGAGTCGTGAGCGAGGAAGACTTTTCGGAGAAGCGGATTCGACGTGCGTTACTTAGCGTGACCGACAAAACCGGTCTGGTGGAGTTTGCCCAGGTGCTGGCGAGCTTTGCGGTCGAACTGATTTCTACCGGTGGAACGGCGCGCGCACTGCGCGAAGCCGGCTTGGCCGTGAAAGACATCAGCGATCTGACCGGCTTTCCCGAGATGCTCGATGGCCGTGTGAAAACCCTGCACCCCAAGGTTCACGGCGGGCTGCTCTACATTCGCGGCAACAAGGAGCATGAAGCCGCCGTCGCCGCCCATGGCATTGAGCCTATCGATATGGTGGTCGTCAATCTCTACGCCTTCGAGAAGACAGCTGCACAACCCGGCGTAGCCTTCGGTCATCTCATCGAAAACATCGACATCGGCGGCCCGTCGATGGTGCGTTCTGCTGCCAAAAACTTTGAAGACGTGGCTATCGTCACCCGCGTGGCGGATTATCCGGCTCTCATCGAGGAACTGCAATCCAACAGTGGCGCCTTGAGCCGCGCGACGCGCTGGCGGCTGGCCAAGCAGGCCTTCGCGCTTACCGCTGCCTACGACGCGGCCATCGCCAACACGCTCGGCCAGATTTCAGAGGCGCCAGAGCCTTCAGCGTCTGCCGTCCTGGATTCGACCGCACTTCCCACCACCCTCCGCATCAACTTCCCGCTGGCGCAGTCCTTGCGCTATGGCGAAAACCCGCACCAGCGCGCCGGGCTTTATTCCGATGGCACCGGCCTCGGCGTCGCGGGAGCTCGCCAGCTGCAAGGCAAGGAACTGAGCTTCAACAACCTCGTCGATCTGGATGCCTGTTGGGAATTGGCGCAGGAGTTTGACGAGCCTGCCGCCATCATCATGAAGCACACCAACCCCTGCGGCGCGGCCACCGGCGCAACCATCCTCGAAGCCTACCGCAAAGCTCTTGCCTGCGATCCGGTCTCGGCCTTCGGCTCGGTCATCGGCATTAATCGCGAAGTCGATGCAGCCGCCGCCGAGGAGATTGCCAAGCTCTTTGTCGAGGCCATCGCCGCCCCAGCCTTCACGGCCGAGGCCCGCGAGCGCTTTGCCACCAAGAAAAATCTGCGCCTCATTGAAGTCCACTCTGCGCCTCCGCGCCCCGTGGTCAAGCACGTCTCGGGGGGATTGTTGATGCAAGACGCCGACACCGGCCGCATAGACGCCGCCGCGCTCGACCCCGGCCTGAAGGTGGTCACATGGCGTCCGCCCACCGCCGACGAACTGCGCAGCCTGCTCTTTGCCTGGCGCGTCTGCAAGCACGTCAAGTCCAACGCCATCGTCTACGCCCGTGACGGCCAGACCCTTGGTGTCGGTGCGGGCCAGATGAGCCGCGTAGATGCCGCCCGCTTCGGCGCCATGAAGGCTGTGCTGCCGCTCAAGGGCTGCGTCGCCGCCTCCGACGCATTCTTTCCATTCCCCGACGGCCTTGAAACCGTAGCCCAGGCCGGAGCCACAGCCGTCATCCAGCCCGGCGGCTCGGTAAAGGATCAGGACGTGATCGACGCCGCCGACCGTCTCGGCATGGCTATGGTCTTCACCGGAATGCGGCATTTCCGGCATTGAGGATCTATCCATAAGCCAGCGATTAGACAAGGGGACGGCTTCCGCCGTGCCGATCCGGAGGCGAACAAGGGCGTACGGACTCCGGGTACCCCCACCCATATTTTGGACGTAAAATCCTTGTTTTCTTTGACTTACGGACAGGGTTTCGCTGTAAAATCGTCAAAACAAAGGAGTTGCCTGCAAAATATTCCAGCAAAAGGAGTTACGGGCCCATCCCAATACGTGCTGTGGTGCTGCCCACAGCTCTGCCACTCATCAGTGTGCATCCACGCGGGGAAATTTTCTGCAATCTGCAAAAACCCTGTAGCGTTCGGTTTGTAGACAGATCTTAGGAGCAGAGCCAGTCGTATCAGTCAGTCACTCACCGAACTTTAGTAAACTCAACCCCAGAATGTTTCTTTCCTCCCTTACGATTTGCCGCTCCCGTTCTGCTTTTCGCCTTTCGGCGCTAGCAGCGCTCCTGACGATCATCGCCTCGTTCCCCGCATCAGCCCAGGGCACGCACCTCTGGACCCAGTCGCGGCTGGAGGAGTTCGAAAAAGGCACGCCGCAGGGCGTAGCGATCACCAGCGACGGCCATCTGCGCACCGGGTCGGGCTTGACGGAACTGGTCACCACGCCCTCCACATACGCCTGGTCAATTGCTGTGGACAAATCCGGCACGGCCTACGTGGGAACCGCCTCGCCAGCCACTGTGCTGCGCATCGGGCCGGACAACAAGCCATTCACGCTCTTTGAAACCAAAGATCTAAGCGTGCAAGTGGTCCGCATCGGGCCGGATGGCGCTATCTACGCCGCCACGCTACCCAGCGGCAAAGTTTACCGGCTCAAGGCTGACGCCACCACCAAACAGGACGATGCCAGCGCCGAAGTCGTCTTCGACGCCGCCAAACTGGACGAGCCAACGACAGCCACCGCCAAAACTGCCGAGGACAAGTCAGCCGCAGACAAGAGCGCAGACAAATCCGAGAACAAACCCGAATCGCAATCGCATTACATCTGGGAGATGACCTTCGACGCAGCCGGGCGGCTTTACATCGCCACCGGCGGACCAGCTGCTATCTACCGCGTCGATGTGTCCAAGTCCGGATCAAAACCGGAGCTATTCTTCAAAAGCGATGAAGAACATATCCGCTCGCTCGCGTGGGACGCGAAGGGCGACCTGATTGCCGGCACGGACGGCTCCGGGCTGGTCTATCGCATCAGTCCACAAGGCAAGGGCTACGTGCTCTTCGAGGCGCCGCGCCGTGAAATTACCTCTGTCGCCGTGGCAGCCAACGGCACCATATACGCGGCCAGCGTGGGCGACAAGAGCCACAATCCGCTGCCGCCTCTGCCTGTGCAGGGAGTTGGCACAATCACCATCACCATCGTCCAGCCGGGATCGCTACAAGCGGCCAACACCAGCGCCTCTGTGCCCGAGGGTAGCGAGATTTATGCGCTCACCGAAGGCCAGGCGCCGCGCAAGCTCTGGGCCGGCAAGGAAGAGGTTGTCTACGCTCTCGCCGCGCAACCCGACGGCTTGCTCGTGCTCACCGGCAATCGCGGCCGTGTCTTCAAGATTGCCGGCGACGGCAGCTACGCCGACATCGCCCACTTGGAATCGCAGCAGGGATTGAGTCTGGCCGTGGCGACCGACGCAGTCCTCATCGGCACGGGCAACACCGGCAAGCTTTACCGTCTGGCCGCGACCGCCGCAGGCCATGAATACGCGAGCGACGTACTCGATGCCGGCGCATTGGCCCGCTTTGGCCGCGTCGAAGTTGAGCCTGGCTCGGCCAACTACGAACTCTTCACCCGCAGTGGCAATGTCGAACAACCCGCGCGCGGCTGGTCTGACTGGCAACCGCTCGCCGCTAGCGCGGTAGCCTCGCCCGCCGGACGCTTCCTGCAATGGAAGGCTGTGTTGCACGCGAATGGAACGGTGGGTTCCGTGGGCGTAAATTACCTGCCCGTCAACGCCGCTCCGGTAGTGGACGATCTTGTGGTCGTCCCCGGCGCGCGCTTGATCAGCCAGGGTCAGCCTCCAAGTCAAGCAGCGACGGTGAACATCAGCTTCGCCTCTTCCGGCCAGAATGCCACGGTTGTCGATGATGGCAGCTCTTCCGTGCCCTTGCAGGCCTCCAAGGACCGCACCGCCATCACCGTCCGTTGGGCCGCTCACGATGAAAACGGCGACGACCTGACCTATTCGCTCTACCTGAAAGGAGACGGCGAAACCGTCTGGCGTCTCCTCAAGGACAAACTCACCGAGAAGGCTTACAGCTTTGACGCCGACCTGATTCCCGACGGCGGCTATCAGATCAAAGTTGTCGCCTCCGACGCGCCTTCGCACACCCCCGGCGACGCGCTCACGGGCGGCAAGATCAGCGAGCGCTTCGAGGTGGACACCACCCCCCCAGTCGTCTCCGCGCTCAAGGCAACCGGAGAGCGTGTGGACTGCGAAGGCAGCCACTGCCCGCGGCCCTTTCACGTGAGCTTTGACGCTGACGATGCAGTTTCGCTCATCGCCCGCGCCGAATATTCGCTGGATGCCGGTCCCTGGCAGTACATTGAGCCGGTGGACAAACTCTCTGACTCACGTCACGAGCACTATGATCTGCGTATTCTTCTTGATGTGGTTGGGGGCAAGACCAGCGAGCATCTGGTCGCCGTCCGAGTTTACGACCGGCACGACAACGTGGGCGTGGCCAAGACAGTAATTGCAGCGGAAGAAAAGTAGAGACACGCAGGCAGGGAAGATTTGATGCGATTCGAGCTTTATGTAGCGGCGCGGTACCTCAAGGCCAAGCGGCGGCAAGCCGTGGTGGGCGTGGTCACCACCATCTCCGTCGCGGGCGTTGCCGCGGGCGTTGCCGCGCTCATCATCGCTCTGGCCATCACCAACGGCATGCGGCGCGACCTCCAGGACCGGTTGCTCGGTGCCTCATCACAGGTTGACCTGATGCGCGTCGAGTCGGATGGCATTCGCGACTGGCAACCGCTGCTGGAACGCCTGCGCCACGTTCCCCACGTCACCGCAGCCGCTCCGGGAATCTATGGACAGGTGCTGGTTTCTCGCGGCCCGCGCGCCGGTTTCGCGCTCATCAAGGGCATCGTACCGTCTGAAGAGCGAACTGTGAGCAGTCTGCTCGAATCCATCACCTCCGGCTCAGCCAAAGACCTCGACCCTGACGCAGCCAATCTGGTAGCGCAGTCCTTCCCCGGCCAGTCCGCCGTCAACGCACCCTATCCGGCGATCGTGCTCGGTAAAGATCTTGCCGATACCATCGGCGCGCAGGTGGGCGACAGCGTGCTAGTCACCAGCCCTCAGGGCGAGTTGACGCCGCTCGGTCTCGCGCCCCGTTACCAGCGCTTTCGCGTAGCCGGCGTCTTCCACTCAGGTTTTTATCAGTACGACTCGGCCATGGCCTTTATGCGCCTCAGTGACGCGCAGCGCCTCTTCAGCGAACCTGACCTGCTCTCCGTCATCAGCTTCAAGGTGGACAACCTCGACCGTGCTCCGCAGATCGCCCGCTCCATCGAGCACGAGGCAGGACGCGGCTTCATGACCACCAACTGGATGGAACAGAATCGCGAGCTTTTCCGCGCACTCAAGCTCGAGCAGGTGGTCACCTTCATCGTCATAGCCCTCATCGTCATCGTCGCCGCGCTCAATATTCTCATTGCGCTCACCATGATGGTGATGGAAAAGACGCGCGACATCGCCGTGATGATGAGCTTCGGCGTGCAGCCGGCTCAAGTCCGCCGCATATTCCTGCTTCAAGGGTTTCTCATTAGCATCATCGGAACCGCACTGGGCCTCGCGCTCGGCTACATCGCCGCCTGGGCCGGCGGCCATTATCACTTTATTCATTTATCCGCCGAGGTTTATTCCATTGACACGCTGCCATTCGCGCCGCGCCCGCTCGATGGCTTGATCGTCTCCGTCGTCTCCATCGGCATTTCGCTGCTGGCCACGCTCTATCCCTCGTCCGCCGCGTCGCGCATCCTGCCCGCCGAGGCGCTGCGCTACGAGTGAGAGCTCACTGCGGCGTAATAATTCCGCCCAGGGCGTGAGGCCGGGGGAGCACAATGCCACGATGATCGACCACCTGCGGTGGGGCCAGCGTTTGAAGATTCTCGGCGGGCAGACTTGCAAGCTCGATCAACGCACCGCCGCAAGCCGGACACCAATCGGCCACGGTCTCTTCAGCAAGCACTGCCCGGCAATGGCTGCAAATCCGTTCCATTACCAAATCTTACCGGATTGGTCCTTCACTGCACCCAACGCCAGCCCCGGCACATGAGGTCTGGCGGGCCAAATAGATCTCAATCTCCTTGCGCAGAACGGGTGAGCGATTTGTATCTTTGGCCTTGGCGCGATCATCGGCGGAGACCGCGACGATTCCGTCCGCGATACCTTCCAGGTTCTTAAGGTTGCGTTGCCAACGGGCAATCACGGCTGGCGGCATGGTTCCCAGCCCAGCCGGAGCGAAGGCCCGCGCCGGAATCTGCGCCGTCAGCCCGCGCGCGGCCAACTGGCGCCGTAGTTGCGGCAAGTGGCCGGTGCCAAATACAAAGACAATGCGCTTGGCATCGCCGGCCCCTGTCAAACAGTTCTCCACGATCTTCCGGTTGCGTTCGTGCCAAGCGCCGGCGGCGATGTCGGAGGGCGTGTTCTCTCCTATCACCTCTTCAAACATGTGATCGACCATCGACAGATACTGCTCCGAGCCGTTCGTATAGTCGTACAAGGAACTACCGGAGAAGGCAGCAAAATAGTTTTTCGCCTTGCTTTGCGCGGCATCCACTGCGGCCGCTTGCGCCTTGTTCTCAGATTCCTGCCTCTCTCCGCGATCCTGCCATGCGAAGCTGACCCGCCAGTCGGCGGGGATAAAGCGCACTCCCCACCCCGGAGCCATCTCGGCAAGCATGGCCGCTTCAGGCGGAAAGTTGCCTTCCATCGGTCCGTCGAAAGCTTCCGGCGTAATTTCTCCGCAGACCACATCGGGATGGAGCAACCGAACCTGGACCTGCAAGTCGATGAGCGAGTAATGATACCGCTCCTCGAAGTGCATATTATGCACACTGCCAACCAGGAAAACCTCTGGCGCGACGGCAGCATTTTTGGGCATAGCGTTTTGAGCCGCGAGCAAGCTGGACGATAAGAGAGTCAATAGAGCTAACTCGATTGTTCGCATGACGCAATCATAGCAATACGGCCGCGCGCCGCAGGATCACCGCAGCCGGTTGGCCCCGATGATGGCGCCCGGTACACTGGAAATATGCATCCTCCCGTTCGCCTGGTGGCCATTGATATGGACGGCACGCTGCTGCCGACCTTCGCGCAAGCGATCAGTCCGCGCAACGCCCAGGCGCTCCGGGCAGCGCAACAGGCCGGCATTACAGTGGCCATCGCCACCGGCCGGCGCGTGGCTTACACAACGCCGCTGCTTGAAGGGTTGGGTTTGCGAGCGGATATGCCTCTCATCGCGTCCAATGGAGCAGTAACCCGCACCCTCGGCGGCGAGGCCGTTGACCGCTGCCAGCTCCCCTGTAAAGTCGCGCGCGGCCTCTGCGGGCTGCTCCGTCCTTTCGGCGTCCTGGTTTTCACATTTGACCGTCCGGGCCGCTGCGAGTTGGTGGTCGAGGATCTGGAGCAGGCGCACGGGCGGATCGCCTTATGGGTCGCGGCCAATCGGAGCGCCATCGAGATCGTCAAGCCGCTGGAAGATGCGCTCAGCAATGGCGACGATCCCATTCAGGGCATGGTGGCCGGCAGCCTGAGCCAGATGGGCAAGGCAGAGCGGGCGATCAAGGCCAGCGAGTGGTCCGGCTCCTGCGAGTGCGTCAAGACGGAATATCCTGGCCGTGATCTGTCGATTCTGGATTTAATGCCGCAGGGAGTCTCCAAAGGCAAGGCACTTGAAAATCTCGCTCGCCGGCTGGGCGTTGATCGCAAAGAGACCATGGCCATCGGTGACAACTGGAACGATGTGGATATGCTGGAGTGGGCCGGGCAAGGCGTGTTGATGGGCAATGCAGCGGACGACCTGCGCACAATGGCGAAGATGCGGGGCTGGAAGCAGGCGCCGCCCAACAACGAGGACGGCGTAGCAGTGGTGCTGGAAGCCGCGATCGCCAATTGTGTTGCAACAAGAGTGGAATTGAGTTGAAGCATTTATCGATGCGCGGAACTCTCTTCATCACGGCAGGCATCATTGTGGCTTTGGCTCCGATTGCCCACTCTGCCGAGCGCATCACCCTGCGCAATGGCTTCGAATTGCGCTGCGACCACCATGCCAAGGTCGAAGGCAGCGTTCGGCTTTATCTCAGCCCCGGCGAAGACAGCTACATCGAGCGCCTTCCTGAAGACATTGTCAGCGTTGAAACTGTTCCCGACCCGCCCGCGCCGCCGGATGTGAAAGGGACGGCGCCCACAGCTTCGCCCAAAACCGGAGCCGACGCAAAGCTGTCTCCTTCCGACCTCCATGAAATGCTCAACAAGGCTGGCCAGGAGCACAACGTCGACGTGGACCTGCTGGCCAGCCTCGTCAAGGCCGAAAGCGGCGGCAACGCGCGCGCTGTCAGTCGAGCAGGCGCTCGCGGACTGATGCAGCTGATGCCCTCGACAGCCAGGGATATGGGCGTTGCTGACAGCTTCCAGCCGGACGAGAATGTGCGCGGCGGCTCAGCGTATCTGGACTCACTGCTCACCCGCTACCACGACAACATTGCAATGGCGCTGGCCGCATACAATGCCGGCCCGGACGCGGTAGACAAATACCACGGCATTCCGCCCTACCGCGAGACCAGGGCCTACGTAGCGTATGTGATTCACGAGTTCAACCGCCGCATACTGGCGCGCGAAGCCGAGGCGAAGCGGGCAGCCGCGCAAGCCAGACTTGCCGCAGCCTCCGCGCCGGCTCGGCAAGAGAACCATTCCCACTAACACTCCCTTCATGCGCAGGTGAGAAACTGAATTCGAGAGATATCCACGATCGCGAGGCGAAGAAGTCTTGAAAAGGAATCAACTAATTTTTGGCTCAGTGGTCTTTGTGGCGCTGGTGGCGCTACTTGTCTATGCACAACACAAGCATCCATTCCATTGGCATATGTTTGTGGAGCAACTCAAACTGGCCGATTGGCGCAAGATCGGCATTGCCTTCGGCTGTATTTATATCTGCTACATCTTCCGCGCTGCGCGCTGGGCTCTGCTTCTCCGCCACATCAAAAGAGTGCCGTTCCTCTCGCTTCTCAGCACGCAGGTCATAGGTTTTGCTGCAATTGCTCTATTAGGTCGCGTCGCCGAGCCGGTGAGGCCTTACTTGGTAGCGAAGAAGACCGGCCTCACGTTTACCAGTCAACTTGCCATCTACCTTGTAGAGCGTCTTCTAGATGCCGGCTCCATGGTGCTGATTTTCTCCACCACCATCCTGATGGCCGCTTGGTTCGGCGGGCCCGGAGCTCTGCCCCATCCTGAAGTTATGAAAAATGTCAGCTATGGAGCGTTGATCACCACCATAGCGGGAGCGCTCTTTTTGGTTGCCGTGCGCATGGCTGGAGGAGTTGTTGCGTCGTTTCTCGAAGGAACTTTCGGTATAGTCTCCAAAAGCCTGGGACAAGTAGTCGGTGAAAAAATTCGCGCCTTTCGCACAGGACTGAACACACTACGCTCATTCTCCGATGTTGCCTTCACCATGGCCGTCTCACTGGGCATGTGGGGGTTAATTACGCTGGCTTATCTGGAGATCACTACGGCCTTTGTAGCCAGCCCGCAATTGGCGGAAATGACCCCAGCGAAGTGTATGGTGTTGATGGCTTCGAGCCTGGCGGTCAGTGGATTTCAATTGCCGGTGCTGGGCTGGTTCACGCAGATCGGAGCTGTGGCCGCGGCCATGACCGGCTTCTTCGGTGTGGCCGTTGAGCCGGCCACTGCCTGCGCCGCCACGCTGCTGCTTGTTGGATTTCTGGGCATCGCACCGGTGGGCATCATATGGGCGCGCTTCGAGCATGTCAGCCTGCGCAAGGTGGCCGCGGATAGCGGCCATGCAGGAGAGACGATCATTGCGGACGAGCCCGCCGGCTAGGCAGGAATCGACGAACCTGTGCGAGCGATCAGCGAGAAGCCGGCCCCACCGCAGGTGGCTGCGAGAACAGAATCGAGTCAGGCCCCACCGCCCCACCGGTCATGATCATGCTCATCGCCTGCTCCATGCTCATGCCAGTCTCCGTAACCCGGCTAAGGGGCAGAATCTGCAAAAAGGCCGAGGTTGGGTTGATGGCATTGGGAAGCAAGACGGCGGCCAGCATTTCGCCGGTTGTCTCGTCGATCATGGTGCGTGTCAAGAACCCGATGGATTTTTGCCCAGGAATGGGAAAGTCCACCAGCACCACGCGCTGGCTCGTTTCCTTTTTCGCCATCATGGTGTCCAGCAACTGGCGCACCGAGGTATAGATTTTCGCCACAAAGGGCAACCGCTCCAGAACAGCCTCGAAGAGCTCGAAGGCCTGGCGGCCGATCACCAGGCTGGTCACGCGGCCCACGACATAGAGCACCACCAGCGTCAGCAAAATGGCCAGGGTCGACTGTAGCCAAGGCTGGTTCAGCCAGTTTTCCGGAAAGACTGCCGCAAACAACTGCACCACCGGCAAGCCGGCTTTGGCCAAGGAGCCGAGAAGGAAGCTAAAAATCAAATAGGTAACAAACAGCGGTCCGATGGTGATGATTCCGGCCAGGATATTGCGTTGCAGGCTGCGCAGGGTACTGGCAACAACTGATCTCACTTGTTTCTCCTGGCTATGAGGATACGCGAGCCGGGCCGAGTAGGGCAGCACGCGAACGGTAAGCTCCGCTCACAGCGCCGGCACATCGTTGATTCGCTGGCAGTTGAGCCGGCAATACGGCCGTTTGGTAAACGCATCAGGGGATCCAAATGGGTTGCGCTGCCCAAAAGTGAGCCAATATTCATGCTGTCAATTTTAATTTCATTTATATAAACACAAATCTGAGCGACTCTGCTCACTTTCACCGAGTCTTGTGACGTGGGACGTTGCCAGTCGTATTTTCCGCAGGCTAGCATCTGAGCTAGTTGGTCCGGGTCCGCTCTCATTAGCCCGGCTTCATGGCCAGTATGCAATTTTCCTCAGATTCACAAACCTTCACCAACGAGTGGCGCTTTCCGGCGCACGTGGACGGAGTGTCTCGTCATGGCATGGTATGCCTATTGCATCGGTGAAAAACAAGCATTTCCTGAATTAGCCCGTCATCGCAAGCCTATTCCGATGGAATCAGTCATCGGAGTCAGCGGAAACCAGGTTTTTCTTTATCCCGCCAGCGACCTCGCCGTCGTGGTAAGCGAACACAACCCCGCAGAGATCCTCAACCAGAAATCCGGCGTTGACCACGCGCGAGTAATCGCAGACTGTTTCCAGCACTCCACGGTGCTGCCTTTCCGGTTTGGAACCATCTTCAACGACGACGATAGCCTCCGCAAATCCATCCGTTCCAACCAGCGCCAGTTCCTCGGCCACATCGACAAGCTGCGCGGCAAGACCGAGATGCACCTGAAAATTCTGGTGGATGACTGCTCCAGCCATCCTGCCGGCAAGCGTATGCCGGTCGAAGGAGCAAATCGGGAATATTTCACCACCCTGCGTGAAAATGCTGCCCGCCAGCGCGAGCGCCAGACCCGCGCGCGCGCCGTCAGCTTCCAGATGCACCGCCTCTTCCTGCCTCTGGATGAAGAGGTTAGCTGCCGGCTTACCGATAGCGGCAAGATGATGCTCGACGTGGCCCACCTGATTGACCGCAAAGGCGTAGAGCGCTACCTGAACAAGTTCTCCGCCACATGCGCATTGATGCGCGAGTATCAGATGCAGCTTTCAGGTCCCTGGCCGCCATACCACTTTGTCCACCGGCTCACCTGCGGCACTCACTCCCACCCGCAGCCGTCTGGCGTTGCGGTTCCCATCCCCGCAACTGCGCTTCCGCTGGTGGAAGGCCTGCCAGAGGCGATTGCCGTCCTGGCCTGATCTCGCCTGCCCCACCCTCGCCGCGTTCTTGTTTTTGCGGCTTCGGGGTCCCCAACGACCGGGGTCCCCAAGAAGCGGCCTTTGCGTCTTGGGGTGGTAGCGACTGGTCTTCGTCATTGGGGTGATCCAGGGTGGGAAACCACTCAAACGCAAAAAGGCCATCCCACTGTGCGGGATGGCCTTTTCTCATCTGTTTAGCCCCAGTCTCGTCTATTTGAACGAAGCGATGGCGCTGGCCTCGTCATCCTTGATGTCAAAGACCGTGTACAGCTTGGTCAACTGCAACAGGTCGTGTACCTTCCTCGTCAGTTTCAGCAGCTTCACCTCCGCTTGCTGATTCTTGGCCGTTGTATAAGCGCTCACCAACTCGCCCAAACCAGAGCTATCGATGTAGTTCACCTCGCTCATGTTGAGCAGGACGCTCTTCTTGCCTTTGCCGATCAGCCCGCGAATGGCGTCGCGCAACTGCACACTGCCCTCGCCCAGGGTGATTCGCCCATTTAGATCCAGAACGACGACGCCGTCCACTTCACGGGAAGCAATTGTTAGTGCCACGGATATTCCTCCTTGTTGGTATTACTGTTATTACACTCTTGCAGTTCGTCCCGGCGGGAATTCCCCGGTCTGCCTTGGCTCCGGTGGAAAACCGGCCTCCAATCGCCGCCAAACCTCTGCGCGAGCGCGTCATTTTCTTTCCGCAGCCGGCGCAAGGTGCTTAACCAGCGTCAGCTCCGTTCCGGGATGCAGTTGTCGAAAGTGTACCTCATCCATGAACGAACGAATCAAGAAGATGCCCCGGCCGCAGCCGCGCAACAGGTTCTCCGGGGCTAAAGGGTCGGGAAGCGAATCCGGATCCAGCCCCTTGCCCTGGTCGGCGATGGTAATCACAAGCGCCGATCCGGTGTTTTCAAAACTGGCCGCAATCCGCTTGGCGGGGTCGTATTCATTGCCATGTAAGACGGCATTCAAAGCGGCTTCGCGCGCGGCCATGGTCACGTGAAAGCATTCGTCCTCGTCCAGGCCGGACTCGGCGGCCAGTTTTTCCGCCGCGGACTCCACCTCGCTGACGCTCTCCATGGTGGATGTCAGTGAAAAACTCAGCCGTCCTGACTTCGCTCCGCTCACCAATCTCTCTCCGTCATTTCCGTACCCGGCAAGAACGCATGCGCCCCTCTGCGCCCTGAAGCCTAAAAGGCAGTTTGAGGGCTAACAAGGAACCGTGTCAAGAAGTTGGCGAAGAGACCACCGAAAATGCGGTTGCCGGTGTCTATAGTGAAGAGGGGTTTGCGCAATGAGGAAAGCCAGCTGGGCTGTGTTCTTGGCGACAGGAGCCTGTTTGCATGCGTCGATGACTGTTGGGCAAGAGACGCAAGAGAAGCCGGTTAACCCGGTGCATCTTGAATTGACAATGGAAGTCGCAGCTACAACCGATGAAGGCTACCCTTCCGTTCTTCGCGTCACGGTCAGGAATGTAGGGAATGTGGCCGTGGATTTGCCGATGCCGGCGCTGGGATGCTTGCCGCGCGGCGGACATGTTGCGATTCACTTGGACTGGCACCCCAGCGATCCGAGTAGTCACAATGGCAGGGGTTGGGGCATGGGCTGTGGGTCGAGTGATATCCCGAGTTTGATGATCCGCGTTCGTAGCGAATGGATTCGCCTGCATCCGGGAGAATTCATTGTGTCGAGCGAAAACCTTCGCGAGCGTCTAGGAAAAGTTGACCCGGGGACCATCGAGTATTGGGCCGAGTATTTGCCGCCCGAAGCCAATGAAAACGAGTTGGCCGAACTGCAACAGGCTGGCTACGTCGTCCCCATCGAAAAGGTCGAAACAGCGCACCAGAGCTTTGTAGTGCACTGAGTTATAAAGCCGATGCATCCACAGGCGCGGACCCTCCGCGAAGCTATACACTCACCTCATGGCCTCCCGCACCACAGCTCGCATCAGCCTGACGGCGCTGCTCGGCACGCCGGTCACCGATGCCCAGGGCCATCTGCGCGGGCGGCTCAAGGACATCGCCGTGGCCACCGGCGAGGACGCCGGCAAAGTAGCTGGTCTGGTGCTCAAAACCCGCGCAGGCCTGTGCATCGTGCCCTCGCATGAGGTGATGGAGACGCCTGCCGGCACTCTCGAGCTGCGCTCCTCCGGCGCCATGGTGCCTCTCGAGGATCAGGGTAATTATCTTTACCTGCGACAGGACCTGATTGACCGGCAGATCATCGACATTCACGGCCGCAAGGTGGTGCGAGTCAACGACGTCGACCTGGAGTGGATGGGCCAGGGCGCGGCTCACCTCTTGCGCGTGGCCGAGGTCGAGGTAGGCTTGCGCGGAGCATTCCGCCGCGTCTTCAAAGGTCTGCTGCCGCGCGCTTCGCTGGAAAGGCTTTCGCGAAGGATCGTCGCCCGCGGCATTCCGTGGGAGTTTGTGGACGTAATCGAGGTCGACCCCGCCCGCCGCGTCAAGCTTCGCATCGAGTACGAGCGGCTGGGCGAGATTCACCCCTCCGATCTGGCCGATATCCTCGAGGATCTCGCCCCAGCCGAGCGCGAGGCCATCTTCACTTCCCTTGACGAAGAAGTCGCTGCCGAAACCCTCGAGGAGGTCGAGCCCAAGTTGCAAAAGGCGCTGCTCGAGAAACTCGGCGAAGAGAGAATCGCCGACATCGTCGAGGAGATGGACCCCGGCGCCGCCGCCGATCTGCTGGCCGAACTGCCAGAGGAACAATCCGACGCGATCCTCGAAGAAATGGAGCCGGAGGAGCGGCAGGAGGTCGCGGAACTACTCGAATTCGACGAGGACTCTGCCGCCGGCTGCATGACCACCGACTTCGTTTCCGTGGGAATAGACGCGACCGTGGCCCAGGCCGTCGATGCCTTGCGCAACTTTGACGGAGATCACGAGAGCGTGACGGAAATTTACCTGCTCGATGAAAAGCGAGTGCTGCGTGGCGCCATTTCTCTCGCCCGGCTCGTCATGGCCCAACCCGAAACGCACCTCGCCGTCTTGGCTGAATCCCGCATCCACTCCTGCCCGATTGCCCTGCACCAGAATGAATTGGCTGAGCTCTTTGATAAATATAACCTCCACGCACTGCCTGTGGTCGATCCGCAGGGCCGCATGGCCGGCGTTGTCCAGGCCGACCACGTCATCAGCTTCCTGCGCGAAAGGTTATAGTTGGCCTTTAGAATCGGTTCGGCTCCGCATTTTATGAGCAATATTGCTCACGTCCATTCACTTTCACGTTACCAGCAGGCAATAAAAGATGTCGATTCATCCCCATTTGTGAAAGAATTCAAGGATGGTGCAATTTCCCAAGATTATTCAGGGTGGCATGGGTGTGGGCGTTTCCAACTGGCGCCTGGCCAATGCGGTATCCAAACTCGGTCAGCTTGGCGTCGTTTCCGGCACGGCGCTTGACTCGCTCTTCGTTCGCCGCCTCGCCGATGGCGATCCTGGCGGGCACATGCGCCGCGGCCTGGATGCCTTTCCGTTTCCCGAGATGGCCAGGCGCATTTGGGACGAGTACCACATCCCCGGCGGCAAGGCTGCGGGCGCGCCTTATCCGCTTATGCCCATGCACCAGCGCCGTGACCTGCGCAAGGTGGTTGAGCTGTGCATCGTGAGCAACTTTGTCGAAGTTTATTTGGCGCGCGAAGGACACAAGAATCCCGTCGGCATCAACTTTCTGGAAAAGGTTCAGATGCCGCACATGTCCTCCATCTACGGCGCAATGTTGGCTGGCGTCGGCTACGTGCTGATGGGTGCGGGCATTCCGCTGCACATTCCCGGCGTCCTTGACGCGCTTGCCGCACAACATCCTGCCGAGTACCGCCTGGCGGTTACCGGCGCGGCGCAGGGCCAGGACACAGCCATGAACTTCGATCCTTCCGATTACGCGGAGGGCCCGCTCCCGCTGCTTCACCGGCCGCGCTTCCTTGCCATTGTCAGTTCCAATACCCTGGCTACCACCATGCTGCGCCGCGCCAACGGACGCGTAGACGGATTTGTCGTCGAGAGCCCCACGGCCGGCGGCCACAACGCACCCCCGCGCGGCAAGCTGCTGCTCAACTCTGCTGGCGAGCCCATCTACGGAGAGCGCGACCAGGTTGACATTGCGGGCATGCTTACACTGGGCGTGCCTTTCTGGCTCGCCGGCGGATACGGAAGCCCGGAAAAGGTCCGCGAAGCGCTCGATCAGGGGGCTGCCGGCGTGCAGGTGGGCACAGCGTTTGCATTCACCCTCGAGTCTGGCTTGCGTCCCGACCTCAAAGAGTCGCTTCTGGCCCAGGCAGCCACCGGCACAGGTGAGGTCTTTACAGATCCGCTCGCCTCGCCCACAGGATTTCCCTTCAAGGTCGCGCTCTTACAAGGCTCGTATTCTGATCCAGAAGTAGCCGCGGCGCGCACAAGAGTCTGCGACTTGGGCTATCTGCGGGAGCCCTACACCCAGGAGAATGAAAACATCGGCTACCGTTGCGCTGCTGAGCCTGTCGCCAACTACGTTGCCAAGGGCGGCAAAATCGAAGAGACAGTGGGCCGCAAGTGCTTGTGTAATGCCCTGATGGCCAATATCGGCCACCAGCAGGCGCGCAAGGATGGCTCCGTCGAGCCGGCATTGGTCACCATCGGCGACGATCTGAATACCGTCGTGCAGTTCATGGCCCGTGGCAGGCAATCCTATAGCGCCGCCGACGTGGTAGCGTCCCTGCTGAGCCTCAGTGCGGAAAAAACCGCGGACGAACAGACCTATCCGATTTTCGCCACCGCATAGTCTGAAACCGAAACCCACCCCCAGGCGGGTTTCAATGAGCCCGCCAACTTTTAAACCTTCCAGTCAGACCGGCCATCGACTTCACTGTCGTTGGCCGGATTTCATGCGGGCCAAATAATTGTCGATGGCCTGCTGCCATTCCTTGTCTTTCTTCTTGTCGCCTTCGCTCATCTTGGCCACATGCTCATTGGCCTCCGGCGTGAGCGCAGTGCGAGTGTAGACCACGTTCACTTGTGTCGTGCCGGCGTCTATGGTCTTGAAGCGCACATCGACGGTGGCCGCCATCAACTCCGGCAAGAAATATACATACTGAAAATGCCGCGCCTCCAGATCGAAAAGAGTGTTCACCCACACAGTACTGTGTGTCCCATGGCTCACCGTGAAGACCGCGCCCTCCTGGTCGTTGGCCGGTTGCGGGTAAATGAATTTTGGATCCCAGTCCTCGTCGGCCCATGTACGTTCGCCGATTGGCCCAAACAACGAAGATGTGACGGCATAGGGAGCGTGTACGATGAACCCGAAGCTGGCGCGAAGTTGAATGCAGGGCTTCGGCGGCTCCGGCGAGGGCTGAGACAATAGCGGCGCAGCTAATCCCGCGGCTGCAATCAGTGTAATCAGGTTCTTCACTTCCTCCGCTCCTTCAAATTGTGACTATCCGCGGCTTTAAGCGTCATCCCGTAGATTGCCTTGAACTGCTCAATCTCCTTCAGCGTTTGCGGAGAGAAGGGAACCAGCTTGCCTTCAAAAGCATGAAGGACAATTCCCTCCAGCAGATCTCCGAGGGTCATTTCCTTCAGCTCCGCGACCGCCTTGAGCACCTTCAATAAGCGCTTTTCCATCCGCACGCCGGTCTGCACGCGTTCAACAACGATGGGTTCGCGATGTTGCTGTTCTTGAGCCATTTGAATCCTCCGTGGTACATATGTACCAAAGTACCAAGATAGTTCAATCTTTGTCAACCTTTATTCTCGGCTTCTTCGCCCGACCGCACCCGCCAAACTTCGCACTCAACCCCCCGGCCTGTTATGGTCAGTGAGGAAACAATGTAGATCAATCTCCAGTAGGAATCGGCCCCCATGTGGAAGCGCTGGCGAATCCGGATCATGCTGTTTTTGGCCGTACTCGGCCCCGGATTCATTACCGCCAACGTCGATAACGATTCCGGCGGAATCCTCACCTACTCCCAGGCCGGCGCACAATACGGCTATACCCTTCTGTGGACCATCATTCCTATCACCATCGCGTTGATCGTGGTGCAGGAGATGTGCGCCCGCATGGGCGTGGTCACCGGCAAGGGCCTCAGCGACCTCATCCGAGAGGAGTTTGGTCTGCGGCTCACTGTTGTGCTCATGGTGCTGTTGGTGGTGGTCAACTACACCAACGTGGTCACCGAGTTCATCGGCATCGCCGGCTCCATGCACCTCTTCCACGTCACCAAATTCATCAGTGTCCCTTTTTGCGCGTTCCTCGTCTG
Source organism: Occallatibacter sp. (assembly GCA_049517315.1). GTDB lineage: Bacteria > Acidobacteriota > Terriglobia > Terriglobales > Acidobacteriaceae > Telmatobacter. The sequence continues at coordinate 63,105 of JBEKSE010000031.1, read as the reverse complement.
GTACATGGTGGTGCGCGGCAGTTACAAGAGCACTGAAAAAATATTCATCGTCGCTTCTCTGGTCTACATCTCCTACATCTTTGCCGGCGTGCTCTCGCAGCCCAGTTGGCACGACGCCCTGTGGGCCACGGTCAAGCTGCCGCAAAAGTCCGTTTGGAGCGACAAGGCATATATGTACATGGCCATCGGCGTGGTGGGCACCACCATTGCGCCGTGGATGCAGTTTTACCTGCAGTCATCCATTGTGGAGAAGGGCATTCGCGTAAAGGACTACGCGGCCTCGCGGCTCGATGTAATCGTCGGCAGTCTCTTCACGGATATTGTGGCCTGGTTCATCATCGTCGCCTGCGCCGCCACGCTCTTCGTGCATGGCATGGGCGCCATTCAGGTGGCTTCCGACGCGGCTGAGGCCATGCGTCCTCTTGCCGGCGACTACGCTTTCATTCTCTTCGCCTTTGGACTCTTCAATGCATCGGTCTTTGCCGCTTCAATTCTGCCCATCTCAACGGCATACACGGTCTGCGAAGGTCTCGGCGTCGAGTCAGGCGTGGACAAGAGCTTCAAAGAAGCGCCGTTCTTTTATTGGCTCTACACGCTGCTGATTGTCGGCGGCGCGCTGACCGTGCTTTTGCTGCCCGACGCGCAACTGATCAATGTTGCCATTCTCTCGCAGGTGCTCAACGGCGTTCTGCTCCCGGTGGTCATCATCCTCATGCTGCTGCTCATCAACCGCAAGGACCTGATGGGCGAGTACAGAAACTCGCGCCTCTGGAACGTGATCGCTTGGGGCACCAGCATCATCGTCATCGGCATGACGCTTGTGATGTTATGGGGCATGATTCCGGGACATTCCCGGACCCTTTGCTCTCCCCGCCGAAGACAGTCCGCCAGACTGCAGATGGTTTGCAGAAAATAAACCTCCCTTGCCGCACACTGGCAGATAGGAGACTAGTGTGCGAGATTCGTCAGGAATGCCCCAGTTCAATATGTCGGACATCCCCCGGTCCGTACCCCCGTACCCCCCTACCCCCCTATACCCCCTGGGGGTATATATTTCCTTCAAAAGATTGCTGATTATTTCTAACCCGTTTGGAATCAATGCCTATCAAAAAACATTCGGCCATGGTTCTCCCGCATCGTGAGACTTGGCCCCTGAAAATCACCGGGAAAATCCGATTTTCGTCTCAGAATCCTGCCCGTTTGTCCCAATCGAGTCGAAAGACGCGGGCTTCTTAGAGGTTTGTTTGGGCGTTTTTGAATTGCGGATTCCAGCTCCGGAATGAAGGAAGCCACTCACACTCTGGATTCTCGGTCCTGAGAATATCGCCTTAGAGCAGCTTGCCCGCGGCCAGATCGCGAATGAGTCCTTTATCAGCGGCCAGAAAGTCGTAGCTGGCAAGCTCTTCCAGCCGAACCCAGCGGAATTGATGGTAGATGTGGTTCACAATCTCGCCTGTGAATTCATGCACGGCAAAGAACTGCAAATCCACTGCGCCGCCATGGCGGTAGTTGTGGCGAATGCGCGTGACGGGCGGGCCGATGGTCGCCTGGATGCCCAACTCTTCGTTCAACTCGCGAGCCAAAGCTTGCTCCGGACTTTCGCCGGGCTCGATCTTGCCGCCGGGAAACTCCCACAGTAGCGCCATCGGCTGGTCGGGACGGCGTTGACCAATTAGCACTTCGCCGCCGCGCACGATCAGCGCCGCCGCTACGAAGCGCAGTGCCGGGCCAACAGGCCGCGAATCGGATTTTGGTTGAACTTCTTCCACACCACTAGTTTAAGCGCACGAGAAGGGTCGCTGAAATCGAGTCGTGCATTGCATTGATTGCCGGAGTGAAAACGGCGCATATATTGCTGTGAAAACGCTTAGCTCCCAGAAGTCGACGATTCGCCTCCCACGACAGCTTCGGCCTCCAAAGCAGCCTCGGGCACAAAGTAGCCCCAGCCATTCTTTGCCGCCGCTTCGAGCAGCGCCGGAGACGGGTTTACCGGAAATGCATTGCGCGCCATCTTGAGCATGGCAAGGTCGTGGATGGAGTTGCCGAAGACCGCATCGGGACTCGCGAGCCCCGCGCGCTTGAGTGATGCGGCTTTGCCCTCATCAGTAGGCACATCCAAGATTTCGGTGGTGACGAGACCCGCAACGACTCGCACCTCGGCGGCAAGTACGCGCTCCTCGGGAATGCCAAGATCGCGCACGCCTTCGGTAACCACCCATTTGTTGGTAGAACTGACGGCCCAAATCTCGACACCGGCCTTGATGAGCGCGCCCACCAGTGCTGACATCTCGGCGAAGATGCGCGGCTGAACATACTTGCGTATGTAACGTGAGGAGGCGGCGCGCAACTCTTCATCGCGGAGACCCGCGTACATCTGCACCATCTCGCCGCACATGTCCTGTTCGCTCACCTTGCCGGCCAGGTAGCTTCGATAGCGTGTATCAACCAAGTCGCTGGTGGAGCGCGAAACCAGGCCCTTCCTCAACGACCAATCCATAAAGCCAAAGCCGGCGTCGCCGCCCCACAGCGTTCCATCGCAATCAAACACCGCAATTCTGGGGTTGCCCGCGAAAACCAGCCGCTCGAACTCCTGCGCGGTCCACCGGGGGATTTCAATCTGAGTTTGTGTCAAGCGTTCCTCTTATCATTCTCGAAAAACTCGTCTGGCTCTATTCTCTTTCAATTCGCGCGGTTTTGCACGTGAAGGTTTGATGAAGCACCAGTTTGGGCAAGGGAATCAAAATTTTGGCTGCAAAGCCTTGCATCAGTACCAGTACTTGAACTGCGGCCAATCAGCGGCGTAGGGACGCTTGCGATGGCGCAGCCAGAAGTAGTGGTGATGCTCGTGGTCCATGATCCAGGGTGTGTCAAAAGGGCCTAGATCGACGACTTCAGCGTATGAGTCGGTGTAGTCTTTGGGGTCGTTGCCGAGGGTGAGAACGGATTCTCCCGTGTAGCCGTTCCATCCCCAATAGAAATAATTCTGATGGCCGCTGATGGCTGTCGGAAGGCCGTATTTCGGTCCCAAGACATTCACGGCGCTGGCTTCGCCATAATTGCCGCAGAAGATTGCGGTCTGTGCGCGCACGTCCGGCGGCAGAGCGTTGTAACGCTCGGCAAAACCCTCGACCATCTGCGGCCAGCCAAAACGGTCGGAGAGGTACTGTGGCAGCGGGCTGGTGAATTTTTCGCTCTTGACCTTGTTGGCGCCAAATCGTGCCGTGTAGGCGGTGTATTTCTCTGGCGGCAAAATAGTGAGCATGATCGGAGCAGTGGCGCGACAGAGCAAATAGCCCAGAATCACAGTGCAGAGAATAGGCGGCCAACTACGCTGAGTGAGTTGGCCAAGCGCCACTGCTCCGGAGGCAAAGAGTATCGGATAGATTGGCGCAACGTAGTAATCCTTGGCGTACATCGCCATCATCATGGCCAGAAACAGCAGATAGGTAAATACCACGAAGCGCCACGGATGGGCTCGACGGGCGAAGGCGAGCCACGCAAGGCCTCCTATCCAGAGCGGAGCCGCGACGATGAGCAGCATATTGACTTGTTCGCGCAGAAAGGCCAAAGGCGTCAGCTTGATGTTCTTGTCGGAGTGCGCAACGCCGTTCAGCAACTCATAAGTAGGGAAATGATTGACCCACTGCCAAAGCAGGTTAGGTAGAGCCAGCAGCAACAGCACGGCCACTCCTGCCGCGCACCAGCGCGAACAGAGAATGCGCCGCTGCGGGCTGAGTATAAGGCCGAGCAAAAGCGCGATCAGGAAGAAAACTGTCGAGTGCTTGTTTTCGATGCCCATTCCTGCGAGCACTCCAAAGAGCAGCCATGAGTGGGGGCTGGCGGAGCCATCAGCCAGCCGCAAGACCACCAACAGCGCTCCCATCCAGAAGCACGGCTCATACGAGTTCATGGAGAGGTAGTTGGCTGTGCCCAGAAAGACCGGAGCGGCAAGGACGGCCATCATGGCCAGCACCTGTGCGGTGCGGCGTCCGCCAAGCTGCCACGTGAGCAGGCCTGTGAGCCCAACCGTCACGCCGCCGCCCGCAAAGCTGAGGATGCGGATGCCTGTGGGCGAGAGCCCGAAAAGCATCTCGGCCAGCCGTGCCTGCAAAGCAACCAGTGGAGGCTGATCGACATAGCCCCATGCCAGATGATGCCCGCAGACCAGGAAGTAAAGCTCATCGCGAAAAAAGCCGTAACCCAGATGGCTGCCCCAGAGCGAACTTGCGAAATGGATGAGGAAGGTGAGGACGGTAAAGAGGGCGGAGAGCAACAGGGCAGCGCGAAGCGGGATTCGCACGGGGCTGGGCGAATATGTTTCGGGCAAGACGAGCAAACCTCCTGGGCGACAGTCTACGCGATTGTACGCGGTAGCGGCGCGGACGGTTCCAGAAAATATTACGCTCTGCTCCCTGAATTTGCCTGGTTGGACTTATGGCCTCCTGCCTTTCGCCAGAAAAAGACAAGACGATGAAGCGCCCGGCAAGTGCCTCAATCTAATGCGAGTCCTTACCGGGGTCTGTCTGCTTCGCTACTTTTGCGCGGAATCCCGACCCGACTTCTCTTCGCGGTCTTTGTTCCACTCGGCACGTTCCTTCTGCTGCTCATTCTGGATAAAGTGGATTGCCTGGATGAACGTATGCATTACATCGTCCAATGTCCGGCCCGGCGCCAAAGTGCAGCTGTTGAATATATCGGTATCGGGGTCCGTATCGAGTTGCGGTGCGATGCATGTCAACAGCAATCCCTTCAGGTCGTTCACCTGGAAGGCATGACTCTTGCGGGCAGAATCAGGGGTGGGTTCGGAAGTCGGAGCAGCCTTGAGAAGCTGTGTCTGTGTTGCAGTATCGGAGGCTTGCTTTGCGGCTACTGGCGTGGGGGCAAGGGTTGAGGCGGGCGCCTTCGCGGGAGCCAAGGCGACGGAAATTGCGAGTACCAAAAGTGCTGCAAGCTTTTTCATAATCACCTTTCACATTTCTGAGCCAGGATGCCGGCATTGGACACCGTATCGGCAGAATTGAGGTGATTGTTCAATGTGGAGCTCGTCATGGCTATTGCCGCGGGTCCGCTGGACAGCGCCGGAGTGCTCCCGCTCTCGATTGCGGGATGAGGGCTTCTCATTCAATAGCTGGAAACATCTTGACCAAAACGCACTTGCCCTGTGGATTCAATGAAATCCGCCAATGCACGGCACATCGATTAAGATGCGGGCTGGGCTTGGTGAAAATGCCGCCAGATTGTCTCCGCGGTCTTACGCGACACAACGGCAGCCAGTGACTCGGCGGTAGCTTGCTGCACGTCGCGCAGGCTGCCGAAGTGGGTTAGAAGGCGCTGCCTTGTTTGTGCGCCCACGCCGGGAATGTTCAGTAACTCCGAATCGCGGTCTCGCATGGCGCGGCGCTGGCGATGATAGCCGATGGCGAAACGGTGACTCTCGTCGCGGATGAGTTGGATGAGATGCAGCACCGGTGAGCGGCGGTCAAGCACCACCGGCTCCTCCTCATTGCCGTAAAGGTAGATGATCTCTTCGCGTTTAGCAATCGACGCCAGCGGCGGCGGCGTGAGGCCGACGGCGGCGAAATCAAGAGATTCAAGCGCCTCGGCGGCTGCGTGAAGCTGGCCGAGTCCGCCATCGACAAGCACCAGAGAAGGCATGGGCTTTTTTTCATCGAGCAAGCGGCGATAGCGGCGCGTGACTACCTCGCGCATGGAGGCAAAATCGTCTACGCCGAGGACGGTCATCACCTTGAACTTGCGATAAGCCTGCTTGTTCATCTTGCCGTCTTCCCAGACGACCAGCGAGGCCACGGTCTCCGCGCCCTGGATGTGGGAGATGTCGAAGCATTCAATGCGGCGTGGCAGCTCGGGGAGCAAAAGAGCGTCGGCGAGTGCCTCTTGAATGGCTTTGCGCGAGGGCTCGAGAACACGGAAGCGCTGAATGTAAGATTGTTTGGCATTCTGTCCGGCCAAATCGACAAGCGACCGTTTTTCGCCGCGCTGTGGAACGGCGATCTCGATGCGATGTTCAGCGCGCTCCGTGAGCAATGCTGCGAGGGCTTCGCGGTCGTCGAAATCAGCGGGGACGAGGATGGAGCGGGGAACGTAACGCTGGTCGATGTAGAGCTGCTTGAGCAGCGATGAAAAGACCTGGCCGGCGTGAAATTCAGTATTGCCGCCAGTGTTTTCCTCAGGGGCTAAAGCCCCATTTTCATTTTCCTGCGATTGCGGCACGACTAAAGTCGTGCCCTGACACAATGCGGAGTCTGAATCGCGTATCTCCGTAGCTCTATCCATCTCAGTGGCTTCTGGCGCGGCAGCTTCGAGCAACTCCGGCAAGTCTTCCCAGAAAAATTCGCGTCGATCGACAATCTTTCCGGCGCGAACGTGGAAGAGGTTGACGGCCAGGTTTCCATCCTCGAAGTGATAGCCGAAGACGTCGGAGTCATCGCTCTGTTCGGCGGTGGCAGCTCGCTGTTTTTCCTGGAGTTGGTGGATGGTCGAAAGCTGATCGCGCAGGCGGGCAGCGGTCTCGAACTGCTCAGCCGCTGCCGCGTCCATCATGCGCGCGCTGAGCGTGCGTTCCAGTTCAGCGTGGCGGCCTTCGAGCAACAGGCGCGCGTCCCGCACGGCGCTCATGTAAATCTCCGGCGTGGTAAGTTCCTCGACGCAAGGCCCCAGGCAGCGATGAATGTAGTACTGCAGGCAGGCGCGGGGATGGTATCGGGAGAGATCCACCTTGCAACTGGGAATGAGAAAGCTGCGATGAATCAGTTCGACCACGCGGTAAGCCAGGCTGCCGGGAAAGTAAGGGCCAAAGTAGGCTGCGCCGTCCTTGAGCAGCCGTCGGGTGACGAAGACCTTGGGGAAGCGGTCGGCCATGGTGAGCTTGACGTAGGGGTAGCTCTTGTCGTCCTTCAGCAGAATGTTGAAGCGCGGCTTGCGCTCCTTGATGAGGTTGGTTTCGAGAGCCAGTGCCTCGCTCTCATTGCCCACCAGGATGTATTCCAGATCGACAGCCTCGCGCATCAGCGAGCCGGTCTTGGCGTCGGCCTGCGAGGCTTCCAGAAGATAAGACCGGACGCGCTGGCGAAGGTTCTTGGCCTTGCCTACGTAAATGACCTCGCCCTCGGCGTTCTTGTAGAGGTAGCAGCCGGGTTGCGTAGGCAAGGCGCGGATTTTCTCGTAGAGGTCCATGAGGCGGAGCCAATATCTAGGATAGCGGGTGAGGAACAGGGGGCAGGGAGCAGGGAATAGAGAGTGGTGCCTCTTAAGCCGTGCATTCTTACCTGTCGGGTAAAAAATACACGATTGGTGCAGGTAGAAGATGATGGATCGTCTACCGTAAAGCATTTATTTTCAAATCATTGGGGTGAGTTTGCATTTGGTCCGTCGGTTGCTATGTAGCCGGTAGAGGTAAATGCCAGTTCCGCCAGGAGTATGCAGCACGGCAGGGAGCGTGGCGGAGAGAGGAGCGGGAATCATGGGTGTTAATCGGTTAGGAGTGCTGAGTTTGGCAACGGGTTTGGTGGTGGTGGGCGTGACGGGGTGCGCAACCAAAAATTATGTGCGCAACGAGACAGCTCCGTTGATTGATCACACCAATCAACTGGAAGATAAGACGGCGGCGAACAACCGGCAGATTCACGATGTTGACGACCGCACGCAGGCGGGGATCAAGCAGGCTCAGAGCACGGCTGACCTGGCAGGCCAGAACGCGCAAAACGCTGGTAAGGCGGCCAACGATGCCGGCGACCAGGCCAATCTTGCCGTGCATCGCGCAGATACGCTGGATAGCGTGGTGAAGGGGCTGGATACCTACAAGCAGGTGGCCGATGTCTCGGTGACCTTCGGCTTTGACAAGGCAGTGCTCACCAAAGACGACCGCGATCAACTGGACGAATTTGCGGCGCAGCTCGCCTCGGCGAAGACCTTCATCCTGGAGGTGACTGGCGGAACGGACTCGGTCGGGTCGGCCCAGTACAACTATGAGCTGAGCCAGCGGCGCGCCGATGCGGTGGTGCAGTATCTGGCATCGAAGTATGGAATTCCCGCGCACCGCTTCTATCTGATTGGCATCGGCAAGGACAAGGAAGTGGCTTCGAACTCGACCGCAGAAGGGCGCAAGCAGAATCGGCGCGTGGAAGTGCAGCTACTGTCGAATTCAATCGTGTCATCGCCCCAGATGGCGACCATGCAGTAACTTCCGCGCAGCGTTCCCGCGCGCGTTTACTTTGGGCAAACAAACAGGGCCTATCCGATATGCGGATTGGCTCTGTTCTGCGTATAGGCAAGTTTTCTGCTCAAGCGCCACAGTTCAGCCGGCAAGCAGGAAGCCGGCGCTTACAGCTTTTCCAAATGCCGAAATCCCTCGGTGCCAATGAGCATCAGCAAAAAAAGCAGGAAGTTATAGCAGGCGTGGACCAGTGTGCTGGCGGCCAATGAGCGTGTAACGAGGCGCACCGCGCAGAGAATCAGGCTGACCACGATCAGCAGGATGAACGGCCCCAGCGAATGGCCTTGCTGCTCGGCATGCATCAGGGCGAAGGGCAGGGTGGTGAAGATGGAAGCGATCACCATGGCGAAAATGGACCACTGAGGATGGCCGTTTGCGTCGAGCGGCCGTGCGGGTTTGCCGGTGCTCTTCTCAATTGCCCAGTCCCATGCCGTGGCTAGAGCGGGCAGCAGGAAGCCCCGAAAGGCCATCTCCTCAAAAAAAGGCGCAAAGGCAACACCGAATCCGAACATGAGCCACGCTGCGCCTGGAGATCGAAAAATATCTTCGATGGGCGCGTTAGCCGGGCCGGGCAGAAGCACCTGATCGAGCGCGGCGAGCGCAAAACAGCCCACTGCGATGGACGGCAACCACCAGCCCAAACGGAGAGCAGTCGCGCCCCGCCATTGGATACCGGCAAAAAAGTTCTTGTTCCAAAACAGCGGAAAAATAACAAGGGCCAGGGAAAACGCAACAAGGTAGAGTATCGCTTCGAATCCCAGGATGTAATGAACATTGGTGCCGACGTCTGTCAGGTTCTTGGCGCCAAAAAACTGGAAATGCAGGGCAATCAACATGAGCACCGACGCGAATACGAACCCGATGCCGGCGAACACTGTCAGCAGGCAAAGATGGCCGAGATGCGGAATGCGTTTGGGCGGAGCGATCTCAGTTTGCGACCAGGATTGAAACAGCTCGGCCGGCCTTTGGCTGGAAGCGGTGGAATGCCAAGTCGCCGGAGCGAAATCTGGCGCGCCCGCATGAAATGAATTCTGCTCCGGTTCCTGTGGCGTGTGCTCGGAATCGCTCATGGCAACACCGTCTTCTTTCTGCGAGTTGCGGATTTTGTGAGAGTGGTCTTCTTTGTAGCTATGCTCTTGCGACCGGCCGCCTTGCTCTGTTTTGGCTGAATGTCTTCAATGTTGGATCCGCTATTTGCCACGCCTTCTACTGAGGTCCGCGGACTGAATGAGTCTCCCTGACCGCTGGCCGAAACGACGTCCGCAGACTCATCGTCAAGACCGACAGGCTCAAGACGGCCGCTGCTCGAAGTGTAATAGCGTTTGAGGAACTGACCTGTGTAAGAGCCCGAAGTGGCGGCAATCTCGGTGGGGCGGCCCTGGCCGACAACGCGGCCGCCGTCCTCGCCGCCCTCGGGGCCGAGGTCGAGAATCCAATCGGCGTTGCGGATTACGTCCAGGTTGTGCTCGATGATGATGACTGTGTTGCCCAGGTCGGCGAGCCGGTGAAGAACTTCGAGCAGCTTGCGCACGTCGTCGAAGTGCAGGCCGGTGGTGGGCTCGTCCAGCAAATAAAGCGTGCGTCCCGTTTGACGTTTGCTGAGTTCGCGCGCCAGCTTCATACGCTGCGCCTCGCCGCCGGAAAGCGTGGTCGCGCTCTGGCCCAGGTGGACGTAGCCCAAGCCAACATCGACCAGGGTTTGCAACTTCTGGCGTACCTGTGGCACGTCCTCCAGCACGGTGAGCGCGTCTTCGATTGTCAGCTCTAGAATGTCGGCAATTGAGTGCGAGTGGAATTTTACCGCCAGCGTCTCCTGGTTGTAGCGGCGGCCATTGCACACCTCACACTGCACATAGACGTCGGGCATGAAATTCATTTCGATGCGCCGCTGTCCGTCGCCCTGGCAGGCTTCGCAGCGGCCTCCGCCGACGTTGAAGCTGAAGCGGCCAGGCTTGTAGCCGCGTTCACGGGCCTCGGGCAGCATGGCGAACAGGTCGCGGATGGGCGCGAAGACCTGAGTGTAGGTAGCCGGGTTGGAGCGCGGCGTGCGGCCAATGGGCGATTGGTCGATGCGGACAACTTTGTCGATCTGTTCGGCGCCGGTGATCGCGTCGTGCGCGCCCGGTTCCTCGCGTGAGCCGTAGATGGATTGTGCCAGCGAACGGTAAAGAATGTCGTTGATCAAAGTGCTCTTGCCGCTGCCGCTGACGCCGGTCACCACGGTCATCACGCCCAGCGGGATGCGAATTGTCACATCCTGCAAGTTATGCTCGCGGGCTCCGGTGACTGTGAGCCACTTGCCGGTAAGCGGGCGAGGACGGTCGCGTTGCAGCATTTCAGAAACGCCGGCGAGATAGCGTCCGGTAAGCGACTCCGGGCAGGCCATGATTTCTGCAGGCGTTCCCTGTGCAACCACCTGGCCGCCAAGACGGCCCGCGCCGGGACCGAGGTCAAGAACGTAATCAGCGTGGCGGATGGTCTCTTCATCGTGTTCGACAACCAGTACGGTATTGCCCAGATCGCGCAGCTTTTCCAGAGCCTCAATCAGACGGTTGTTGTCGCGCTGATGAAGGCCGATCGAAGGCTCATCCAGAACATAGAGCACGCCGCGCAGCCGAGAGCCGATCTGCGTGGCGAGGCGGATGCGCTGACCCTCACCGCCGGAGAGCGTGGTGGCGTTGCGGTCCAGGGAGAGATAGGTCAGTCCGACCGCGCAGAGGAACTCAAGCCGCTCGGCGATCTCGCGGCGAATTCGCTCGGCCACCAGCGCCTCGCGCGCTGTAAAGCTGAGGTTGATGGCCGCCGAGAGCGCGCGGTTCAGCGGCAGAGCGGTGAAATCGCCGATGGACAAGCCGCCGATCTTCACCGCCAGCGATTCCGGGCGCAGGCGCTTGCCGCGGCAGACCGGGCAGGGCGTGGCGGACATGTAGCTCATCATCGACTCGCGATAAGAATCGCTGTTCGACTCTTCAATGCTGTCGCGCAGGAAGGTGAGAACGCCGTGAAAGCCTGTGCGCGGAGCCTCGTTCTTGGGAGGGCCGTAGACCAGCAGATGCTGTTGGCGCGGGGGCAGGTCCTCGAACGGCGTCTTCAGGTCAATCTTGTAGCGAACAGCGGCAAGGTTGATGAGCTTGAGCAGATATTGCGAGGTGGAACCGGGACCAAGACCGTCCAGGAGCGGCTTTGACCAGTCGGTAATGACCTTGGCAGGATCCAAATCATAAAGCGAACCGAGGCCGTGACACTCGGGGCAAGCTCCATAGGCGGAGTTGAAGCTGAAGCTGCGCGGCTCCAGCTTGGGCACGTCGAGGCCGCAGTCGGGGCAGGCCATCGAGGAAGAAAACAACTGCTCTTCGCCGCCGGTGACAACCACCAGTACCAGTCCATTTGCGAGTTGCAGAGCCTTGGCCACTGCCAGGTCGAGGCGTTTCTCCACCGAGGCCTTGCCGGGAGGAAGCGGAGGCGCATCGGCTGGAGGACTCTTGAGCAGAATGCGATCGACGACCGCTTCAATGGTGTGGTTCTTGCGGCGGTCGAGCAGAACCGGCTCGGAAAGGTCACGCAGCTCGCCATCTACGCGGACGCGGAAGCCTTGCCGGTCAAGCTGGTCAAGAAGTTCCTTGAACTCGCCCTTGCGCCCGCGAACAACGGGCGCCATCACGGTGACACGCTCGCCGCGGCCCAGTTCGAGAATGCGCTGGACGATCTGGTCAGCGCTCTGGTGGGCAATGGGTCTTCCGCAGTTGGGACAGTGTGGCGTGCCAATCGAGGCGTAGAGCAGGCGCAGGTAATCGTAAATCTCGGTGATCGTACCTACCGTCGAGCGCGGGCTCCGGCTGGTGGTCTTCTGCTCAATGGAGATGGCCGGGCTTAGGCCCTCGATGGAATCCACGTCTGGCCGCTCAATCTGGTCTAGAAACTGGCGCGCATAGGCCGAGAGCGTTTCCACGTAGCGGCGCTGTCCCTCGGCATAGATTGTGTCGAAGGCCAGCGAGCTCTTGCCCGAGCCGGAGAGGCCGGTGACCACCGTGAGCGTGTTGCGCGGGATGCGCACGTTGATGTCGCGCAGATTGTGCTGACGCGCCCCGCGCACCGAGATGTGAGTTATGGCCATGATGGAATCAAATTGGGTGCCCCAAGCCTCGCCGTGTCCCTGTTGCTGCGGCCAGTGTGGGAATCATAAGTGCTAAAGTTTGGCGTGGCTGCCGTCGCAGAAAACCGGATTGGCGCTGTGCTTGCAGCCGCAGAAATAGACGGTTTTCGATTCGGTGGCTTCGAATTTCACGGGTGTAAAGTCGCTACCCTTGTGGCTGCCGTCGCAGAAGGGCTGGCTGGCGCTACGACCGCAAGCGCACCAGAAGTAGCTTTTGCCGGCTTCAATAGCAACGGGATAGGGGCCCCTTTGGGCAATCGTAGGTTCTGGCATGGGTAACTCTCCTCGAAAGGTGCTAAAGCGATTATCGCCGAAATCGGAGAACAGTCGCGCAATTCAATAGAAAACTCCCTGCAATCAAAGCTTTGGCTGCTGCGTTACCCAGTAACGCCAATCCGATGGCCGAAATCCGATGAAGGTTTTGGGAATTAGCCCACGTGACTAAAGTCTGTGCCGCACAGCCAGCAGTTCATCGAATTGCAATATTTCTGAGGGTATCCTATTAGTCAATAGAAAAAAGGGTCAATGCAGCCGATATATTTGTGACAATTGCAGAAAAGGGTTGTCCGGCGCGTGTGGGCTTGGCTGGACGGGCTGAGAGCGGGCACGAACGGTATTCAAAGCAAAATGGAAATGAGCAAAGGGTGGGAACAATGTCGGACTTATTGAATTTGGCAATGTTGATTGGCGGGTCGGTTGGCTCGCTGGCATTTGGCGTGTTGGCGGCTTATGGAATTCTTCGCATGGGCTTTTTGTTGATTTGTCCTCGTCCGCAGCGTGTGGCAGTAAAGGTTCAGCCGGAAGCGGCGCTGTAAAACAGTGCCCAGGGATCAGGCGTCAGGGGTAGTCTTTTGCGCATGAGTGTTGATCTACACCGATAAGTGCTATTTCGATATTCTCGACAAATCCCAAATCAACGACAATTCATTCCGCGTGCCGGCTCCACGATCCCAGCTCGCAGCGGCACAGCCTGACACCTGCCATCTGATCCCTAATTTTGCGGATTTGCGACCTGTTGTCCCGGCTGCGGCGGCCCCTGCAGGCGCTGTTGCATCTCCTGTATCTGTTGCGGGGTACGCGCCGGTCCGCCTGGTGCGATGCTGGGCTGGATGGCCGGCCGGCCAGGTTGTGGCTGCGGCGGTTCCTCCGTATCGACATCTTCATCGCTGGCATTGGCCGGGGCGGCATTGGGGGCTTGTGCGGTACTCCCGGCGTGTCGGGCACTGAGCACGATTTCGCGCGGAGTTCCCTGGCCCTGTTCCCCGACCAGGAGGACGTTGTAACCGGAGCCTTGCAGAAGCTGGCTGAGCACGTCGCGCGCCGGGCCGGGTCCGTAAACGCCAAAGATTCGCTGGTCCGCGTCGAATCCTTCCACCTTTGTGCCGGTTGCTGTGGATACGTCTTCCAGAATTTGCGAAAGACTGGAGTTAGCGGCTTCGATGCGCAGGCCGTGGCTGTCCCATGTGACCGTGGCCGGGTCTGGCTTTGCGTTGGCTGGCCAGGCTGGAGTTTCCGGTACAGGAGGCGTTACAGACAGAGCAGCCTGTGGCGCCGGGGACTGCGCGAGTGCAGCAATCGGACGCGTGTGGGGATGAACTGGCTTGTGCACCGCGACAGACGGGGTGGATGGGGCAGCGGTTGCCGGTGTCTGCGCACCCAAGATCGGCGCTCCGCACAGAGCAGCCACGAGAATCGCCAGCGGGGCGAAGACGCACAAGCCAAAGCCTCTTAGCGAATCCGGCGAGTTGATCGTGAGGTCAGTGCGCATGGAAATCCGTTCCTTGCCCCCAGAGCGGCCGCCCGGTTGCAGCGACTCCGGCCGAGACCCCGGATCGCGTCATTCCTTTACCGCTCTACTGTACTAGACTAACAGTGGCCCGTAGACGCTCGCGCAAGAGATTCACCGGCCAAAAGTTCCCGAGAAGGGTACAAGGAATGCGCCTCAGCTCGAAGGGTTTTGCCGCTACGGTGGCCGTGTTGGTGTTTCTGGCGCCGATGGCTTGCCGCGCCACAAGTTGCACCACACAGGCCGCGCTGTTGCAGCAGGAGCGCGATGCGCTTACGGCGGCCGGGGGACGGCTGGCCGTGGCCGTGGCCGAGCAGGATATGGCCGCGTTGAAGGCCGCTCTGCTGCCCGCGGTCACCCAGGACTGGGAAGGCATCAGTTCTGAGGCGCAGGTTGGCGCGGTGCTGATGAAGGGCGGCCAAATACAATTGCGCAATCTCTACCTGCTGGACGCAACCAGCCTGTCAGCACCCGCCGACACACAGTTCTTCTGCACCAGTGCAAGCGGTTCAGTGACCGTGACCCTGAACATGCATGCGTTGCCGCCGGGCCGTTATGCCGTGGTGCTGGCCGATGCTGCCGGAGCGCCCTATGCCGGTCAGTTGGGCTTCATCCTGGCCTGGGACGGCCCGGCCGTCGGCTGGAAACTGGGCGGACTGACCGTGCGTCCGGGCACACTAGACGGGCATGATGGCGTCTGGTGGTGGTCTCACGCGCGCGAACTGGCCAGGACTAATCAAGATAAGATCGACGGTTGGAGCGCATGGTACGCCTACGAAACCGCGCGGATGCTACTCTTGCCGATGGATTTTCTCTCCTCGCCGAATCTGGAAAAACTCGGGACCGAGCAAACCTCGATCCAGAATTCCCCACAAAGTGCGTTCCCTTTGACTCTCCCCGACGGCCCACGCACCTGGAAGATCGACGCGGTGCGGCTGGACCCCACACTGCTGCACGCTGATCTGGGCGTGGACTACGAATCGACCGGAGTCACCGATCCGGCGGCACTCCGCACCGAGGCGATTGTCGTGTTGAGCGCGCTGCTCAAAGCGCAGCCGGGATTGCGCGAAAATTTTCACGGGCTGTGGGCCTATGCCGTGAAGGACGGCAAGCGAACCCCGGTGATCGAGTTGCCCATGGCGCAAATACCGTAAAGGCAGTGGTCAGTGAACAGTGGTCAGTGAACAGATTTATCTTTCATCGTTATCGCGTTTTGTGCCGAGTCGGTGAGATGCCTCAGTCTTCAGAACTGAGCTTAGTTAAGAAACCATGAAGCCAAGAAAGGCGGAGACAATGGCAGCAATTATCGATCTGCGTTCGGATACTGTTACGCGACCGACAGCGGAGATGCGCGCGGCAATGGCCGCGGCCGAAGTGGGCGACGACGTTTATGGCGAAGACCCCACCGTCAACCTTCTGGAGCGGAGCGCCGCGGAAAGATTCGGTCGAGAGGCTGCGCTCTTTGTGCCCACCGGCACCATGGGTAACCAGATCGGCATCCGTCTGCACACACAGCCAGGCCAGGAGGTAATCGCCGAGTCACGAGCGCACATTCTCGATTGGGAGATGGCCACAACAGCGGTATTTTCCGGCTGCCTGGTGCGGGCCGTTCCAGCCGAACGCGGCATTTTGACCTGGAAGCAGATTGAGCCGGCGATCTACGCGCGCGGAGCATTTCGCGCCGCTACTGGACTGATTGAGATTGAGAACACGGCAAATCTTGCTGGAGGTTCGGTAACGCCGTTGTTTGTCCTTGAGGAGATTTGGGCTGGAGCAAAGGAGCGCAAACTTCCGCTGCATTTGGATGGAGCGCGCATCTTCAATGCGGCTGTGGCGTTGGGCGTGGATGTGAAGGCGCTCACGCGCGGCTTCGATACCGTGATGTTCTGTCTTTCGAAGGGGTTGGGCGCGCCGGTGGGCTCCATGTTGGTGGGCTCGGCAGAGCTGATGGCGCGAGCGCGCATATATAGAAAAGCTTTAGGCGGAGGCATGCGCCAGGCAGGCATTCTTGCCGCTGCTGGACTAATTGCGCTGGAGCAGGGTCCTTCACGGCTGCATGAAGACCACGCCAACGCGCGGTTGTTGGCCGAGGCGCTTTCCAACATTGAAGTTGTCGAAATTGATTTCGATGCCGTCGAGACCAATATCGTGATTTTCCGGTTGACCGGTGGGCTGAGCGCGGCCGAATTATCGGCGCGGCTGAAGGCGCGCAACATTCTGGCCAATGCCGTCGGGCCGGATGCGATGCGCCTGGTCACACATCTCAACGTGGACCGCGATGCCAGCGTAAAGGCGGCTGAGGCGCTTGCTGAGGAGATTGAGGCGCTTGTCAAGGTGGCATGAGTGCGGCGCTTTGCTGAGCGGCTAAATTCCCAGGTCTCAGAACAAAGCGAGACCTGGGACAACCTCAGTTCCTTGCTCCCTATTCCCTATTCTCTATTCCCTGTTTTTCACGGCTCCAGCAAAATCTTGCCGGTCGTTTTGCGCGCTTCGAGATCGATCTGCGCCTGAGCGGCCTCAGCCAGAGGATACACAAATTCCGCGCGCAATTTGAGTTCTCCCTTGGCGGCCCAATCCAGCACATCGCCCGCGCGCCATTCCAGCTCGTTTCGCGTTGCCACGTAATGCCATAGCGTAGGGCGCGTTATAAACAGCGAGCCCTTGCCGCTGAGTTGAATCAGATCGAAAGGCCGCACCGGCCCGCTTGAGGCACCGAAAAGGGCCAGCAGACCGCGCGGCCTCAGGCAGTTCAGGCTGCCTTCAAAGGTGTCTTTGCCCACCGAGTCGTAGACCACATCCACACCTTTTCCGCCGGTCAGCCGCTTGACCTCTGCCTCGAAGTCCTGATGGGTGTAAAGAATCGCCTCCGAGGCGCCCGCCTCGCGCGACAGCTTCGCCTTGGCCTTGGTCGAAACTGTGGCAATCACTCGCGCTCCCAGGCGCGTGGCCATTTGCGTCAGCAGGAGGCCCACGCCGCCTGCTCCTGCGTGAACGAGCGCCGTCGTTCCAGCCTTCAGCGCAAAAGTGGAGTGAGTCAAATAATGCGCCGTCATCCCTTGCAGCAAGGCGGCCGCGGCCTGCTCCATGCTCAGCCCCGCCGGAATCTTTATCAATTGTGCAGCGGGAACTAGCGCGTATTCCGCATAGCTGCCCAGCACACTCACAGAGGCGACAGCGTCCCCAGCGGCAAAACCAGTCACGCCCGGACCCAGCTCCTCTACAGTGCCGGCGGCCTCGCTGCCGGGCGTCAAAGGCAGTGCAGCCTTGTAGACCCCCTTACGAAAGTAGATCTCTATGAAGTTGACCCCGACAGCTTCCACGCGGATCAACACTTGTCCCGGTCCCGGTTGAGGGATGGGCAACTCGGCCAGCTTCAAAACCTCCGGCCCGCCTGTCTCATGAATCTGGATGGCTTTCATTACTGGTTCAGGATGAACCCTGAGGGGTGGTTGCTGCAAGCGATAACGCCATCGATAATAGTGAGTCTTATTGCAGAACTCTTCTCCAACAAACACCAAGCCCCGCCCAGGCAATGCCGGAGCGGGGCTCTTCTGATTCCTGTCTCTTGGTCCCGATCATTACTCCTTCGATAAGATGCGCGACTCTCTCGGAGCGCGCCGGCGCACCATGCGGTCAATCGCATACGGCGCGCGTTGTTGGCCGGTGTGAAAATGGCGCACTTGCAACTCGCCCAACATGCCAATGGCCAGCAACTGAATCCCGGCAATAATCAGCACTGAACTGATAACAAACATCGGTCCATGCTGGCGCATGACTTCCAATTGCGGGTCGAGGATCTTCATTCCCAGCAAAGTCGCGGCCAAGCTGGAACCTCCTATGATGCCCAATAAACCCAGGCCGCCGAAAAAGTGAAGGGGACGGCTCATGTACCGAAGCAGGAAGCGGATGGTCAACATGTCAAAGAAAACCCCTAAGGTCCGCCCCATGCCGTAGTGGCTCTTGCCCCGCTCTCGGGGAGCGTTCTTGATGGGAATTTCGCAGATGGACGCGCCATACCAACTGGCCAGCGCCGGAATGAAGCGGTGCATCTCGCCGTAGAGCGGAAGATTCTGGATTACCTCGCGGCGATAGGCTTTGTAGGTGGTGCCGAAATCGTGAATGTCAACGCCGGAGAACCTGGCCATCAGCCAGTTGGCGCAGAGTGAGGGAATGCGCCGCGTGAGAAGATTGTCAACCCGCTCCTTGCGCCAGCCGCTCACCACATCGTATCCCTCTTCAAGTTTCTCCAGGAAGTTTGGGATCTCGCTGGGGTCGTGCTGAAGGTCGCCGTCCATGGCCACGATAAACTCGCCCGATGCGTGATCGAAGCCTGCGGCCAGCGCCGAGGTCTGCCCGAAGTTTCGGCGCAGCTTGATCAGCAGCACGCGGCTGTCCACTGCGGCAATCTCCCCCATCAGCTTGTAGGTGCGGTCATTGGACCCGTCGTCCACCAGCACCAACTCGTAACTATCGCCCACCTGTTCCATCGCCTGCTTCAGGCGCGCGTACAAAACGGTCACATTTTCTTCTTCATTATGAAATGGGACGACAACCGAGTATTTTGCCATATCGTTTCTCTAGACTCCCCTGCGATGGAAAAGGATTACGTTTACTTTCTGAAAACGGCCTTATGGTGTGAAAATGCAATACTTAGACGAAACACGCCCATGACAATCTACTTCTCAAGCTCGTCGAGCATAGCCTGCATCTCGCTGACGGCATGAGAGTTGCCTCTGCGTGCGGCGCAATCAATGCCAATCTTGAGCCGCTCCCTCGCCTCTTGAATACGGCCTGCCGAGGCCAGGGTCTGCGCGGACATGAAATAGCCAGAAGTATAGTTAGGGTCATTGAGCAGCAACGTGTCAAACTCAGCAAGCGCTTCGGTCGTCTCGCCACAGTTAGCCAGCTCCATGGCCAGCCCATAACGGGCAAAACTGTTCCTGGGGTCCTGCTCCAGAATTTCTTTCAGGCCTGCAATCTTGTCCATTTCTTCTCGAATTCGCAGCGATCTCGCACCGGGAAAATTTGCGTATTTGGCGGCGATTGCCGAAACTGGAACTTAAGTGCTTCTTCGGCACGGCAGCCGTCAGCTTTATTGTATCTGGCGGCGCGCTAACCCGAACGGTACTAAAGGAATGGAGCAGACCCGCCATGAGTTCGACAAGTTCCACTGAAACCACCCCACCGGATCGCACCGTCGCCAGCACGCAGTCAGAGATGACAGAGATTATTCTGCCCAACGACACCAACGTTCTGGGAAACTTGCTGGGCGGGCGGCTGATGCACTTCATCGACCTGACGGCAGGCATTGCCGCATACCGGCACTCGCGCTCCTTCGTCGTGACCGCGGCAATGGACCACATCGACTTCATTCGACCCGTGCAGGTGGGCAGCTTGCTCACCCTCAGATCCAGTGTCAACCGGGCGTTCACCAGCTCGATGGAGGTGGGAGTGAAGGTTTGGGCGGAAAACGCGCTCGACGGCAGGCGGCTGCATGTGGCCAGTGCTTACCTGGTCTTTGTAGCGATTGATAAAGATGGTCAACTTGTGCGCGTGCCCAGGTTGCTGCCGGAAACCGCCGACGAACATCGCCGCTATGCCGATGCACTGCTGCGCCGCGAACATCGCGAGGCCGAGAGCGCACGCCGCAAGCAGGGGCGGATCGCTGCTGCAGCCCGTGAGAATTCGGAAACTGTCAATCTTTAATGGCTTTGAAACGCATCTTTGAACCCAGGATTTTCAAAAGGAGTATCCAGACACAATGGCTCATTCACCTGCCATGCCTACGCCTGTAGCTTTGCCAGGCATCTCGAAGATCATCGCTATCGGTTCCGGCAAGGGCGGCGTGGGCAAAACCACGGTCGCCGTCAATCTTGCTGTTGCGCTCTCGCGGCTCGGTCAGCGCGTTGGCCTCATCGACGCCGACATCTACGGGCCCAATGTGCCGCTTATGATGGGCTCAAGCAAGCAGCCTGCTGTGGGCGAGGGGAATCGTATTATCCCCAACGAGACCCATGGCGTTAAGACCATCTCCATCGGCTACATCTCCCCCGGCGACAAGCCGATGGTGATGCGCGGGCCGATGCTCCACCAAATTATCCGTCAGTTCTTGCAGCAGGTGGAGTGGGGCGAGTTGGACTACCTCATAGTTGATCTGCCTCCAGGCACGGGCGACGTGGTTATCTCGCTGGTGCAAACCGTGCCGCTCACCGGTGCGGTTGTTGTATCCACGCCCAGCGATGTCAGTCTTCAAGATGCGCGGAAGGCGCTGGAGATGTTCGCGCAGGTCAATGTGGAAGTACTGGGCATCGTGGAAAACATGAGCCACTTTACCTGTCCGCATTGCCAGAAGGAGATTGACATATTCTCCCGAGGCGGCGCCGAGCGCACCGCGCAGCAGTTCAACGTTCCCTTCCTGGGGTCGATTGAGCTGGTGCCTGCGATCCGCGAGGGCGGCGACCGCGGCCTGCCTGTCGCACTGGCCGGCCCCAAGAGTCCGCAGGCGGCAGAGTTCTACGCGGTGGCGGAGAAATTAATGGTCCGCGCAGAAGCCGCCGCTGCCGCTGCCACTGACGTGATCGAGATCAACTGACTACCTGCGATGGAGCCATCTGCGTTCAGCTGGCTTGGGGCAAAAGAAAAGCGAGGCTTGCGCCCCGCTTTTCCTGTTGGTCGAGCCGGCACTCTAGCGCCAGTGCCCCTCGATCAGCACCCATTCTCCATGACGATGAACCCAGTGGTGCGCAACCCAGACACCGCCCGGATGGGGTGGACGCTCCCAACGACCGGGGGTCCAGACGTAGTGATCGCCTTCCCAGCGGTGGTAGCCGTCAATCCACACAAACCCCCGATCCGGAGGCGGGCCACGGCGTTCAACGACGGGGGGTGGGGGTCCAATGCGAATCGCAATCTGCGCAATAGAGGCCGCAGGGAACAGTGTGAAAGCAAGCAGTAGTGCCAATGCAATCTTCTTCACGATGAGTCAACTCCTCCTGAGTTGGGATTCTGGACTTGAACTCCGGAATCTTACCGCTATTCCGGTCTGCTGATTATTTTAACGTCACAATGGGAAATTAGTTGCGCGTGCGGATGTGCTTTTGTTTTTGCTTATCCAGCCAGATCAATAAGACGCACCTGTACTCGGGGAGAATCACGCTCCGCACCATTCGGTGTGCGTTTTTTGCGCTCCGGCCAAAATCGACGCGGACAACGGCGACTGATTATGATGGCCTTATGCGGACAACTGGGTTGGGGCTAAGAGAAGCATGGATTGTAAGATCTTGACGGCAATTTCATTGGGAATAAATCTATGAACAGGATTTCTATTACAACAGAAGATCGGGTCTTCGTCTTGACCGGGGCGGGCATCAGCGCGGAGAGCGGGTTGCCTACCTTTCGTGCATCGGACGGGTTATGGGCCGGCAATCGCATCGAAGATGTATGCACGCCGGAGGCTTGGGAGCGCGATCCCTGGCGGGTGTGGGAGTTCTACTCGGCGCGACGGGAAGCGGGCGCGAAGGCCCAGCCAAATCCTGCGCATGTTGCACTTGCAGAGTTGGAACATCGCCTGGGCGATCGCTTCTTTCTTTGCACGCAAAATGTGGACGACCTGCATGAGCGAGCCGGCTCTCGGCGTTTGCTTCATATGCACGGCGAATTGTCCAAAGCGCACTGCGAAGACAATTGCGGGCGCGCGCCGGTGGAAGATCATGCAATCTATCGCAATCTGGACGAGCTGGGCCGCTGCCCGTGCGGCGGACGGCTGCGCCCACACATTGTCTTCTTCGGCGAGATGCCGATGGAGATGGATCGCATCGAGGAAGAAATCCAGAAGGCAACGCTGATGTTGGTTGTCGGCACGTCGGGTTCGGTCTATCCCGCAGCCAACTTTGTCCATTGGGCACGGATGAGCGGGGCGCGAACTGTGTATGTGGGACCGGAGCCGCCGCTGAACTCCGCGGCCTTTACGCATGTCGTCGAAGGCAAGGCGGGGGAAGTGTTGCCGGGCATGTTCCACGTGGTGCAATTTTAGCGGTGTTGGCCGGCCGCCGAGTTTGCGCGGCGCAGGACTAATTCAATTTCCAGTGCGCGCCAATGCAGGCAGTTGGTTCTTTCTTCCCTCGGCTTCCCGGTCGAGCCTTGCGCGCTTGGGAACCTCAAGCAAATCCTGATCGTGCGCGGTGCGATTCACCTCAGCCTGCGCCGGGCGCAAGGTGTTGGGGGTAGTCTGCATTTGTCTTTCTCCTTATCTTTTCGTGCGGCCACAATGGACCGGTACTGTGGTTTCAATTAGTCTTGAGAGACCACTGTTATCGAGACTTGATGTACTCTTTGCGCCGGAAGCGGAGCCCGGTCCAATCTTCGTCGATGGCGACAGCGCGCACAGTATCGAAGCCCGCGGCGTTCAAAGCGTCCCAGCCGGTGTCGCGGTTGAAATCGCACTTGAATTTCTTTGAAGTTCCCTTGGGATAAGCAAACCACACAGTCGCGTCGCCCGTGGCGCGCGCGGCCACTGGTCCTGCAAGTGCGTCCACCTCTGCCTTGCGGGTGACAAACGCAAGCAGAAAGCCGATTTGAGGAACAGATTCAATGTGGTGGTGAATGGTGATAACGGGAAGGCGCGCAAGCTCCAGCTGAAAGCTCTCGGGTGCATGCAAAACGAGGATCTCTTGCTGATCCTTGAGGTTGAGTTTGTCGAAAATTCCGCCCATGGATTCTCATAATAAGCAGATTCAACAAATAATCTGCAAATTTGTTTTCGGAGCTGTGCTCAGAAGTGGAAGCGGTAACGGAGTTCGGCGGAGATCAGCCGCGGGTCGTTGAAGTGGAAGCCGCCGATGGTAACGGAGTTGTCGAGCAGGACGCGATGGTTGGTGGCGTTGAGTACGCTGGCCGAGAGCCTCCAGCGCGAACCGAGGGCGTGGCCCGCCGAGAGGTCGAAGGTCGTATGCACCGGCAGGTATGGGCCGTCGTAGGGTCCGTTGTTTTTGCAGTTTGATGTGCAGGCCAGACCATTGGAGAAGCCGGAACCATAGTAAACATTTGTCGAGAACCATGTGTGCGCGGGCAGATTTGCCGTGAAGCCGGTGTTCAGCGTCTCGCGTTGGTCATGGTCAAGGGCAATGTAGTTTGGACCGAGGTTGCAGGCTGGATCGGTGGGCAGCGAGCAGGTAAAGCCTCCGATAATGTTGCCGCGCTGCTGGGCGATTTGATTAGAGTAAGTCAGGTGGAATTGGCCGAGGCGAGCCAACTCGGGCGAGCGCAAGGTCATCTCCCAGGCCCGGATTAGTGCTCCATCGACGGCGATAGGGAAATACATATTCGACTCGCCCAGATTGGAGTGATCCATAAAGTTATTGACGCGGTTCTTGAAGTTAGCCAAGTCGAGCAGCCAGCCCTTGTAAGGAATTTGCAGGCCGAACTGGTGTTCTTCATCTCTCTCGCTCAGCAGAGGCGTGAAGGTATTTTGGCCCGACGGCAGGTTGCTGGCGTAGTTGAGCACGGAACTGGAGACTGTCAGCGGCGGAGCGGGCTGGAAGAAATGGCCATAAAAGCCGCGCAACACCCAATGCAGGCGTGGAACCTCAACAGTCGTGCCGATGCGCGGATAGATGGCGCTCTCGTTCGATTCGGCGCGGTAGATGGAGAATCGCTCGCCGCCCAGCAGCGTGACATAACGGCCCAGTCGGAGGTGGTCGGCGAGGTAGAACTCGACGAGTCCGGCGTTATCATTGGCCGGGGTATTGGGCTGGGATTTTGCACTGCCGTCGTTGACTACGATGCCAAAGAGATCGTCTTCTGCCTGCAAAAACGAATAGAGCCCCGCAGAGAAGTTGTTCCTGCCTGAGTCAGTGTGCAGGTCTGCCTGGGCTCCGGTGTATTTTGAGGTTTGGTGCCAAGTGGTAGCGACGGGATTGTCGCTTGCCAATGAGTCATAGTCCGCCTGGTTAAGATGATAAAACGGCGCAACAGAAACCAGTGTGTTGGGCGAGAGAGTATGGATCCAGTTGGCGATCACAAACGAATCACGTTCCGATTGTGCGTCGCGCACTCCAAAGGAAGCATAATAGCCGCTTAGCGCCTCCCAGTCAGTCTGGCTGGGATCATAAGGAACTTCGAAGTAGTCCTGGCGGTATTGCACGTTCAGGCGCAACTGGTCTTTCGGTGTCTGATTGCGGATAAGCGACAGAAAACCGCTCTCGGAGTTAGTAGCATCGTGATGAATAGAGGCCACTGGCGTGGCCAGACCGTAGTTTGAGCGGGAGCCGGTGAGGCTTGCGTACCACGCGGTTGCTGCGGAGTGGTCGCCGAACGAGAGCTGTGTTTCGCCCGTGTATAAGTTGCCGGCGGAGACCAGTAACTCGCCTTCACGGTTGCGCTCGAAGCCGTTGCGGGGCAGAACATTAAACACTCCATAAGTTCGGTCGCCCACCTCCGCGGCGTAACTGCCACGTTGAGTTTCCAGTGCGTCGATGTCCTTGGGGTCAATCTGCGGGCCGACATTCGATGCGATCTTGGTGTTGGGAATCGCAACTCCATCAATGAGCCAACTGGTCTGGTGGCCGCCGCGCATGTGCAGCATGTCGTGCGTCATGTAAGCGCCCGGGACGTAATCGGTAATCATCTCCATGCCGATGGTGCGGTCCGCACCGGGGGTCAACTCGATCTCAGCGCGGGTGATGAGCGTGGTGGGCGTTGCCGAGTCGGTGGCGGAAAGGGAAATTCCCAATCCCTCCACCTCGACGCTCTCGACGGCCGGCGCAAGCTGGAGGGCGATGTGCAAAACGGGGTTGGTGCCCGAGGCTACCGTCAGTGGCTGCTCAACCGTGGCGAAGCCGGGAGCCGCAACCTTGAGCAGGTAAACGCCGATGGGCGCCTGAGGCAATTCAAACTCTCCGTCGTTGTTGGTGGTGGTGCGGAGCGCGAAAGCCGAATCTGCAGCTTGCAGTGTGACCTGAACGCCGGGGAGTGGTCGATGCCGCGGATCGTGGACGACGCCATGAACGGCGGAGAAAACATTGGCGTACGCGTGGCCAGCGGTCGCAACCCAAATCGCTGCGGTCAGCGCCAAGGCCATGGCGGGGAAAATATGCAAAGCTGGAAACGGGGAAATAGAGCGCCGCATCTCGAACTCATGCTACACGAAGAGTGTGCCGTGGTACTCAACAGATTGCCGCGAGCGCCACTCAGGTATTATCGATTTATCGCCAGCTTTCATCCATCCTCAAGAGGAGATGTCCGTGTCTGAAAAGAAGATTTCCCCATTGCCCCAACAGGGTTCCGCTCAGACTGTGCAGGAGTCCCGCGCAGAATCCCGCAGGACGCGCCCGCTGCGCGTTGCGCTTTTCGGCTTTGGAACGGTGGGCAGTGCCGTAGCGCGAATTCTGACCGAATCCAAGCCGGAGGGTCTCGAACTGACTCACGTATACGTCCGCAGCATAGCGAGAAGGCGAGTGAACTGGATGCCTGCGAGCGTGCAGTGGAGCGAAGACTCCGATGCGGTGCTGGCATCGGATGTGGACCTAGTGGTAGAACTGGCCGGCGGCCTCGAACCGGCCGGAAGCTGGGTGAGCGCGGCGCTCAAGGCTGGCAAGAGCGTGGTGACCGCTAACAAGAAATTGATATCAGTTCACGGTGTTGAGTTGGAGCGACAGGCCGCAGCCGCCGGCGGACACTTGAAGTACGGTGCGGCGGTGGCAGGTGGAATTCCGGTGATTCCGGGACTTGAGCAGGGACTTGCCGGAGATCGCATCGAGAGCATCGAAGGCATTTTGAACGGCACCTGCAACTTCATTTTGAGCCGGATGCAGGAGGGTGCGGAGTACGCCACAGTGCTGGTGGCGGCGCAGGGCAAGGGGTATGCCGAGGCCGACCCCACCGAGGACGTAGGTGGCTTTGACGCGCGCGCCAAGCTGGCCATTCTGATGCGGCTGGCGCTTGGCGTCGAGGTGGACCTGGAGGAAATTACACCGCTGCCCATCACGGCAATTGCAGCCGTGGACTTCAGTTATGCGCGCGACCTGGGCTGCACCATCCGGCAGATTGCGAGGGCCGACCGCGCGGCGGGACAGGTCGCGGCAACCGTGGGGCCGATGCTGGTGGATCTGCATTCGCCGCTTGCGTGGTCGCACGGAACGGAGAATATGGTGATCTTCAAAGGTCACTACGGCGGGGATGTGGTATTTTCAGGCCACGGCGCGGGCGGGAATGCCACCGCGGTAGCCGTGGTCAGCGACCTGCTGGCTTTGGCGCATGGATCGCGGCGTGTGGAGATTCCCTCAGCTCCTGCGCATGTTAGCGCCGAATTCGAGGTTCCGCATTACATTCGCTTCCTGGTCGCTGACCGTCCGGGAATCGTGGCCGAGATTACCGGAGCACTGGCCAAAGAGCGCATCAACATTCGCGCCATTGTGCAAAAACCCGGCTATCCGCAGCATGCACTGCCTTTCGTGGTTACTGTCGAGCCGTGCAAATCCTCGGCCCTGAAACGAGCGCTGGAGGCAATCCTCACCAGAGATTACCTGCTCGAAGCGCCGCTCAACCTGCAGATGCTGGAGTAGCGAGACAGGGATCATTTGTTCGTGTGTTCCCGGTTTTATTGCCCCAGCGCAAGAACGGCCAGCAGAAGCATCCACGCCAGGCTCATGGCGTGCCAGTACCAGGCCGTCGCATCCACGGCGATCTGACGGTACTCGACGCGCTTGAGTAAGCTCAAGGCGGTCAGACACAGGACCAGCGCGGCGATACCGATGAGCAGATGCGCGGCGTGAAGGCCGGTGATGAGATAGAAGAAGTAACTAGCCGGGGTAGAGAACTGGTTGAAGGCGAAGCCCTGCGCCTCTAATTGCCTCCACGCCATCCATTGCCCGGCGAGAAACAGAGCGCCCAGCCCGAGCGTCGCCGCGAGCCAGGGAAGAGCGCGCCTGAGCGCAGGGCGGCCAAGTCCAAGCCACTCCTCCAGTGCGTCGATCTCATGGAAGATATTTCGCCGCGCCAGTTCCATGGTCAGGCAGCTGATGAGCAGCGCGGCGGAGTTGAGAAAGAGAATGGGCGGCAACGCTACCGGGTGCCAGTCGCCGATCTGCTCATGGGAGCGCGGATCCATGTGTGTGCCTGCCTGCCGCGCGAAAAAGAGCATCACCATCACGGCAAAGAAGAGCATATCGGCCGCGAGAGCGGAAAAAACAAAGAAACGGATGCGCAGCAGGAGTTCGCGCGGGCCGCTGCGCTGATTGCCCCAGTTGTCGTCTCCGTTGCCTCCGCCTCCGGTTGGCCGCCGGACAGGCGGGGGCTGGCCGCCGTGTCCCGGCTCTTTCCGCTGCTCCTTCGCGGGATTGTGCGTAAAGGTGGCAGGCATGGGCGCCTCTGTGAGCTTGAGATTACTCTCATTTTGGATTTGACGCATCCTGAATCGGTTCGATAATTCTTATCGGGCAAAGTGTTATTCTCTGGCTGCCGCGACGGATTCGACAAAGAGCCGGTGAACGCGCCGGTCGAGCGAAAGCTCGGGATGAAAGGTGGCGGCCAGGATGTTACGCTCCCGGATCAGGGCGGGGAAGCCATCGCGGCGGGCCAGGATCTCGACGCCGGGGCCGGTCTGACTGATGCGCGGAGAGCGGATAAAGACCATCTCAAGCGGCCCACCGGCTAGAGCGGTTTCGGCGGTAATGATAACCGAGTCAATTTGGCGGCCATAGGCATTTCTCTCGACGGTTACATTGAGCACGCCCATGCTGCGCTGCACAGGGTTCAGAACCTCCCGAGCAAGCAGGATTACCCCCGCGCAGGTTCCAAAAACTGGCTTGGCGCCGCAAAACTCCTGCAATTGTTCAAAAAAGCTGTGTTTCTCCAGAAATCGCAGCATGGTGGTGGATTCGCCCCCGGGCAAGACAAGGCCCTCCAGGGACGCCAATTCGCCGGGCTTGCGCACTTCGATAGGTTCCGCGCCGGCCTCGGCGAGAGCTTGCGCGTGGCTGGAGTAGTTGCCTTGAATGGCCAAAACGCCGATGCGCGGGCTGATGGGTGAAACGTCCTTGAGAGGCAGATCTCGCTTTCCGGTTTCCGTCAACTGAACACTTCACCTCTGGCTAAAATTTCCGACAACTCTTTTTATCGCCGAATGACGCCGCTAAAGACTATTTTATCCGTCACCTGCGATGAGGCCAACGGCCTTCGGCTGGCGGGACCGCTGCCAGCCTTTCCGGCTAAAACCGGGCCATTTTTGGCCAAAAAAAGGGCAAAATCGGAGGATTAGTGTTACCGATCAGTTAATAGGTCAAGACAGTAAGCATATGATTATATGCATGTTAATAGCTAAGCAGGGGGCACATGATGGCCTCCACAGGAGGAGGGGGTAGGGGGGGTGGGGGTACGCCTTTTTTGGGGTGCGGGCCGGGCAGATCGGTCATGGATCGGCAAGGCTCCGTTCCTCTGTTCATTGTTCACCCATTTATTGTGCGGCGGCAAGCGGTTATTTTACGCAACGGACTCATGGAAAAGGCTGTGGTTTCAAAGGCCCCAAGAGCGGGATCTGGTGTACCCGACTACGTCTTGATAACCTCAAGGATCCTTTGAAGGAGTTCTGCGTCGCTCTTGTCTGCGGTTTCGCTCGACGCCCATTCAAAGTCTTGCGGTATTGAGCCTACAATCCTGCGTACACCCTTGGATTCATCGACGAGTCTGAACCGAATGTCTGTCGTAGCTGGATCCATTTTGTTTTCGTAGAACTCGACCCCCAAGTCTGGCTTATACGCCGAAACGAGACGCCTGATCCGATCTTTCTGGGTTCTTGGGCTGTCTTTTTCAAATGGAGAGATTCTCATCAATTTTCCTTTCATGGTGAGATATGCGCGTGACAACTTTTCCGTTTTCTATGGATTAGTACCTGGTGCGCTGCGGTAATAGCCCTGTACATAAGTTCCATTGCTTCTTCTGTACCCGTTCACGAGTACCGTTTTCGGAACGCCACTTTTGTTCGGTTCACCATAGTACGAACCGTTTTCAGCTACCGGTGTGCCCGCTGGTGCAAACAGTGCATTGAGCAACGCGTTAAGCATTGAATCGAATGAAGTCGGAGCCACCTCAGTTTTTTTGACCGCGCTAGGTAACAGGTTAGGATTCGCTATGCACTCATCCTCGATCTTGGCGGGCCTCGCTATTGCAGTCTCATGCGGTGTTAGCCGAGCTTCGTCGCACTGGCCCAAACCGTACCGACATGCCAATGCGTTCTGCCTGTGCCGGACTGCGAGGACTTGAGAAGCCTCAGTATTAGACAGGAGCGCTTCGTCGCACGGGCCAGTGTCGTAACCACAGGCTAGAACATTCTGGCGGTGCCTGATTGCGTTTACCTGAGCGGCCTCGGACGGGCTTAGAAGTCCTTCGTTGCACGGGCCGGTTTCGTAACCGCAAGCCAAGACGTTCTGCCGATGTTGGATAGCTAACACCTGAGCGGCCTCGGCGGGCGATAGGAGTCTTTCATTGCATATTCCAGTGTTGTAGCCGCAGGCCAAAATGTTCTGCCTACGCTGAAAATCGGAGTCTGCATGATTTGTTTGCTGAGCAACTGCGGTCAGTCCGCAAGCCAGAGCAATTGCCACAATTCCATAGCACAACCGAAATTGAGCCGGCTGTTTTGAGGCCCCTTGGTACCTGATTGCCCTGTCGTGACGATCTATGTTGGTGCCAATGTGTGCTGCGTTTCCCATTTTTCCTCCTTTGGAATGTTCTGCCTTGTTGCGACAATAGGCGGAGTTCACGAGGGAGTCCTATAATCGATCTCAAAGAATTCATAAATAATTGCTGGACAAGGACATGGGACGAAACAGCAGGACGCAATATAAATTCGGGCCTTACACTCTGGAGCCTGATGAGAGGCGCATTTCAGGCGAAGGCTGCCCCCGTATCGAGCTGACTGCAAAGGCTTTCGATCTGCTTGTGCTGCTCGTCAGTAAAGCCGAACAACTCGTGACGAAGGACGACATCCTGGACGCGGTATGGCAAGAGGTGAACATCGCGGAGTCGAACGTGACAGCTACTATTTCGATGATCCGTAAGGCGCTGCGGGAGGATTCTGAGCACCAGTACATTGAGACGGTCCCTAAGAAGGGCTACCGCTTCGTAGCGCCGGTATCCGTTGTTGTTGACCCAGCCCCCGGCAAGGCGGACCCTGCGGATCAGGCGCTGGCATCTCCTGTACCCCATGGGCGGCGGTTCTGGCTCCTCTTTGCTTGCCTCTTGATTGTCCTGATCGCCACGGGGATCGGCTTCGGAATCTTGCACTACCGGCACGCTACGGCAAACGCTCCCGAAACTCCGTACCAACGTGCCGTCCAACTTGAGACTGAAGGCAACGACAACCTGGCCCTCATAAAATTGAACGACTTACCTCCGTCAGATCCAAAGTTTGCCGAGGCCAAACTCAAAGCCGCTTGGCTTTTGTATCAGGCTGAAGAAAATGAGAAAGCGAATCAGACTCTGTCCCTTATAGCGAATGGCAAGTCGTCTCTTGGCTCAGGGCCGCAAGACGAAGCAACCCGTCTCAAAATAGAAGGACTTAAAAAACTTCTCGCCGATGAAATCCCCGACGCGCTCAATGATTTTCGAACAGCTGCGGACACGGACCCTGCCGACGTTGACGCTTTGATCTACATTGCTGATACCGCGATCAATGATGACATCCTCGGAGTTGCAAATGAGGCTTTAGAAAGATGCAAGGTGATCGCCAGTCAGAACCCTTTTTGCGGCTACGAACGAATCGATGCACTTTCGCATGAAAATAAATTCGACGAAGCAATCACTGAATATAAACGTCTACGGAAGTATTCGAATAACCCTTGGCTTGATCAACCCGCAGGGTACGCGGAATTGGCGAAGGGCAATATCCTCGAGGCGCAAAAGTACTTTAGCATCCTAACTGCAAAGGGCCGAGACGAAAGCCCGGTCCATTTCATGGCAGCGCAGGATGGCATTGCGGCTGCAGATCTTCTCCAGGGCAAATTGCGCCTTGCTCATAGTGAGCTTCTAGCCGCGAATGTTCAATCCAGCTCCAGCTATGAGAAGGCTGATTACCTGATCTTGCTGGCGGAGATTTACGCCTTGCAAGGAGATTCCGGCCAAACAAAAAAGGAACTGGAGAGGGCATCCAAACTGTCTGACGCACCCGATCTTACAATTCGGATTGCAAAAGCCTATGCGATAATCGGTGACCATGCCACTGCCCAAAGTTTTCTCGCTCGACAACTCAAGGCCGCGCCCGGTCTGGGGAAGGACTACGCTGCCGCCGAGCCATTCATAGACGGCATAGAGTCGCTTAGGAGAGAAGATTTTCAAAAAGCGGTCGAGCGGTTGGCCAGTTCGTTTAGCAAGGAGCGGAGTCCAGAGACCGCATACTTTCTGGCCAAGGCGGAGATGGGTAAAGGCGACTGGGATGCTGCAATCGGCCACTTGAACTTCATTGGCGAAAATAAAGTGATGGTCCTCATTGACAGCGTTGCTTCCTTGATCCCGCTTGCTGAGTACGAACTTAGCAAGTGCTATCGGAGTAAAGGAAAAGAGTCCGAAGCTCGTCAACATATTATGTCGGCTCAGGCGATGTGGAAAGATGCCGACCCGGAGTTGAAGGCACAGTTCAAGGGGTGGTAGGCCAGCCACCCAAACTGTCATGAAAAACAAATACGCGACGGGGGCCGGCATACTGAGGCCCAGGTCCGAAAATCCGGACCTGGGGCACCCAGTGTTTTTGGGTTGGCTTCGGGAATTGCCGGGCCGCAGACGCAAAAACAGCTCCCATAGGTTGGGAGTTGTTTTTGCGAGCGAATAGCGAGCGGATGGCCCCACCGCAGGTGGTTACCAACCGCGCGTTTGGAGCAGGTCCTTCTCTTCAAGGGCGGCGGCGGCGAGGCCCTTCATGGTTCCGGTGACCTGCTCGGCGACTTCGGCGAGAATTTTGGGATCGTTGTAATGGGTGGTGGCAATCACGATGGCCTTGGCGCGGCTGACAGCTTCTTCGCGCTCCTTTGGGTCGTTCTCGACATCGAGCGGCGTGGCGCGCTCCTTCATGAAAATTCCTGAGCCGACGAAGATGGCTTCGGCGCCGAGTTGCATCATCAGAGCGGCGTCGGCCGGTGTGGCGATGCCGCCGGCGGAGAAGTTGGGCACAGGCAGCTTGCCGGTTTGGGCGACCATGCGAACTAATTCATAGGGAGCCTGGTGTTCCTTGGCTGCGGCGTAAAGTTCCTGTTCGCTGAGGACGGTGAGCGCGCGCATCTCGCGGATGATCTGACGCATGTGGCGGACGGCGAAGACCACATCGCCCGTGCCCGCTTCGCCTTTGGTGCGGATCATGGCCGCGCCCTCGGCAATGCGCCGGAGAGCTTCGCCCAGATTGCGCGCGCCGCAGACAAACGGGGTGGTGAAGGCGTGCTTGTCGATGTGATGGGCCTCGTCGGCGGGGGTGAGGACTTCGCTCTCGTCGATAAAGTCGACGCCCAGTTCCTGAAGAATCTGCGCCTCGGCGAAATGGCCAATGCGGGCCTTGGCCATGACGGGGATGGAGACCGCCTGAATAATCTGCTTGATGAGCGAGGGGCGCGCCATGCGGGCGACGCCACCCTCGGCGCGGATCATGGCGGGCACGCGCTCGAGAGCCATAACGGATGTGGCGCCGGATTCTTCGGCGATGCGCGCCTGCTCGACGTTCATCACATCCATGATGACGCCGCCTTTGAGCATCTCGGCCAGGCCCACCTTGAGGCGCAGACTGGTGGCGGTAACAGGCTTGTTTCCATTCAATTCCGACATAAACTTCAACCTCGCTGGGAGATTCCGGGCTTGATCCGGACTTGATCGGGAGCGCGTACGAGCGCGCGTTGATCTCTTTATCCAGTGTAGCAGTGATGTTGGTTCGCGGGATTGGGGCGGTTGTTTCTGATTACGCGTTGGGGGCATTGTGCTATCCCACCCATTCGCCAAAAAGCGGCGAATGGATGGGGCACCCTAAGTTCACATTGTTCATTAAAACTGCGCTGCAGGAATTCTTTCATTAGTTTTTTCTGATTTTCCTGTCTCGCTTCTGGTCATATTTCTGCTTGTTTTCTCAGCGAATGGCAACCGCACCTCCACAGTTGGCAACCGGACATCCACTGCCGCCGCAGGGGAACGCGCATTCACTGCCGCAGAAGGCCAGCGCGCCAAAGCAGCCGCCGGGACTGACGGCTGTGGCGGAGAGTGGCGGCGAGCAGGCGCTGGTGGCGTCGCCTCAACCGCTCGTTGAAGGCGCGCGGATCAAGCTCACTGCGCCGGTGGCTAGGTTGCCAGTGGAGCTGGATGTGGCCGTGCCGGTGAGGGATTTTCGGGTGCGCAATCTGCTTGCGCTTGAGCTGGGGCAGGTGATCGAGACGAATTGGCCGCACGGCGAGGATATGCCGCTGGCAGCGGGGAAAGTGCAACTGGCATGGAGCGAGTTTGAGGTGGTGGATACGCAGTTGGCGGTACGCGTGACTCGGCTGGCGTGAAAAAGACAGGGACCAGGGACATAGGGACTAGGGACTAGGAATGAGAGCGAGGTTGAGGATGGAAACGAACGGAAAGAAGGTGGGCGGGCTGGCCGGATGGCTGCTCAGTCGTTTCCGCGCTGGATGCCGGCGGAGGCCGAGACTGGAGTTGGTGGAAAGGATTGCGCTGGCGCCTCGCCAGTCTCTGGCTCTGGTGGAGGCTGAAGGGCGGCGCTTTCTGGTGGCCACTTCGCCCGAAGGCGCGCCGACATTTTATGCGCTCGATGAACGGTCGAGCGTGACCCGGCTGCGTCCGTTCGCAAACCGGCAATCAACCGTTGCGCGGCCGGCAGCGAGGGTCTCATGGTAGCGTCGTGGGCGGCTCTCAGCCTGGCGGCGCCGGCATCCGTGCCTCTGTTGCCCGATCTCAGCGCGCGCCTTCACCCTTCAGACTCGACTCCATGGACGATTCTTCTGGTCCTGACGCTGATTACTCTGTTGCCCGCGATTCTGATGTGCGTCACGCCGATGGTGCGCCTACTGGTGGTCTTTCACTTTCTGCGCCAGGCGCTGGGCACGCAGACCGCGCCCTCGAATCCCACGCTGATGGGGCTGGCGCTGATGATGACCTGGTTCATGATGATGCCGGTGCTCAATCAGATTGATCAGCAGGCGGTGGAACCGTATCGCGGCGGACTGATTACGGGCATGGAGGCTATCGACCGCGGAGCGCAACCGGTGAAGCAATTCCTGCTTAAATACGCGCGCGAGAAGGACCTGGCGCTGTTTACCGCGGCCGGCCAGATTCCGCGACCCGACAAGCCAGAAGACCTGCCCATGCGCGTGGTGATGCCGGCCTACATTCTTTCCGAGCTCAAGGCGGGGTTCGCCATTGGCGCGGTTCTGTTTCTTCCGTTTCTGCTGATCGACATGGTGACGGCGGCGATTACCACTTCGATTGGAATGTTCCAATTGCCGCCGGTGGTGGTCTCGACTCCGTTGAAGATTCTGCTGTTTGTGATGGTGGACGGCTGGAACCTGCTGGCCAACTCGCTGTTGAAGAGTTTTTGACTCGCTGTTGCATTGCAAGGAGTACCAATGACGCCCGACCTGGTTGCCGAACTGCTGCGCCAACTGATGAAAGAGGCCATGATTCTGGGCGCTCCCATACTGATTGCTACCGCGCTGTTGAGTTTTGTGCTGAGCCTGTTTCAGACGCTGACCAGCCTGCAGGAGCAATCGCTGACCTCGGTGCCGCGGCTGGCTGCGGTGGCCATGATTCTGCTGGTGGGGATGCCGTGGTTTCTGGGCCGTATGGCGGCGTATACCGTGCGGTTGCTGGTTGACCTGCACCGTTACATCGGGTAAAGAAATTGCTGAAAGAACTCAGGGTTTCAGGCGGAATTCGCGAAGGCATCCCTCAGGGGCTAAAGCCCGCGGTATTTCTGTTGCATTTACGGCGCGACTGAACTCCCACCCCATCGACGAAGACCTGTCGATGGGGACCCCGGTGAAGTCGTGCCCTTTCAAAACAATGGGTCTTTCCGCAACCTAAAAAGCCGCATCGAAGGGAAGAACAGTGCCGCACGGAAACGAGATCGAGTGGAGCAATTTTCTCTGCGCCATGATGCTGGCCCTGGTGCGGGTGAGCGGGATGGTGGCCTTCGCTCCCTTCTTCTCTTCGACGGCTTTGCCTATACGCGCCAAGGCGGTCTTTGTGGGCGCGGTGGCGTTTTTGCTGGCGCCGCTGGTTGCGACGCTGCCCAACGCACAGCTTACTTTAGGCTTCTCGTCATTGTTGGGCGAGTTGGCGGTGGGGCTGGTATACGGACTTACGCTCACTCTGCTGAACGAGATGATGCTCTTTGCCGGGCAGATTATCGGCTTGCAGTTCAGTTTCTCGCTGGTCAACCTGCTGGACCCGGCCTCGGCCATCCAGACGCCGCTTCTGGGCGAACTGTTCCAACTGATGGGAACGCTGGTGGTGATCGGCGCGGGCCTCGACCGGATCATGCTGGCCTCGATGGTGCGCAGTTTTCGCGTGGCGCCGCTGGGCAGCTACGCGTTGGCGCCCACGGCCGCGCTCGAGATTGTGCGCGCCGCCGCAGGCATCTTTCTTGCAGCAGTCGAGCTGGCTGCGCCGGTGCTGGCAGCGACCATGCTCGTCGAATTATCTGTGGCTCTGATGGGCAAGCTCAGCCCGCAGTTGCCCGTGATGAGCCTCACCGTGCCCATGAAAACGCTTACTGGCTTTGCTCTGCTGACCGGCTCACTGGCCTTATGGCCGCGCTTTATCGAAGCTCGCTTCAGCGGGCTGCTCGATATGGCGGAGCGGCTGATCGCCGTGCCCGGACATCGCGCGGCTCTGGGATTGGGAGGATAGCCGATGCCCGGAGAGCGCACAGAACAGGCAACCCAACACCGCAGAGACAAGGCACGCAAGGAAGGCGACATCCTGCACAGCCGGGAACTGTCGGCGGCTGCAGGAACGCTGGCGGGGGTGATGGTGCTGGGTGCGATGGGCAGCCATCTGCTGATGATGTGGAGGGGAACTTTTGCCGCCTTTCTCGATTTGGGGCAGCCAGCCCGCTGGGAACCGGCCGCGATTGAGCCTACGCTCTACGCGCTGCGCAAACTGGCGTTCGATTGTCTCGCGCCGTTGGGCGTGATGATGGCGGCAGTAGCGGCGGCCGCCCTTAGTGTGGGGATTGTGCAGACCGGCGGGGTGAACTTCCATCCCGAGATGCTCGGCTTCAAGCTGGATCGCATCAACCCGGTCTCGAATATCAAGAATCTCTTCTCGCTGCGCGCCGCGGCGAGGCTGGCAAAGTCCCTGATCCCTGCTGCTCTGCTTGCGATCTTCTGCGTGCAGCGCATCGCGCGCCAGTTGAGATTGCCGCCTTTTTCGATAACGCGGCTGGAGATGCTTGGCGCGGATGTCTACGGGCTGCTGTTGGCTGCTTCATGGCTGCTCTTCGCCTGGTCGGCAATCGACTATCTGGTGGAGTGGCAGAGCCGCGAGTCGCGGCTGAAGATGAGCCGCGAGGATCTGCGCGACGAGTACAAGGAGACCGAGGGAAACCCGCAGATTCGCGGCCGCATTCGCAATTTGCAGCGCCAGTTGCGCCGCCGCAAGGTGAAGGCCGATGTATCGAAAGCCGCCGTGGTGCTGACCAATCCCACGCATTATGCCGTGGCGCTGGGTTTTGATTTCGCCACCATGGAAGCGCCCAAGATGCTGGCCAAAGGCCGCAACCTGCTGGCCGAGGAGATCAAGGCCGAGGCGCGCTGGGCGGGTGTGCCGATTATTGAGAATCCGCCGCTGGCCCGCTCGCTTTATCGCTCTGTCGAGGTCGGCCAGCCGATTCCGGTCGATCTTTATGCCGCGGTGGCGGCCATTCTCGCCTGGCTCTACAAACAACGGCTGGAAGCGGAGATGCGCGAGCGCCGTTCGCGCGAGGCTGCGGCCAAGGCACAGGCGCAGGCACGGACAGCCACGCAAAATGGGCGGTCCGGTTCCGGTTCCGACTCCGGAACTGATCGTGGCACTTCGCCCTTGGAAGGAGATTCACAATGAGCACAAACGCACTGGCAGCCGGATCCCTGCCTGGAGGATCGATTCTGCAGCGGCTGAGAGAGTATGTGCTGCCGATGGCGGCCATCAGCGTGATTTTCGTCATGCTGGTACCTTTGCCCGCTTTTGCGCTGGACTTTCTGCTGACCATGTCGATGGCCGCTTCGATCATTGTGTTTCTTTCCGCCGTGCAGATTCGCCGCGCGGTTGAGTTGAGCGTCTTTCCTACCTTGCTGCTGCTGCTGACGCTCTTCAGGCTTGCTTTGAACATCGCTTCGAGCAGAAGAATTCTATTACACGGGCAGGAGGGCACGGCCGCCGCCGGCAATGTGATCGAGGCGTTTGGACAGTTTGTGGTGGGCGGCAACTACGTGGTCGGCTTCGTGCTGTTTCTGGCGCTGATCGCCATTCAATTCTTAGTGGTTTCTCATGGAGCCGTGCGCACCGCCGAGGTGACGGCCCGCTTCACTCTCGATGCATTGCCGGGCAAGCAGATGGCCATCGACGCCGACATGAATGCCGGGCTGATTGACGAGGCCGAAGCGCGCAGGCGGCGCCAGGCGATTGCCCGCGAGGCTGAATTTTACGGCGCGATGGATGGAGCTGCCCGCTTCAATCAGCGGGATTCGCTGGCGACGATTCTGATTACCGGCATCAACATCATCGCGGGACTGCTGATTGGAACTTTGCAGCAGGGCATCGAGCTGAGCGAGGCGGCGCGCACCTATACGGTGCTGACGGTGGGCGACGGGCTGGTCACGCTGATTCCCTCGCTGCTGGTTTCGGTCGCGGGCGGCATTACGCTGACCCGCGCCAACTCGGCCGGGCTGCTGGGCGGCGAGATACGCCAGCAACTATTTGCCAAGCCGGTCACGCTTTACGTGGCCAGCCTGGTCTGCGGGGCGATGTGCCTGATTCCGGGACTTCCCAAGCTAGCTTTCCTGACCGTGGCGGCATTGCTGTTTTTTGCCGGACGCCGCGTTGCGGCACACGTCGCCGCAGCCCCGCAGGTCGAGCCGGGGGTAGTGGAGAAGAAGAAAGCGGGCGAGGCGCAGAGCTCGGATCTGGCCCAATTGCTGCGCCTGGAAGAGCTGACGCTCGAAATCGGCTTCCAACTGATTCCTCTGGTGGACGAAAAGCAGGGCGGGCAACTGCTGAACCGGGTGCGCGCGGTGCGCCGCCATCTCTCCGCGGAGATGGGCTTTCTGGTGCCTCCGGTGCATATCAGCGACAATCTGCGCCTCAGGCCGCGCGAGTATCTGTTCAGCTTGCGCGGGATGGAGATTGGCCGCTGGCAGACCGAGGGTACGCAGTTGCTGGCCGTTTCGGGCGAACCGAATCGGCGACCCCTGGCAGGCAAAGAGACGCGGGAGCCGGCCTTCGGAGTGCCCGCGATCTGGATTGCGCCGGCTCTCGAGGACCAGGCCATCGCCGCAGGCTACTCGGTGGTGGATGCGGTCACGGTGATCACGACACATCTGGGCGAGCTCATCCGCCGCAACGCCTGGGAACTGCTGGGCAGGGCCGAGACCAAGCGGCTGATGGACTCGCTCAACGAGAGCCATCCCAAGCTGCTGGAAGAACTGGTGCCGAAGCTGCTCTCGCTCGGCGAGGTGGGCCGGGTGCTCGAACAACTGCTGCGGGAGCGGGTCTCGATCCGCGATCTGGGCGCGATTCTGGAATCCATGCTGGAGACCGCTCCGGTGAACAAGGGCGTTGTAGCGCTGGTCGAGGCTGCGCGCCAGTCGCTGGGCCGAAGGCTGATCCAGCCGCTTCTGGACGGCGAAGGCCAGCTGCCTGTTTTGCTGCTTGATGGGGTGCTCGAAGAAGAAATTCTGACCACGCTCGCGCCCGAGACCGGCCAGCGGATGCTCGCGGCCTCATCGACTCCGACGACGCCCGTGGTTCGCCGTTTGGCCGATTCTTTGAAGCGCCTTATTCCCGCCTCCTCTGCCGCGGCGCTTCCCGTGCTTCTATGCCCTAGTCCAGCCCGATATCACGTGAAGCGCTGGCTGGAGCCAATGATGCCGCGTTTGGCGGTGGTGGCTGCCGGTGAGATACCGCCGGAAATTCGGCTGCGGCCGGTGGGAACGGTGCGGTAAAGAGATAGGGGCTAGGGACTAGGGAACAGGGAATAGGGAACAGGGAATAGGGAACAGGGAATAGGGAACAGGGAATAGGGAACAGGGAAGAGTTGGGGACTGGTTGAAGGGGATGGCAATGGTGATGGAAACGGCGAATGCGGCGGGGAGTGAAAGAACATCGCGGCGGGGCGTTTCGGGAGACGGCTATCCGCCCGGCGGCGCCGGACTGCCGGTGCTCACAGGCGAGCAGGAGCGGGTACTGCTTGAGCACCTGCCGATCGTGCGTTTCCTGGCGCGGCGTATTCACGAGCGGCTGCCCCAGCATGTGGACATTGAAGACCTGGTCTCGGCCGGTGTGGTGGGGCTGATGGACGCCTTTTCGAAATTTGATCCGGCCAAAAAAGTCCAGTTCCGCAGTTATGCGCAGTTCCGCATTCGGGGCGCGATTCTCGATAGCCTTCGAACGCTTGACTGGAGCCCGCGCGAGCTGCGCCGCAAGGGCCGCGCCGTCGAAGAGGCGATTCGGGCGTTGACTGTCAGGATGGGTCATGCGCCAGACGAGGCCGAGGTGGCTCAGGAGATGGCGCTGAACCTCGATGAGTACCAGCAGTTGCTGGGCGACCTGAAGGGGTTGGAGATCGGCACCCTGCATATGGAGCGCAACGAGGATTCAGGCGAGGAGGAACTGGCATATATTCCCACCAGCCCCGAGGAGGACCCGCTCTTTCGCTGCCTGAGGGGTGAATTGGAAGAGCGGCTGACGGAGGCCATCCAGAACCTGCCTGACCGGGAGCGGCTGGTGATGAGCCTCTACTACTACGAGGAGATGACCATGCACGAGATCGGCCTGGCTCTGGGAGTGGTCGAATCAAGGATCTCGCAGGTGCATGCTTCGGCGGTGGTGCATCTGCGAAGCGCGCTCAAGGACCTGGCGGCGCGCGGAGCTTTTGACAGGCCGCGCTCCCGCAAGGCGCCGAGAGGCGGCAGATGATGGAAAAGACACTCAAGCAGAACGAGATTGACGCGCTCTTTCAGGCGGCGCGCAGTACAGTGCCCGAGGCGCACAATACCGAGGTGCGGGCGCGCGTGGTGCCCTACAACTTCTCTTCAGCAGGCCAGATCTCGACCGAGCAGTTGCGCGCCATCAGTATGTTGAACGATCTGTTTGCCCGCAATCTGACGCATAATCTGGCCGCCTGGCTGCGCACACGCTTTCAGGTCAACCTGGTTTCGGCCGAGCAGATTCCCTTCAATGAGTTTCTGCTGCGCATTCCCGAAATCAACTATGTGGCATCGGTGCGCATGGAGCCGCTGGGTGCGCTGGCGGTGCTGCAACTGGACCTGGCGCTGGCTCCGCCGATCATCGATTTGCTGCTGGGCGGCGAGGGCCGGGATGGGGTGTTGCGCGAGCTGACCGACATCGAAGAGTCGATTCTGGCCAGTGTGGTGGAGATCGTCTGCCGCGAACTCACTGCAGCCTGGCAGCCGGTGGGGCTGAGCTTCAACTTCGAGCGGCGGCAGATGCAAACGCAGGTGGCGCGCATCATGTCGGTGACCGAGAAGACTCTCTGCCTGAGCTTCGAGATTCGCATGCCGCACAGCTCCGGTTTGCTGAACCTGGCCTTCCCTGCGGTTGTGGCCAACACCATTCTGCGCCGCCTAACTTCGGACTGGGCTCGCCGACGCCGTCACAGCGGCGAGACTCGGGAGCGCATGGAGGCCGCTGCACGGCGCATACGCTTTGGCGCGTCCCTGCAACTGCCCCCGGTCCGACTGGCGGCAAGCGAAATTGAAGACCTGGTGCCAGGGACAGTTTTGCGCCTGAATCTGGCGGCGGGCACCTTGCCGGAGTGGAGGGTCGGCGGCCAGGCGTTACTGCTGGCGCAGGCCATTCGCCAGGGGGCGCAACGCGCCGCGCGGATCGAACGCCACGTTCCCGAGGCCGAATTATGAAGAGTTACCTGGAGTTTTGGACCGAAGTTGCCGCATTGTTGTTCTCTCAGGCACTGGCTGGAGAACCGGAGCTTGTCGAGTCGCTGCCCAAACCCCTCGGGGCGGGCGCGTTTGGGTTTGCCGCCACCATTGCTGGAGAAGTCAAAGGTCGCTTTTCGGTAGTCATGGACCCCGCGATTCTGGATGCGGTGCTGGTGGGCGAGGGCGTGGACCAGAAGGCAGGCTGGGGCGAGTTGCTGCGCGAGGTGTCCAATGCCGCGGCCGGAGAGTTGCAGGCCAAGGCGGGGAAAGAATGCCGAGTGGAGAAGTTCGAGGAGATCACGGGCGAGAGCAAAGCCTCGCGCGCTTTCCAACTGAAGGCTGGCGAGCGTTCCTTCGTGATTCTGGTGCGCGACGAGGTGCGCGCGCCCAAGCCGACGGCTCAGCTCGCTGCTCGACTCGACGATGCCCTTCCGCCAGAGCAGCCAGCGGGGCTCAGCCCTGGATTTAATCTGCTGCTCGATGTGGAGCTCGAGGTTTCGCTGCGCTTCGGCTCGAAGGAGTTGGCGCTGGGCGAAATTCTCGATCTCGGCCCGGGAGACGTGGTCCCGCTGGATCGCAACGTGGCCGACCCGGTGGACCTGATCGTGGGCGACAAGATCGTGGCACGAGGCGAGGTGGTGCTGGTCAGCGGAAACTTTGGGTTGCGGGTGACCGAAGTGGCCTCGCCGCGCAAGCGGCTGGAGAGCATACGATGCCTCTTCTAAGCCGGAGTGAAAGTCGCGATCTGACGCGAATCGGGGGCGGAGAATTGGCCGCGGAACGATGGCCGTCCTACCTTGAAGCGGGCCTGCAGGGGCATCCGGCTGACCGGGAAGCGCAGGTACATGCGGGCCCAGGAAGCTCCTTGTTTCAAACCTGTGCCAATCCAAATTGCGGTTCCGGCTGGCTGCATCTGTGGCGCAGCCGCCAGGCGCCGGTCTTTGAAGGGGGATGGAGTTGCTCAAGCGCCTGCACCGTGGCGCGGGTGGCCTCGGCTGTGCGCCGCGAGATGGATGGCCGGGCCGCTGCCGAGGAGATTCACCGGCATCGCATTCCGCTTGGCCTGGTGATGCTCGAACAGGGCTGGATTACCTCCGGCCAGTTGCGCCAGGCGCTGGATGCGCAGCGGGTTGCCGGAGCCGGGCGCTTGGGCCACTGGCTCGAGCGCCAGCAGGGAGTGAGCGAGAAGCTGGTCACCAGAGCGCTGGGGCTGCAGTGGAGCTGCCCGGTGATACCGCTGGAGTTTCACTCGACTGAAGCGCTCGCGACTCTTGTGCCGCGGCTGTTTGTGGACGCCTTTGGCGCGCTGCCCTTGCGCGTGAGTGCGGGCAAGCTGCTGTATCTGGGATTCGAAGACCGGCTGGACCGGATTCTGGCCCTGGCTGTGGAGCGAATGAGCGGCCTGAGGG
Organism: Occallatibacter sp.; assembly: GCA_049517315.1. Lineage (GTDB taxonomy): Bacteria > Acidobacteriota > Terriglobia > Terriglobales > Acidobacteriaceae > Telmatobacter. The sequence goes on along the minus strand of JBEKSE010000031.1, from coordinate 20,402 downwards.
TAGAAAGCGGGCTGGTTGCCGAGTCGCAGTTTGGTCCGGCGCACGCGCGCATGTTGAGCGCGAAGTTTCCCGCGGTGGAGTTGATAGAGGCTGTTTCGGAGCAGGCCATGGCGGGCGCTCTTGCCAGATCCATCGAGCAGGCGCGTCCTGTTGCCTCCCGGCTGGTGAGGGTGCACGACTGCCTGTGGCTGCGCATGTGGCGGCGGCCGCAAAGTGGTTCGATGCCGGAGTTCGGCTCGACCATGGATGTAATTTGCTCGATCGCTTCGCACTGAGATGGGGTTGTCAGGTGTGGTTTGGGCATCGGAGAACTGGGTTGGGGGCGTGCTACTCATGGATTGAACAAAGATGCCGATAAAAGCTCAAGCGGAGGGGCCTGAACATGAGTGAAGTGAGAACCCTGATCGTCGATGATTCCTCGGTGATGCGCAAGATTGTGGAGCGTTCGCTCCGACAGGCGGGTCTCGATACGCTGCGGGTTTTCGAGGCGGGCAGCGGCATCGACGGATTGGAGCTGTTGAAGGCCGAGCACGTGGACCTGATTCTCTCCGATATCAATATGCCTTCGATGGATGGGCTGGAGTTTCTCCGTCAGATTCGGTCGCAGAATCTGGCTCCCGGCGTTCCGGTGGTGATGATTACCACCGAGTCGAGCGAAGAGCATGTCAAGCAAGCGATTTTGGCTGGGGCGCAAGGATATATCCGCAAGCCGTTCACTCCCGAGCAGGTAAAGGAACGGGTGTTGCCGCTTTTGCACGCGGCATAATCGTCGGCAAGGTCGGCATGTTGCCGGGCGGCAGGTAGAGGGAGCAGAGGCGGCAAGCGTAAGGTGCATCGGCGGCGCAACGGCGACAAGCACCGGTCGCGGCGAAGGCTTCGGGAACAAGTGGCAATTGTAGGCAAGCGGAAATAAGGAAAGGGAGCAGGCGATGGCGCTATCTTTGCGGGACTCGGTGGATGTGGTTTCCGACCCCCGGAACCTGGATACAAGCGTGGAAGAGGTCTTTCACCTGATGCTGGGCGTGAATTGCCGGCGCTATACGGGGCCGGTGGAGGCCGGCGAGCCGGAGTCGGTGACCGCGGTGGTTGGCTTTGGCGGCCTGCTGAGCGGGGCGTGCGTCTTTCGCAGCGGTTCCTCGGCGGCCATGAAGATCGCCGCGCACATGACGGGCATGGAGTTTGAGGAGGTCGATGACACGGTCAAGGACGGGATTGGCGAAATCTGCAATATGCTGGCTGGAGCGTGGAAGGGCAAGGTGCCGGATCTGGCGGCCAACTGCGGCTTGTCAATTCCCGCTGTGATTACGGGGCGGGACTACAACCTCCACGTACAGGCGCCTGAATTCAAGCTCCACCATACATACAAATTCGACGGCGCCGGTTTTGAAGTCACCATCATCTGCGATGGCATGCAGTGAAGCAGGGAATAGGGAATAGGGAACAAGGGCAGCTTTCAGCCAAAGGCTGACGCTGCCCTGTTTTCTGCTCACTGACCGATGCGCTTCAATTCTGAAGTTTTTCCAATCTTTCCCTCCCACTTTCGGTCCTTCTTCTGCAAGCTTCCCCTGCGAAGGAGCGCACGATGGACAGTGGATACTATGCGGCGCTGACCGGACTGGTAGCGCGCACCCAGGCTCTGGACATTGCGTCCACTAATCTCGCGAATGCGCAGACACCGGGCTATCGCGCCGAGCAGGAGTACTTCCGCTCGGTGCTGCTGGGGCCCGATGGCGAAGACTCGCAGTTGGGGCGGACGGTGAACAACTACGGCCTGCTGGGCGGCGACCGGATCAGCCAGGGTCAGGGCGCGCTGGAGCAGACCGGAAATCCGCTGGATCTGGCCATTGAAGGCGAAGGTTTCTTTCAGGTACAAACACCAAACGGTCTGCGCTACACGCGCGATGGCGGCTTTCATCGCACGCCGAGCGGGCGACTGGTTACAGCAGCCGGCGATGCCGTACTCTCGCCCTCCGGCCAACCAATTCCGGTTCCTCCGGGTGAGGTGACGGTGGGTGCCGATGGAGCGCTTTCGGTGGCCGGCGGCGTGGTGGCCACTGTGGGAGTGTTCACGTTTCCTCGCGGCGCGCAACTGACTCCCGAAGGCACCAACCGGTATGTCGCGCCGGAAGGCGTGAACCCGGTGCTCTCGCCAAATGCCGCAATTCACCAGGGTGCTATTGAGTCTGCCAATCAAAACGTAATTCAAGGGACGCTGAACTTGATTTTGATTCAGCGCGAGGCGGAAATGATGCAGAAGGCGCTCACGGTCTTCCACACCGAGTTCAACAAGATCGCCACCGAGGATCTGCCCAAAGTGTGAAAGACAGGGAATAGGGAATAGTCCAGAAACCCTTAAGGAGATTCGCAATGATTCGAGCTTTATATACGGCGGCCAGTGGGATGAGCGCGCAGCAGATGAACCTGGATACCATCGCCAATAATTTGGCCAACTCGTCGACGACAGGTTTTCGCCAGCTGCGCATGGAGTTTCAGGACATGGTCTACCAGAATCTTGTAACGCCGGGCGCTGCGCAGAGCCAGTCGACGGTCTCGGCGGGGCTGCAGATCGGATTAGGCACGAAACCGGCGGCGACGGAAGTGATCAATACAGAGGGCCCGCTGAACGAAACCGACAATCCGCTCGACGTGGCCATTTCAGGCAGCGGATTTTTTCAGGTGCAGCGGCCCGACGGCACAATCGCCTACACCCGCGCCGGGCAGTTTCAGTTGAACAATCAGGGAACGCTCACCACTGTAGAGGGCGATCCGGTCATCCCCACCATTACCATTCCTCCGAATTCGACAGCCATCACCATCACCCAGTACGGAGTGGTGAACGCGACCTTGCCGGGACAGCAGAATCCCTCGCAGCTGGGACAGATTCAGCTGGCTACGTTTCCAAATCCAGGCGGTCTGGAAAGCATGGGCTCGAATCTGTTGCAGGCCACGCTCAGCTCCGGCGACCCGGTGCTGGGCAACCCTGGCGGGACCGAGGGGCTGGGCACATTGCAGCAAAACTACCTGGAAAACTCGAATGTGGACGTGGTGACAATGTTTGTGCAGATGGTGCTGGCGCAGCGAGCCTACGAATCAAACTCCAAGGTCATCAAGGCCGCCGACGACATGTACTCCCAGGTCAACAATATGACCCACTAAACATGAATAGGGACTAAAGGACTAGGGACTGGGAGGACAGGGCGCGTGAGAACGGAACGGAGAGTGGTGATGGGTGCGGGAATGCTTGCGATTGCAACGGCTTCGATGGCTTTTGCTCAGTCTGCCGCCGCGCCGGGCGCTCAGGTTCTGATCTCTTCAGGTGGACTGGCTTCCGCTCAAAAGCAGGCGCAAGGGGAGATTGTTCGCGAGATCGACGACCCGCATACCGGGGACCGTTGGCTGCTGATGCGAAGCGGCCAGTTTCCCGGGGGGCCGGGCCGCCTGGTGCTGGCCACGGCTCATCGCAATACGGTTGGCGGCGCATCCGGCGGTGTGGCTGGCCAGCCTGAAGAAGCACAGTCGATTCCCGTCATTCACATCGGGGACAGGCTGATCGTCGAGGAGCACACGACAATTGTCGATGCGGTCTTGGAAGCTCGCGCGCTGAATCCGGCCACGGCTGGCGCTGCGCTCGAGGTGCGATTGACGATCGGCGGCAGCGTGGTGCGCGTTGTGGCTCTCGGTCCCGGTCGCGCCGCATTACTAAACGAGACAGGTAAACGCCCATGAGAGCGAACTTGCTAAGGGCGTGGCTTTTGATGGCGGCGTTGGCGCTTCTCGCCTTGCCGACGGCTCAAGCCATTGGCGCCAAAAAGAAGGCGGCGCCGGGGATTGCTGGCAAGGCGACTCCGCCGGAAGAGGCTTTGAAGGCTTACATCGAGCGTGTGCGGGCGCAGCAGGCGGCGGAGGTTCTGACGCCGGGGTCGATCTGGAGTCCGGAGGGCCGGCTGGTGCGGCTGGGCACGGACGCCAAGGCCGTCCGGCTGCACGACGTGGTCGCGATTGTGGTGACGGAGAGCCTGGCGGCGTCGACCGACGGGCAGGTAAAGAACTCTCGCGCCTCGAACGCCAGCTCCGGGTTGACCGGATTGCTTGGCAAGCTCAAGACTTCAAACGCAATGCAGAATCTGATCGGCATGACTGCGGCTTCGGGCCTGTCGGCGCAGGGGCAGAGCACGACCAACTCGAGCTTGTCGACGACCTTTGGCGCAGAGGTGGTGGACGTGCTGCCCAACGGGATGCTGGTGGTGCAGGCTACGCGCCAGCTGACCTTTTCGCAGCAGACGCAGTTGATCAAGCTGCGCGGCCTGGTGCGCCCCGAGGACGTCAGTTCGCAGAACCAGGTGCAATCGACGGCCATGACCGATCTTGAACTGGAAGTAACCGGCAAGGGCATCGTGAACGACTCCACTTACCGCCAGAACGCTGTGGTGCGCTTCCTGCAAAGGCTGTTGGTGTTTTAGAGGCAGGGAATAGGGACTAGGGAATAGGGGCGGGGCTAGGGAATTGAGGAATAGGGATGCGAACTGTGGGCATTAAAACGGCGGCAAGTGGGCGGGCGAAGGGCCTATCGTTGGCGGTTGCCCTGGTGCTGCTGTTTCTACTGACTTCGATTCCGGCCTGTGCTGTGACAGCGGGACATCTCGCGCGGATCAAGGATGTCGCGACCATTGAAGGGATTCGTGACAATCAACTGGTGGGTTATGGATTGGTGGTGGGGCTCAGGGGCACGGGGGACAGCTCGCAGACGGTTTTCCCGGCGCAAACGCTGATCTCGGTTCTGGAACGGATGGGCATCACGGTTCCTCAGACCGGGTCCAACAGCGCCAGCAATATGCAGGTCAAAAACATGGCGGCGGTTTTTGTGGTGGCGACGCTGCCGCCATTCAGCCGGCCCGGCTACAAGGTGGATATAACAGTCTCCTCGGCCGGCGACGCGCGTTCGCTGGAGGGAGGCATCCTGCTGATGACGCCGCTCTACGGGCCTGACGGGCAGATTTACGCGCAGGCTCAGGGGTCCCTGGTGCTGGGCGGCTACATGGCCTCGGGCGGCGGCAATACAAAGTTGTCGAATCATCCGACTACGGGGCGGGTTCCCGGCGGGGCGCTGGTGGAGCGGCCGGTGTCTTTTGACTTGAAGCAAATGCGCGTGGTCAACGTGGTGCTGAACGATGCGGACTTCCATACCGCCGAGCAGATGGCCGCGGGAATCGACAAGGCGCTGGGCGCGCCACGGGCACACGCAGTCGATAGCCGCCGGGTGGAGATTACAGCCGCGCCGGGCGAGGAGATTGCGGAGCTGCTGGATAAGGTGGAGGGCGTCGAGATTGAAGTGTATCCGCGTGCGCGAGTGGTGGTGAACGAGCGCACGGGAACGGTGGTCATCGGGGGCACGGTACGCTTGCAGCCGGTTTCGATTCTGCATGGCGGATTGAGCGTCAACGTGATTACCGTGAACGAGGTCTCGCAGCCCAATCCGGGATCGGCAGGAACAACGCAGGTGGTTCAGCAGACCACCGTGCAGGCGGCTGACAAGCCGGTGAATCGAATTGACCTGAAAGAAGGCGCGACTGTAGAAGACTTGGTGCAGGAATTGCAGCGCACGGGAGCGGGCGCGCGGGATGTGATCTCGATTCTGCAGGCTATGAAAGAGGCCGGCGCTTTAGAGGCCGACCTGGAAGTTTTGTAGGGCGAGAGGTTTGAGGGAGAGACGGGAGATGCAGACAATTACAGCAGCAACGGCGGCCTCAACAGGCGCGGCGACAGCTTCGGTTGCGCCGCAACCCCGACTGGTTCATGCCGCGCACGAGTTTGAGGCTCAGATGATGCAGGAGCTTTTGAAACCGATGACCAGCGGTGATGGACTCGATGGAGAAGACTCTGACTCGGCATCGGGTTCGAGCGGAGCGCTCGGGTCGTTCGCATCGGAGTCGCTGGGGCAGGCACTCAGTGAGCACGGAGGATTTGGGATTGCAACAGGCATTGTGCAGCAGCTTTCTGTTGCAGGTAACAAGCATGGGACGACTGGGGTAACCGGAAGTTTGCACGCTAATACTGTAATCAACTCGCGCGAATGACTAAAGTGATTGGAAAATCCGCCGATCAAGTGAGCAAGGAGTAGTGGGTGATGGATATTCGCAGCAGTCTTGATGGTTTGAAGTCGCTTTTGGGAACATCCGCGCCGGCTCAGGCCACGGCGCAACAGCCGAAGAGCGGCGCGGCCGTGGGCGGGAGCGGACTGGGCAGCGACCGGGCAACATTCAGCAGCGCGGGGAGCGAGGTTTCTCAAACGGCGACCGACTCCGGTGTCCGCATGGACAAAGTTGCCGAGATTCAGGCGGCGCTGGCATCGGGAACTTATAACGTCTCCGCGGGCGCGGTGGCTTCAAAGGTTGTGGATTCGATGCTGGGCGGCAAGTCATAGTCTGGGTTTGACTGCGCCGGAGAGTGGCGGACCGAGGGTGCGACCGGAGAGTGGCAGTTTGGGGGATTGCTGAAAGGAGCAATTGTTTTGCAGGAGATTGGCGTGCGCCACGGGCATCCGAAGCTGAAAGAACTGGTTGTTGAGGCATCGCGCGCGCTGTCGCGCCTGGATGCTGACCGGCTGGAGGAGTTGGCGCTCTCCTGCCAGGCGTTGAATCGCGCTCTGGTTCATGAGGATGCGGAAACGCAGGCGGCGTTGGCTGCTGAGGCCAAGGATGCCACGGGAGATATGGCGGTTTTATCGAGAGTATTGGAGGCGACGCGGGCCAACCTGAGCGTGATGAGCCGCCTCAGGGACTTGCGTGCTGGCCGGTTGGAGTACCGTGAAGGCTGCATAGAGCGTGGCATCTCGCAAGCGTCGGAATGGCGGCGAACGGAGAGCGGGCATGGGGACAATTAGCTCGTCACTCAGCATCATTTCGCAGGCACTGGACGCCGATCAGCAAGCGCTGAATGTTGTGGCCAACAACGTGGCCAATGCCAACACTCCGGGTTACACGGAGGAGACACCCGACTGGCAGGAGAATCAGCCGATCAGCATCAACGGGGTCTCGTACGGGCAAGGGGTGACGGAGACGGGCGCCACTTCGGAGCGGGATCGAGTGCTCGAATCGCGCCTGGATCAGCAGAAGCAATTGGCGGCCTCCTCAAGCTCGCGCTTGACGGCGCTTGATACGCTTCAAGCCCTGTTCACGCCGGCATCCGGTTCGTCCAGTTCAACCGCCGGAAACATCGGTAGCGACATTACAAGTTTCTTCAACTCATTTTCGGCGCTGGAAGCAAATCCTACCGACAACTCAATGCGCCAGAGTGTGCTCTCGACGGCGGGTACGCTGGCCGGGGACATCTCCAGCGCCGCGGCAAGCCTGAACTCGCAAAGGTCAGCTCTCGACCAAGAGGCAGCCGGATCGACCAGCCAGGTGAACGCGCTGACCGGCGCCATCGCCCAGCTCAATCAACAGATTCAGACCACCTCGCCCGACGCCGACGCGGGAACGCTTGAGGACCAGCGCCAGGAGGATTTGAGCCAGCTTTCGCAGCTGATGGGTATCAACCAGATTACGACCGAGAACAATGGGCTGGAGATCACCACCACCTCGGGCCAGTTGCTGGTCTCCGAGGGCACGAGCTATCAGATGACGACCGGGATGGTGAACGGGGTCACCGATTTTTTTGTGAACAACACGGATATTACAGCCGATCTTGCTTCGGGCGGCGGCTCGCTGGGCGGTTATCTGACGGCGCGAGACACGGACATTCCCAACGCGCTCTCTTCGCTCGATCAACTGGCGTACAGCATTTCCACTTCGGTAAACAAGCAGAACAACTCGGGAACGGACTACGACGGGGTGGAAGGCAACGTGGCCAATTCGGCCAATTCGGCGCTCAATATCTTCAGTGAGCCCACTGCTGTGGCGGGCAGCGCGGCCGGCATGAGCGTGGTGATGACCGACCCCAACCAGATTGCGGCCGCCGGAGCGGGAGATGGAACGGGCGACAATTCGAATGCCGTGGCGATGTATGCGCTCTCTAACCAATCGATTGTGAACGGGCAGACGCCAATCAACTACTTCTCAAATTTTGTGACCACGCTGGGTTCGACGGTCTCCAGCGTGCAGACGGAAAATACGGCGCAGAATGCCTCGGTGACCCAGTTGCAGACGCAGAATGATGCGCTCTCCGGCGTCAATCTGAACGACGAGGCTTCGTCGATGACCACGCTGGAGCGCAGTTATCAGGCGGCTTCGCAGGTCTTCGCGATGTTGAACACGATCATGGCGTCGGCGTTGAATCTGGGAGATCAAACGGCGGTTTCGTAGGGCATTTTCAGTGATGGTGCGAAACTTGATTTTCGCTCCGGGGCAAATACGAGCCTGCTTCGGGGATGGGACACGAGAAATGAGCCGCGCCAAGACGAAAAAAGGTTCAGGCGAGTGGAGGAATCGAATGCGGGTGGATCCGTTTTACGCGACGAACCTGGTGAGTTCGCTCGATCAGGCTCAGGCGAGCGAACAGCAGTTGTCGTCCGAGCTTTCGAGCGGGGTGAGCATTAATTCGCTGAGTCAGAATCCCGTTGCCTCGGGAGAGGATGTGCTGCTGCTCAACCAGATTCAGCAGGATGATTCGTTTACGCAAAGTTCCAGCCAGGTTACGGGCCAATTGCAGGTGGCCGACTCAGCGCTCGGCAGCGTGATTACTCAACTTACCTCTGCCATTTCGCTGGCTACCAGCGCCAATAACGGCACATTGAACTCCAGCGACGTCCAGTCCGTCTCGACTCAGATTTCCGGCATTCTCGACGAGGTGGAGTCGCTGGCCAACACAAGCTACCAGGGTCAGTACATCTTTGCCGGCGGCCAGACCTCCACGGCTCCTTTTTCCACTTCCACTGCAACTTCGCCGGCCGTTACCACCTATAACGGCGACCAGAACGTGAACTATCTTGAGTCGCCAAATGGTCAAAGAATCCAGTTGAATGTGCCGGGAGGCCAGATATTCCTGGGCTCGGGGTCAAACAGCGTTTTTGGCGCACTCAACAGCCTAGTAGCCGATTATTCCAGCGGCACGGTCGACACCGCGCAGGCCGTGAGCGATACAGAAGCGTTGAGCACGGCGCTGAGCAACGTCTCTAAGCAGCGGGTGACGATCGACAACTCGATCACGCAGGCCACCGCCGCGTCCGACGCGGTGAGCAACGTGCAGACGCAGTTGACTGCGGCACAGACCAACCTGATGCAGGCTGACATTCCGACAGTCTCCACGCAGCTTTCTCTCTCCGAGACACAGCAGACGGCACTGGAAGATGTAATAGCGCAGTTGAACTCCTCCTCGAATGATTTGTTCAGCAAGCTTCCGGAGTGATGACAGGGGGCAGACGAATCAATTGCGCTGTTTTCGTTGTGTAAAGCATTTCTCAGATGAGTAATCTGCTCGCGTCGCTTGAAGGAATTGATCGTGACCACTGTAGGCCGACGTCCCGCCGTCTATACTCAAAGCGAAGGGACTCACCATGTTTGCCCAGCTCCGTTTTCTTTGGAATGCAACGCGCGGCCACCGGCTTGCACCGTGGCGGAGCGAGTTTCTGCGCTGGCGGGTTGAGACTTACAGCGGCAAATCGGCAGAGACGCTGACAAGCAAAGACGTTTTGAGCTTTCTGTGGGTCTCGCGATGGGAGCTTTTGGCGTTTCTGGGATGGATTGGGCGGATGGATCGGGAAGTGCATAAACGGGCGTGAAGGTAGAGAAACACGGAACAGGGAATATTCGAATGCATTACTTAGATAGGCATTAGGTCAAGGGAATCTTTCACATTGATTCTTCCGGGTCTAGGCTGTAAATCAGTTAGCGGAAACTGACCGTTGTTCGCTGCCCACTGTAAACTGTAAGCCGTATGAGATTCGGATTATTCCGGTTGGAGTCCTTTGTGATTGGGGCGTGGTGCGTAGCAGTTGCAACGGCTGGCGCACAGCAGATGCCTCCCATCGAGCCGCCGCTGCCCATGCCGAGTGCGCACTCCAGTGCCAACCCCGACGTGCCTACGCTGCGCGTGCGGGCCAACGAGGTGCTGGTGCCCACACTGGTGGAGAAGGCGGGTGGAGGCGTTGTTTACGGCCTCAAGCCGAAGGATTTTGTGCTGGAAGACAACGGCGTGCCGCAGAAGATTCGCGTGCAGGAGGAGATGGATACGGCGCCGGTGGCGTTGGTGGTCGCAGTCGAATTGGGCGGGGCAAGCGTGCTGGAATTCGACAAGCTCGCCAAGATGGGTCCGTTGCTGGATCTATTTTTGAGCGACAACCATGGCCAGGCAGCGCTGGTGGGTTTCGACTCGAAGCCGCGTCTTATTCGCGATTTCACTCACTCCAGCGATGAGGTGAATCAGGCCCTAAAGCGCCTGCCACGGGGCGACAACGGTGCGGCAATTCTTGATACTGTCAGCTATGCCGTCGATCTGCTTGAATCCCAGCCAAAGGAATATCGTCGCGTGCTTCTACTGATTAGCGAAGAGCGCGACCACGGCAGCAAACACATCAAAACGGAGGAGTTAATCCGCAAGATCGGCCAATCCGATGTACTTGTTCTCAGTGTCTCGTTTTCGCCGGTGCGCGCCGAGTTGGACCACGACATAAAAGATTCGGGCGAAGAGCGGGCGATGAATCTGTTCTCGACTCTGGCCATGATTGTGCCGGCATTCAAGAAGAATGTGACCAAAGAAGTGGCTCATATGAGCGGTGGGGAGTATCACCCCTTTACCGGCGACAAGGGATTTGAAAAGCGCGTTGTCGAATCCGCTCAGCACGCCCGCAACCGCTATCTGATTACCTTCAGCCCTTCCGATCCCACTCCCGGATTGCACAACATCAGGGTGCGTCTGGCAGAGAATTACGGGGCGCGCATCGTGGCGCGGGCCAATTATTGGATGGAGCAGCAACAGTAGTGAAGGTCAACGCTGGCAGCGGGATACCAATCTGGTTCTGGCCTCCCGGCGAATGGCGCGAAGCCGCGCATTCATGGTAGTCTCACAATAGACACTTAAACGTGGACTGAGAAGACAAGAGGAGTAACAAACGCCGTGCTGGCGACTGCTAAGAAAACGACCCTGATTGAAAGCTTCCGCACCCATGATACGGACACCGGTTCGCCGGAGGTCCAGATTGCAATTCTGAGTGCGCGTATCGCTGAACTGACCGAGCACTTCAAGACGCACAAAAAGGATCACGCTTCCCGGCGCGGTCTGTTGCAACTGGTCAGCAAGCGCCGCCGCCTTCTGGACTACCTGAAGACGCACGATACCGATCGCTACCGCGACGTAATCGGCAAACTCGGTATCCGCAAATAGCGGAACGCGAACCCAGAAAGCCTACTTTGACCCGGAAGCGCCCAGACCGGAAATTGGTCACGGCCCCCGTACTACACAGGACCTGGGGCCTTGGTGTACCTGGCGAACTCGACCCGCAGCCAGGGACTGCGCACAGCTATTGGCTGAGCGCGTCCCTCTTGCGGGGTCCGGCAGATGGATCGGCCGCGGAGGGGAGAATTGGCTCCCACGCGCAGGCCCAAGTTTTTTTGAACGCCCTGCCACTCTTCCCGCCAGCTCCCAGCTTTCCCACACCCTTCCATTTACAAGTTTCCCAAGCGAACACAATGAAACGAGGACACTATGTCTAAGCATGAAGTTGCAGTAGAGCTTGCCGGTGGCAAGCGGCTGGTTTTTGAGACCGGGCGCATGGCCAAGCAAGCCTCTGGCGCCGCGTTGGTGACCACGGGCGAAACCGTGGTTTTGGCCACTGCAGTAGCCTCTCCCGAAGCCAGGGAAGGCATCGATTTTTTCCCCCTCACGGTGGACTATCGTGAGTACACTTACGCCGGCGGGCGCATTCCCGGCGGATTCATCAAGCGTGAAGGGCGGCCCAGCGAAAAAGAAGTGCTGACCTGCCGCCAGATCGACCGCCCCATTCGTCCGCTGTTCCCCGACGGCTTCCGCAACGAGACCCAGGTGATTGCTCTGGTCTTCTCCGCTGACAAGGAGAATGACCCGGACGTGGTGGGCATCAACGCCGCCGCTTGTGCGCTGGCTCTTTCTGACATTCCTTTCAGCGCCACGGTGGGCGCAGTGCGCGTGGGCCGCGTGAACGGCGAGTTTGTTATCAACCCCACGTATTCCGAACGCGCGGCAACAACAGTCAACATCATGGTCGTCGGCCACAAGGACGGCATTGTGATGATCGAGTCGGGCGCCAAGGAAGAGACCGAAGAGACTATTCTTGCGGCCATCGAGTTTGGCCACACCGAAATCAAGAAGATTGTCGCCGCCATCGACGAATTGGTGGCTTTGGCCGGAAAGCCCAAGCGGGCCTTTATCAAGCCGGAGTTCGATGAAGCCTACTTTGCTGATTTGAAGGTCAAGATCGAAGTCCGCCTCAAGGACGCTCTGGACACCAAGGTGCACGAGAAGCTGGAAAGCCAGACGCTTGTCAAGCAGATCAAAGACGAACTGGCTGCAGAGCTGCCCGCCGATGATCCCGCGGCCAAGAAGAAGCTGGCTCACTATTACGAGAAGCTGCGCGAGAGAATCTTCCGCGAGCAGGTTACAAAGGATCGGGTCAGGCCTGATCGTCGCGGCTTCGACGAGATTCGCCAAATTACAATCGAAACCAGCGTGCTGCCGCGCACACACGGATCGGCGCTGTTTACACGCGGCGAGACACAGGCGCTGGTGACAGCCACACTGGGCACCGCGGATGAGGGACAGCGGTTGGAGAGCTACGAAGGCGAGAAGAAGAAGCCTTTCATGCTTCATTACAACTTCCCGCCCTTCTGCGTTGGCGAGACAGGTCGCATGGGCGGCACTGGACGGCGCGAGATCGGCCACGGAGCACTGGCCGAGCGCGCGATTACCTCGGTTCTGCCCACAGCCGAAGAGTCGCCTTACACCATCCGCATAGTCTCGGATATTTTGGAGTCCAACGGCTCTTCGTCGATGGCTACGGTTTGCGGCACAAGCCTGGCACTTTTTGACGCGGGCATCGCGCTCAAAGGCGCGGTGGCCGGTGTGGCCATGGGCCTGGTCAAGGAGGGCGACGACTACGCCATCCTCACCGACATTGCAGGCGCCGAAGACCACTACGGCGACATGGACTTTAAGGTAGCCGGAACGCGCAAGGGCATCACCGCTCTGCAGATGGACATCAAAATCGGCGGGCTTACCCACCAGATTCTTGAGCAGGCGATGGAGCAAGCGCGCCGCGGGCGGCTGTTCCTTCTGGATAAGATGGACGCAGTGCTGGACGGACCGCGCACTGAGCGTTCGGCTTATGCGCCGCGCATCGAAACCGTGATGATCCCGACCGACAAGATTCGCGATCTGATCGGAAAGGGTGGCGCCACCATTCGCGGCATCATCGAGCAGACTGGCGCAAAAATTGACGTGGACGATACGGGCCGCGTCAATGTGGCTTCATGCGATGCCGATGGATTGAAGAAGGCGCTCGAGATGATCGGCAATCTCACCGCTGTTCCTGAGATTGGAAAGGTCTATCTGGGCAAGGTGGTTCGGCTGGCGGAGTTTGGCGCATTTGTCGAGCTCTTCCCCGGCACCGATGGACTGTTGCACATCTCCGAGATCGCGGAACATCGCGTGAAGGAAGTAAAAGACGAACTGCGCGAGGGCGATCAGGTGATGGTTAAGGTTCTGGCCATCGAAGGCAATCGCATCAAGCTAAGCCGCAAAGCACTTATCAAGGAGCAGCGCGCCAAGCTAGGGCAGTCGGCTCCGGCTGCAGAGGCTGAAGATGTGGAAATTTCCACCTCCGAACCGCTTGCCCCTGCTGCTTCTTTTGCCGCACCCGTCAAGGCCCGTAACGAGTTCGACGAGCGTCAGCCAAAATCGAACCAGAGCACTATCCTGATCGAAGGCGGAGACGATTTCGACGAGGAGGTTGGCGAAGAATTCGACGAAGAGAATGAGCCCAACTTCAATCGCGTCGAAGGCGCTCCCGTTCCAGTCACGCAGACTGCGGGCGCAGGCCGTCCCGCGGGCGCGAGCCTTAAGTCCCGTCGCCGCCGCCGTCGTCCCGGTGGACCTGGCGGTGGCCGTGGTCCTGGCAGCGGTGGTGGTCAGAGTTAAGCGGACGCGCAAACTCAGGTAAACAGAAAGGCCCGGGAATGATTCCGGGCCTTTCTGTTTGCTGGAGTGGTAATAGAGTCAGGATATATCGTGTCGAGAGACACTTTCCTGCGCCAGCCACTACTCATTGCTGATCGCGGATTCTCTAACAGGGAGGGCATTCAATTCTAGGGAGGCTACATTCTGATTCAATTCCTGGGAGCGTCGCTTCGAGTTATACATCTTCAGGTCGGCTGCAATGCACAACGACTCAGTGTCGGGCGCGTCTTCAGGAAAAACCGCAATGCCAACACTGGCGCCAACGTTAACCTGCTGACCCTCTATATCGAGCGGTGCGTTGAGCAACTGGCGCAATGATCCCCCCACAAACTCGGCCTCTTCGCGATTTGTGGGCTCTTCGAGAATGACTGAGAACTCGTCGCCACCGGTGCGAGATACAGTGTCGGAGCGGCGGACTCTCTCGGTAAAGGTCGATGCAACGCGCTGCAGGACCAAGTCGCCCATGTGATGCCCGAAGGTATCATTCACCTGTTTGAAATCGTTCAGGTCAATGACCAGGACCGCCATCTTTGTTCCGGTTCGGCGCGAGCGCTCAACAGCGCTAGCCATGCGGTCCTCAAATAGACGGCGGTTTGGCAATCCGGTCAACGGATCATGGAGTGCCAGATGTTTGTTGTGTTCGATCTGGTCCTCGAGCAGCAGCAGCATCATGCCCACGGCAACAATGAATTTTGGCAGGTTCCATACTTCGCTCTCAATATGCACCTGAGGCTGAAACGTCTCCATCGCCGGGGCCACAATGAAGATTGACGCCCAAAAAAAGAATCCTGCAATGGTGACGAACGCGCCGGCAGTGGCGCGGCGGAATGCGTAAGCAAAAAAGCAGCAACAACCCATATAAACGGTAAACATGACCGCATCCCAGGCCAGGTCAGAGCCGTTTTGGGGCCGATACTGGAATATCAGCAGAAAAATCGAGAGCGCGACGTAAAGAGACGAAAGAATCCAGCGAAGCAGGTGGTTGACTTTTCGAATCGATACCAGCATGACCGCTAGCGGACAGATGCCCAGCGCGACCGCAGCCAGATTCAAGGCCCAGCGCACATCGTATCCGAAAGAGAGAACCGTAAGGTAGAGTGTGTTCGATGCGAGAAGCGACCAGAGCATCCAGCGGCTAGAAGCGTCCTCGCGATAGGGAATCGAAGCGTGCATGAACAGCGTTCCGGCCCAAACCAGGGAGGCTGACAGGAGGATGAACGCCAACTTACCCCAAGTTTCTGGTAGGAAAGTGAAGAAGCCAGCAGCAAAGTGGAGCAAAATCATCAGCCAGCCAATAAGCCACAACCGCGACATGGGTGTCTGATTGCGCCGCGCCACGGAAGCAAACGCACAGATCACCAGCGCAACGGCTGACACTTCCGGGATTACGCTCCAATTCAAGAGGCACACCTCAGTCGATGGCGTTGATTCTACATTATCTGTCTATATGATCGCTCTTCTGAAAGCGACAGGCCTGAGTACTTTGATAATCATGGCAATCCTCGTGCGCAGCATTTCAATACGGTTAAGGGCACTTCTTAATCTTGGCTACTCTTCTCGATGGGGAATGGATTTTCATTTTGCAGAGCCGGTATCCTGCTTCGATGCCTGAGAGCGGCGTTTGGCGCGGTACATTTGCTGGTCGGCCGCAACAAACAGGGATTCAGCGTCGGATCCGTCTTCAGGAAAAATGGCAATGCCAACACTGGCTCTCACATTCACTTTGCGATCTTCGATTTCGAGTGGATCGTCGAGCAATTGCTGCAACGATTTTCCCACGTGCACGGCCTCTTCGCGATTTGTGGGCTCCTCCAGAATAAGTGAGAATTCGTCTCCTCCAGTGCGAGATACGGTGTCTGAGCGGCGGACTCGCTCGGCAAAAGTCGAAGCGACACGCTGCAAAACAATGTCGCCAACGTGATGGCCCATCGTGTCATTGATTTGCTTGAAGTCATTCAGGTCAATCACCAGAAGCGCCATCTTCGTTCCGGTGCGGCGCGAGCGCTCAAGAGCGCTTGCCATCCGGTCCTCAAATAAGCGGCGGTTCGGCAATCCGGTCAGCGCGTCATGCAGAGCCAGATGTTTGTTGTGTTCGATCTGATCTTCGAGGAGCAGTACCATCATGCCTATAGCCACGACCAAGGCCGGAATGTGCCAGACTTCGCCCTCGATGACAACCTGCGGCCGAACGACTCTCATCAAAGGCTCCACGACAAATACCATCGCCCAAGCTGAAAACCCGAATATGGTGACGATTGCGCCGGCAGTAGCGCGGCGATAAGTCAAGGTGGCAAAGAAGCAATTTCCAGCATAGACAGTGAACAGGACTCCATTCCAGGCCATGGTATGACCGTATTGAGGCCGGTTTTGCACGATGAGCAGGAAGATGGAAAGCGCTCCGCAAAACGACACGATCAGCCAGCGGCGCCGGTCGTTGATGGTGCGCAGCGACGCCAGGGTGATGGCTAAAGGGCCGAGGCCCAACAGTAGCGCGGCCAGGTTCAGGACCCCGTGCCGGCTGGAGCTGGCAGCAAGGACCGTGAAGTAGATGATGCTTGTGGCCAAAAGCGTTGCAAGGAACCAGCGGCTGGAAGACTTGTCGCGGTAGGGAATCGAGGCGTAGGTGAACAATAGTCCGGCCCAGACCAGGGAGACCGAAAAGACGATGAATGCCAATCCTCCCCAGATTCCCGGAATCCCCGTGAACAGAGCGGCGATAGAGTACACCAGGATCATCAGCCAACCGACCAGCCACAGTCCGGCAGCTTTTGTACGGGTGTGCCTTGCCACGGAGGCAAACGCCAATATCAACAACACCATGCAGGCAAAGTCCGGGATCCGGGTCCAAATTACATAGGTCACTACGATTTATTCCGCCTGCCCTCAATCATCGGCGATAGGTGTGCAATTGGCCTAACCCTTTTTGTGCTTTCTGCACTTCTTTTGAGTGAATTCTGGTGATTTTCGACCGCGTTGCGCTTCGGCGATGGATTGGGTTGCGCGTTCGATTTCTCTTTTGGATACACCAATATCCTTTGTAGAATTATATAGATAGTCGCAAATTTCAGATTATCATTGATGGCGATAGGGCGGGATTTTGAATCACCTGTCTATAAAAATGCGTTAGCTCCGCTAAAACGTCGTTAAGCCGAGTCCCTTGGTTTATCCTTCGGAGGGAAGATGTTGCCCATGCGCCGGATCTGGGCGCCAACGCCGGCCAGTTTCTCTTCTATCCGCTCATAGCCACGATCCATGTGATAGACGCGGTCCAGAATCGACTCACCGTCGGCGATCAGCGCCGCCAAGACCAGGGATGCCGAGGCGCGCAGGTCTGAGCACATCACCGCAGCGGCAGAGAGCTTTGCCGGCCCACGCACGGTGGCCGTCCGCCCTTCCACCTTGATGTTTGCGCCCATCCGAACCAGCTCCTGCACGTGCATAAAGCGGTTTTCGAAGATGTTCTCCTCGATGACGCTGACACCCTCAGCCTGGGTAGCGAGAGCCATGTACTGCGCCTGCATATCAGTGGGGAAGCCCGGATATACTTCTGTCGAAATGTCGGTCGCGTAAAGCTGTTTTTCGGCGCGCACGCGCAAGGAATCGGACCCCAAAATATCCACGCTGACGCCCGCCTCACGCAGCTTGGTGATCACCGCGCTGAGGTGTTCCGGGTTGCAATTGGCTACGGTCAGGTCTCCGCCGGTGATAGCGCCCGCGACCAGGAATGTGCCGGCTTCGATGCGGTCGGGATTGATGCGGTAGCGCGCGCCATGCAGTTGGTTGACGCCTTTTACCCGAATGGTAGAAGTGCCGGCGCCTTCGATATTCGCGCCCATGGCGACCAGGAGCGCGGCCAGGTCGGTGACTTCTGGCTCGCAGGCGCAGTTTTCCATCAGGCTTTCACCTTCGGCCAGCACGGCGGCCATCAGCAAATCTTCCGTGCCCGTGACGGTAATCTTGTCGAAGAGCAGGTGCGCGCCGCGCAATTGTTCGACGCGTGCTTCGAGATAGCCGTGCTCCTGTGTGATCTTAACGCCCATCTTCTCAAGGCCCTTGATATGCAGATCGATGGGCCTGCCGCCGATGGCGCATCCGCCTGGCATGGCTACGCGAGCCACGCCGGCGCGCGCGATGAGCGGGCCAAGCACGAGAGAGCTGGCGCGCATGGTCTTGACGATTTCGTACCTTGCCACGGGGTCGGAGAGCTTGCGGCAACTGATTGTGGTGCTATTAGGTGCGTCGCCCAGTCCGATTTCGGCTCCCATTGACGCCAGAAGACGCTTCTCGGTTTCTATGTCGCGCACCTGAGGCATGTTCTCGAGCGTGACCTCATTCTCCGTGAGAATCGCTGCCGCCATGCAAGGCAACGCCGAATTCTTGGCGCCTGAGACGTGAACTGTGCCCACCAGCGGATTGCCGCCACGAATGACAAACTTATCCATGAAAGATTGACTGACCCCTGACCTCTTAGTGTAAATCGCGGGGCGAGGATGAGTCAGGCGAGCGGCCGGCAATGAACAATGAGGGGACCATTGTTTGCTATCATTCGGGGATCGTTTGGTTTTGTGGAGGAGAGATGCCGAAAACTCATCCGGCCATTGACCGGTATTGGAGCCTGGCAGCTGCGCTCATCCTGCCTGTGGTCGAATTCTTCGCGGAAGTGGGAACGAGAGGATTTTGGGGTTACTACCAGGTCGTGCGAGCGGTTCTCTCTGTCGCCTGCATCACGCTGTTGTTTCGCGCGTGGTTCATGCAGCGCAGATATTCGCAAAGCAAATGGCGGCTCGCATTTCTCACGCTCTTATTAATTCTCTTTACGCTTGGGCCGATTTGGCTTGGATTGAATGTACTCCGATACTATGCGCATCCAATGAATTGGAACAGATGGGAGTCATGGCAGAATGTCTGCAACCTGCAGTACCGAGTCGAGCAACTGGCTCAAGCATTGGGCATCGCGGTTACCTTGTGGGTGATACTGGACTCGGTGCGCTGGCTGGTGAAGCGAGTCCAAGCGCGAGAATAACGCTGTTTCACCCTTACAGTTCCATCGCATTGTCTTCGATGGCCAGGCGGACGTTGCCGTCGGATTTGGCGAGACGGCGGACGGCTTCGGGCTTATCGACTTTGGCTTTGAGCATCACCAGGGCTACGGGGACGCTGCGCCCAGCGCTCTTGATGGTTTGCACAGCGGATTCGCGGTCGATTTTGCAGGCGCTCATCAGGATTCGAATGCCGCGCTCGACGAGCTTCGAGTTTTGCATGTGCACGTTGACCATCAAGTTCTCGTACACATAGCCGAGCCGGGTCATGGCGCCTGTGGTGATCATGTTGAGGATCATCTTCTGGGCGCTGCCTGCCTTCATGCGCGTCGCGCCGGAAATGACCTCGGGACCCACGTCGGCTACGATAACGAACTCCGCGGCAGCGGCCAGTGGAGTTCCATGATTGCAGGTGACGGCGGCGGCGTGCGCTCCGCGGGCGCGGGCGTAGGCCACGGCGGCCACCACGTAGGGAGTGCGGCCGGAAGCGGAGACTCCCACCACAATGTCCTTGCGCGTAGGGCGGCGGCGGGCGATGTCCCGCTGGCCCAGTTCCTCGGAATCTTCGTTGACTTCGACGGCCGAGGCTAGCGCCTTGGGACCACCGGCCATGATGTATTGCACCTGTCCAGGGGCGGTCGAGTAGGAGGGCGGACACTCGGAGGCGTCGAGCGCCGCAATCCGTCCGCTGGAGCCGGCGCCGATGTAAATCAGCCGGCCACCCTCGCGCATGCAGCGGGCCACCTGGTCGATGACCTGCGCGATCTCTGGAATTGCTTTCTTTACGGCAGCCGATACCTTCGCGTCTTCGTGGTTGATGATGCGCGCGATATCGAGCGCGGATTTGGTGTCAAAGCCTTGAGAAGCCTCGTTTTGGCTCTCGGTAGTCAGTTCCTGAAGCAGAGCGGCCTGGTCATTCTTAAAGTCGTTTCCCTGGGTGCCGGCCGTCTCCCGCATCGTCGAGCTCGTAAGCATCGCGTCTGTCCCCAATTTTTAATTGTATCTGGAAACTGGTCAACTTCGTCTACAATTCGGCGGCAGCCAAGACCGGACCCTGCCGGACCGGGCCTTAGAAGGTGTGCCAAATGGCTGGCTTTACCGTCTAAGCGACATCGGAGGGGACCTCAAAAGTAACCAGTTCGGAGCGGAAGCCGCGGGTGCGAATTGCTCCGTAAGTGATGCCGGCAGCCATCCATATAAAGCCCAGCACCTTCGCCGGCA
>JBEKSE010000030.1:0-67235 GCA_049517315.1 Occallatibacter sp. | reverse complement strand
AGTGGCCTCGCCGTAGGCCGCACCTGGCTCGCCATTGTTGAAAACTATCAGCAGGCCGACGGCTCGGTCCTGATTCCGGATGCGCTTCTGCCTTACATGGGCGGGCTAACGCGCATCACACGTTAAGGTCAACATGAACAGGATTCTGAAAAGTTATTTCTACTGGACCTATCCGCGCGGCTGTTTTCACTACGACGTGATGGTGACGCTCATCCTCGCGTTCATCTTCGTCACGCCGCAATTCTGGGACTTCGGGGCAAAGCCGCCCACGGTCGTCGGCCCACCGCATCCCATTCAGGTCGTCGGCGACGGCGGACGCGGCTTCATCGTCACCGTGCAGGCCTCCGACGTGAACTTGGCCCTCACCACCACGGCATCCAATATGGCTGTAAAGAAGGCCCTGCGCAAGGCCATCGAGCCGGTCACCGGCGATGCCGTCGCCGTCGAGCGTTGGGAAACAGTGCAGGACGCTCAAGGCAATTGGACTTGGCGCGTCTGGGCGCGTCGTTAAAAGCAGCCAACAAGAAACATAAGGAACCCTATGAATAAAGCAACAAAATTTGTCTTTTTCGCGTTGATTGCGATGCTTCTGTTTGCTGTGCGCTCGAGCTTTGCCGCACCCGCCACTCCCAATGAAAAGGAAAAGGACAAGGTGCTGCGCCGCCTTGACGAAGCCGCCAAAAATTTCCACTCCACCGAGGCTGACTTCGAGTTCGACACCATCCAGACAGACCCTATCTACGACAAGGACGTGCAGAAGGGCACCGTCTACTACGAGCGCAAAGGCGCAGCCTTCCAGATGGCCGCCCACATCAGCGAAATGAACGGCAAGCCCGCGCCCAAGGTCTACACATACTCCAACGGCGTCTTCCGGCTCTTTGAAAGCGCCATCAACCAGGTCACCACCTACAGCAAGCTCAATAAATATGAGAGCTATCTGATGCTTGGCTTCGGCGCTAGCGGCACCGACCTCGAGCAGAAATGGGAGATTACCTACCTCGCCTCGGAGACCCTCGACGGCGTCAAGGTAGCCAAGCTCGAACTGGTCGCGAAAGACCCGGAGATCAGAAAAAATCTTCCCAAAGTGACAGTCTGGGTCGATCCCGAGCGGGGTGTGAGCCTGAAGCAGATCTTCGATGAGGGCCCCGGCCAATACCGTGTCAGCGTCTACTTCAATATCAAGGTCAATCAGTCTCTGCCCGCCGACGCCTTCGCCCTCAAAACGAATAAGCAGACCGTATATGTCAGCCGATAAAGCGCCACTCCCCCCAGCGCAAACAGCATCGGGAAGCATTCCAGCGTGTAGCGCGCCTCAGGCGCTTCCACGGTCATCAGCATGGCGCTGCGCAGCACAAAATAAGCCAGCATCGGCAGCCAGAAACGCGGCCTAAGCCACAGCCCGGCAAATCCCAGCAGCAGATAAAGCGCATTCAGCCCGGCGTAAGCCCAACTGAAACGCGTCTCGGCATTGTGGTGCGAGTAAACCCACCAGTCCAGGTCGATGGGCAGATTTTCCACCCGCGGCCTCAGCCACATATCCGCCATGCGCCCCAGCGGCAGCCACAGATAAGAACGGAGCGGGTGTGCATTGATGCGTTCATCCGCAAGTTTGCCAAACCGTGCGTCTATCCCCGGCGTCAGATCCTGCACCTGGTTGTAATCGGAGGCCAGCTTTGCGGTTTCCTCGTACTGCGCCGGAGAATCGAAGGCGCGAGCGGGCAACGCGCTCACGTCCAGAGTGTCGCCGGGAACGTTCCAGTAAATCTCGTAGGTCGAGACAAAATCCAGGCACCAACTCTTCATCCAGCGTTCCCAGCCGGGATGCGGATCCTCGCCGGGATCGGTGGCAAGCCTCGGCGCCAGCGGCACAAAGGCGTGAAAGACCCGCTCGTTGCGCCACGTCCAAATCGCAAAGGGCGTCAAAGCCAGCAGCAGGCAAACCACCGCCATCCGCGCCAGCTTTCGGGTGGAAATCGCGCCCGCTCCATCCCCGCGCCTCAACCCCATCAGCAGCGCCGGCGCCAACGCCACGCCCACCAGCGCGCCGTCGGGCCGCAACAGCGCCGCATAGCTCACCGCAAACGTGAACCAAAGCGCCGGTCCCCATCCCGGCCTGTCACAAAAACGCGCCGTCGACCAGAGTGCCAGCGCCATCACAAACAGCGTCAGCGATTCAGTCATCGGCTGCGCAGCATAAACCGCCGTGAACGGGCACAGCGCGGCCAGCCACAACGTGGCGTGCGCTGCGATGCGGCTGAACCCAATCCCGCTCCGCCGCGCAATTCGCCCCGCAAAATCAGCCAGCAGCAGGCAACCCGCCAGTTCCAGCGCAATCTGCACCCACGCGGCGGAAACGTAGTTTCCCATCCCGAAAACGCTGAAGCAGAAAGCCAGAAACAGCGGGTATCCGGGCAGCCGTATCAGCGTGGAATGCATCACGCCGTCTGACCCGGTAAGGGCATAGCTGCCGTGCAGCAGCAGGTTCTTCGCCAAGCCTCCGTAAATCATCGGATCGCCGTGCAGGTCAAAAAACTGCCTCAGCATCCACAGCCGCAGCGCCAGTCCTGAGCCAAGAGCCAGCACAACGGAGACCCGAGGTCCCACTCGCGCTAAGATCCCCCGCCGGACTATCGATTGACTCTCGTCGTCAGCTTCCATACGATTCGTACTGTATAGCGTAGTCTGTTTCAGCGGTTTTCGCGCTCGTTTTTGCCGCCAGATCCTCGCTCAAAGTGCACTTCAGGCCCATTCATGCCCGATAGACAGATTTTTTTCGACCCGCAACGAAAACGCTGGAAGCGGCTGCGCCGCATTTTGGATGCGACCGCCGTCATTTTCACTCTTGTCCTCGCGGTTTTTATCTTCAACGTCCTCCGCTATCAGCAGTTGCCGGAGCTGTTGCTGCCCACTCCCCGGCACAACTACAAGGCTTTGCCCGACCACGCTTCCCTTCTCCACGGTCAAAAGGCCCCGCGTCCCGCCCGCCGCAAAACCGGCCGCAAACCCTCTGACATCCCCTTCAACACCGGTGAAGGTCTGCGCGCCGCCTACTATGTCGAGGACGACCCGGCCAGCTATTCCTCCTTCAAGGCGCACGTCCACCAAATCGATCTGCTCTTTCCCCAGTGGCTTCACATCGACGCGCCCCAGCCCATCCTCCTGGCCATGAGCGCCGATCACCGCCACGAATATCCCGTCATCGACTCCGCCGCGGTGCACGACCCCGACGAACAAGACAAAATCAAGCACGTCATCGAGGTGACCAAAGAGGACACTGAGGTCTTTCCGCACCTCAACAACTTCAATCCCAACACCCAGAGCTGGGATCCGGCCGTCGGCGCCATGCTCGCCGACCGAGCCAAACGTACCGCTCTGTGCCAGCAGATTGTTCGCTTCCTCACTGCCTTCCCTGCCTATCGCGGCCTATCGCTCGACTTCGAAAGCCTGCCCGACGACGCCTCACCCGCCTATATCAGCTTCGTCCGCGAGCTATACGCTGACCTGCACCCACGCAATCTCCGCCTTTACGTCAACACCATGGTCTCCACCACGGACGACGACTTCAAAGGCATCGCCGCCAACTCCGACGGCCTTATCCTCATGAACTACGACGAGCACCAGGTCGAGAGCCAGCCCGGTCCCGTCGCCAGCCAGGAGTGGTTCGTCAACAATCTCCGCCGCGCGCTCAAGATCGTCCCCAAAGAAAAACTAATCTGCGCGCTGGGCAACTACGGCTACGATTGGACGCTCTCCATTCCGCAGAAAAAACGCGGCCACCGCGCCAGGCCGCCCGTGGTGCTCAACACCGAAGATCTCTCCGTCTCCGATGTATGGCAGCGCGCCTCCGACGTCGATGCTGACCTTAGCCTCGATTACGACACGCTAAACCCCCACTTCGAGTACATTGACGAGGACCTGAATCAGCGCCATGTCGTTTGGTTCCTCGATAGCGTCACCCTGCTCAACGAGATGCGCGTGGCCCGCGACCTCGGCCTCCAGACCTTCGCTCTCTGGCGCCTGGGCGAGGAAGACAGCTCCCTGTGGAGCGTCTGGGATAAACCCAGCAACCCTGCCTCGCTCGAGGCCCTCGGCGAGGTTCATCCCGGTTACGATGTTGACGACGAGGGCGAAGGCGACATTATCCGAGTCACCGGCCAGCCCCAGCCCGGCAAGCGCATCATCGAAGTCGACACCGACGAACTCGACCCGCGCAAGAAGCTCATCACCGATGAGCACATGGACGTCTATCCCCGCACCTATACCGTCGAACAATACGGCTATCACCCCAAGGAGGTCGCGCTCTCCTTCGACGATGGACCTGACCCCAAGTGGACACCGAAGATTCTCAATATTCTTCGCGACAAGGGCGCCAAGGCCACCTTCATGCTCATCGGCGAAGAGGCCCAGCAGAACGTCGGCCTCATGAAGCGCATCGTGCGCGAGGGCCATGAAATCGGCAACCACACATACACCCATCCTGACATCAGCGAAATCACCAACCGCCAGCTCGACCTCGAACTCACGCTCACAGAGCGCCTTTTTGCCAGCAAGCTCGGCATTCAGCCGCTTTACTTCCGCCCGCCTTACGACATCGACGAAGAGCCCGACACCGACGACCAGGCCGCCCCCATCGAACGCATACAGAAGGATGGCTACACCATCATCGGCAGCAAGATGGATACCAACGACTGGAACGAGCATCCGCGAAAATCGCCCGCGGAAATCACTCAGACCATCCTCGACCAGTTGCAGGCCATGAAGGTCAAGCCACAGTTTCGCGGCTCCATCATCCTCCTCCACGATGGCGGCGGCGACCGCTCACCTACCGTGGCCGCCTTGCCCGTGCTTATTGACTCGCTGCGCGCCCACGGCTACACCATCGTCCCCGTTTCGACACTGCTCGGCAAAAACACAGCTGACGTAATGCCCAAGATTGGGTTCTGGGACCGGCTGAAAGCTCTGCCGGATTCAATCGCCTTCTCCAGCCTGGCCTTCATCGGCAGCTTCATCATGCTCATGTTCTACCTGGGCGACATCCTCATGAGCGCGCGCCTTCTGCTCGTCGGCATCTTTGCGGTCACTGAGCGCATTCGCCGGCCACACGCCGTGGCATCAATCGGCTTCAATCCCCGCGTAGCCGTGCTCATCCCCGCGTACAACGAAGAGAAGGTCATCGTGCGCACCATCCGCTCGGTGCTCAACTCCGACTACGCCAACCTCCACGTCATAGTCATTGACGACGGCTCCAGCGACAGCACTTACGACGTCACCCGTCAGGCCTACGCCGCCGAGATCGCCGCCGGCCACATCCAGGTACTCACCAAACCCAACAACGGCAAGGCCGCCGCTCTGAACTTCGCCCTCGACCGCCTCACTGAAGACTTCTACGTCGGCATCGACGCAGATACCGTCATCGCCCCCGACGCCATCAGCAAGCTCATCCCTCACTTCGAAGATCCGCTCGTCGGCGCCGTCGCCGGCAATGCCAAGGTCGGCAATCGCGTCAACCTCTGGACCCGCTGGCAGGCCCTCGAATACATCACCAGCCAAAACTTCGAGCGCCGCGCACTCGATCTCTTCAACGTCGTCACCGTTGTTCCCGGAGCCATCGGCGCATGGCGCACCGCTCCCGTCAAAGCCGCCGGCGGCTACCCCGTCAACACCGTCGCAGAAGACGCCGACCTCACCATGAACCTCCTCGAACAGCAGCTCAAGGTCGTCTATGAGGATCGCGCCCTCGCCTTCACCGAGGCTCCCATCGACGCCAAGGGCCTCATGCGCCAGCGCTTCCGCTGGTCCTTTGGAATCCTCCAGGCCGTCTGGAAGCATCGCCTGGCTTTCGTTCGCAACAAAGCCATGGGCTATTTCGCCCTGCCTAACATCCTCATCTTCCAAATGCTCCTGCCGCTGCTCTCGCCTTTCATCGACCTCATGTTCCTCGCCGGCATCGTCAAATATTTCGTTGACCGTCACTACCACCCCGAAGCCGCCTCCGCCGCCAACTTCGAGAAGCTGGTCTTCTACTTCCTCGGCTTCCTCGTCATTGACTTCGTCACCTCATCGGTCGCCTTCTCGCTCGAGCGCCGCCATCCCGCCAACAAGGGCGACGGCTGGCTCCTCTTCCACATATGGCTCCAGCGCTTCGCCTACCGACAGCTTTTCTCCCTCGTCCTCTTCAGAACCGTCAAGCGCGCCATCGACGGCAAGCCCTTCAACTGGGAAAAACTCGAGCGCACCGCCAAAATGTCCAAGCGCACCAACGCCCTCACCGACACCGCATAAGCTGCGCAACCATCCACAAGCGTCATCCTGAGCGGAGCGTAGCGCAGTCGAAGGACCTGCGTTTGCTTTTGTATCTAAGACGGGATTTTCGTCAACCCGGAGGGAGGCAGGGGTTTCAACCCCCGCAAATAGCCAACAGAACGAACGCGGGCTTCAGCCCCTGCGGAAAAGCGAATTCAAGCTCACTCATTCAAAAACTTATCCCCTTGTCGTTTCGACCAAAGCATCTCTATACTTCTTTCACCACACCCGCCCGTTCAAACAGAACCAACGGCTGTGCCAACGACTGTCTTGAGGTGGTCCATGAAAGGTCTCGTGCGGCTCGCTTGTCTTCTTTCCCTCCCTCTTGCGCTGGTTGCAACGGCGTCCGCGCAACAGCCGGTTCAGCCCCCTCCCCAGCCCGTCAGCGGTCCCTCGCTGGCCGTCACCATGCAATTCATACAAGACAAGCTCAGCGGCCTGGGCCAGGTCAACTATGCGGCGTACAACCACGACAATGCCGGGCAAGACGCAGATTGGGTTACCCACTTCACCACCACTGACACCAACATCGTCGCTGACCCCGCAGCCTGCAAGATCAGCTATCACGAGAAGCGGATCAAGGACGACAAAGTTACCTCGGACGCCGACTTCTGGTTCGTTCTGTCCGAGATGCAGGACGTCATCATCATGCCGCGCGAGCAACTCCTCAAGAAAGTGAACACACACGACGGTCACCCAACCTGGGATGCGCGCATCGATCCGCCCATCTACATACTTGCGGTGCAAAAAGATGAAAACACCGAGTGGTATTTCTACTTCTTCGATCAGGACCTGGCCAACCGCGTAGCCAAAGCCATGGTCCACGGCATCGAACTCTGCGGCGGCGGCAACAAAAGCCCCTTCTAGCCCGCGCTGACTCACATCTGACCATCCAAAAACAATGGGTGCCCCAGGTCCCTCGCGTTTGGGGACCTGGGATTCCACCGAAGCATCGCGTCTCCCCGGAGGTATACTGGCCGCATGTCAAACCAGAGTTTGCCCAACGCCCAGATGAAGGAACAGGGGACGTGGCTCTACCCGCCAATCGAGGCTTATCGCACCGGGCGGCTCCAGGTCTCGCCCGTCCACGAGCTCTACTTTGAAGAAAGTGGCAACCCTTCCGGCAAGCCGGTGGTCTTTCTCCACGGCGGTCCCGGCGGCGGCTCCGACCCTAAACAGCGCCGCTTCTTCCACCCCGATAAGTACCGCATCGTTTGCTTCGATCAGCGCGGCTGCGGCAAGAGTACGCCCTATGCGTCCCTTGAAGACAACACCACCTGGGATCTGGTCGCCGATACCGAGAAGCTCCGCGAGCACCTTGGCATCGAGCGCTGGCAGGTCTTCGGCGGATCATGGGGATCGACACTCGCCCTCGCCTATGCGGAGACGCACCCCGATCGCGTCACGGAACTGGTTCTCCGTGGCATCTTCCTCCTCCGCAAGCAGGAGATCGACTGGTTTTACCAGCGCGGTGCATCCATCCTCTATCCCGACGCCTGGGAGCCATATTTGGCCCACATCCCCGAGGCCGAGCGCGATGACATGCTCGGGGCCTACTATCGACGCCTCACCAGCGAGGACGCGGCTGTGCGGCTCGCCGCCGCAAAGATCTGGAGCGGATGGGAAGGCGCCACCTCGAAACTTCTGCCTGACCCGGCGTTCGCCGGCCACTACGAAGAGGATGAGTTCGCCCTGGCTTTCGCGCGCATTGAAGCCCACTACTTCTTTCACAAGGGATTTTTCTCGCCCGACGACCAGTTGCTGCAGAACGCTTCCCGGCTCCGGCAAATCCCCGCGGTCATCGTGCAAGGCCGTTACGATGTCGTCTGCCCTATGGAGAGCGCATGGGCACTCCACCGCGCCTGGCCCGAGGCAGAGCTCATCATCACCCCCGATAGCGGCCATAGCGCCTTCGAGCCGCCCAACAGCCGCGCCCTTGTTGCGGCCACAGACAAGTTCGCCGGTTAGCCGCGCGCTGCTTCGGAGGTTCTGTAAACGGGGATGCACAGAGATACACTTCGCCTGATCCGCCTGGGGAAGATATTTTGCGTGAACCCCATCTTTTCCTCAGTTTTTTCGCGGAAGATGTCAGGCTCCGGTCTAGCTCTTATGAACGACCTCGAACGAGTATCCGTCGGGATCAAACACATCCGCGGCGTAGTACCCCGGATAATATTCAACTCGCGCCCGCGGTGAGATATTGTCTTTGGCGCCAGCGGAGATCGCGGCCTTGTAGAACTCATCGACTTTGCCATTGCTTTCGGCCATGAAGCCCCAGTGAATGGCGGCCGGATCGGGTTTTCCTTGCTGGAGCCAAAAGAAGGCTTGCTTTCCGTCGCCAAATCCCCAGAGATCGGGATGACCGCCTTCGCCCTTGTAGGGTAAGAAGAACTTGATATTCAAAGGCTTCAAGGCCGCCTCATAGAACGCCAACGAACGTTCGATATTGCTGACAGTCAGAATCATGAAACCAAGCATTGCTCTCTCCTTCAGATCGCCAAGGCTTCGACAGCCTTTTCGCCATTGGGTACGGCATGGATCGCAAGCGTAGGCATGTTCATACCCTCCGCCCTTATGGTTTGCACATCATTGATTCCTATGAAGCCTAGAATCTGACGGAGATACGGCTCGACAGTATCCCAAGGCTTCCAAGGCCCTTCACTAAAGACTCCGCCGGATGCAAGCACCAGGATTGCTCTTTTGCCTTTCGCCAACCCCTCTACCCCGGCGCCGGTGTAGTTGAAAGTCTTGCCCGCGCGCACAACATGGTCAATCCACGCCTTGAGCAACGACGGAATTCCGAAATTCCACATGGGGCTGGCAATCACCAACAAATCCGACGATAGGAGCTCTTCAGTGAGCTGGTCCGACAGATGCAACGCGTCTTTCAGCGATTCTGCCTCAACCGGGTCTCTCGTAGAAATTGCTTTCACGGTCGCTTGATCCAAATGCGGAAGTCTGTCCTTCGCCAGGTCGCGGACGACGACCTTCGCCTCTGGATACTGAACTTCAAGCCGCTCTCTCACCTTACGGGTCAACTGGCGGCTCGCTGACTCGGCTCCACGGGGGCTTGATTCGACGATGAGAATCTGGTTCACAGGATCTCCTCCAATTTCATGCTTACCTTCTGTATGTTGATTCTATTTTGGAGGCTTATTATCTACAATAAGGCATTTTGAGGTTCGTAGCGCACATGGAAGTAAGCATGAGAAAAGGCAATCCGAAGAAGCCGCTCGATTCAGCCTCAGTCTGCGGCCACAAAGACCCCGCGGCGGTTCGCGAACTCCTAACCAAAGTCGGGGATAAATGGAGCATCTTTTTGATCCTCTCGTTAGCGCAATTGCCCGGTGGGCGCGCTCGATTTTCCGAGCTGGAAAGAGCGATTCCCGGCATCTCGCAAAGAATGCTGACAGTAACAGTGCGAAGTTTGGAGAGAGATGGATTGCTCACCAGAGAGTTGTTTCCCGAAGTACCTCCACGAGTGGAGTACGAACTGACTGCTCTCGGCCAAAGCCTGCTTCACCCCATGCAGGGGCTGGTGGACTGGGTCAAAGAGAATTGGCAGCAGGTGAAGGAATCCCGGATCGAATTTGATGCAAGGTAGCCGATGCAACCGTCAGGTGCCGGCCCCCTCATTGAAATCACTGTGCCTTGCCGGGTGCCCCATCCCTTCCGCGTTGTTTGCGGAAAGGGTGGGGTACGGCGAACCCCAACAGAAGTTGGCTTTGAAAGGGCACGCCCTCTAAGCCTTCCCTGAGCCTCCCGAAGGATGCCACCACCCCATCCACCTATTCTGAAAATTAATCCACGCGGCGAAGCCGCACGAAACTCCTATGCCAGACAAACGCTGGCAGAGTTTTCTGATTTCGCATCCCGAGAGAGCGCAGAGAGCCGAAGGGGACCTGCGGTTGTTCTTCAAGCTCATTCCTATTCCCTGTTCCCTATTCCCTGTCCTCCTCACCACCCCGGATGAGTCAGCCTCTTCTTCCACACCCGCCGATCCAGATGCGCTTCGGCTACCTCGACCAGTGACCGTTCCCACGGCACAACCGCATACACCAAATCGCATTTCATCGCCCGCGCCATCTCCTGCATCCGCTCCAGCGTGATTGTCTTCTTCACCTCCGACCGTTCAAGCTGAAAGACCATCTTCGGGCTCAGCTTCATATAGCGCGCAATATCCTCAGCCGGCATCGCCATCGCCTGCCTTATTGCCCGCAACCAACCCACGGATGGCGGCCGATTCTTTACTGCCTTCCGGTAAGGCCGCAATTGCCGTTCCAGATCCCGCAGCGCAATCTCCCTGCCCAACTCCCTCATCTCTCGCTCCCTTTCATGCGTTCAGGTCCGGAGGCCAGCCCCGTTTTCAGGCAAAAAACTCCGCCAAGCCGTGCAAAAAGCCTCCAAATTCAACCTTTTAAGTCGATTCTGCATCTTACTTGGCTAATACTAAGCAAACTTTCGCCTGCAAATCCGCACCATCCATGCAGCCAGTCTCGCTCTCAGGCTCGTTTCAGCGGTCAACGCATCGACTTTTTCGAACCACTTGGGCAAACTTTCGCCCCCCGCAGTCGCACCAGTCAGGCAAACTTTTGCCGCTCTAACGTAACCTCCCAGACAAACTTCGGATAGTCTGGGAATTTCCCCGCCCCACTCCCCGGCCGCCGTAAAATGGTTCAAGACTCCAAACCATGAATTGCACCTCTCCAGACGAAGAGCGGTTGACCTCCGTTCAACCCAAACTTGCCCACTTGGCGCGCCTCATTGGCAATACTCACCTGCTGGCCATCGACTTCCGCTTCCGCGGCCAGGATCGCGTCCTCTACGCCAAATGCGAACAGTGGAACCTCACTGGAAGCATCAAGGACCGCATGGCCTTCCACATTCTCAAGACGGCCTATCTTGAAGGCGCCATCCAGCCCACTGACGCCATCGTCGAAGCAACCAGCGGCAATACCGGCATCTCCTTCTCCGCGCTCGGCCACGCGCTGGGCCACCGCGTAAAGATCTTCATGCCCGACTGGATGAGCCTCGAACGCACACGCATCATGGAGAGCTACGGCGCCACGGTGATCCCCGTTTCGCACGAACAAGGCGGATTCCTTGGCAGCATCCAAATGACTGAAGAGCTTGCACTTGCGGGCGGCCTATTTCTGCCCCGGCAGTTCTCTAACCGCGCCAATGTCGAGGCCCATGAGCAAACCACAGGGCCTGAAATCTGGATGCAATTGGAAGAGGCCGGCCTCCGCCCCGATGCCTTTGTAGCCGGTGTCGGCACCGGCGGAACTGTGATGGGCGTCGGCAACTACCTGCGCTCCAGAAACCCCTCCATTCGGGTCTTTCCCGTAGAGCCAGCCGAGTCCCCCACCCTGTCCACAGGCTGCAAAGTCGGCTCCCATCGCATTCAGGGAATCTCCGATGAATTCATCCCAGCCATCATTGATTTCCGCTCTCTAGAAGCCCCTGTCCGGGTCTCGGATGGGGATTCAATCCTCATGGCGCAGAACCTGGCTGCCTGCCTCGGGCTGGGCGTGGGCATCTCCTCTGGATGCAACTTCCTGGCCGCCCTCAAGGTCCAGCAGGACCTGGGCCCGGACGCGGTCGTCGTCACAGTTTTTGCCGACGACAACAAGAAATATCTCTCCACCGGGCTCCTCCAACAAGAACCAATTCGTAAAAATTTTCTATCTCCGCAGATTGACCTCACCGGAATCCGCGTCTTTCCAGCAGCCAGGCTTGTAACTGCAATGGCCTAGTCACTGCCAAAGCGACACGTGCGAGCGTCTGCCGGCCTTGGTACAATCTATGGGCTATGGCAACCAAAGAATTCACCACCTCTATTCAGCCGTGCTCGCCTCAGGGCGGGTTTGTAAATGAACCATTTACCGACTTCAAGGCGCCGGAAAACGCGCGCCAGATGCAAGCTGCGCTGGCCGCAGTCGCCGGCCAATTGGACCGCGAATATGACCTGACCATCGGCGGTCAGCGCATCAAGACCCAAGGAAAAATCCAATCCATAAATCCTGCGCGCCCCGCTCAAGTGGTCGGAATTCATCAGAAGGCCGGCGCAGAGCACGCAGAGCAGGCAATGCAGGCCGCGCTTCACGCCTTCGAATCCTGGAGCATGACGTCAACCGCGGAACGAGTCTCGCTGCTTCTCAATGCCGCCCGCATCATCCGCGCCCGCAAATTCGAATTCTGCGCATGGCTTACCTTCGAGGTGGGCAAGAACTGGGCAGAGGCCGACGCCGACGTAGGCGAAACCATTGATTTTCTCGAGTTTTATGCGCGCGAAGCGGTGCGGCTCGCCGGCGCTAAAACGCCCATCCAACTCCCCGGCGAACGCGACGAATTGCTCTATATTCCGCTCGGCGTGGGCGCGGTGATTCCTCCATGGAACTTTCCTTTTGCCATCATGGCCGGTATGACTGCGGCCGCCGTCGTCACGGGCAACACTGTGATTCTCAAGCCCTCGTCCGACGCTCCCACCATCGCCGCCAAGTTTTTTGAAGTGCTGGAAGAAGCAGGAATGCCGGCGGGCGTGGTCAATTTCTGCCCCGGCTCCGGCGCCTCATTCGGCAACGCCATCGTCGAGCATCCCAAAACGCGCTTCATCTCTTTCACTGGCTCCAAGGCGGTTGGCCTGGAGATTCACGAGCGCGCCGCGCACACCCGCAAAGGCCAGATCTGGATCAAACGGACGATTCTCGAAATGGGCGGCAAAGACACGATCCTTGTCTGCGCTGACGCCAATTTGGACGCGGCCGCCGACGGCGTTGTGGCTTCGGCTTACGGTTTCAGCGGGCAAAAATGTTCGGCATGCTCCAGAGCCATCATCGACAGCTCGGTCTATGACCCATTCATCGAGAAGCTGCGCGAGCGCGTGGCAAAACTCACCGTGGGCGACCCGGCGGCCAATCACAACCTCGGCCCGGTGATCAACAAGAGCGCGCTCGATTCGATGCTGCGCTACATCGAAACCGGCAAAAAGGAAGGCCGGCTGATTGCCGGTGGCCATGCGCCCGCAACCGCGGACGGCGGCTACTTCCTCGAGCCCACCGTGATTGCCGACGTGGCTCCCGATGCGGTCATCTCTAAAGAAGAGATTTTTGGACCGGTGCTGGCGCTCATCAAGGTTGCCAACTTCGACGAAGGGATGAAGGTGGTAAACAACACCGAGTACGGCCTCACCGGCTCCATCTACTCCACCGATCGTGCTAAACTCGATCGCGCTCGCCGCGAGTTCCATGTTGGCAATCTTTATTTCAACCGCAAGTGCACCGGCGCAATGGTAGGCGCGCATCCCTTCGGCGGCTTCAACATGAGCGGCACGGACTCCAAAGCCGGCGGCCCGGATTACCTGCTGCTCTTCACCCAGTCAAAGAGCGTGGCGGAAAAGCTCTAAGCCGCTTCACGTCGTGCACGGCTTCCCAGGTTCCCGGGGCCCCCACGGACAGATCTTCGTCCGTGGGGTGGAGATCCCGCTTCTCGGGACCTGGGAAACCAGGCCGTCTGCCTGCCTGAAATCATCTGCAAAAATGAATCTCTGGAGGACGCGTGAAGACTTGGCAAAAAATGCTCATCTCCATCTTGATTACTCTGGCTGTTGGAGGCGCGTATCTTTTTTCCGTGTGGAGGCACCGGCAAAATCCGGGAGTCATTCCCCGCGACAACACGCGCCAGATTCTGACCAAGGACGATCTGGTGGTGATGCGCGAATTCTTCCCCATGCACTATGAAGACACCTTGCGCCTCGAAGGCACCACTGTTTGGATGAAGAACGGGTACATCATGCCCTACTACTTCTACACGGGCGGCCATGTGCAGTTTGCCAAGCGAGTCGGGCTGATTCCCGCGGCCCAGCGGCTGGACGTGAAAAAGATCGTCAAACAGGCCGCGCCCGTCGGCGAGGATGACAGCGTGAGTCACGGAGACCGGCAAGCCTTCGCGGTCTTCGCGCTGCCGGGAGGTACGGCGCTGTATGCCACGCCCATCGGGTCCATGCAGGGCAACGACGAAGCTTATTACTGTGACCTGCTTTTTTATTATGATGACCCGCACACAATTTACGACTACTGGCCCAAGGATGTGTGGGCGGCCATTGAGGCGCATCAAATTAAGCAAGGGATGAGCGAGGTGGAGACGGAGATGGCGATCGGGCACAAGATGCACGCTGACACCCGAACCGTGGGCAACCGCACGGTGACCTACGACCAGGCGGGCAAGCACTGGACCGTGACCTATGTAAAGAATCGGGCCACGGCAATCAAGAACCAGTAGCGCGGCCCGCTGACGCTGATGGCCGCGTTGTTGCGCTTGCGCGGCGTTAGTAGAATCTGTCCACAAATTGGGCGCTGCATAGTTTTCGTAAATTACAGAAAATTTCCCCGCCATGATGCACACTGATGAGTGGCAGAGCTATGGGCCGCGCCAATGCAAGTGCCGTGGCCAGCCCGTAACTCCTTTCAATAGATGATTTTGCGCGTAAGTCGTTTGCTGAGAGGATTTTACAGCGCACCCCCCCCGTAACCTTAAGAAAACAAGGAATTTGCGCCCAAAATATGGGTGGGGGTACCCGGGATCCGTACGTCCTTGTTTGCCTCCCGCTCGGTGCGGCGGTAGTTGCCCCCTGCAAAATCCCTGGATTATGGACTGATTCCTAAGTATGAAATGCGACTGGTCGAATCCGGCGGCTGTTGAAGCTGGAGCGCCCATCCGTAAGCACCGGCCGAAAAATGCTACCCCGCATCTTCCTTCATCTTGCGGTCATCCAACGACGTAAAGGAGACAATATGCCCAAAATCATTCGGTTTCATCAGCTTGGCGGTCCGGAAATTCTCAGGTTTGAAGAGGCTGAGCCGCAGCATCCTGGCAAGGGCGAGGTCAGGATTCGGGTGCAGGCGTCTGGCTTGAACCGTGCCGAGTCCGTCTACATGCGCGGCAGGTACTTTGAGCAGCCAGAGTTCCCCTCCCGCATCGGTTACGAGGTCGCGGGCGTGGTGGAGGCGGTGGGTGAAGGCGTCGATGCGGGCTGGATCGGCAAGCCCGTGGCCACGGTGCCGGGCTTCTCGCAGAATCGCTACGGCACGCTGGGCGAGGAGGCAGTGGTTCCCGTCGAGGTGCTGGGCGAGTACCCGGCCAACCTAACCCCGGTTCAAGCTGCGGCCATCTGGATGCAATACCTGACGGCTTATGGCGCACTGGTGCTGGTAGGCGAAATCAAGGCCGGAGACTTCGTCTCAATTCCAGCTGCATCCTCCAGCGTGGGGCTGGCGGCCATTCAGATCACGCGCGACCACGGCGCTACGGCTATTGCGGTGACGCGGTCAGCGGCCAAGCGCGAGGAACTTCTGGCTATGGGCGCGCATCACGTCATCGTCAGTGAGAGCGAGAACTATCCGGCGCGGATAAAAGAGATCACGAGCGGCAAGGGTGCGCGCATTACATTCGATCCGGTAGCCGGGCCGGGCATCGAACAACTGGCAGAGGGCGCGGCCAATGGCGGCCATCTCATCGAATACGGCGCTCTGGCCGGCAAGCCGACCCCGTTTCCTGCCATGGCCGCCATGGCCAAGGGCCTGAACGTTCACGGCTACACAATGCTGCAGGTTACGCACGAACCTGCAGTTGCAGCCAAGGCAAAGAAGTATGTCTTCGACCGGCTGGCAGACGGGCGCTTTGTACCAAAAATTGCGCGCACATTTCCCTTTGCGCAGACGATCGAGGCATACCAGTACCTGGAATCAAATCAGCAGGTGGGCAAAGTGGTCATTACGGTCCCGTAAAGCGTACTCCGCTGGTGACTTGCTACGCCATGGCTTGCGGCCGCGCAGCTTGCTCCGCTTCGAGTTTGCTTCCAACATCAGCGGCGGCTGCGGCCAGCACGCGGTGATGAATGGTGAAGAGCGCGAGTTCAAGCCGGTCACTGACCCCCGTCTTGTCGTAGACGGAGCGCAGGTAGTTCTTGATGACTTGCTCAGTGGTCTTCAGCCGGAGGGCGATCTCGCGGTTTTTGCACCCTTGCACAATGAGCGCGACGATGCGCATCTCCTTGGGCGTGAGCCGGTCGCGAACCCTGGTGCCCACCATATCTTCCTCAGGCGAGTCGGCCACCATAAGCTGCGGAGGCTGCCAGGTTTCGCCGGCGGCCACCGCGCGCACGCACTCCGCCAGGGCCGCACCGGTGACGTTGCGGAAGACCACTCCGCGAAAGCCCTGCTGCAGGTAGGTGCCGGCGATCTCGTTGTTTTCGGCGATCACGATGCCGCGGCTGTTGGTGGTCTCCAGCAGCGTGTGCAACCGGACCATATCCGGCCGCAGCGAGGCGGCAAACAGGACGATGGAGCCGGGAAACGTGGTGATGGCGTGATGCATGCGATCAAGGTCGGTGCATTGAGCAATGATGCGCACATCTTCGTCCATGGCCAGCACTTTGGCTGTGCCCGCCCTAAAAATTGCCTGCGAATCGGCCAGGATAATTTTGTTCATGATGCGCGCCTCTTCTGCTGCGTATCCCCGTAACTCCGAGCTGAAGCCCCTTCCCCACAATTCGCACCATACCAGATTCGGCGCTTAGGGCTCAGGAAACAGCCTCGTCTCTTTGTGAGACTATCGGCGAATCCTCGGAAAACCCTCGAAGTGTCTCAATCTGAAACAAGAATGTGCGAGGCATATTCCCTTGGTGACAGGCCAAGAGCAAACCCTCGCTATTCTATCGCGGTTTTCCTACGAATGAGATTACAGCCTATTGATACCGCAGGTCACGAAAATTCGCAACGACTGATTTCGGAGCCTGTTTACCGATGAGGCTCGTGAACTGGGAGCGCGACGGTTCAGTTTCAGCTAAAGCCTTTGTGCACACAGAAGCTCTCTTTCCTTAGCAAAGACCAACCTCTTTCGCCGCGCCCGCAGAGGGTCAAGTTGTTGTGGGCCATGCCGATGAAGGTGTTGGAGAGGTATGGATGTCCGATCGCACAGAACTACTTGAGGTCGCGCTGGATAGTCTTCCGGAGGGTCTTGCGTTGCTTGGCAGCGAAGGCCAAATCATGCTTTGGAACCGGGCGGCGGAGGCGATTACCGGCTACACCAGCGCAGAACTTTTATCGCGACAGGCACCTGAACCGCTGTTGGCGGCGCTATCCGGACTTGGCGATCGGGAGGTCTGGGCGGAAACACAATCAGGATGCGGCGCGATGGTTCACTTTCAGCATCAGCTGGGCCACGATGTTCCAGTCATCGCGCGCACTTTGGTGCTGCGCGACGGGCTGGGCGGGCGCATGGGCGCGGCGATTGTCTTTCATCCCGCCGAGAGCCTGAACGCGCTGCCCCATGGGGAGTGTGAAGAAGGCTCCAGCGTGGAAGCCAGTCAGGCAGAGCTTGAAGACCGGCTGGCCGCGATCTTCGAAGATTACCGGCAGGGCGGTGAAGGCTTCGGCGTGCTGTGGATTGCCGTCGATCAGGCCAGCGATTTGCGCAGGACGCACGGCGCAGGGGCTTGCGAAGCGATGCTGGGCAAAATGGAGCGGGCGATGGCGAGCGGGCTGCGGCCGGCTGAAGAGATGGGGCGCTGGGGCGACGACGAATTTCTGGTGCTGTCGCACGAGCGCACACCAGAGATGCTGGCGACGCACGCGCAGGCGCTGGCCGGTCTGGCCCGCACGGCGGACTTCCGCTGGTGGGGCGACCGCGTATCGCTCACCGTGAGCATCGGCGCGGCGCAAGCGGAACTGGAGGGAACTTTGGCGGATCTGCTGGAACGGGCCAAAGCCGCAATGTGTTCCAGCTTTCACGCGGGCGGAAACCACATCACGTCCGCGCCGGGGAGGCAATCATGTTCGCCATCATAGGCATTGTGCTGGTTTTTGTGTCGGTCATCGGCGGCTTTCTGATGGAGAAGGGCCATATTCAGGTTCTGCTTCAGCCGGCCGAGCTGCTGATTATCGCCGGCGCGGCCACGGGCACATTGCTGGCCGCCAATCCCTCTCACATTATCAAGGAAATCGCGGGCGGACTGGCGGGCGTTCTAAAAGGCTCGCCGTTCAACAAGGCGCGTTATTTGAACACTCTAAAGATGATGTACCAGTTCCTGAACAAAGTGCGCAAGGAGGGATTGCTAAGCGTCGAGATGGACGTGGAGCAGCCGGAGAATAGCTCGATTTTCCAGAACTATCCCGAGTTTCTCGCCGACCATCATGCCCGCGACTTTGTGTGCGACACGCTGCGCATGGCAATCACCGGAGGCGTGGAGCCCTTCGACATGGACCAGATGATGGAGTTGGATATGGAAGTCCACAACCACGAAGCGACACAGCCGGTCAGCTCTTTGAGCACGGTAGCGGATGCCCTGCCTGGATTGGGCATTGTGGCCGCGGTGCTGGGCGTGGTTATCACCATGGGCTCGCTGGGCGGACCGCAAGAGGAGATTGGGCGCAAGGTTGCGGCGGCGCTGGTCGGCACCTTTCTGGGCATCCTGCTGTGCTATGGCGTGGTTGGTCCGCTGAGCGCGAATATGGCCAAGACCGCCGACGCACAGAACGAATATCTGCACATGCTTCGGGTGCTGATTCTCTCCTTTCTGAAGGGCTCGGCTCCCATGATCGCCATCGAGATCGGGCGGCGCGCGATTCCCGCGCATGTGCGGCCCGGCTTCGACGAGATGGAAAAGAGCTGCAAGAGCCATGCAGCCACCATAGAACCGGCGGTAGCGGCATGAGGCAAGCAAGCCCCTTCCGGGAGAAATAGGAATCATGGCGGCCAGGACTCCACCAATTATCGTGATCAAGAAAGTCGTCGGCCACGGCGGCCATCACGGTGGCGCGTGGAAGGTGGCATACGCCGATTTTGTCACTGCGCTGATGGCGCTGTTCATCGTGCTCTGGCTGATGGGTTCGAACGAGCAGGTGAAGAAGGCGGTGGCCGGATACTTCAACGACCCCAAGGGCACCGGCAAACTGATGGGCACCGTGATGAGCGGAACCGGCGAGACAGTGGCCTCCGCCGCCAAAGACCAGTTGCAGCAACTCAAAGACAAGCTCGAAGAGGAGATCAAGGCGCGCAGGGACCTGGAGAAACTGTCCAAACAGATTGAGATTACGATTACGCCGGAGGGCCTGCGCATCGAGTTGATCGAGGGCAAGGACGGAACCTTCTTCCAAAGCGGCAGCGCGCGCCTGAGCGACAGCGGACAAGCCCTGCTGGCGCTGCTGGCGGCGGAATTGAAAACCCTGCCCAATTCCCTGCTGATCGAAGGCCACACCGACGCCACGCCGTACCCCAGCGACTCCGGCTACAGCAACTGGGATTTGTCGGCTGACCGCGCCAACTCTACGCGCCGGCTGATGCAGCAGGACGGTGTCCGCACCAACCAGGTGACTGAGGTGCGAGGCTACGCCGACCGGATGCTGCGCGTGAAAAGCAATCCTCTCGATCCGTCGAACCGGAGAATTTCCATCCTGGTAAAGAACGACAGCGAAATGGTGCCGACGCTCTCGGCGGCCAGCGTGGTGAATGGTGCTACGCCGTTGCCGGGAAAGAAGCCGTAGCTGCAAGTCAGCAAGTCAGCGGTGTTAGCCGCGCTGTGCGCGTGTTAGCGGAGTTAGCGGGGTTAGCAAGTCAGCGGAAAGGCCCTGGAGCGATGCTTGAGGGCCGTTTTCATGGCAGAAAACGGGTTTTTCCGGTGATTTCTAGAAGCAGAATCTCGCCATGTGGAAGATTTATGGCCTGAAGCTTTTCAAGCGGC
The DNA here is from genome assembly GCA_049517315.1 of Occallatibacter sp. Taxonomy (GTDB): domain Bacteria; phylum Acidobacteriota; class Terriglobia; order Terriglobales; family Acidobacteriaceae; genus Telmatobacter. The sequence continues at coordinate 47,194 of JBEKSE010000030.1, read as the reverse complement.
ATTGATTTAAAACGGGTTAAAAATAATCTGCAAGATTCTAAGGAAAATTTATACCCCCCGGGGGTATAGGGGGGGTAGGGGTACCTGAAAGGTACAGACCGGTCACATGCCTGACAGATTGTGCTGGCCAGAGTCGGATATCCTTCTTCATTTTTCCATTGTGCGCGCACGGAGGGAAATCATTTGCAACCACCTGTAACGGGGCCAAACTCCTCCGGCTTGAGATTTGTGATCCCCCGCTGAGCCTGTTGTGATTTTTGAGACGGCTGGTTGAGGTTCGTCGTCTCCCACCCTTTCCGCGATAAAACCGCGGAAAGGGTGGGAGACCCGCAGATTGTGGCTAGTCTAAGGGCGGGCCACCCGGCGGCGATGACGCCGCTCATGGGGAAATATAAATTAGCGCAGGTGTCAGGGTTCAGAGATCAGAAATCAGAGATCAGGGAACAGCAATCAGGAATTGCAAAATTCACACTTGACATCGACAGAGAATCCACTACCATATGGTTGTGGATAAATTGGGTACGACATTTGCGGCTTTGTCTGATCCAACCCGGCGGGCGATGATCGAACGACTTTCACATGGGCCTGCCTCTGTGCATGGACTGACGGAACCGTTTGCACTCTCGCAGCAGATGATTTCAAAACATATTGCCTACCTGGTGCGGGCGCGGATTGTGATCAAGACAAAGCTTGGACGAGAGAGTGTGTGCACGCTTAGGCCGGAGGCGATAAAGACGGTCAGCGACTGGGCGGTTTATTATCGCCGATTCTGGGAAGAGAGTTTCGACAAGCTGGATGTGGTTGTAAATCAAATGAAAAAAAAGGAGGTCAGAGATGACAATTAACACGGTTAACGAGACAGAGCGGATGGTCGTTACAAGAATTTTTGATGCCCCACGCGAATTGGTTTGGAAGGCGTGGACAGACCCGAAGTACGTGATGCAGTGGTGGGGACCGAAGGGTTTCACTGCGCCCGTTTGCAAAATTGATTTTCGCGTGGGCGGAAAATTTCTCTGCTGCATGAGAACGCCGGATGGACAGGATTTCTGGAATGCTGGTGAATACCATGAGATTGTTCCGCACGAGAAGATCGTTTCCTCCATGTACTTTTCCGACCCGCAGGGAAACAAGATCGAGCCTGCGCAATTAGGAATAGAACATGAGGCTATAGACGGTGCGTACGACGTGACCATCTTTGAGGATCTTGGAAACGGGCAGACGAAACTCACCTTCATCGGAAATGAACCCATGGAGAGCGCGACGAATAGCGGGCAACTCGAGGGCTGGAACCAGATACTCGATAAAATTGCCGCAGTTGTTGCGGGGCTGGCGCAGGCCAAATAGGTAGTTGAAGTTTTGATGATCGTCATGCACGAGATTCTGAACGCAAAGCAAACGCAGGTCCATACCGGAGATCCCAAGTAGGGGTGGGCGTTGAAAGAATTCCTGCACGATTTGTCGAATTCCGGTCCGGATCGAACGCATCGACCAGCGCGTTCTGGTCTATTTCTGCCGCACCCTGGTGCAGGAGATCGACCTCAGCGGGGAGCGTTCCAATGCAGTGGAACGCTCCCCGCTGAACTGCTGACCTGTAAAGGATCTCCTGATAACGAGGTTTAAAGCATGTCATGGAACTTGACAATAGGGCCGCGATGAACGAGGCACAGATTCTCATGGCTCTGAGTGATTCTTCGGGACTGATGAGCGAGCCACCTGCCTTTGTATGGATGGGAATTAAGCGCCGCGCCGGGCGCGAACGGCGGCGGCTAACTCGGCTAACAGCGCGTGAGTTTCCTTCCAGTCGATGCAGCCGTCGGTGACGCTCTGGCCGTAAACAAGCGGCTGGCCCTCCGCAAGTTTGTCGAGCCTTTGCGAGCCGGCGACCAGATTGCTCTCGATCATTACGCCGATAATGCGCTTATCGCCCTGGCCGTTGCTGCCGGCGATCTGTCCGGCGACATCGCGGCAGACGATACCCTGGCGGCGATAGTCTTTGTCGCTGTTGGCGTGCGAGAAGTCGATCATAATGCGCGGAGGCAGGCCGGCTTTTTCCATCAGAGCCGCGGCCTGGGCCACGCTCTCTGCCGTGTAGTTCACCGTCTTGCGGCCGCCGCGCAGGATGATGTGGCAGTCAGGATTTCCCGTAGTGACGAAGATAGCGGACTGGCCAAATTTGGTGTGTCCCAAAAAGGTGTGGGAGCAAGCCGCGGAGAGCACCGCGTCAATGGCAATCTGCACGTTGCCCGAAGTGCCGTTTTTGAAGCCCACCGGGCAACTGACTCCGCTGACCAGTTGGCGATGGACCTGGCTTTCGGTGGTGCGCGCGCCGATGGCTCCCCAACTGACTAGGCCGGCGATGTACTGGGGCGAAATCATGTCAAGGAATTCGGTACCGGCGGGCACGCCCATCTCGGCCAGGTCGAGCAGCAGATGGCGCGCCAGGCGGAGGCCATCGTTGATCTTGTAGGACTGGTCGAGATAGGGATCGTTGATGAGCCCCTTCCAGCCGACGATGGTGCGGGGCTTCTCAAAGTAGACGCGCATGAAGATGCGGAGGTCGGCGGAGAACTCGTCAATTGCGGATTTCAGCAGGGCGGCGTACTCGCGCGCGGCCTTGGTGTCGTGAATGGAGCAGGGGCCAGCGATAACCAGCAGCCGCGTGTCCTGGCCGTTGAGGATGGCGGAGATTTCGCTGCGGGCGTCGAAGATGGTGGCCGAGGCCGCCTCGCTGACGGGGCGCTCTTCCTCAAGGAATACAGGAGGGAGGACGACTCTGGTCCATTTGATGCGGAGGTCTTCAGTGGTGTGAAACATAGATGAATTTCCTTTGGGTGCGCGCCCCGGCAGGGGTGCATGAGGGTCGAAATGGGCACAATCCTGCTTAGAATTTAACAGCTTGGGCGCAGAGAGGCGGCGAGTGGGGTTGTGTGCTGGGCCTGCAGTCAAGGCTGGCGGCCCCACGCGACCGATAAGCGAATTCCCGCCGGATTGCGTCTACTTCCATAATGGGCTTGGTGCGCACGCAGCAGTGTGCGGCAGCGAGACAAGGTGCGCGGCGAGGCGGTAACCTGAGAGCAGGCTGCTGAATACGGCGCTAGAGGAGCGGCGATGAAGATGGGAAAGTGGGCATGGTTGTTGCTGGCGGCTGCGCCGTTGGTGGCAGGTTTGGCAGGTTGCGGAGATTTCTGGCAGGCGCCGAGCAGCGGCAGCACCAGCTTTACGCTCACGAATGGCGGGAACATCCTTGTAGCTCCGGGAGCCACCAGCGGCAACACTACGACCGTTAGCGTGACGCCATCGAGTTCATTTACCGGGACGGTGTCGCTTGTTTGCGCGGTGACCTCACCCTCGGGCGCTGTGAACCCTACCAACTGCGGCCTTTCTTCGTCATCGGTTGCCTTCAGCAGCAGTTCCTCTGCGCAATCCGTCACGCTGGCCGCGACCACCCAAAGTGGCACAACCCTTGGCGACTACACGCTTACGGTTACCGGCACCTCGGGCAGCGTTTCGCAGACTACCTCTGTTTGCGTGGATGTGACGACTTCCACCACGAACAATTGCTCCAGCGCGAGCGGCGCCAGCGGTAATTTCTATATTCTGGGCAGCAACTCAGTCGCCGGCTATACCGTCAAGTCTGGCGCACTTTCTCTGATTTCTGGCAGCTCTTACACTGTGACCCTCCCTTCCGCCATGGCCGTCGACCCCGCGGGCAGCTATCTCTGGGTGGCTTCATCGGCCGGTATTACCCCTTACAAAATCTCAAGCAACGGATCACTGACGCAAGGCAGCCCGATCTTTGTCGACACGGCAGCTAACGCTCTTCAGGTGGACCCTTCAGGCAAATGGTTGCTGGATGCCTCATTATCGGGGATTCTCTATGCTTACCCCATCACGACTTCAGGCACCCAAGACACAAGCCGCTCGATACAGTCGGATATAAACTTAGCAAGCGCCAGCGCGGTTCAGCCGGGCGGGATGGCGATATCGCCGAGCGGCTCGACGAACCCAATTATCGCGGTGGCTCTTGGAGCGACTTACGGTACCCAAGTATTTTCATTTAATGCGAACAATTCGGCCCCGATCGCGATCCCTTCGGGCAATACCATTAGGCCTTATGGACCTGCGGGCACAGCTACAGCGAAGTCAGTAGCCATCGATCCATCGAACGGCTTCCTATACGTCGGAGAAACGGATGCTTTTCCCGGTTCCACGACCGGCGACTCAGGCGCTTTGCGCGTATTTACAATTAACGCCGGATCTGTGAATGAAATCAGTTATGCGGCATCGGTGCCGTATGCGAGCGGCGGAAGCACCCCGCGCGCCATTCTGGCTGCCTCGAACGGCTATGTATATGTCGCCAATTGGCAAGGAACCTCGGCCGGAATAGTCACTGCGTTTCTGTTAAACGCATCTACCCCCACGCTGACGCTGCAAAGTAGCACTGTTGCTACCGGCGATGCGCCGGACGGCATGGCCGAGGACTCGACAGGAGACTTCGTGATGGTGGTGAATAGTCAGGGTAATCCGGACTTCAACGCTTTCACCTTTGACACCACCACTACCGGCCAACTGGACACGTCAGCGACCGGCTCGACCGGGACCGGCCCGTTCGCCATTGTCGCCGTACCAAAGTAGAGCAGGAGTCTGTTGTCTGTGACTGAAGGCTAATTAGCGCTTCCCTCGAATGGGTGCCTGTTCCCTATTCCCTATTCCCTAGTTCTTGCCCCTGCTGCTCAGTGCTATTCTCAAGGTGATCGCCACTGGCTGTGTTTACGCAATCTTCCACCTCATTTGTCCGCTTTGCGCGGGGCTTTAGGGCTCCCGCGATAACGCTGCTTCTCGCGTCTTTGCTGACAGCTTCTTCCGGGTGCAAACGTCTTCTTCGCGAGACGCACGAGACGGTTTACGTTTCAGCGCGGCAGATGTACCTGCATGACCGTGTGGCCGCCGTCTCGAACCGCGTGGCCGAGGTGACCAACGGCCAGCCGCTGCAGGTGCTGGAGCATGGCCGCCGCTTTCTCAAGGTTAAGACAGAGAAGAACGAGATCGGCTGGATTGAGGAGCACGCGGTAATCGACGCCAAGGCCTTCAAGGCTTTTGATCAGCTTGGCGTACAGCACAAGGCAGACCCGGTGGTGGCCACCGGTGTGGTGCGCGACGACATCTACCTGCATCTGACGCCCGGCCGGGAGGCGGAGCGGTTCTATCTGCTGGCAGCGAATGCGAAGATTCAGCTTCTGGCGCGCGCCACGGTTCCCAAGGTTGCTCCCGTGGCGGAGCGGACGCCCAAGGCGACGCCGGGGACGGGACAGGCGACAAAAGCTCCCGCACAAGGACCTGGATTAAAGACAGCTACTTCAGGCGCGACGCATATTCCCGGGTTGCCCGATGCCGAACCACCGGTGCTGGAAGACTGGTGGCTGGTGCGTGACGCGCAGGGCCACGCCGGCTGGCTGCTGGCCGGCCGCATGGATGTGGATGTGCCCGACGAGATTGGCACTTATGGCGAGGGCCAGAAGTATGTGGGCGCTTACGTGCTGAACAAGATTCACGACCCCGATGCCACTACACCGGACCACGAGGTTCCGCAGTACGTGACCGTGCTTGCTCCGCCAGGGGCCGGACTGCCTTTCGACTTTGACCAGGTGCGCGTCTTTACATGGAGCATCCGGCATCATCGCTATGAGACGGCCTTCCGGCTGCATCCCATTCAGGGTTATTTACCGGTGCGGGTCACGCCCGGCTCCGGCGACAACGCGCCGGTTTTCAGCTTCCTGATCCCGAGCGGCCCAAATATGACAATCGACCCGGAGACAGGCATCACACGCCCCGCGTCGCCGCGCACCATTACTTACACAATGGTCGATACACAAGTCCGCCGCACCGGCGCTGACCTGGGTCCCATCCCCATCAGCCACGGAGAGGGCGGAAAAGCCAAGCCTGGCAAGACAGTGAAAAAGACCCGGTAAGCGAGCTATCACTTGCGGATTTCGTGACTTGCGCAGAGTTCGGGGCTGGTGTTTCCCACCTTTGGCGCAAGAAAGACAAGGCCAGAATCCTTCTTTCTGCCCGGCTTATGCCAGGGTTGCGGCTTAGCCCCTCTGTCTTTGGTTGGTTGCAAGAGTGGGCGACACGGAGTATTCGGGATCAGGATAAAGGTGTGCTATTTTGATGAGGAGTCCAGGGTCTGTTAACACTACTGGGGCGGTTGGCGCCCCAGTAGTGTTAACAGACCCCAACAACAAGGGGGACAAATGAATCTCCTGGCAGAGTTGGAGGTGTGGATCAAAAGAAAGGGCGTGGCACTCGTCCTTTCAGTGGGCGGGCTTAACGTTGCCATCGTCTCGGCTCTCGCCGCATTTCAGGCTGTTCTGAATTTGCGCCTTGAATTAGTACAGAAGTTTCTGATCCCACTTTTGGTTTTTGACCTATTAGTTGGGTTGGCAGCTTGTTACTACTTTTTCTTGAAGCGTGGAGGACGGGGCGGCGTGGAAGACCCCAAGCCACTGAACGAGTTATTGTATAAGGTAGTGCCGGCCAGCTTGAATGATGTCAAGTGGGCAGCAAAGCAGGCGGTAATAGTCTATGGCGGCTATGATGTTATTCCCGAGAGAGTTATGCTCGATTGGTTTATAGCCAATAAGAATGGATTCTATGTGGTGAAACGAGGCGACGACGCCAACGTTGGAAACCTCGATATACTTCCGTTGAAACCGAATACCATGAAGAGGTTTCTAAGTGGCGAGTTACTAGAGCGGGAAATGTTGGGAGACTGTCTCTTCGGACCCGATGAGAAAACAAAAGTAAAGGCTATCTATATTGAAAGCCTTGTTGTTCCGAAGCACCTGTTCGCCGATGATACTTCAAATAGTTTTGCGTTGTATGCGGTTATCGAAAGACTCGCGGAATGCATTCTGGGGCTATGCGAGCCGGCGGCGGCTGAAAAAGGCGAGATCAAAGTTTATGCGCTTTCAGCAAATCCAAAAGTTGCCCACCACCTGGCAGAGATGGGTTTCGATATCGTGAGCCGTAAGGAAAAGAGAAGGGATGGCCACGACCTTTATTGTCTCGAATTCAAATCGCTTGAGTTAGAACTGAAGAAATTGACAGATAGACGGGACACAACAAAACGCGGGAGGAAGCCCAGAATCAGTCTTGTGGCGGGCCTCTGAAAGTTCAGGGAAATCACGGGCACGAGCCTGGTTTTTGAAATGCGGAGTCATTGGCCGACTCCCGCCTTCACCCTCGCCGGCGCAACTCCAACTCAACCACGCGCAGCATTTCGGCTTCGGGAGCGGGCTTGCCAGTCCAGATTTCGAATTGGCGGGCGCCTTGCTGGACGAACATTTCCATGCCGCTGATGGTCGGAATGCCGCGGTTTTTCGCCAGCTTGAGGAGCGGCGTTTCCAGCGGGTTGTAAACCATATCGAAGACCAGGCTGGCATTCAGCTCGTTCTCTTCAATCGGCAGCAATTGCTTGTTGCCCGCCATGCCGCAAGGGGTCGCGTTGATGAGCACGTCAAAGTGGCTTTTGGCGAAGAGTTCGTGCTTGAGCGACTTGGCCTTTGCCTGGCGAGCGAGTTTCACGGCAGCTTCGTGGGTGCGGTTGACGACAACGACCTCAGCGCCCTGGGCAACGAGGCCAAAGACGGCGGCCCTGGCCGCGCCGCCCGCGCCGAGGACGGCGATGCGCGCGCCGGGCAGTTTCAGCCGTTTTTCGAGCGGACGGACCACTCCAGCCACATCGGTGTTGAATCCATAGAGGTTGCCGTCGGCGCCGGTTCGCAGGGTGTTGCAGGCGCCGATACGGGCGGTAAGCGAATCGGTATTAGCCAGATGCGGCAGGATCTCCTCTTTGAGGGGCATGGTGACGGAAGCGCCCGCCAAAGGCAGGTCGCGCGCGAGCGCAATCAAGTCAGAAAGCTTGTGTACCTTCAGCGGCACGAGGATGGCGTTCACGTTTTCGCGGCGGAAAGCGGCGTTGTGCATGAGCGGCGAAAGCGAGTGGGCGACGGGGTTGCCGGCCACGCCGAAGATGCGTGTCGCCTGATCCAGTTGCTCGACGCGGTAGAGGTCGCGCATGGTACGGGCGGTGAGCTGGCCGGAAGCGGTCGCCAGCGCGGAATCGTTTTCCAGGCCGTCGGAGACCGAGGCAAAAGTGAAGGCCGCGCCGGCGCGCGGACCCAGCACGCGGCTCAGCAGGCCTTCTTCACCCATGGCGATGGCTACGATCTCGGAGGAGCGGGACCGGGCTTCGATCAACTTCAGGACAGCCAGGTTGTTGGCCAGAGAATGCGCGGTGGAAACTATCTTGACGAGATCGGGCTGGAAGGCCTCGATGCGCTCGGCCACCTCTTCCAAGTCCCTGGTGCGCGAAAAGTCGTGAAAGCTGACCAGCAATGCCGCGCCCGCCGCGCGCAAATTGGCGCGCAGTTCGTCCATTTGCTTGTGAGTAGCTCCCTCGGCTGACTCGAGCTCAAGATCGACGATCTGGCAGCCAGACTCGGCGGCCTGCAAAAGCAACTCCAACTCCGCTTTCAAAGGCCCCAGAAATTGCCCGCCAAACTGCTTGCGCCGGCAGGTGGCGATGACCGTTGCATCACGATGAGCGGCCAAAAACTGCTTCACTGCGGGCAGCGCAGAGGCCGGCTTGGGGAGCGAATCCAGCCGGAACTCGAGGAGCCTGGACTCAGGCAGCGCCGCCGCCGCCCGCTTGATTAGCTCCTCCGGCGACCCGGCCTGGATGGCTATGCAAAGCTTGCCTATATTGGCCAGGCGCAGCCGCGGGCTGACCGGGGCGGGCGGAGCAGAAATCGAGATGGTAGCGGAATAGGACATGGGCCTCGTCTGACGCATCTTATAGCTGTTACCTTCAGGATGCAACAGCTTTATCAGAGTTTTACGCCGGACAACCCAAATGTTACCTACGCGGCGCCTCAAGACGCCGGTGAGGAGCAGGGTGTATTCTTGCTTGGAAATGAAGGCATTTGGGCCCGGCTAAGGGTCTCTAATTCGAGCTTTGGAACGAGGAATTAAGGATGTTTGAAAGTGTAAGCCTCTCTACTCAAGCAAGAGTCTTTCAGTGCCCGAATTGCAAGGAGACCATAGACACATCAGCGCAGCAATGCCGCTTCTGCTCGGCTGCCATCGACCCCGGAGCGGCTGAAGCAGCAGCGGACATCATGGCCAGGGTGAACCAGGCCTGCAGCGACGCCAGCTATCTGAAGGTCATGGGCGTGTCCGTTCCGGTTTTTTTAGTCCTGATATTCGTTCCTTTCGCGGGTTGGCTTGGCATTGTGGGCTACTATTTTCTCGTCTTTGCTACCCCGGCGATGGCGATTCGCTGGTGGGTGAGATTCGGGCGGATCAAGACCGACGATCGGGAGTTCGGCAGCGCAAAACGAACGGTGATTATCGTTGGCGCACTGGTTTCGCTTCTGCTTCTTAACCAACTGGCAAACTTCGCTCTCATGTTCGTCAGGACTTTGCGGTAAAGTCAAAAATCATTCAACGAAATCGTTCCAAACAAGGAGAATCCCTTTGCATCTCGCAAGCGAACAACGCTATGACACCATGCAATATCGCCGTTCGGGCCGGAGCGGCGTGCGCCTGCCGGCCATTTCCCTGGGTCTGTGGCACAACTTTGGCGGCGCTGACCGCTTTGAGAATGGCCGCGCCATGGTGCGCCGGGCCTTCGACCTGGGCATTACGCACTTTGACCTGGCTAACAACTACGGCCCGCCTTACGGCAGCGCGGAGACAAACTTTGGCCAGATTCTGCGCATGGACTTTGCGGCCTATCGCGACGAGATGATCATCAGTTCCAAAGCCGGTTACGATATGTGGCCCGGCCCTTACGGAGAGTGGGGCTCGCGCAAATACCTGCTCGCCAGTCTGGACCAAAGCCTGAAGCGCCTGGGGCTGGAATATGTGGATATTTTCTACTCCCATCGGCCCGATCCTGAGACTCCCGTTGAAGAGACCATGGGCGCGCTCGACCATGCAGTGCGTTCGGGCAAGGCGCTCTACGCCGGCATCTCGAATTACAGCGCAACGCAGGCCGCGGCAGCGATCAAGATTCTGCGCGAGCTGGGAACTCCCTGCCTGATTCATCAGCCCAAGTATTCGATGTTTGTTCGCACGGCGGAGCAAGGCCTACTCGATGTATTGGGCAAGGAGGGCGTGGGCGCCATCGCGTTTACTCCGCTGGCGCAGGGAATGCTGACCGACCGCTATCTGCACGGCATTCCGTCAGACTCGCGCGCAACCAAAGCTGTCTTCCTCAAGGAGAGCGACATCAGCGAAGACCGTCTCGCCCGGATTCGTGCGCTCAACGAGCTGGCCGCGCAGCGCGGGCAGTCGCTGGCGCAGATGGCGCTGGCCTGGGTGTTGCGCGATGGGCGCATTACTTCGGCGCTGATTGGAGCCAGCCGCGTAGAGCAGATTGAACAGAACGTGGCCGCGCTCGCGAACCTGAACTTCAGCGCGGACGAGTTGGCTCGCATCGACGCGATTGTGGGCCAGGCTGGGTAACGCGATTTGCACCAACCGAGACTTGCACTTAACAGGCCCCGGATGAGTGTTACTATTACGTGCAAACAACGCCAACCATGCACGGAGATCGTAAATGAAGAAGAGGATGCTGGGTCAAAGCTTGAAGCCCGTTCTTCTCGTACTCGTCTTTTGCTTACAGGCAACCATCGGCTTGGCTCAGAACAAGAAGGATGAAACGCCCAAGCCCGCGCAATCCATCGCCGAGTTGCGCCAGCAGTTGGACAAAATCCTCGCAGATACACATACACCCGGAGTCTCCGTCGCTATTGTGCATCGCGATGGTCCCGAGTGGGTCGCGGGACTGGGCAAATCCAATGTGGCCGCAAACCAGGCTGTCACTGAGGAAACGCTCTTTCGCATTGGCTCCACCTCGAAAGCCTTCGCTTCGCTCGCCATCCTCAAGCTGGCGAATGAAGGCAAGCTATCGCTCCAGGACCCGGTGCACAAGCTCGTCCCTGAGGTAGGGTTTGAGAATCGCTGGGAAGCCACCGACCCGGTGCGTGTGGTTGACCTGCTGGAACACACTACAGGCTGGGATGACATGCACCTGCCCGAATATGCCAAAGACGCGAAGGGCATGACTTTGCGCGAAGGCCTCGATTATTACCACCATTCGCGCATCTCCCGCTGGCGTCCGGGCACGCGCATGGCCTATTGCAACTCCGGGCCTCCGGTTGCGGCATATATTGTGGAGAAGATCACCGGGCAGCGTTTTGAGGATTACGTGACGCAGAACTTCTTTCTGCCTATCGGCATGAAGACAGCCACCTATTTCGAGCAGCCCTCACCGCAACTGACAACCCTCTACCACAATGACGGCAAGACGCCCTATCCCTACTGGAACATCCTGCTTCGTCCCGCCGGAGCCATCAACGCCAGCGCCAAAGATATGGCTGCGTATCTTCAGTTCTATTTGAATCGCGGCGCTGTTGCTGGCGTGCAGGTGATGCCCGCAGCATCTATCGACCGCATGGAAACCCCTACCCGCACATGGGAAGCGCAGCAGGACCTCAAAGCCGGTTACGGCTTGAGCAATTACACCAGCTTTCACGATGGCTTTGAGTACCACGGCCACAATGGCGGCGTGAACGGCGGAATTACCGATATGTCGTATATGCCGGAGTACGGCGTAGGCTATTTCTACAGCATCAACTCCGCCAACGGCGAGGCCTTCGGCAAGATCGGCGACGCGATTCGCGCCTACATCACCAGGAACCTCACGCGACCGCCGGTGCCTGCAGCGGGACAACTTCCCGCCAACGCCCAGGAGTACGCTGGTTGGTACCAGCCGGATGCGCCGCGCAATCAGATGCAACAATTTCTGGCACGCTTGCTGGGATTGCAGCGCGTGAGCTTTGGCGGGGGAAACCTGCTGATCACTGGTCTCGGAGGTATCAACAAGCCCACGGGTGCGCCAGTCAACAGCGCGCAATTCCGCTATCTGCCGCCCAAGAAGGACCATCCAGAACCGGTAGCCACGATGGCCCTACTGACGCCCAATGCCGAGGGCCGGTTCATATTCCTTGGCGGAACCCTGAAGCGCATCCCCACATTCCGCGCCATTGCCGAGATCGTTCTGGTGGCGTGGTTCGTGCTTGCGGTCATCTCCATCGTGCTCTACGCGCCGTTTTGGATGGTTGGCGGCTTCTTCAAGAAGCGTCGCCGTCCAGCCGAGCGCGCCATGCGCCTCTGGCCGCTGATTGCCGTGCTCAGCCTGGCGGCGTTCGTCGGCGTCTTTATGCAGGCTGGCAATGACGCCCTTGTGCGCCTGGGGAACCTGACGATCTGGTCCTTTGGTCTCTTCTTCCTCACGCTGATCTTTGCCGCAACTTCTTTAGCCAGCGCCGTCGCTGTATGGCGGGCGCGGAAAAAGGAGATACGCCGGAGCGTCCGCTGGTATTCGACGGTGGTAACGGCGGCGCTGCTGATTGCCGCCCTGTACCTCGCATGGTGGGGAGTGATCGGCATCCGCACCTGGAGCTAGGGCCTTTTAACACGACTGAGTTGGTTGGCGCCGACAGGTGGCCCGCCCTTTCAGCAGCGTCATCGCGGAAAGGGCGGATTACCACTGACCACGTGGCGCGCAAGCGCCGCCCGCCTGAACGGCCAGTCCCTTGCAGATTATTTCCCCACTTCGTCGCACAATGATCCCGGAAGTCTTGTTTCAAATCATCGTCCGGCACGTCCTCTTCGCGCCGCCGTTCAGCCGGAGGCGGCCAACAGTGGTCGAAACTTCCCGTAACCCCTTATCCTGGAGGATTTTGCAGGGAACTTCTTTGTTATGAGGATTTTACAGCGCAACCCATCACGTAAACTCATGAAAACAAGGAATTTCCCTACAAAATATGGGTGGGGGTATCCGATGTACCAGCTTTGACGGCCTATCAAGACCAACTGGCAAGGCGGCGATCGTTCTTAGCTGAGCGCCGTTACGACCGCATCGGTCGAGCGCACTCGTCCCAGGCGCGGAAAGATGCGCTCCACGCTGTTCGAATGGCTTTCGGCCGTTACCCCGGTCATCGCATCTTCGGCGAAGATGAGTTCGTAGCCGTGCTCGTAACCGTCGCGTGCCGTGCTCTCCACGCCGAACTCGGTGGCGATACCGCAAAGGACGATGGTGGTCAGTCCGCGACGGCGCAGGTGCAGGTCGAGATCGGTGCCGTAAAAAGCGCCCCACTGGCGCTTCAGAACCACGATGTCCGCAGGCTGGCGGTCGAGTTCAGGAATCAACTCACTCCAATCGGGCGGCATCGGGCCGGTCGACTTCCATGTCTGGTCGGTTGCGGTGTGCGGCCGGTCAGCGCCATCAGGCGAGCCGCCGACATGCACCAGCACGGGCTGCGCTCCCGCGACACGGGCGGCGGAGAGCAGTCGCGCGCAATTCGCCACCACGTCAGTCTGCGGATACGGCGCGCCCTGCCTTCCAACGATTCCTTTTTGCAAATCGATCACCACGATGGCCGTGTGGCGCGCATCGAGTTTGAGAACGGCTTTTTCGTCGCTCATTGCTGAATACCTTCCTTTGCCGGCAGAATACCCATCTCCTGGTAGATAGGTCGAATCTGGCGCCGCAGCTCCGGCAGCCGCGTGGTAAACCATGCCGCGCCCAACAAGACAACGGAGCCGTTCATTATTACCGTCAATGGCGCACCCGTGGCATGTGCCATGGTTCCGGCCAGCAGGCTGCCAAAGGGCGCCATGCCCATGAAGGCCATCGTGTAGTAACTCATCACGCGGCCGCGCTTCTCGTCGGTGACAATGGTTTGAATGACGGTGTTGCTTGCGGCCATGCCCTGCATCATGCCCATGCCGGCGAGGAACACCATCACCATCGAGAGCCAGAAGAAGTGCGAGAGTCCGAAGCCGATCAGTCCCAGACCGAAGACGGCCGCGGCGACGGGAATCATCCTCACCAGCCCGCGCACGTTTCTGCGCGCAGCGAGCGATAGCGCCGAAACCAGCGCGCCCAGTCCCATCGAGCCCATCAGGAATCCTAGGGTATGTGGTCCGCCGTGCAGCACACGTGCGGCGAAGATGGGCATGAGCACCACAAACGGCATTCCCATCAGGCTTACCACGGCAAAGAGCATCAGGATCGTGCGGATGGGCAAAAATTCCGAAACATACGTCCACCCGGCCTTCAATTCGGCGATCATTGACGTGGCCACGCGATTCGCCACCGGCGTATGAACACGCATCATCAGCAGGGACGCAATCACCGCGAGGTAGCTGATGCCGTCAACCAGAAAGCACCATCCCTCGCTGGAAACCGCTATCAACATGCCAGCCAGCGACGGGCCGATCAGCCGCGCCATGTTCACCATTGACGAGTTGATGGCGATGGCGTTCTGCAGGTCGCGCTTGTCGTCCACCATCTTGATCATGAAAGATTGGCGGCCCGGCATGTCGAAGGCGTTGACCATACCCTGCATCACGCTCAAGGCCAGCAACAGCGGAATCGTAATGTGACCGGTAAGCGTCAACGCGGCAAGAGTCAGCGACTGGACCATGGATAGAGTCTGGGTCCACACCAGCACCTGACGGCGGTCAAGCCGGTCTACCCACACGCCGGCAAAGGGCGCAAGCAGAAAGGTGGGAATCTGCCCAGCAAAGCTGACCGTGCCCAGCAGGAGGGCCGAGCCAGTGAGCCTATAGACCAGCCAGCCGGTGGCCACGCGCGTCATCCAAGTGCCGATGAGTGATATGGTTTGGCCGCCAAAAAACAACCGAAAGTTGCGATGGCGCAGCGCCCTCCACGCGTGAGAGACGCCGGAGGGTACGCCCAACTCCACTTCAGCGGCAGCTTCGACCGCGTCCACCGGCTCTACTGGTTCCGTATCGCTCAAAACTGCTTCCTCATTTGCAGTTTATCGTGACGGGCTTTCGGGGTAAGGGATGGCCCTGTGTTTCAGAAATCGCCTAAAAGCGCATCCTGTCTTCAGAGCGGAGTTGGAGAGGGCCGCGGTTGACTTTATCCTTGTTCTTTATGTTGAGATGAGCCGTACACTAGCCGAAAAGAATTCACGGTACTATCTTGATGGAGAGCGTGGACGAACTGAAGGAGCTAGTGGCGGAGAACGCAAATGAGTTCAGCGAGCCAACCCGTTGGAGCTGACGGAGGTGAAGGCCGCTTGGCCGCTATCGTTTTGGCAGCGGGCTACTCCTCGCGCATGGCGGAGTTCAAGCCTTTGCTTCCGCTGGGCGGCAGCACCGCATTGGGGAGATGCATTGGCGCGTTCCGCGCCGCGGGCGTTACGGATGTAATTGCTGTTCTGGGCCATCGCGCGGATGAGTTGCAGACTTTGGCCGAGCGGGCAGGCGCGCGATGTGTGCACAACCTGGACTTTGAGCTGGGAATGTTTTCGTCGGTTGTGGCAGGAAGCCGCGCACTGTCCGAAAGTGCTGAGGCGGCTTTCGTGTTGCCTGCGGACATTCCGCTGGTGCGGCCCAATACGATTCGTCATTTAGCGGCGGCTTTCGTGTTGCGCGGAGCAGGCATTGTGTACCCGGTTTTTGAGGGACGTCGCGGGCATCCTCCGCTGATTGCACGCAAGATTCTGGTTGACACGGCTGAGAAGGACGCAGCCGGTCCTCTCTCCGAGCTGCTGGCGCGGTACGAGAACGAGGCTATTGACCTGCCCGTCGCGGACCAGGCCATCCACATGGACATGAACACTCCCGCCGAATATGACGAACTGCGTGCACTGGCCTCGTCGCGCGAGATTCCCACACGCGCCGAGTGCGAAGCAATTCTCGCTGTCCACGCCGTCGAGCCGGCTATCGTTCGCCACTCGCGATTGGTAGCCGGGGTAGCGCAACGAATTGCAGCTGCGCTGACGCACAGCGGCCTATCGCTGAATCAGGATTTGGTGCGGGCCGGAGCGCTGCTGCACGATCTCGCAAAGGGCGAGGCGGAACACGCCAGTGTTGGCGCAGCGAGTTTGAGATCGATGGATTTTCCGCAGGTTGCAACGGTGGTCGCCTCGCATACTGATTTGGATTTCGGCGGCCGCATCGACGAAAGCGCGATTGTCTATCTCGCTGACAAATTGATGAGCGGCGAGCGTCCGGTTACGATTGAGCAGAAGTTCGAGGTCGCTCTCAGACGATTCAGCGATGACCCGCCGGCGCTTGAAGCTGCGCAAAGGCGAATGACCACGGTAAAGGCAGTGGCTCTCGCCGTAGAGACGCGACTGGGAACAACTCTCGCCAGCGTCGTTAATGGGGATTCGGACACGCCTGCGAAACCCTGCGCCTAGCTTGCTGACGAGGCTGGAAAGTTATGATGAGCTGACGCAGACGGATTGAACTGATTCGTTTGTTTCTCGTTCCATTAGCGCGATGGCGTTGAGGACGCTTGATTGCTGCTCCATAGGAAGTTGGAATGACATGGGAATCTATGAAGAAATCTGTAAATTAAGGTGCGAGGGAAAACGCGCGGCGCTGGCCACCATCGTCAATGTCAGCGGCTCCGTTCCTCCGGTGGTGGCCGCGAAGATGCTGGTGCGCGAAGACGGCTCGATCATGGGAACGGTCGGCGGCGGCCGCATGGAATCCGAAGTTCGGGAGAGTGCGATGGAATCGATGAAAGACGAGAAGGCGAAAACCTTGACCTTCAATATGGATCAGACTCCTGATGATCAAAATGGGCTGGTATGCGGTGGATCGACCCAGGTATTCATTGAGCCGCTGATTCCCGCACCTGTGCTGTATATCTTCGGCGGAGGCCACGTAGGGCTGAGCCTATATAAAGCAGCCATGCTGGCCGGTTTTGAGGTGGTCGTGGCCGACGATCGGGAACCTTTTGCCAATCGCGAAAGATTTCCCGATGCTCGCGATATTCATGCCGGCGATTTGGATGCGACCCTGTCTAAACTCGCGCCCAGTGCCGACTCCTACATAGCTATCGTCACACGCGGCCATCGTCACGATATTCGTGTTCTTCGCTGGGCGCTCAATACGCCCGCGCATTACATCGGCATGATCGGCTCGGGCCGCAAGGTGGTTTCGCTGTTTCAAAAACTCGAAACGGAAGGCGTTGCACGGGAGAGTTTAATGCGCATCTTCGCTCCAATTGGCCTGGAGATCAACGCGGGTACGCCAGAAGAAATAGCCATCTCCATCGTGGCCGAGCTGATCGCAGTCCGGCGGAATTGCGCCGTGGCGCTGCCTCACCTGCGCAATCGCATTCGCAAAGAGGCGGCCGATTCGTTATCCCTCAAGGAGTAGCAGCCGCGCAGGATCGAGCGTAATCCGCCACGGCTGAGGCTGCTTGTTCAACGTGCGCCAAAGTTCTTTTGGCACGTCGGCTTGCAGATGCGGCGGTTCTCCCGCGCGAGGCGCGGCGTGCAAACGCAGATAGAGCGTCATCTCATGCGGCGCTTCGCTGGTCGTCAGCAGCCAGCATGGAAATGTGTTTTCGACTTCAGTGGCTTGCTGAAATTTGATCTGGTGCGAACGGAATCCAAGGTGGGTGAGTGCACCGGAAACCGGATTCGCCGATTCTAATTCACAGTCCCATGCGTCTACAGCAATTCGATCCGCAGCCAAGCGGCGAGCTGGAACGATATTCTTGCAGCCGGTGAGCCGCGCGGCGACCACGGTGCGAGGCCGCTCGAAGAGTTCGTGCTTCGGCCCGCTTGCGATTACGCGGCCGCCGTCGAGCACCAACAGATCGGTGCAGAAGCGAAAAGCTTCTTCCATGTCATGCGTTACAAAGATCACCACGCCGTTGTAGTTGGTGAGCGTCTCGCGGAGCTGCTCTTCCATCTGCCGCCGCAAAAACGGATCAAGCGCCGCGAAGGGTTCATCGAGCAGCAGCGCATCCGGCTCTATCGCCATGCATCGCGCGATGGCCACGCGCTGCCGCTCTCCGCCAGAGATTTCTTTCGGGTAGAGGTTCGCCAATTCGGCAATGTGCATCAGATTGAGTTGCCTGTCAACGCGCGTGCGGCGCTCCTGTTCAGGCAATGCGCTCAAGCCAAAGCCCACATTCTCCGCTACCGTCTTATGCGGAAAGAGCGCGTAGTCCTGAAAGACGACGCCGATTCTTCTCTTCGCGGAGAGAAGATTGTGCTTTGCCGCGCTGTCATACAAGACGCGGCCATTGAGAACAATACGCCCGCTATCCGGCGCAATCACGCCGGCGATCATGCGCAGTGTCATGGATTTGCCTGCACCGGAGGCTCCCAGCAACCCGACCGCGCCCGTGCCCGCGCGAAGGCTCACTTGCAAAGTGAAATTCTCAAGCGCCTTTTCAACCTGTATCTCAAGCGCCGCGGGAGACGCGGCCTCGTCGATCCGGCGTGAGTGAGCATGGAACGGCACGGGAACCGGCGCTGGGCGCGGAGCACTTTGTTGGTGCGCCGGCTTTCGCTGCGCGCTCTGCTTATTCAACAGCCGAATAATTGCCAGCGACAGCAAGACTATCAAGATCACCCATAAAAGCGCGCCGCGCATGTCGCCGTCTTCAGCAGCGGAATAAATGGCGATGGGCATGGTCTGCGTTCGTCCGGGTATGTTGCCGGCGAGCATCAGGGTGGCTCCGAATTCTCCCATGGCGCGCGCAAAAGCGAGAACGGTTCCGGCAATGACGCCCGGCGCAGCAAGCGGCAATAAGACTTTACGGAAGACCGCCCATTCCGAGGCTCCCAGCGTGCGCGCTGCTTCAAGATAGGTAGGATTCACCTGATCGAATGCGCCCAGTGTGGTGCGATACATTAGCGGAAATGCCACAACAGTTGCCGCAATCACGGTGGCGGGCCACGAGAATACAATCGTGATGCCGAGCCGCTCCAGCGCGTGGCCGACAATGCTCTGACGCCCGAGGGTCAGCAGCAGGAAGAAGCCGACCACCGTTGGCGGCAAAACCAGAGGAAGCGTAAGTATCCCGTCAATCCAGGCGCGCAGGCTGCCGTGCATTTGCACCATCACTCTGGCTGCAAACAATCCCAGAAAGAAAGTGGCAACCGTGGCGGCGCATGTCGTGGCCAGCGAAATGTACAGCGGCGATGGATCGATCAGAAACGTCACGGGGTGGCCATTGTAAATCCATGCTTCACAAAAATTGCTTGAGCCTCGGGATTGCCAAGGTAATCGATGAAGTCGCGCGTGGCTCCTCCACTTTGGCTCGCTTTGACGACAGCCGCTGGATAGACGATTGCGTCGTGCGACCAATCCGGCGCGAAAGCGACAATGCGCACACGGCTTGAGGATTGCGCATCGGTTACATAGACGATGCCCGCGTCCGCGTTGCCTGTCTCGACGTAAGTAAGCACCTGGCGAACATCCCCTCCCATCACAACTTTTTTATTGAGCCGGTCGAAGAGATGCAGCGCTGCCAGCGTTTGCCGCCCATATTGTCCTGCCGGGACGCTGGCGGGATCTCCCAGTGCGATCAGCCGGATGGAAGGATCCGCCAGGCCCTGAAAATCACGGAGCGGAGAGTCGAGAGGCGCAATCAGCACCAGCGAGTTGCGCAGCAAGTTGCGCCGCGTGCCGGACGCAATCAGACCCTTTGTTTCCAGATCGTCCATGGGTTTTGACGCGGCGGAGATAAATGCATCTACAGGCGCACCTTCCTCAATCTCCCGCGCCAAAGTTCCCGAAGAGCCAAAGTTGTTGCGGAATTCGATGGCGGCGTGATCGCGCTGATATGCGGCTTCCGTCTCTAAAATCGCATCTTTGACGCTGGCTGCGACAGAAAGCGTCAGGGTCGCTCGCCGCGGAGCATGGCACGCACAAATGGAAACCGCAATCGCCAGCATCGCCGCGCAGAAGAAGGACCCCGATCGAATTCCTTTTGCTCGCTTCGCGTTCATGGCTCCCACGTTGAAATTACTCCTGAATAAAGGTTGGATCGTAGGATACACACGGCAGCGCCGTGGAAGCAATGCGCGTAACCTTGCCCCCGCGCGACCCCCGCAACCAGCGGTGGTGAACACATGCAAAAGATTAAACGACATTAGGTAAGGAGCGGCACTTATAGGTATCCCACCTTAACCAATTCGCAACCAGCGCGAATTCCACCCCACGGACGATGGACCTGTCCGCGGGGACCCCGGCGAATCGCCAAGGTGGGATGTTTACATTTCAGCAACAATGAAAATGTTTTAGACTACGATGGTCTCTTCGCCCTTGTGCCAACCGCAGGGAGTGAGTCCGCCGTTTTGCAACGCGTCCAGAACGCGCAGGACTTCCTGCGGATCGCGGCCCACGGACAAATCCGTAACGTAGACAAAACGGATTACATTCTCGGGGTCAACGATGAAGGTGGCGCGCTGGCTGACGCCGGCTTTCAGGTCAAGGATTCCCAACTGCTCAGAGAGATCGCGCTTGATGTCGGAGAGCATGGGAAAGGGAAGGCTCTTCAGCGAAGGCTGGTCGTTGCGCCAGGCCCAATGAACAAACTCCGAATCGATGCTGGCACCGAGAATTTGCGTGTCTCGGCTGACGAACTCCGGGTTCAGCGCGCCAAAGGCGGCGATCTCAGTGGGACAGACAAAAGTGAAGTCCTTGGGCCAGAAGAAGTAGACCTTCCACTTGCCATCAAAGCTCCGGTCGGTAAGGGTTTGAAAGGCATTCTTGAGATCGAGATTGACTACGGCGGTCAGTTCAAAGGCAGGAAACTTTTCTCCAACAGTAAGCATGAATGACTCCTTATTGGTTAATTGGGGTTGAGTGCGGCACATGCGCAGACAAGCCACGCTCCGCTTCGGAAAGAATGAATGAAGCCGATTGTCGCCCGCACCAGCGGGCACAAGACTCCAAGAACAGTTCGCAAGGCTTTCCTATAGATGCCTGCGAGCAGTGTATGATTTTGGACTGCGATAGTCTTCTTTAATCAGAATACAGCAAATCGCTGATATCTGCCTTAAGTGTTTCGGAAGGAATCAAACTATTGTGGAGAACGCAGAGAGCCGGATTGCGCTGGCTGCGTTAATTTGATTTCGCCATGCTTGCCTGCCAGACCAGGCGGGCGGCGACCAAGTCTTCGATGGCCATGCCCACCGATTTGAAGACGATTCGCCGGCCTGTGGGGACGACTGCATGGCCTGAGAGAATTTCGCCGATCTCAGCCTCGACTCGCGCCCCGGAGAGCAGCACGTCTCCGGATTCGCGCTCGACAGCAAGGCGCGACTCTGCGACGAGACAGGCATTTTGCATCGTCTGGTCGTCCAGTTCGCGCAGTTGCGCTCCCACCGCGCCCACGGCCAATACCAGCGCACGAGGCGCAAGCCAGCGGCCCTCAAGAACAGGAGCAGGCGAAGCAGTTACTGTGAGGACAACATCAGCGGCCGCGGCCTCTTCGATAGCGACAGCCTTGGCTCCGGTTTGAGTTGCGAGACGCTCGGCGTGGGCTGCGGTGCGGCTCCAGATGCGAATGTCATCGAGCTCAGGGCGAACCAGCTTGAGCGCCTCAATGTGAGAGCAGGCCTGAACGCCGCTGCCCAGAATGCCAAGGCTCCTGACATCAGGCGAGGCCAGTGCCTGAAGCGCGACGGCCGAAACCGCTGCGGTGCGCATCTCGGTGATCAGGCGCCCGTCCATCACCGCCAACGGCTCTCCGGTCGCGCGGCTGAGCAACTCGATCATGGCCATGTGGGTGGGCAGACCCAGTTCCGCATTGCGGGGATAGAAGGTGACTGTCTTGACGGCCATCACGTCACCGGCAACAACCGGCATGACCGCGAACCAGCCGTTGCGCGGGCCTTCTTGATTTCCGGCGCGGAGAATGGTGCGGGGTGGCTGGTTGACGATGCCGGCTGATGAGTCGATGAGAGCCTGACGGATGGCGGGAATCAGCGCGTCATAGGTTAGCGCGGCGCGAACTTCGTGCTCAGTAATGTACACAGGACTTAATTAGGCCGGTTGCCGGAAGCGGAACGGCGATGAAAGCGCTCATCCACCGGCTGGCGATCTTTGAAGCCGGTGTCGGTTGAGTGCCAGTGCTCAATGGCCGGCTCGCCCATGCGCCAGCAAAGCAGCACCACCTGGTCGTCGATGCGGCAGGGAAAATCGAGCAGGCCAGTGTCGAGGTCTTTCACCTGCACACCGATGGAATCAATCTCCGCGATGCTCTCGCGAACGCAGCGCACATGGGACTCCATCTCAGCGCGCAGACCTGCCACCTTGCTCGCGTCCACTCTCATGCCGCCGGAAAGATAGATGCGACGCGCCATCTCAGTCAGGCCGGACTCGACCTCTTCCGCCGACCGCTTGCTTTCAATGGCGCGCTTCAGCAGCGACTCCAGCACCGGGAGCAGAGACTGCGCTTCTTCGAGAGTGAAAGTCTTCATGAGGACAGTTTACCGCGAACAGTGTTTAGTGAACAGTGGATCAGAGATCAGTGGACAGTGAAAAGTGGACAAAAGAATGATGAGTCTCTTTAACGTCTAGTCGAGAAACTAGACCAGCTTAGTATCTCGATAAGAAACTGTCCACTGCTCACTGTCCACTGCTCTTACCCCACTTCCAACATGCGGTCGAGCGCAACCCTGGCCCATCGCTTGACGCTCGGCTTCACCTGGATGCGGTTGACGACACGGCCTTCGACCAGATTCTCCAGCACCCACGCAAGGTGTTGAGGGCTGATGCGGTACATCGTAGTGCAGAGGCAGCCGGTATCGTCGAGTGTAATGACCTTTTTGCCATCGTCGGCGAAGCGGCGGGCCATGCGGTTGACCAGGTGAATCTCAGTGCCAACGGCAAACATCGCGCCTGCGGGAGCCTGCTCAATCAGCGCGATCAGCTGTTCTGTCGAGCCAAGTGCGTCGGACTTCTGGCAAACTTCCCAGCGACATTCGGGATGGACGATGACCCGGATGCCGGGATACTTGGCGCGGACATCATCGACATGGCTCGGCAGAAAGCGCTGATGGACTGCGCAATGCCCCTTCCACAGAAGGATGCGACTGGAGTCGAGGCTCTGCCTGGTCAGGCCGCCCAGGCTTGGACCAATCTGAATAGCCCACGGATCCCACACCGCCATCTCTTCGAGTGGAATGCCCATGGCATAGCCGGTGTTGCGGCCCAGATGCTGGTCGGGCAAAAAGAGAATGCGCTTGTTCCGCGCGAAAGCCCATTCGAACGCGGCGCGGGTGCTGGACGAGGTGCAGACTAGGCCGCCGCGTTCACCGCAGAAGGCCTTGATGGCCGCAGTCGAGTTGATGTAGGTGAGCGGAATGATCTCATCTGCCAGACCAAGGCGTTCGAGCGCTTCCCAGCAAGCCTCAACCTGTGAGATTTCCGCCATATCGGCCATGGAGCAGCCGGCGTTCAGGTCGGGCAAAATGACCTGTTGCCCCTCGCGGCCCAGCACGTCGGCGCTTTCAGCCATGAAGTGTACGCCGCAGAAAACAATGTATTTCGCGTCGGTTGCGGCAGCCACTCTGCACAGCTTGTAGCTGTCGCCGGTTGCGTCGGCGAAGCGGATCACTTCGTCGCGCTGGTAGTGGTGGCCGAGCAGGAGGGTTGTGGCGCCAAGTTTGGCGCGTGCCTTTGCAATGCGCTCGTCCATGGTGTGGTCGGGCAGCACGAGGTAGTTTTCGAGGCTGCAAGCACCGCCAGCCTCCGGCGAGGCCGCCGTCAGATCGTCGAGAACCAGATTCACCGTCTTCCGCCTTCAGTCCAGCTCGCTCCTAATTCGAAGCAGCGGACGGGGATGTTGAAAGCAATTCCAGCTTGCAGTAAATGCACTGGCATTGGTGAAGACCTGTCAGCACT
The DNA here is from genome assembly GCA_049517315.1 of Occallatibacter sp. Classification (GTDB taxonomy): domain Bacteria; phylum Acidobacteriota; class Terriglobia; order Terriglobales; family Acidobacteriaceae; genus Telmatobacter. Next base: position 23,416 of record JBEKSE010000030.1, on the reverse strand, counting down.
TGCGGCCAACCGCTTCAGAAAAGCCCCCATCTACGGGGTTGTTGCAAGCCCTACTTCTAGTTGGACGCGGCCCGATGCCATAGGGTTCGAGAATCCGATCAGGCAAAGACCCCGTCCACTGATAGCTATTTTAACAAGAGCTTCACAGAGAATTCAATCAAAACCGGTTGCCGCGCACCTATCTCCTTCATTAGGCGATCAATGCAGCGGGCCAGCTCTGCTTCGTCAGGAGAACGAGCCAGTGACCTTACGTTTGTTTGCCCCGTGCACGGGAAGGTATCATAAGCCTTCATGGGAATAACGCCGCCAATTGAAGTTGCCAACCTGGGGATGTGGGATTCGCTGATCCTGATGGTGATGGCGCTGGTGGTCTTCGGGCCTCGGCGGCTGCCGGAGATTGGCCGCCAGGTTGGCAAGTTGATGTATGAGGTTCGCAAGGCCTCCAACGATTTCAAGTTCCAGATGGAAGAGGAGTTGCGCAGCGCCGAGGATGCCGACAGGCGGAAGAAGGACGAGGAGCGGCAGCGCGGGCTGGCGACTGCGGCGCAAGTTGCGGGAACATTTGAGGCTGTCTCCCCGCTTCCGGAAGCGGCAGTTACGCCATCCATTGCAATCGAAAGCCCTTACCCCAATGAAGCCGTTTATCCTCCCGCAATCGGAGCGGCAGCTGAAGCCACGGCGGAAGAGACGTATCCGCGAATTCAGCCGCCCTCGACGGGTGAGCCTGTGGCGGCATCGCGACCGGGCAGCCCAACGTTGCAAGTAGAGTCCGCTTCTGCGATTACTGAAGAGGCCAGTCCAACGGCAAGCGTTGAAAAGCCCACGCGCAAGCCGCGCACCCGAGCGAAAAAGGCTCCCAAAGAACCGGAGATTTCCAATGGTTGATCCCGCGGAGGCAATCGGCAAGGCGCGAGCGGCCGTGACGCAACGCGCGGAACTACCCGGCATGAGCCTGATGGAACACCTGGACGAGCTGCGCAAACGCATCGTCCGCTCTGCTATTTTTCTTGCGCTCGGCTTTGTTGCGGCCTGGGCCTTTCACGACCGGTTCGTCGGTTTCATCCAGGCGCCACTCGTTCGGATTGGCAAGACACTGGTTTTCACTCACCCCATGGACCCGCTTAACCTGGACTTGCAGGTTTCGCTGATCGGCGGCGCAATTCTGGCTTCGCCCTTCATCCTCTTCCAAGTGTGGCTGTTCATTGCGCCAGGGCTTTACAAGAAAGAGCGGCGGTTTGTGATTCCCTTCATGGCAGCCACGGTGGGACTGTTTCTGTCAGGCGCGGCCTTCGGCTATTACTGGGTGCTGCCCGGCGCGCTGCAAATCCTCATTGTGAATTTCGGCCACAACTTTACGCCCATGGTCACCATCGAGGAGTACACCGGCTTCTTCATGTCGATCATTCTCGGCCTGGGCATCAGCTTTGAGTTGCCGGTGTTGATCTTTTTTCTGGCTCTGTTCGGAATCGTCAGCCCGCGCTTTCTTTGGAGAAATATCCGCTACGCCATTCTGGCGGTCTTCGTCGTGGCGGCCATTATCTGCCCCAGCCCGGACCCGTGGACCATGTGCATTTACGCCGTTCCCATGCTGGTGCTTTACCTGATCGGCATTGGCGTAGCGTGGTGGGTTCACCCGTCGCGGCGCAAAAAGAAAGAGGCTGCGCAATGAGTTTCTCTTCCACTCGGAAGAAGGTTGTAACGGCGCTGGCCGTGATGGTTGTGACACTCACTCCTCTCACTGTTTTCGCGCAAGCGCACTTCAACGGCGCTGCGGCGCTCGAATATGCGCGGCAGTTTGTGGCAATCGGACCGCGCTGGCCCACTAGTCCGGGGCACGTGAAGGCCGAAGAGTTTCTGCGCAGCCATTTCCGGCACGACCAGCTCGAAGAGGATGCGTTCACGGCATCGACGCCCATTGGACCAGTGGCGATGCGCAACTTCATCGTGCGATTTCCCGGCAAGAAGAACGGCGTAATCGTGCTGGCCACACACTACGAGACCAACTACTGGCTCAAAAACATCAACTATGTGGGCGCAAACGACAGCGGCTCGACAACCGGGCTTCTCATGGCCATCGCCGACCAGTTGCGCGCGGAGATTGCCCACCGCAAAACGCTAGCCGGCTACTCAGTTTGGCTGGTATTCGATGACGGCGAAGAGTCAATCCAGCCCGCCTGGACCGACTCCGATTCGCTTTATGGCACACGTCACCTGGCTGCCAAATGGGCCCGTGATGGAACGCTCGGAAAAATCAAGGCCTTCATTCTGGCTGACATGATCGGCGACAGGGACCTCGACATTCTGCGCGAATCGCAATCCACAGACTGGCTGGTCGCGGTCGTCCGGCAAGCTGTGAAGAAGTTCGGCTACGATCGCTACTTTTTCAAAAACGACGAGGAGATAAGCGACGACCATCTGCCCTTTCTCCGGCGCGGAGTCCCGTCCATCGACATCATCGACATGGACTACGGCCCCAACGACAGCTACCACCACACCGACAAAGACACCATGAACAACATCAGCGCGCAAAGTCTGACGATTGACGGCGATGTGTTTATGGAGACGATACGGCTGATCGGCCAGCGATAAGCTCAGTCTCTATTTAGGAGGGCTTTTCCCCGATGACAATCAATCAGGCGGACGTTACTACCCTTTTCCTTGAATCTTCTCGCCACGCGCTCATGGAACAATACTGGCCGCGGCTGCGGGGATGCGTTGAACCGCTCACGGACGCGCAAGTCTGGTGGCGGCCAAACGAGGCTTGCAACAGCATTGGCAATCTGTTGCTGCACCTGAACGGCAATGTGCGGCAGTGGCTGGTGGCATCGTTCAACCGGCAAGAGGACAACCGAAACCGGCCTGTCGAATTTGCCGAGCGGGAGCTGATTCCGGCTTCAGTGCTCCTTGATCGTCTGGGCGCGACGTTGCACGAGGCCTCGGAAGTTTTGTCGCGGCTCACCCATGATGATCTGGTTGCACAGTACGACATTCAGGGTTACAAAGGCAACGGCCTGTGGGCTATTTACCATGTGGTGGAGCATTTCGGAATGCACTACGGTCAGATTCTCTATATCGTCAAGACGCTCAGCGGCGCGGATTTGGGCTTTTACCGCGAACTGAACAAGACCGGCCGGCGTCCCTAGAGCGGAACCAGAGTAACTTTATTCTATTGGGTTTCGCGGGAAGGTCGCCGCTCCCTGGTGGTCGCGCCGACTCGAAGATCAGTGCTTTCAGAACAGATCAACTCTGGTTCCGCTATGAAGGTTGGCCATTGATGATTGCGGGCGTTTCCTGGGTTTGGTGGCTGGGGTTTCACGTGGTGGTTGCGGTGCTGCTTCTAGCGGACGCGCTGCTCGCCGGCCGTCAGCGAGAATCGCGGCGCACCCAAACCTTCGCATGGCTCTGGACGGCTTTACTTGTCATCACTGCAAGCGGATTTGCCGCGTGGGTTGCCGTTGCCATGGGTTACCAGCCGGCGCTCGAATTCGTGGCGGGCTACGCCATTGAAGCCTCGCTCAGCGTGGACAATCTTTTTGTCTTCCTCATCATTTTTCAGGGCTTCCGCATTACGCCGCAACGCCAGCACACGGCTCTGCTCTGGGGCATGGCAGGAGCGGTGGTGTTGCGCGCGCTGTTCATTGCCGCAGGCATCACGCTGTTGCGGCGCTTCAGCTGGATTACCTGGGCCTTCGGCGCGATTCTGCTCTATGCTGCCTGGCGGCTCTTGCGGGGTGGTGCCGCAAGCAGCAGTCCAGATCGCGTGACAGTTCCTGAAGCGCCTGCGGCCATTCGGAATTTGATTCGCAAACTGCAACCGGCCAAGCGCCTGCGGCCGGAAATTAGCTCACTGCTATCTGTGATCCTTGCCGTCGAGGTCACCGATGTTTTGTTTGCCTTCGATTCCATTCCCGCCGTGCTGGCCGTCAGCCACAATCCCTTCGTGGTCTACACTTCCAATATCGCGGCCATCCTCGGTTTGCGCTCGCTTTACTTCGCGCTGGCATCGCTGCTGGATCGCTTCCGGTACTTGCACTACGGCCTGGGCGCAATGCTGGCATTTGTCGCGTTGAAGATGCTCGCCGCCCGCTGGATCGACGTGCCGATCACATTGTCGCTGGCTGTGATGGGGGCGATTCTGGCGGTGTGCGCGATGGTGTCGTTAAAAACAGGGAATAGGGAATAGGGAATAGCTGAATCGTTCTGGCGCGGTCAATGTCTGTGAATGCTTTTGCGATTCCCGCTCTAAACGTGGCGACAGGAAGCTGTACGGAACTGGCGCTTTCTATTCCCCGTTCCCTATTCCCTATTCCCTGCTTCACCACTCCTCGAAAACTACCTTTCCATCGATCCCGACCACTGAATGTTTGCGGAATCTCTCGTCGTCACGCTTCGGAAAGTCGTTGCGGAAGTGGGCGCCGCGGCTCTCGGTGCGGGCCAAGGCCGAAGCCAGAATAGTGCGCGCCACTCGACTCATTGCATGAGCCTCGGCGAGCCGCCGGCTTTGCTTACCTTGCCCGAGCCGTTCCAGATCCGCAGCGCATGCCTCTTGCGCGGCAAAGCCCAGCCGCAGCGTTTGCTCCTCGCGCAGCAGCCCGGCGTAGGCCCACATGGAGGCTTGCAGCCTGACGATGATCTCTTCCAAGCGAGCCTCCTCGTCTCCTGTAAGCGGTTCAGGATGCGGCAGAGACGTCTCGGCATTCTGTGCCTGCGGCAAGCTGTCGTCGAGCATCGACTGCGCTGCGCGCGCTCCGAAGACGAGTCCTTCGAGCAGCGAGTTCGAAGCCAGGCGGTTGGCGCCGTGGACACCGGTGCAGGCGGCCTCTCCGGCGGCGTAGAGGCCGGGCAAATTGGTTCGGCCAGCCAGGTCAGTGCGGATGCCGCCCATCAGGTAATGCGCCGCCGGACGGACTGGGATCAGATCTCGTGCAAGATCGAGGCTATACTTTGCCAGAAATGCGCTGATGCCGGGGAAACGGTGGTGCAGGTCGATGCCTTTCACGGAACGCATGTCCAGATGCACCACGCGGAATTCGCCCGGCGCGGAACCCATGCCTTCACGTGTAATGGCGCGGGCCACAATGTCGCGGGGAGCCAATTCCAGTAGCGGGTGATAACGCTCCATGAAGCGCTCGCCGCGATCGTTCAGCAGGATTGCGCCTTCGCCGCGCAGAGCCTCGGAGAGCAGAAAACGCGGCGCACCGGCAAGCGAAAACGCGGTGGGGTGGAACTGATAAAACTCCATGTCGGCCAGCGCGGCACCGGCCTGTGCGGCGAGCGCGATGCCGTCGCCGGTGGCCACTGCGGGGTTGGTCGTGTCGGAGTAGACCTGGCCCGCGCCGCCTGCGGCCACCAGCACTGACCTGGCGCTGACCCGGTCCAGAATGCGCTGAGGCCTGCGTTCGCAGTTGAGCAGATCGGCCCCAATCACACGGCCGTCGGCGACAATCAGGTTGGTAACGGTAGTCCACTCGGCAAAGCGGATGCGCTTGTGGGCCAACGCAAATGCCGCCAGCGAGCGGCTGATTTCGGCTCCCGTGGCATCGCCATTGGCGTGCAGTATGCGTGCCAGGGAGTGCGCGCCCTCGCGAGTTCGCAGGAGCTCGCCGCCTTTATCGCCGCCTGCACGGTCAAAATTCGCGCCCCACTCAATCAGCTCGGCCACGCGCACCGGTCCCTCGGCCACCAGAACCTGGGCTGCGGGACGATAGACCAGCCCATCGCCCGCGTTCACGGTGTCTTCCAGATGCAGCGAGATGTCCTGGTCGCCCTCCATGGCGACCGCGATGCCGCCCTGCGCATAGTGCGTATTGGACTCGGCCACCGACTCCTTTGTGACCACCAGAACATCGCCGTGGCGCGCCAGTTCCACTGCCGCGCGCAACCCGGCTACTCCCGCACCCATCACCAGAAAATCCACTTGAGATGAAATTTTCATTAGGCTTCAGGCTATCATTGAAAGCAAGGTGATCGTTATTTTCTCGCTTTCCACAACTCTTTCCCCAATCACGTGTATAACCACTCAGGAGCGGGACAGACAGGCAGTACAGAGAACGCGAAATCTATTGCCCAGAATTGAGCCTTGCTGCTAGAGTCAAGTCGATTCACAAAGGATTGACTGTAACCCCGGCGTCGTGAAGGAGTTTTAGAAGCGGATTCAAAATCCTTACGACAGATGCTGTTGCCAGAGTTTCCCGGACGGCAACAGAGCGTAGCACGCAACACAGGCAATCGCAGACACCTCAGGAGGGGTCTTATATGCGAGGACTCAAAACTCTGCTCGGAACGGCGGTATTGCTTTCAGGTTTGGCTATTGTGCCAGCCGCGAAAGCTCAGATTGCCGTCGAAATCGGCGTCCCACCCGTCTGTCAGTGGGGCTATTACGAAGCTCCACCCTACGCTTGCGCGCCCTATGGATTCTATGGGCCGGGGTACTTTCACAACGGCATCTTCCTCGGCATGGGTCCCTGGGCCGGCTGGGGTTATGCTCACGGCTGGGGCGAATATCGCTTCCACGGTGAAGGCGGTGGCCGCTACCACGGACGCGGCGGCTGGGAGGCCGAACACGGTCATTACGCGCATGGCTATGACGACCGCGGCCACGGCGACCATCATGGAGAAGGCGAACATCACGGCGAAGGTGAACATCATGGCGGCGAGGCGCATGGCGGACCCCACGGCGGCGAACATCACGGTGGCGGAGCGCCTCATGGCGGCGGCGAGCATCATGGCGGCGGCGGACACCCAAGCGGCGGACATGATCATAGGTAGCCAGTAGCCGCGAAATCAGGCGGCGGATAGCACACAAGAGGCGGCGGAGCTTGATAGCTCCGCCGCTTTGCATTTGCGGGATTGTTTTGCGGTTCGTTGGCGCAACAAATTTGTGGTCCCCCAAAAAACGCAGGTTACATGGCGGCGACACAGTGTAAGCTGTCTAGCAGATTGCATTCAGAGGTCGATTCGAATGGAGATCTACAAGCAGTTACCGCCAGAGGCTGTGCAAATTGTTCTGGTTCTCTTCTTGTCGTTCCTGATTGGACTGGAACGCGAGGAACGCAAGGCGGCAGGCACGACTTACTCTTTCGGAGGGGTACGCACCTTTCCGCTGATTGGCCTGATTGGTTATTCCGCTGCCCTCATTTCAGGCCCGCAGATGCTCACCCTGGGCATCGGTTTTCTGGTTGTTGCGGGGTTTCTGCTGGTCTCTTACTGGCACAAGATTTCCACCTGCGAGACCGCCGGGGTTACCACCGAGATGTCCGGTCTGGCGACGTTTCTGGTAGGCGCGCTTGTCTGCTACGGGCACTTATGGATCGCCACAGCATTGGGCGTCGCCAGCCTGTTGCTGCTTGATCTGAAGGCCGCGCTGGAGAAACTGGCCGCGCGCATCGCACCCAACGAGATTCTTACCTTTTCCAAGTTCCTATTCCTGAGCGGAGTAATTCTTCCTATCCTGCCCAATCAGGAATACAGCCAGTTTCATATCAATCCCTTCAAAACCTGGTTAGTGGTGGTGGCCATCAGCACCATCTCCTATCTCAGCTATGTCTTGCAGAAGGTGACCAAGGGACAAGGCGGAATTGTGTTGGCGGCATTGCTGGGCGGGGCTTATTCCTCCACGGTTACCACCGTCGTGATGGCGCGCCGGGCAGCGCGCGAGCAGCGCCCGCATCTGTTTGCAGGCGGCATCCTGATCGCCTCAGGCGTAATGTACCTGCGCCTGGTCATCCTGCTTGCTCTCTTCAATCGGCAATTGATGCTCCTGCTTTACATCCCTTTTCTTGCGCTGGCTATCCTGGCTGTTGGCTTCGGCTGGCTGTGGACGCGGCGCGCGGATAAGAGCGCACAGGAAATTCAGCGCGAAGCCGACCCCAAGAACCCGCTGGAACTGATGACCGCGTTTCTTTTTGCCGGACTGTTTCTGGCCATGCTGGTCGCCACACAGTTGGCCGTCACATATTTGGGAAGAACAGGCGTGAATACGCTGGCCATCATCATGGGAGTCAGCGACGTGGACCCGTTCATCATGGGGATGACGCAGGCCGCTCCCGCTCTCACTGCATTCAAAGTCGCCGCCGCCGCCATCGCTATCGCCGCCGCCAGCAACAACGTCGTCAAGGGGATTTATTCTTACAGCCTCGCCGGCCGCAAAACCGGCGTGCAGAGTTTGGCGATGCTGCTGGCGCTGGCTGCGGTGGGGCTGATTCCGCTGTTTTGGCTGGGGTAAAGAACGGTTTTCAAGACGAAACAAGATTTTTTGTTCTATATGTACAGAATGTGCATATAATGGAGTAAGCATGGGCTTCGAGTGGGACGTACGAAAGGCGGAGTCCAATTTCCAGAAGCACGGCGTCCGCTTTTCAGAGGCAGAACCGGTCTTTGAGGATGATTACGCGATTACGATCATGGATGTTGAGTCGGACCCGAACGAGCAGCGGTTTGTGTCAATGGGAACGGGCGTGAAGGGACGGGTCCTGGTGGTGGTTTACAGCTATCGCGGCAGAAATATCCGGATCATCTCCGCGCGGCTGGCGGAGGCGCACGAACGCAACCAATACGAGGAATCTAGATGAAACAGAAATACGATTTCAGCCAAGGCAAGCGGGGACGGATCGCCGCTCTGAAGCCGGAACCACGCGGCAAGACGCGCATCACGATTCGCCTTGACGAAGATCTGGTAGATCACTTCCTGAAAATCTCCGAAGCATCGGGCGGGGCGACTGGCTATCAGACACTGATTAACGAGGCACTGCGGCAGCACGTGGAAGGCAAGGCGCCCAAGCTGGAAGAAACACTTCGCCGCGTCTTGCGGGAAGAAATGCGCATGGCGAGTTAGGAATTCGGGCTACCCGCCGCTCCTAAAACCAGAATTTGGTGATCATTGGCAGTTAGTCGAAAAAGGGGAATTGGTGGACATTCGAGCGAACTTGAAGGCTTATCTTGACTGCGGGGAGGACCACGGCGGTCGCAAGCCTGACGAGAGATACACTTCGTTCGATTACTGCTTCAACTACTTTCAGTCCTTTCGCGAGGCCGGGAAGGTTTCCGAGCTAGCGAATCCTACCAACCTACAGGCCAGCTGTCTTCAACTTGGCTTTTTCCTCGCGAGTTGGGGAATGTACCGTGGTTCAGCGGATTTGCTGGAAAAAAGCTCAAGGTACCTCGTCCCCGCGATAGGGATTGTTGCGCGAACAGAGGATTCCTTTTGGGGAATTGACGCGCATTGCTACACCAACTCGAACATTGAGAACATCTGCGTACTGGCTGGTTCTTTCATCCAAGTGTACCCTCGAATGTCCGACATTCTTCTCACAAAGATCATGCTTGGAGTATTCGGTACCGTTCCCGCTTTCGATACAAATTTTAAGCGAGGTTGCAGAGCCGAAGGGATAACCGCCACCTTCGGTCCAAATGCCTTGAGCCGTTTAGGCAGGTTCTATCTCGAAAATGCAGCGTTAATTGATGAATACAGGGTGCCAACGCTTGACTTTCTCACCGGGGAGCCCACTCAGCGCACCTACACTCGCGCGAAAGTGATAGACATGACCTTCTTCATGGAGGGCTCGATCCCCGCGAGCAGAAGTTTAGGATAAGGATACTGTGCAAACGATAAGAGTAGAGACACCTTCGGCTAAATACGACGTTGTAGCAGGCAGCGGGTTGGTGGAGACGCTGGCCCGGCGCATCGAACGGGTTCACGGCAAGTTGCCGCGACGGGTTTTTGTCCTGACCTCGCCGCCGATCTGGGGGCTATGGGGCGAGGCCTTCCAGGCTTCATTCGTCGAGCCGCCGATTGTGCTGTTCCTCCCGCCCGGCGAAGAGAACAAGACAATCAAAAACGTAGAAGGCCTGCTGCGGGAGATGGCGCGGGCAGGCGGGGATCGCGGCAGCCTGCTGATTGCCTTTGGCGGCGGAATCGTGGGCGATGTGGGCGGTTTTCTGGCTTCGGTCTTCATGCGCGGAATTCCCTATGTGCAGGTGCCAACCACGTTTCTGGCGCAGGTGGATTCGTCCGTCGGCGGCAAGACCGGCGTGAATCTGCCCGAGGGCAAGAATCTGGTGGGCAGCTTCTATCATCCGCTGGCCGTATTTGCCGACATCGGCGTGCTGGCGACTCTGCCGGAGCGCGAGTTGCGCGCCGGGCTGATGGAGAGCGTGAAGGCGGGCATTATCCGCGATCGCGCGCTGGTGCGGTTTATGGAAGAACACGCCGACGATGTGCTGGGGCGCGATGCGAAGGCACTGGAAAAAGTGATTGCCGCGTCAATCCGCATGAAGGCGGGGGTGGTGAATCAGGACGAGCGCGAGCGCGGCTTGCGCATGATTTTGAACTTCGGCCACACGGTGGGCCACGCGCTGGAGCAGGCCACGAACTACAAATTGCTGTTGCACGGCGAGGCTGTGGGCTGGGGCATGGTGGCCGCGCTCCATCTGGCGCGGCAGCGGGGGACGATTTCTCGCGCGCAGTTCGAGCGGCTGGAAGACCTGGTTCATCTCTACGGACCGCTTCCGGAGTTGAAGCTGCGCGTTCCCAAGGTGGTGGCAGCGTCTGTCGGCGACAAGAAAAACGTCGGCGGAGTCACGCGTTTTGTGCTGCCGGTGGGCATCGGCGACGCGGGCGTAGTGGAAGACGTGACGCCGGCTGAGTTGGAGACCGCGGTGGGCTATATGCTGGCACAGGCTGCGGAGCAACAATCCTGATGACAACGACAGGAGCCAAACCGCAGGGAGCAACCGACGAAGCCAGCGCGGCCGAGGCTGTGCGGGAGATGTTCGATTCGATTGCGCCCCGTTACGACCTGCTCAACCACGTGCTCTCGGCCAATGTGGACCGGCTATGGTGGTGGCGTGCGGCGCGACGGTTTCGCACGGTGCTGGCCAATCCCGATGCGGCGGTGCTCGACATTTGCTGTGGGACGGGCGACATGACCATGGCCCTGCTCAAGCGCCGTCCACGGGACTCGCGGCCCATTCTGGCGGCGGATTTTGCGCGGGCCATGTTGAGCCGAGGCGCCCAAAAATTCGCCGCGCGTGAGGCGGGCCAGCCGTATGCAGTGCCGCTCGAAGCGGACGCTCTACACTTGCCGCTGCGTTCCGCGTCGCTGGACCTGATTGTTTCGGCCTTTGGATTCAGAAATCTGGCGAACTACGAGGCGGGCCTCAGGGAGTTTCATCGCGTGCTGAAGCCCGGCGGACAGTTGGGGATTCTGGAATTCAGCGAGCCGGGCGGACTCATCGGCAAGGCCTACGCCGTCTACTTTCGCCGTGTGCTTCCGGCGATTGGGCGAGCGATCTGCGGCAAAGCAGGCGCATACAACTATCTGCCCACATCGGTAGGCAACTTTCCGCCGCCGCCGGAGATGCTTGGGTTGATGAGCGCCGCCGGCTATGAACAGTGCGCGTGGCAACCTTATACCTTTGGCATCGCAGGGTTGTACACAGCAGTGCGTGGCGCTGTAGCCTGAGAACGCGATGATTTCCGAAGCCTCCAAAATGGCCGGGTTTTCCGCCGAGAAGCGGCAGGTGGCGCTGCACTCGATGCTGGCGGCTGCGGCGATGACGCTGCTCAAGCTGGCCGCGGGGCTCTTATCCGGCTCGCTGGGCGTGTTGTCGGACGCGGCCCACTCGGGGCTGGACATGGTGGGCTCGGCTCTCACATTTTTTTCAGTGCAAGTGAGCGACAAGCCGGCCGACGAGGACCACACTTACGGCCACGGCAAGTTCGAGAACATTTCGTCATTTGGCGTTGTGATTCTGATGGCCGCCTCCAGCGCGTGGATTATCTGGGAGGCAATTCAGCGGATAGTTCATCCAGCAAAGGAATTGCATGACCTGGGGTGGCCAGCCGCAGTGGTGCTGTGCTCCATTGCCGTGGACTTCTGGCGGTCGCGCCGGCTGAGGGCAGTGGCCGATCGGACCGGATCATCGGCGCTGGCGACCGACGCTTTTCATTTTGCCTCGGACATTTGGTCGTCGCTGGCGGTGCTCGCCGGGCTGGGCGCCAGTTGGGTGGGCATGCATTTCGGTGTTGCCGCGCTGCGCTTCGCTGACCCGCTGGCGGCCGTGCTGGTGTCACTGTTGATTTTGCGCATGACGCTGCGGCTGGGGCGCGAAGCGGTGAGCGTGCTGTCGGATGAGATTCCTGCGGAGACGCGACGCCGCATCCTGAGCGAAGTGGAGCGAGTGCCGGGCGTACTCAGCGTTGATCAGGCGCGGGTGCGTCGTGCGGGAACAGCATATTTTGCGGACCTGACGCTGGCCTTGCCCCGCCGATTCACCTTCGAACACACTGGCGAACTGGTGCGCGCCGCCACCGAAGCTGTGCATCGCACATTGCCGGAGGCCGATGTGGTCATCCACACGGTTCCGCGGCAAGCCAGGGCGGAGAGCATCTTCGACCGTGTGCGTGCCGTGGCCGCGCGCAACAACGTGAGCGTGCATGAGTTGAGCGTGCAGTCGCATCATGGACGGCTGCGCGTGGAGCAGCACCTGGAGCTGGATGAATCTCTGCCGCTGCTCAAGGCGCACGATTTTGTCTGCTCCATGGAGGCCGAGATTCTTCGCGAGGTGCCGGAGATTGACGGAGTACTGACGCATATTGAAAGCGAACCGGCTACCATCGAGCAGCCCGAGGAGATCGTTGTCGAGGATCGCAGAATCAAACAGGCGTTACGCGCGACGGCCGCGCTCTTGCCGGAGATTATGGATGTGCATGAGATTCTGGTTGCCCGCTCGGCAGAGCACATCCACGTTTCCTGCCATTGCACGCTGCCCGACGATCTGACCATGCAGCGGGTTCACGTGGCTATTACTGCGCTCGAAGACCGCTTCAAACTGGAATGCCCGGAGGTGGACCGCGTGACGATTCACCCCGAGCCGGTGACAGATAACTTACGGTGAGGGCGGGATGATTCGCCAAACGATGATCGCGGATTTTCGGAGCCTCGGAGAGCCCAGGCCATGAGAAGGCACCACATCATCAATTTCTTTCAGGTAGCGTCACTGGTGATGGCGCTGGTGGCTGTAGCGCTGCTGGCGGCCATCGCCACGATGCACTTTGCCATTCACGGGGCTGAAGTGCGAGTGCCCTCGCTGAAGGGAATGACCGTGGCGGAGGCGCGCAGCCAGACTTCGGGGCTGGGGCTGGACCTGGAAGTGGACAATCGCTACTACTCCGGCGACGTGGCTCCCGGGCATATTCTTACGCAGTCGCCCGAGCCTGGAACGGTGGTGCGGCGAGAGTGGCGGGTGCGCGTCTCCGAGAGCCTGGGGCCACAAAAAGTTGAAGTGCCGGAGACTGTGGGCAAGGACGAACGCGTTGCGGCGCTTGAGTTGAGGCGCGTGGGCCTGGAGGCGGGTGTGACGGCGCGACTGCCCTACGGCAGGGCGGCCGAAGGAACGGTGCTGGCGCAGGATCCGCCGGCGCACGCGCAGGGAATTGCGCGGCCCAGCATCGACCTGCTGGTGGCCGCTCCCGAAGACGATGCGCCTGACGCCTTTGTCATGCCCGATCTTACAGGGCTGCCGGTAGTCACGGCGCAGGCTGAGCTGACAAGGGTGGGTATCCAATCCGAGACAAGATTTGTTAGTGTGCCGGTGGCGCCCTTGGGCAGCGGAGACGCAGCGCCTGCGCTTCCAGTGAAGCCGGGCGCGGTGATGGCGCAGCAGCCCCCAGCCGGAGCGCGCGTGGAGCAAAGCGTGATGGTGAAGTTGACGGTGGCGAAGTAAGAAAGCAGGGAATAGGGAATAGGGCCGGCGTTGCTGCGATGATAGGGGGGTGGAGGCGAGGTCGAAATGGGATTGAGCGAAGATCTTGAGCGAGTGGCTTTGCAGGAGCGCGAACTTGTGTTGCCACGACTGGACGCGCAGGTTGCGTGGGAACTGGGCACGAGGCTGCGAACGCTGGCTGAAGAGCGCGGCCTGACGGTGGTGATTGATGTGCGGCGCTTCGGGCAGCCTCTTTTCTATACGGCGCTGGATGGCACCACGCCGGACAATGCGGAGTGGGTGCGGAGGAAGAGCAACGTGGTGGCCCGCTTCCATCGCAGCTCGTATGCCGTGGGGTTGAGCCTGAAGGCGAAGAACGAAACGCTGCTTGAAAAATATGGACTGCCCGTGGCCGACTATGCTGCGCATGGCGGATCATTTCCGCTCGACGTAGCTCTCGCCGGCGTAGTAGGCAGCGCGACCGTCTCTGGCCTGCCGCAGCGGGTGGACCACGAACTGGTGGTAGAAGCGCTGTGCGCCGAGTTGGGGCGCGACTTTGCGGAGATGCGACTAGCCAGTGAGTGAGCTGAACAGCGGAGTTAGCGGTGTTAGCTCGTTCGCTCAATGATGCAAATGAAAAATCCGTCTGTGTGAAATGTGCCGGGGAGCAGGCGGAGGAAGCCTTCTCTCGTGAGCGAGCCGCGCAGCCGTTCTGCGCCTGCGGATGTGAGAATGTTTTCGTCGAGAAGCTGGCCGATGCGGGTTTCGAGCGAAACCAGGCGGGCACCTGAGTTTGCGGCCAGTACAGCGGCGACTACCTGCTCGTTTTCTTCCTGCTCCAGCGAGCAGGTGGAGTAGACGACGTGCCCGCCGGGACGAACAGCGCGCAACGCGGCAGTGAGAATGGCGCGCTGGCGTTCGGCTTGGCCTGTGAGGTCTTCGGGGCGCAGACGATGACGAATCTCCGGGTTGCGCCCCAGCGTCCCAGTGCCGCTGCACGGCACGTCGGCCAGCGCAAGGTCGTAGACAGAGTTTTCTGTCAGCGCGGTTGAGTCGGCCAGTCGGCATTCGATGCGGGCGTCGTGTGCGGCGAGACGTTTGCGGAGCTGTTCGAGACGCGACGGGCTGGATTCGCAGGCGACGATACGAGCATGCGGGTTGCGTTCGGCCAGGATGAGCGTCTTTCCGCCGGGAGCGGCGCATGCATCGATAATTCGCTTCTCTTTTTGATTGGGATTGTTTCCTGATTCGTCGGAATATCCGGCCAGTTCGGCTACCAGTTGCGAGCCTTCGTCCTGCAAACGTATGTGGCCCTCGCGAAAGGCTTCGGTCGGGGTGACATCGCCGGAGACGACAATGCGCGCGGCTGTAAGTAATTCGCCGGGTTCGAGGCTGATGCCGGCGGCGGCGAGGTCAGCTTCAGCTGCAGGGCCGGCAAGGCGCAGAGTGAGCGCAGGCTGGCATTGGCCGTAGCGGCAGATTGCACGGGCCGCATCGAGCCCGTAAAAGCTGATCCAGCGTTCGACCATCCAAGTGGGGTGAGCCTGGGCGAGGGCCAGGTCTTGCGTGGATTCCTCAGAGCGGATTCCCCCTAGGGCTAAAGGCCCGGCTGAATTTGCGGCATTTTCGGCACGACTAAACTCCCACCCCATCGACGAAGACCTGTCGATGGGGACACCGGTAAAGTCGTGCCCTTTCAACGCAAAATCCTCGATAGGCGCCGAAAGGCTATCCAGGGTCTGCTCATACCTGGCCATTTTGCGCAGTACGGCGTTGACCATGCCGGATGCGAAACGGTGGCCGGCCTGCTGGGCCAATTCAACACTTTCGTCGATTGCGGCGCGGGCGGGAATGCGGTCCATGTGGAGCAACTGGAATGCGCCCAGACGCAAAGCAATGCGAATCTCAGGGTCGAGTTTGGCGTTGGGCCTCGTCAGCAACGCCTGGCACTGGTGGTCGAGCTGAATCTGCCAGCGCAGCACACCCAGGACCAGCGCCGTGGCCAGATTGCGGTCGGGCGCAGAGAGCGCGCTGACGGCCTTGCCGCGGAGAAGATCGTCGGAGTGCGGTTGGCCGCGCTCGACGGCCATCAATATCTGGAAGGCGGCCTTGCGCGCTGGGGAGATTTTGGCCATGAACCTCAACCAAGCCATGCGTTAGCGGGAAGCGTGATTCCGCGAAGAAACTCGGCTGCTGCAAGACGCTTTTTGCCTTCGAGTTGAACTTCGACGAGCTCCAGCCAGGTATTCCCTGCACAGGCGACCAGCAGACGATGGTCCTGAATGTAAATCCGGCCGGGGAGGGTAGAGGCCAGTTCGGCGGTTCCAGAGCGGGAGACTGCGGGACCTGCCAGGTCTGATTCCTGAGAGCCGGGCTCATCCGCGACTTCCATGCGATGAACGATCAGCTTTTTGCCGCCGATCGCGGTGAATGCACCGGGCCAGGGTTGAAATCCGCGCCAGCGATTCTTGAGTTCTGTGGCCGTGCGCGCGGCAAACTCCATGCGGCCGTCTTCGCGGTTGAGGATTGGGGCGAAGGTGGCTCCCGCATGATTCTGCGGCTTGGCATGGATGGTTCCATTGTCCAGGCCGGCCAGCGTCTTAACCACCAGCGGCGCTCCGCCCTCGGCCAGCAAGTCGAACAGGTCCGCGGCGGTCTGGCTGGGCGCGATGACCACCGCCTGCTGCAGCAGAATCGGCCCGGTGTCGAGGCCTTCTTCGAGCAGCATAGTGGTGTTGCCGGTGACGGTATCTCCCATGGCCACAGCCCACTGGATGGGCGCTGCGCCGCGGTACCTGGGAAGCAAAGAGGCGTGCAGGTTAATGCAGCCCAGCCGGGGCAGCGCGAGCATCCACGGAGGAATGAGACGCCCGTAAGCAACGACGACAATGGCGTCGGGCGCGATGGCCTCGACCCGAGCGCGAAACTCTGGATTGTTGCGAATCTTTTCGGGCTGCGCAACCTTGAGGCCGGCGACCAGCGCGGTCAGTTTGACGGACGGAGCGGCGAGTTGGCGGTCGCGGCCTACGGGGCGGTCAGGCTGGGAGACAACCAATGCGATTTCGTGGTCCGCTGCAAGCAATGCTTTCAGAGTGGGCACCGCAAAATCCGGAGTTCCGCAGAAGACGAGTTTCATTGAGCACCTAGCGTACAAGGCCGGCTGAGCTTTGCGCGATCCCACCCTAGCCGCAAAAACAAAAACGCGGCGAGGATGGGGCACCCAACATTCATGGGGTAGTCGACAGCTTTGGTCATTCCTCTACCACGTGCCTTCGCGCTGCAACTTGCGAATTTTGCGCAGAGACAGGTCGCGCTTGAGGGCGCTCATGCGGAAGATAAACAACATGCCGTCCACGTGGTCAATCTCATGCTGGAAGCAGCGCGCAAGAAGATCCTCGCCATCCATCTCGAACCATTTGCCCCGCTCGTCCTGCGCGCGAATGCGCACTTTGGCCGCGCGCGACACCTTCTCGCGGATATCAGGGAAGCTCAGGCAGCCTTCCTCTTCGTACTGCTTGCCCTCGCGAAAGATGATCTCGGGATTGATGAGCACCAGCTTGTCTTTGGGGTCTTTCCCCATGCTCAGGTCGATCGTCGTCAAGCGTTTTGAGACGCCCACCTGCGGCGCGGCCAGGCCAATGCCCTGCTCGGAGTAAGTGGTTTCAAACATGTCGGCGATCAGCTTATGCAGCTCGGCATTGAACTCGGTGACGGGTTCACCGGGCCGCGAGAGCACTGGATCAGGGTATTTGACAATCTTCAGAATCATCAGTCTGCTAATAGCTCCGCAATTGTTCGATGTAGCCGAGGAAGTTTCGCTGCATTTCCAGGATCGAATCCCCGCCGAATTTTTCCTGGGCCAGGTGGGCGACGGTGAGCGCCGCCATGGCCTCGCCGACTACTCCGGCCGCCGGGACAACACAAATATCCGAGCGTTCGTAGCTTGCGCTGGTTGGCTCGCGGGTGTCAAAGCGCACCGACGCCAGGGGCTTGCGCAGGGTCGAGATGGGCTTCAGGTAGCCGCGAACAATAATGTCTTCACCGTTGGAAACGCCGCCTTCGATGCCGCCTGCATTATTTTGCGGGCGAGTGAAACGAGTAGGATTGCCGGTGCCTTCCTCCGCGTAGTTGATGGGGTCGTGAACGCGGGAGCCGAAGGATTCGGCAGCTTCCATGCCGCGACCAATTTCGACGGCCTTGACCGCTTGGATGCTCATCACCGCCTTGGCTAGCCGGCCGTCGAGGCGCTCATCCCAGTTGGCGAAAGAGCCGAGGCCGGCGGGAACGCCGTGGACCACGACCTCGAAGACGCCGCCGACTGTGTCGCCGGTGCGGGCAGCTTCCTCGACCTCTTCTTTCATGCGCACCTCGGTCGGCTCGTCCACGCAGCCGAGGACAATCTCGTCACGTATTGCGACCGCGCCAATCTCTTCCCATGTAGCGGCGCGGTCAAGCGCTACGCGGCCCACGCGGATAACGTGGCTGGCCACTTCAATTCCCAGCGTCCACAGCATCAGCTTGGCAAAGGCTCCGGCTGCCACACGTGCTGTGGACTCGCGGGCTGAGGCGCGTTCCAGCACATAGCGAGCGTCGGGAAAGTTGAATTTGAGGGCGCCGGCCAGGTCAGCGTGGCCGGGTCGCGGCGAGGTTACCGCTTGGTGCAGCGCTGGGTTGCCGGCTTCGACCGGAAGCTTCTCTTCCCAGTTTTTCCAGTCGCGGTTGACTATCTCGACGGCGATCGGCGAGCCGATGGTCTTGCCGTGGCGCACGCCGGAGAGCACGTGAGCCTCGTCGGTTTCGATCTTCATTCGCCCGCCCCGGCCGTAACCCTGCTGACGCCGCCATAACTCGTGGTTCACAAAATCGAGATTGATAGGGACGCCGGCGGGCAGTCCTGAGACCAGCGCAATCAGCGCTTCTCCGTGCGATTCTCCGGCTGTTGAGAAACGAATCATCTTCAATTGATTGTAACGGGGAAAGGCAGTGGCCGGGAAACGACGATTTATTGCTCTTGGCCCGGAGTGTCTCCGCCAACAATCACAACGGAAGCTGGGCAGCCATTGTTACCTCAGCATCCGGGATTGGATGAAGCCCCCCAGAAGCGTTTCGAAAGTTTAAAAGGGAGCCGCCAAGCCAGCGCGGAGTAATTAAAAATCTGCGCTTGACGAAAATTGCTGTATCCCATTGCATCAATACACGCTATCATTCGGAGTCATCAGGTCCAAGACTCGGAGAACGAGCCATGGACGAGAGAAAACGAGGTCAGCAATGAAGAATTCCCCGCGTAATAGATCCCTGTCCGTCAAGTCGCCGCAGTTTATGCCAGTCAAACCTCCACAAGCAGCGCCAGAGCCAATCAGGACCCCAATGGATATGCCGGTCAAGCCTCCGCAAGCATCACCAGCACCTTTGCGGGCTCCGATGGGTATGCAGGTCAAGCCCCCGCAAATGGCAGGGTCTGGCAGGACTCCGCGAGCAATGTCAGTCAAGCCTCCGCAGGCGAATTTTGTTCGGTCTTCGCGTGGAGTCAAACCCCCACAGGCAAACTCGGTCAAGGCGCCACAATTCGCGGGAGAGAAGCGCGTCGTCCTGGCCGGAAGCGAAAAGGACGCGGCGCCCAATGCCATCCGGCTCAAGGCTACGCCGTCCAAAGCGAAGGTGACTGTCTCGGTCATCGTGAAACGCAAGGAGCCGCTGAAGATTAACCTGCGGGGCGGCAGGGCAAACGGGCCGGCTCGCGTGAGCCGCGCCTGGTACAAGAAGCACCACTCCGCCGACCCCTCGGCGATCAAGCAGATCAAGGCATTTGCCAAAGAGTTTCATCTGACGGTCGAGGCCGATCCCACTGCTTCAGCGCGCCGGACGGTGCAGCTTACCGGCACGGCCGCTGACATCCAGAAGGCCTTTGGCGTGGTGCTGGAGCAGAAGACAGTGGATGGAGTCGAACGCCGGGTGCGCGAAGGTGGAATTCATCTGCCAGCATCGCTGAAGGGCGTAGTGGAGGCTGTGCTGGGGCTGGATAATCGTCCCCAGGCACAGCCGCACTTTCGCGTTCACAAGCAAGGCGCAGCCGCTCCTTCCAGCTATACCCCGCCCCAGATCGCCACGGCTTACAAATTCCCCGCAAGCGCCAGCGGCGCCGGGCAGACCATCGGGATCATCGAACTCGGCGGCGGGTACAGGCAGGCCGATCTCACCGCCTACTTCAAAACGCTCGGTCTCCCCGCGCCGTCCATGACCGCCGTTTTGGTGGATGGAGGCAAGAACGCTCCGTCGAATGCAAGCAGCGCCGACGGTGAGGTGATGCTGGACATTGAAGTTGCCGGATCAGTGGCGCCGGGGGCGAAGATCGCGGTTTACTTTACGCCCAACACGGACCAGGGATTTATCGACGCCATCACCACCGCGGTGCATGACGAAACCAACAAGCCGAGCGTGATATCGATCAGTTGGGGCGGACCAGAATCGAGCTGGACGCAGCAGTCGATGACGGCACTCGATGCGGCGTGCCAGTCTGCCGCAGCGCTCGGCGTCACCATTACTGTTGCCGCAGGCGACAACGGCTCGACGGACGGTGCGAAAGGCAACAATGTCGACTTTCCTGCGTCGAGTCCACACGTGCTGGCGTGCGGCGGCACAAAGCTCGACGCAAATGGAGCGACGATTGTCTCCGAGGTAGTGTGGAACGAGTTGGCCAATAAGGAAGGCGCGACCGGCGGCGGTGTGAGCAACGTTTTTGCCCTGCCCACTTGGCAGGCGAACGCAGGCGTTCCCAAACCGAGCGTCAAAACAGGTGGACGCGGCGTGCCCGACGTGGCGGGAGATGCCGACCCAACGACCGGCTACACGATTCGGGTGGACGGCGATACATCGGTGATCGGCGGCACCAGCGCAGTTGCTCCGCTCTGGGCCGGACTGGTGGCCGTGGCCAACCAGCAACTTGGCTCGCAGGTGGGATTTATTCAGCCGGCCATCTACGCTGCAAAGGCTGCCTCGGCATTCAACGACATCACACAGGGCAACAACGGGGCCTTTTCAGCTGGACCTGGGTGGGACGCCTGCACCGGGCTAGGTTCGCCCATCGCCAGCAAATTGATTCCGCTGCTGGCGCCGGCAAGTGCGAACAAGAAATCTGCCGCCAGGAAGAAAACTTCTTCTGCCAAAAAAACTAAACCGGCGAAGAAGGCCGCGAAAGTGGCGAGAAAAAAGCGGAAGTAAGAACACAAACTCTACCCGCTTGCCGGCGCAGGCGGGCAGGGTTTTCCGCAACCTTTTCATCTTGAGAGCAGGCTGGCTCGTGTTTCCCATCAACTGGGAGATGGCATGGGATTTGCGCCTGTTCAGGCAACCAAGGGTCTGCTAACACTACTGGGGTGGCTGGCGCCGGTAGTGTTAACAGACCCTAAGTGCTAGAGTGGGAATCCACGGAGGAATGTGCGCGATGGCGGCTGGAATTCATCTTCAAGGAAGCGGCGAGACCATCGATTTGCAACAGCAGGTGTCGCGGCTGCAGGCGCTGCTCGAAGTCTCGCGGCAGGTGCACTCCACCATCCACGAGGAAGAGGTGCTGGAGCAGGTGCTGCGCATTGTTGTGCGCGAGTTGGAGATGGCTGGGGCAGCTTTTCCGGGCACCGGGCTTGCCTACGGCGATGCGCTTCCAGACGGCGCTGCAGGCGTGAACGGTGCTTCCCTGACGAGCTATTCGTTGGACGACCGCGACGGCAATCGAATGACTGAGCTCGTGGTTGCCGCGCCTGACGGTCGGGAGCTGACTCTTTACGAAACTGACTTCATTGAAGGGTTGGCGTTGCAGGCCGCGGTAGCTCTGGAAAACGCCCGCAACCACAAACGCAATCTGGAGTACGTGCGCGTGCAGCAGGATCTGGACGCGGCTCGCGCCATCCAGCGTTCGCTGTTGCCGCAGAATCTGCCTTCGATTCCCGGCTACTCGCTCGCCTTTCGCTCGGCCACATGCTACGAGGTGGGCGGCGACTATCTAGACATTGTGGAACAGCCGGACGGAAGCCTGTTGATTGCAGTGGCCGATGTGGCCGGCAAAGGCATGGCTTCAGCGATTGTGTCGGTGAGTTTCCGCTCGGCCTTTCGGGCGATGGCGGCAAGCGGGCCGCCGCTGGATGAGCTGGCCGCGCGCATGAACCAGTACCACTGGTCCGAGGGTGAAGAGGCGCGCAGGCGCTATGTGACCGCCATCTTCCTCCGGTTGCACCCGGGAACGGGCGAAATCGAGGTAGTGAACGCAGGCCACAATCCCGGTTTTCTTGTGCAGCCGGGCGCATCGCCGCGCCAATTTGATGCCGGGGGTACGCCGTTGGGACTTTTGCCGGGGATGCGCTACTTGAGCGAGCGGTGCGGGTTTACACCGGGAGCACGGCTTTTGTTTTACACGGACGGGCTGACGGAGGTCTTCAAGGGCGATGAGGAATTTGGTCCCGAGAGGCTTCTGAATGAGTTTTTAACCTGCCCCGAGCACAAAGCCGATGGTATTCTCGATGCATTGTGGGTAGCCATCGAGGAATTTGCCGAAGGCGGCCCGCAAGGCGACGACATGACCGCATTGGCGCTGTGCCGTGCGACGAGTGGGACGGAGATGGCGGAATGAGCGAGTTCAAAACCGCGAACGTTGAAGTCCGCATGCCCTCGCGCATGGGCTTTGAGAAAGTGGCCATGAGCACTGCGTCTTCAGTAGCCAAGCTGATGGGCTTCCGCGAGGACCGCATCGAAGACCTAAAGACGGCCGTAGCCGAGGCCTGCATCAACGCCATCGAGCACGGCAACCGGCTGAACGAAAAACTCAGTGTGGGCGTGGTGCTCTCAGCGAGCGCCGATTCGCTTGAAGTGAAGGTGATTGATGACGGCAAGGGCCTGAAAGCGCCGCCGGGCAAGGTGATCAAGCCGGATATTGACCGCAAGATGCACGGCGAGGAAGATCCTCGCGGCATGGGAATGTTCCTGATTCAAGCGCTGGTGGACGAGGCGGAGTGGGTGACTGGCTCAGAAGGAAAGAGCAGTTATGTCCGGCTGGTAATCCGGCTGGATAAGGATGCGGCATAATCGAACAGGATACGGAGACGACCTATCGTGCAGAGCGAAACCAAAACACATGTAGAAGATCTCACTTCCCCGGCAGGCCACGCGGTGAGCGTTTTGCGCTACGAGGGCGATATTGCCAGCACCTCAAAAGACGCTGTTCTGGGCACCTATCAGGCACTCCCCAAGGAGACCGCCAAACTGGTGCTCCTGGACTTTACCAAGGTGGATTACATCAACTCCAGCGGAATTGCGCTGATCATTCAGATGCTGATTGAGGCCTCGAACTCCGGCCAGAGAGTGTATGCCTTCGGCCTCTCGGCCCACTTTACCAAGGTCTTCACCATGGTGGGCATCACCAGATACGCCGGGCTGTTCCCCAGCCAGGCTGAGGCGCTTGCAGCGTTGTAGCTGCGATCTGTCATACCAACGCAAAGAAGCCCCAAGCCTGTACAGGCGAAGGCAAGAACTGGTACAGAGCATCAGCGATAAAAGGCCCGCTACTCCTCATGGAGCCGGCTATTCGCCGCGTCACAGGCTGTCCCTAACCTGCATTATGCATGAACGAATATCCGACGAGGTTTTGCGGAGTACCGGCGGGTCTTTGCCAGGTTAGGAAGTGATTTTGGCGATTGCATGGCTGCCGGAGTTCTGGCATTGGGGC
>JBEKSE010000029.1:0-71691 GCA_049517315.1 Occallatibacter sp. | reverse complement strand
TTATTTCCATCGGAATGACCAGCGGTTGAGCTGTCCGCTCACTCACAATCCGCCCCGGCAGTGTATTCTCAACCGTAATGAAACGCATAATCACCGCACTCATATTGATCCCTGTGGTTCTGGTTTTGGTCTTTCTTGGACCGTGGTGGCAATGGCTGTTTACGATGGCCGTTGCGGCGGTGGCCGCGCTGGCTGCGTGGGAGTTCCTGGGCCTGGCGGAAAACGCCGGAGCACAACCGCCGCGCATTGCCGTACTGGTGGCTATTCTGGCGCTTTTTGCCGGATACTTCGAGTGGCCCGGCCTGACCGCGGCCATCTTCGGTATTTTGAGCCTGGCCCTGCTGGTTTATTGCACGCTTTTCAGGCCCGTCGAAAAGCTCATGGCCGACGCTTCGTCCTCCATCTTCTGCCTGCTTTACATAGGATTCACCCTGCTTGCCCTGCCTTCCCTGCGCGAGAATCCAGAAGGCAACGGCCCGTCTCTGCTGGCCTTCCTGCTATGTGTGGTCTGGGCCGGAGACGCTGCCGCCCTTTATATAGGCCGCGCATGGGGCCGGCACAAGATGGCGCCCACGCTCAGCCCGAACAAGACCTGGGAGGGCGCGCTGGGCTCGGTGGCCGGCAGCCTTTTCGCAGCCGGTTTTCTGCTCGGTCTCTCTCATCTGCTACAGATGTGGGACACGGCCGGCCTGTCGTATCCGGAAAGCGTCTCGTACTGGCTGACGCTGGCCGTGATAGTCAACGTCGCAGCACAAGTGGGCGATCTGGCCGAGTCCGCCCTCAAGCGCTCGGCCGGCGTCAAGGATTCCGGCTCGCTGCTCCCCGGCCATGGCGGCGTACTCGACCGCATCGACGCCCTGCTCCTTGCCGCTCCCGTGCTGTGGTACGCACAGATTATTCATCAGTGGTTTTAGGACAGGATTCAGAGTTCAGGGATCGGAGGCCAGGCTCGCCGAACGGCCCTCATTCCAATGGGAGCCGTGCGAGCGATAATTAGAGTACGAGGAAAAATACAATCATTTTGAAACGACTCGCCATTCTCGGTTCCACAGGCTCCATCGGCCAAAGCACCCTTTCAATCGTCGAGCAGTTTCCCGACCGCTATTCCGTAGCCGCACTGGCCGCCGGGCACAACATCGAAGCAGCTTTTGCGCAGGCTGTTCGCTGGCGTCCGCGCCTTATCTCCATGGCCAGCGAAGAGCTGGCATCGCAGCTTGCGGCAAGGCTCAAGCAATCTGGCGTCTCTGACATTGAAGTGGTTTATGGAACCGCTGGTACAGTCGCCTGCGCCACATTGCCCGACGCGGATTTTGTGGTCTCGGCCATCGTCGGCGTCGCGGGGCTCGAAGCCACGCACGCGGCAATTCTGGCCGGCAAGCCCATCGGCCTTGCCAACAAGGAATGCATGGTTGCTGCCGGCGAAATTCTCACCGCGGCTGCCCGCGAGCGCAACGTCCCGATCCTGCCCATCGACAGCGAACACAACGCCGTGCATCAATGCCTGCGCGTCGGCGCGCACGCCGAAGTGAAGACGATCTGGCTGACCGCTTCCGGCGGGCCATTCCGCAAGCTGCCGCTGGACCAGTTCGCTAGCATCACCCCCGAGCAGGCTCTCAAGCACCCCACATGGGTGATGGGCCGGCGCATCACCATCGACTCGGCCACCATGCTGAACAAAGGCCTGGAGATCATCGAGGCCTGCCGCCTCTTCGACGTGACGCCCAGCCAGGTTCGCGTCACGGTCCATCCGCAATCAACGGTTCATTCGTTGGTGGAGTATGTGGACGGGTCGATCCTGGCGCAAATCTCCGTCACCGACATGCGCCTGCCCATTCTCTACGCGCTCGCCTATCCGGAGCGCCCGGCTTCAACGCTTACCTTCGACATGGCCGCGCTCAGCCATCTGGACTTCGAACAGCCCGACTTCGAGCGCTTCCCCTGTCTGCGCCTGGCCTTCGAGGCCGCCGAAAAAGGCGGAGCCCATTGCATCGCTCTCAACGCCGCCGACGAGGTAGCCGTCGAGGCCTTCCTGGAGCGCCGCATCCCCTTCACAGGCATCCCGCGTACAATTGAGAAGGTGCTCGCATCCACGGCTGAGGCGCATCCGGCAACTATTGCCGGTGTATTAGCCGCAGACCGGGAGGCGCGCCAGACTGCTCGCGCGCTGTTGTCATAAGCACGAACGGCTCTGGCCGGATGACCCGCACATTTTCAAGGGATAAATCGAAAACCTATGCATGAATTTCTGATTTCTGTCGCCGCCTTTATCGTCCTCGTCGGCGTCATGGTCGTGGTACACGAATTCGGCCACTTCGCAGTCGCCAAACTGTGCAAGGTCCGCGTCGAGGAGTTTTCCTTCGGCTTCGGCCCGCGACTTTTCGGCTACAAGCACGGCGACACCGACTACAAAGTCTGCCTGCTTCCCCTGGGCGGCTTTGTCAAGATGGCCGGCGAGAACTTCAGCGAACTAACCGACGCAGCCACCGGCACGGCCACCATTGCCCCGCCCGAGGACCCCGGCGCGCTCACGTCGCATCCCCGCTGGCAGCGCATGCTGATCGGTTTCGCCGGTCCCTTCGCCAACTTTGTGCTGGCTTTTGTGCTGATGGTTTTCTACTTCGGCTGGCTCAACGAAGTTCCCGCCAACGAAGTTAAGTCCACCACCATTGAGTGGGTCACTCCAGGCTCGGCAGCGGCCCAGGCCGGCTTCGAGACGGGCGACACTATTCGCCACTTCGACACGGTGAACAATCCCGATTGGGAAGACATCTACGATCGACTGAAGCTGAACCCCGACCAAACCGTTCCGGTTACTGTCGAGCGCGGCGGCCAGACCCTGCAACTGAATCTTCATGTACTCGCCTCAGCTAAATCCGATGACTTTGACCCCGGCGACGAGGGTATTTTGCCCCAGTTTCTGCTCGGCTCCATCGGTATTCAGGAAGTGCAGCCGGGAATGCCGGCTGAGCAGGCCGGCTTGCGGAGCGGCGACGCCATCCAGTCTGTGGATGGTCACCCGTTCCATATGGTTACTACGCTGCTCGCTTACATGAAGGCCGGAGAAGGCAAGCCTCTCACGCTGGTCATCGTGCGCAATGGCGTCGCTCTGGCGCCTATCGTCGCCCGTCCCACCAAAATCCAGAACGGATGGAAACTGGGATTCATAGCCGCAGCGCCTCCCTATCGCAACGAACCGCTCCCGATTGGCAAGGCGATAGTTAAATCCCGGGTATTCTGCGCGGATAAATCGCTGATGATCTTCGAGGTGCTGGGCGGGCTCTTCACACACAAGGTTTCCGTCTCTCAGCTTGCCGGACCCGTGGGCATCGCGCGCATGGCCGGCGACGCTGCGGAGACAAAAGGATGGGGATCAAAGATTGGGCTGGCCGGAATGATCAGCCTCAACCTCGGCATCCTTAATCTGATGCCCTTCCCGATTCTCGACGGAGGAATGATCTTCTTCCTGCTGATTGAAAGCGCCATTCGACGCGACATCAGCATTCCCATCAAGGAGCGCATTTATCAGGCGGCGTTTGTCGTGCTGGTGGGCTTTTTTGCCTTCATCATCTTCAACGACATTACCAAGCTGCCGTTGTTCACTCACGTAAAGCCGTGACAGTACCGTTCTCTGGCAGCAGGTTGACCCGAAGAATGCTCCACGCCCATCCTTGCGTCTTCGTTCCAGCGCAAGGGTGCGAGAACACGAACCGCTGCTATGTTTCTTGACTTGTTTCGGGAAAAACCCGACGAAACCCGGAGAGATGTGGATAAAGCGGTGTTCCAAGAGGAAAACCGGGTACGGAATTTGCTTATTATCAGACCTTGATGAGGTTCATTTCATGCCCGTGACCACTGAAATTCGCGTCCGCTACGCTGAAACCGACCAGATGGCCGTCGTCTACTATGCCAACTATTTCGTGTGGTTTGAGGTGGGCCGCGTCGAACTCTTCCGCGCTCTTGGTTTCTCGTACAAGCTGCTGGAGCACGAACACCAGTGCATTCTCCCGGTGGTCGATGCCCGGTGCCGCTACCGCTCTTCAGCACGCTACGACGAGCAAATCCTCATCGAAACCCAGCCTTTGGTGGTGCGCGGCGCGCTGGTGAAATTTGCCTACCGCGTCTTGCGCAAGGGCTCTGGCGGAGCCGAACCTGCGCTGCTGGCCGAGGGCGAAACCGCCCACGTTGTTTGCGACGCGAAGATGAAGAAGAAGCCGCTGCCGGAAAAATATGCCGCCGCGTTGCGAACGATGATGAACGGCGAGTAAAGGTCGGGACCCACCACAGGTGTGTTGCCTGCCCGTAGTTCCCTGACTCCCAGATCCCTGTTCCCTGTGCCCTGTGCTGGCTATATGCCATTCTGCCACTCAGCGTGTTCGAATCCTGCCAGCGAATATTGTCCTTTGCTGGCACGCGTTACACTCCAATCCTGTCACTTTGCCGTGGAAGCCGCCAGCTTCATAGCGATTACGGAAGATTGCTTGATATCATCCATGCAGAAGCCGTGATCGGCTCCAGCCTGAAAACTCCGGCCGGTTCGGCTGAGCCTGGTGATCGGGCTCATTCGAAAATTCCGAATCGGCAACGATACAACCGGAACCCTTAAACGCCTCAAAACCCTGTGGCTGCGCAGAGTCGTCGAAGTGAAATTCAAGTCCTTCCGATCACCGGTTCTGGTTGTGGCGGGTGTCCGGGGAATCGACGAAGGACGATCGCGCTTGCACCGCCGAGTCCAGGACGGCACGGAATGGCCGGGTTTCTCGACTGAAAACGCAACTCCGGTCGTGCCATTCCATTCAGGAACAGTACGATTCAGTCAAGCCGGCCCCCGCAAAAGAAATTCCAGGTATACTGACGAAAACATCGGGTGCAAGCATGCCACAAGGTAAGAGCTATCTGACGCGGCTCTGGCGCTGGGTCGCGGACCAGATCGTCCAAGACGCTCCTGAAGGCAGCGAGCTCTGCGCATTCGACTGCCGTAAGGGGCAATGCACTCAGCAGGAGTGGGAGACGTGCCAAAGACGTCTCCACAAAGCTGCCGGTGAGCTCATGCCGGCGGATGAAGAGGACGGCAAGGAGCAAACCAAGCCCAGTTCCTTCGAGTCCGAATTTGCCGCTGCCCAACAGGAACCTGAAAAGGTCGAAGATTCGCATTGAGGTCAGTTCCCCGTTTGAACTGAGCGTCAGACGCCCTTCCCGGTCGTCGCTTGGAGAAGAAACTGGCGTCGAGGTTGTGGAATTACTCCTGAATCACCGGCTATGCGGAACTTTGCCAGATCTTCGCTGGGTAAAGCCCTGGCAGTTCCAATCTGAGGTGGCCGGCAGCAACGAAATGCAACGGGTGTCAGCGAAGCGCTACACCCAGCACCCTGCCTTGCAGATTATTTCCCGACTGCGTCGCAAAATGATCCTCAGAAGTCTTGCTTCAAACCATCGTTCCGGCCCGTTCTCTTCGCGCCGTCTTTCAGCCGGAAGCCGCCGGTAAGGGACGAAACGTCGCGTAACTCTTTATCCTGGAGGATTTTGCAGGGAACTCCTTTGTTTTGACGATTTTACAGCGCAACACTACCCGTAAGTTCAAGAAAACAAGGAATTTGTTTACAGAATATGGGTGGGGGTACCCGACGGTTTAGCATTGTCGTTCTATCGAGACCAATGGATAACCTGTCGAGACTTCCCAGTGCCCCATCCTCGCCGCGTTTTGTTTTTGCTGCTAAGGCGGAAGATCACGCTATGCTGTTTTCCATGGAACCATCCTTCGCAACCGCCCCGGAACTGCAAGGCGTACTCGCCGAGCTTGCCGGCCGCGAGCCGATCTTTCATCGCCCTGAATTCGGAATGACGAGGGCCGACTTCGAGCGGATGACAACGGAGGATTACTGGGAGACCGGCGCCTCTGGACGCCGCTACTCCCGACCGTTTGTGCTGGATGGATTGGAGGAGCGGTTCGCCGTCCCTCACACCGACGTTTGGGAGACGAGCGACTTTCAGTGCCGCAGATTGAGCGAGGATACCTACCTGCTGACCTACACGCTGCTCCAGGACAAACAGCGACTGACGAGACGGTCAACCATCTGGCGAAGCACTCCGGAAGGCTGGAAGATTGTCTACCATCAGGGAACCATTGTTCAGGACGCTTGACAGGTGCGTTCAGCGCAGGACCACGGCCAGCGCAAAGCCGTCATATCCCTTGACTCCGACTGTCTGAAGCACGGTAGCACTCAGGCGCGGTTCCGCGGCCATCATCTCGGTGAAGCGCCGGACGCATTGCACATCGGCGTCGGCGCTCTCCGCCTGAACGACCCTCCCATCGCGGACCACGTTGTCGGTGACGATCAACGTTCCGGGGCGCGACAGCTTCAATGCCCATGCGAGGTAATCCGAGTTGCTCGGCTTATCGGCGTCGATAAAGATGAGGTCAAAGGGGCCTGCGCCGGAAGACGCGAGAATGGGAAGCGTGTCAATGGCGCGCCCCACGTGAATATCGACGCGATCCAGTACCCCCGCGTTCAGCAGATTCGCGCGCGCCACATCTGCATGACGCGGGTTGACCTCCAGCGTGACAATGCGGCCGCCTTCGGGAAGCGCGCGGGCCATGCAGATGGTGCTGTATCCGCCCAGAGTTCCGATTTCCAGAATGCGCCGCGCGCCGGAGATGCGCACCAGAATGTCGAGAAACTTGCCCTGAAGCGGGGAAACGTCGATGGTGGGAAGGCCGGCTTGCCGATTTGCCGCGAGAGCGGCTTCGAGCTTTTCATCGGCAGGAGCCAGCAGATCACAGAAATAGCGGTCCACCTCTGTCCAGAGGTTCTGCATATCGGCCTCCACTTCGACTAGATTGGTTGTCCACCACTCAGCTCGAGAATCCTATTCAGAAAAGCTTTTAACTCTGGACAGGCTACGGCGGCAATCGCCAGGTCCTGGTTGCGCAGAATTCGATTTGCATCCCGCACCTTGGAATAGTCGTCCCGGCAAGTGCCGATGCGAAAGATTTCTTTGATGTGATAAGACGGAGGCCGGTTGTGATTCACGGATTCCGGTGATCCCGGCGGCGCGTTTCGGTTACTTCCGGCAACTTTCTGAATCTCACTCCAATACGGCAAGAGCCAAGCCTCAAAATCATGCTGGGCAACGTGCGGGTAGAACTTGCTATTTTGCCCAGTCCAACTGCGCATTTTGGCTTTGGCATCGGCGGCATCGACAAAGTCTGCCGTGCCGGTATACACATCCGTTAAGGCAATGACTGCGTCTGCCTTTTCGCGCCCGCTCGGCAGATTTTCAACAGTGCGGTGGAGTTTGGCATCCTTGGGGACCCTGCCATCATAGGGAACCATGTCGAGATTAGGCATCCTACCAGCAAGGCGAGTCTTGAGAAACTCCCTCAAGTGGGGTAGGAATGCTTTCTCCGTTCGCCCTTCAACCAAAATTGCAATCTTCACGCGCGCGCTCCGAGACGCCCATTGCTCCAAAGTTCATCGAGCGAGTAATCCTGTAGCCAGGCATCGAGATCGAGTTCGTCTGCCCATTTCACCGTACTCATCCCATCCTCATCCGAATCCATCAAAACTACTTCCTCTGGCTTCAGAAATCTGATTAGGCGATCCAAGTGTGTGGCTACGACCAACTGCGTCCGGTTTGAAGCTTCACGCATCATCTCTGCGAGCAGACTCAATAACTCAGGGTCCAAGCTGACCTCCGGCTCATCCAACAGCGTAAGAGCAGTCAAGCCAGGACTTTGCAACAGCGTTGCAAGCCACAAGAATCGAAGTGTCCCCTCAGAGAGCTGATGCATATAGAGAGGCTTGGAAAAGCCGGTCTCACGCCAGGCCAGGCCCAGCGTCCCGGCCGCCACTGGCGGAAAGTCGAGGCGGTCGAAGCGCGGGAATGCAGATCGCAGCGCATCTTCAATGGCATCAAATCGATTTCTGTCGGCTTCCCTTAGATAGAAGAGGCAGGAAACCAGTTCCTCTCCGTTGCGCCCCGGAAGCGCCGCCGGTTGCATCGGTTGCGGCAGGCGCACTGGCGACCGTGGGTCCACATTCAGGACGTGATAGAACGTGGACGATGCCAACCGGTTGCGAAAATCCTCTGGCTGTTGAAACATCTTAGGGACTTGCGAGAGAGAGGTTTCCAGCGGTTTGTGTTCCCCGTTGGGGCGCACAATCTTCTTTTGACCCACTTCAAAATATCGTATTTCTGGACCATGCGAATCGATATGGACGAACGGCGACTGATACTTATGGCTTGGCTGGCTGAGCCTTTCCTCGCTGATGAAATAATTGACACCCTGAGTTCTCAGCTTCAGTGAATACTCTAGAGGCTCATATCAGGGTACGGTCATTGAAATTCCGAGCTGCAATTCTTCGGCACGATCATAGGTCAAAATATTCGATAATCCTGCCATATCCGAAATGGACTCGCTCAACTTGCCTTGCGCCGACTTCGCCAATAATGAAAGTACATCCAAAATTGACGTCTTGCCTGTCCCATTTGCCCCAATTATTACCGAAAGGTCGCGCAAATTCAATCGAACATTATTAAGGCGGCGAAAGCCGTGAATGTTTAAGTCTTGGAATCGGTATTTCTCATGAACCGTCATTTCTCCCCCTCGCAGTTTCCGCTTCAGCTCAAGCTTCGCCAGCGACTATATCCAACATATTTCAATATAAGGAATAATAGCGCGGGAACCGCCGCTCACTTTTCTCGTGCCACTACGAAATCCGGCACCCAGAGCAGGGCGCGCTTGTACTCGGAATCGGGCAGCGGAGCCAGCGCCTGGCGGCTCTGCTCTGCATAGCGGTCGGCGACGGCCATCGCGTATTCCACTGAGCCGTTCTTGGCCAGAATCTTCTGAATCTGCTCTCGGCTTACGTTCTCAAAGCTGCGGTCATCCAGAACTCTTTGAATGGTCTGGCGATCGGCGGCCGTGCCGTGGTCGATGGAGTGGATCACCGAGAGCGTCGCCTTGCCCTCGCGCAGGTCACTGGCCACGGGCTTGCCCAGAACCTCTTCGGTGGCTGTCAGGTCGAGCACATCGTCAACAATCTGGAAAGCCAGTCCGACCGCGCGTCCATAGTTGGCCAGGCTTGTTTCATCGGCCTCCGCGGCCTTGGCCAGCACCGCGCCCAGCCGCATGGAGACTGAGAACAGGCAGGCAGTCTTGCGAAAAATGAGGTCGTAGTATTCGGCTTCGGAAACGGCGCGGCCCAGTTTCTGAATCTGCAGCAGCTCGCCCTCGACCATCTGCTGCGTCAGGCCGATGAGCAGGTCGAGCACGCGCAGACTCTTTTCATCCAGAGCCACCTTGAAGGCCTGCATATAAAGCCAGTCGCCTGCCAGAACGCATTTCTCGTTGCCCCATGTGGTGTTGGCGGAGGGCCTGCCGCGACGGATGTTCGCGCCGTCGATGATGTCGTCGTGGACCAGCGTGGCCGTGTGCACCATCTCCACCACCGCGCCCAGACGGATGGCGCCCTGGCCCGAATATCCTAGCGTGTGCGCGGACAAGAGTAGCAGCGTGGGCCTGATTCGTTTGCCGCCGCCGCCACGAAGGTATTCGGCGATTTCCGTGATGGTGCTTACGCCGGAGGCGGCATCGCGGCCCAGCTCCTGCTCGATTGCCACGAGATCGTCCCGCAGCAGCTCGAAAACTTCTTTTGCCGTCGCTATCGCCAATGTGCTCAAAGCTCTCCGGTTCCCGTGCTTTATCCTACAATGCGGCGGCAACGGCTGGCTCGTTGACCGGGGGAAGGCTGTTCCGCGCGGGCGGTCAATTGGTGCGGTAGTTGGTGAACTGCAAATCCAACCCCAGGTCCTTGCCGCGCAGCAACGCGATGATCCCCTGCAGCTCGTCGCGGTCCTTGCTCGATACTCTGACTGTATCGCCCTGGATGCTAACCTGCGCCTTCTTTTTTGCGTCCTTGACGAGGCGAACAATCTCCTTGGCCTTTTCCGCGGGAATGCCCTGCTGCAAGCTGATCTTCTGGCGCACGCTCTTGCCCAGCGCGGGCTCGACCTTTCCATAGATCACGTTCTTCAGCGAAACGCCCCGCTTGACCAGCTTCTGGCCAAGAATCTCCTTGACCGCTTCCAGATGGTATTCGCCGTCGGACGCGAGTTGAATTTCCTTGTCGCCCTCCGCCAAATTGACCTCGGAGTGGGAATCCTTCAGGTCAAACCGCTGGCGAATCTCTTTCAGCGCCTGGTCAATGGCGTTGCGGACCTCTTGAATTTCCACTTTGCTGACGATGTCGAACGAATTGTCCTGAGCCATGGCTATCTTTCCTCAAACTTCGACAAAAACCGGGGTGCCCCACCCTCGCCGCGTGTTTGTATTTGCGGCTAGGGTGGGATACCAAAACATTTAACCAACCCGTTCATCGGGCACAGTGCCTCTATCAGTTTCCCACGTTCGCCCCAAGGCCAAACAGCCGATTGAAGTTTTTCGTGGTTACGGCGGCTATTTCTTGCGCTTCCGCGCCATGGAGATCCGCGAGAATTTCGGCGGTCCCGGCGACCCAGGCGGGCTCATTCCGTTTGCCGCGATTGGGCGCCGGAGCCAGCCAGGGCGCGTCGGTCTCCACCAAAAGGCAGTCCAAAGGCAGCTTGGCGGCCACATCGCGCAGCGGCTGCGCCTTGGGATAGGTTAGATTGCCGGCAAAGGAGATGAGAAATCCCAGGTCGAGCGAGCGGGCAGCCTGTTCATAGTTGCCGCCGTAGCAATGCATCACGCCGCCGAGACCGGTGGGACGCCAGTGGGCTTCAAGAATTTCAAGTAGATCATCCCACGCGTCGGTGGTCCCATCCTTTGGCCGACAGTGGATGAGTATAGGCCGTTTACTCTTGGCGGCAATTTCCAGTTGGCGAATGAGCCCTTCGCGCTGGACTTCATGCGGCGCGCCTTCGTGGTAGTAGTCCAGGCCGATCTCGCCGCAGGCAATCACCTCCGGCTCGGCCAGCAGGCTGTCGAGTTTGGCCAGGACGCCATCGTCGATTTCGTGGGTGTTGTGCGGATAAACTCCGGCGCTTGCGTAGAGCTTCGGCAAGCCGGACCGCCCGTTGAACTCGCGGCAAACGGCCAGCGCTCCATCCATCCCCGCCGCCTGCTCGCCAATCCCGATGGCCAGCACTGTGCCCACGCCTGCCTCCCACGCGCGATGCAGCATCGCTTCGCGGTCGTCGGCGTAGCGCGGGCTGTCAAGGTGGGCGTGGGAATCAATCAGCAATGAATCAAACCTCGTGCAGAGATTCAGATGTTATTTCTTTAGCTTGGGCGGCGGTGGTAACTCGTCCTTCTCACCCCTGACAAACGGCCATACCTCAAGCCTTGTCACGTCCTCCAACTCTCCGGCAAACATCCCCATGTGACCGTGTCTCCCGGCCACAAACCGTGCGGTGCAAATCACGTAACGATCATTGACGGCCGTTTTCTCATCGGCCTTAATGTCTCTCGGCAGATTGATCCAGATGGCATCGTTGGAAATTGCGTGTTCGAAATCATCGCGGTGCAGATAAACTGCATCGCCTTCGAACTCTAGATGCAGATAAGCGATAAACCTGACTATCTTCTTGTCGTAGCGCTCCGGATTGGCGATGAGTTGAATTAGGCTAACACTTTCATCTGCGTAATCAGGGCCGCCCTTTGGATAGTAGCCTGCCGTCTGGGAATAGGCGATTCGTCCCGAAGCGGCCAGGATCGCGAGGAAAAGGAACTGCACAATCAGACGTCTCATACTGACATCCTCTCTTACTTCAGGTTCCGGTATTGGGCCGACGCTATTTCAACCGCGCGCCAAGCGGAACTTCTTCGAGGAATCCAGCCAACACCGGCGCGCCGTCGGGCAAGGACGCCGCCAGCAACATTCCGTTTGATTCCAAGCCGCGCATCTTGCGCGGAGCGAGATTGGCGACGATGACAATCTTGCGGCCGATGAGCTTCTCCGGCTCGTAGTATTGCGCTATGCCTGCGAGAATCTGCCGCTTCTCGTAGCCCAGATCAACTTCCAGGCGAAGCAGTTTGTCGGCCTTGGGCACGCGCTCGGCGACAAGAATTTGCGCCACACGCAGATCGACTTTGACGAAGTCGTCGATGGTGATCACCTGCGGTGAGGCAGACGCCTGTTCCGCAGGCACGTTGGCAGCTGGAGGGGCGACAGTTGGAAGCAACGTGGTTTGAGAAGCGGCGGGAATTGAAGGCGTGTTATCCAAAGAGCGTACCTCAGGGGCTGAAGCCCCGGCTTTACTTAGTTGCGTTTTCGGCACGACTGAAGTCGTGCCCTGACACAAAGCTGGCGCGTGCGGCGCGATTGGCTCTGGCGTTGGCGACGGAGCCTTTTGCACTTGAGGCAAAGACAGAGCGGGCATGTTCGTGTCGGAGGAGCGATCGGCCGCGCCATTGGAGGCGGCTTCAATGACTGTTTTGTTGTTCTGGTCTTCGATGCTTTGCATTCTTTCGACCGCGTCCTTTTCCGCGCGAGGGAAGAGCGGCGCGGGCTCGCCAAACTTTGTCCCGGCCTTCAATCCGCCCCACGCGACCTTTGTCAAAAACGATTTCTTTGCCGCATCCTGAATCTCGCCCTGCCCAAGCTGCCGCCACACCTTTGCAGCCGAGTCCGGCAAGATGGGATAAACGAGAGCGGTGATGATGCGGATGGCCTCGGCAGCCGTTGCCAGCACACGAGCCTGCAGCGCCGCGTGATCCGCTTCCGAGCGGTCGGTGGGCCGCTTCCAGGGGGCGTTGGCGGTTAGATAGCCGTCGGTCTCCGCAACCAAAACCCACAGTGCCTTGAGCGCTTCGGAGAAGTTCATCTCGTCAAACGCCAGGCCGAAGGCCGCAATTGCTCTCTCCGCGCTCTCGCGCAGCGCGGCCTCGGCAGCGGTCTCGGTGCCGGCATCCGGCAGAACCCCTTCGAAATATTTATGGACCATGTTGACCACGCGGCTGACGAGATTGCCATAGCCGTTGGCGAGGTCGCCGTTGTAACGCTGAACCAAAGCATCAAAGGAGAAACTGCCGTCCTGGCCGAAGGGAATCTCGCGGAGTAAAAAGTATCGCAACGCATCGGAACCCAAAACGGTGTGAACCGTTTCGGCGCGCACAATGTTGCCCTTCGATTTGGACATCTTTCCCTGGTCGAAGAGCAGCCAGCCGTTGGCCTTGACCGAGCGTGGCAGCGGAAGCCCCGCCGCCATCAAAAACGCCGGCCAGTAAACGCAGTGGAAACGGCTGATCTCCTTGCCGATCAGATGCAAATCCGCCGGCCAGAATTTCTTGAATTTTTCCTGATCTTCGGGTGCGTCTGACCCATAACCCAGCGCGGAAATGTAGTTTACCAGCGCGTCGAGCCACACGTAGATCACGTGCTTCTCGTCGCCGGGAACCGGAATTCCCCACGAAAAACTCGTCCGGCTCACCGACAAATCCTTCAGGCCGCCGCGCACAAACGAGATGACCTCGCGGCGCGTCGACTCCGGCCCCATGAAGTCGGGGTTGGCTTCGTAAAACTCCAGCAGCTTGCGCTCGAAGGCCGAGAGCTTGAAGAAATAATTTTCTTCGCTCACCGTCTCCGTCACACGGCCGCAGTCGGGGCAAACCGTTCCGGGAGGCCCATCCACATAGAGCTCATCGCTCACGCAATACTGGCCGGTGTAAGAGCCTTTGTAGATGAAGCCCTTGTCGCGCAGCGTGGCAAACAGCTTCTGAGTCCCGCGCTTGTGGCGCTCCTCGGTGGTGCGAATGAAGTCGTCGTAGCTCAGCCCGAGCTGATCCCAGAGGCCGCGAAACTCGCCCGCAATCGCCGTGGCGAACTCGGCGGGCGTGCGCCCGGCCAGCGCAGCCGACCGCTCGATCTTCTGCCCGTGCTCGTCCGTGCCTGTGAGGAACCAGGTCTCAATGCCCAGCGCGCGCTTGCGCCGAGCAATCGTGTCGCAGACGATGGTCGAGTATGCGTGGCCCAGGTGCGGCCGCGCATTCACGTAATAAATGGGCGTGGTCAGATAAAAACGCTGAGAACTGGATGCAGAATTCGTCATAGGTAGGGTATTTGCTCTTTTCCGCCCAAGGGCTTGGAAAATGAGGCAATCTATTCACCATCTTACGGCATTTGGATCAGACGATTCCCAATCTCGGTTTTGACCGAGTCATTCCGCGACAACGATCCCGAATCGAAGCTAGCGGACTGCCAGCGTATAGCCGGTCTCGGATTTGTCTGTATCGTAAACGCCCCAGTCGCAGCTAAACACGGTCCACGCCTCGCCCGTATTGGCGGCGTCTGTGGTTGAGGTCCAGTAGTACTGAAGCGGCGCCATGTTATTAAAGATTGCGGCCTGATAGACCGTCTGGTCTTGATTCAGGAAAGAAGAGTTCAGATAGCCGGCTTCGTTGTTTTCGTTGCGATCTGCAAGGCTCTGCATTTCGTTCCGGTTTGGCATCCGCCAACTGCCAGCTGCTGAGCCGTCTGTCAATCCGCATTGACCGCTCGCCAGCTTGTTGACCGCGGAAACGGCAGTGGCCCAGTCTGACTGAACGCAATTGGCTTCTTTGAGCCAGACCAATCCGGTCACAGAGTCGGTCACAGTTCCGTTGTTGTTATCGAGGAAACGAGGGTAGATCAGGGGCACGCCGTCCTGCAACGTTCCGTCGTCGCCGGCCTGGAAGATTGCGAAGAGGCCTGTCGCCTGCAACTTGACCGCGCCACTTGCGCTGCCTTTGACCGCCCAGACCGCGTTCATTGCAGTCAACTTTGCGTTCAAGACGGAATCGTTGATGTAGCGACCATCGCTCATGCGAATGGCCCACGCGTTGGGAGAGCCCTCTTCGCCGCCGAAGTAGCTGGTAGAAGTCCAATAGATGGAGTTTGCAACGTTGACGAAGGGATTGTCCGCAGTCAGCGCGGGACCGTCAACTGACGGGTCCACCAGGCTCTCCAGCTCGATCACGTTCGGGAGACGCCATTGGCCGGCGCTGGAGCCGTCGTTCAATCCGCATTGGCCACTGGCCAACTGGTTGGCATCCGTGAGCGCCGTGCCCCAAACCGCCGGTGCAAAGCAGCCTGCGTTCTTGAGCCATATCAGGCCAGTCAGGTTGTCGGTAACGCTCCCGTTGCCGTTGTCGGTGTAGCGAGTGGCAGGCCAGGCGACGCCGTGCTTGATGGAGCCATCGTCTCCGCTGGCGTAGGTTGCTGTCTGCCCTGTTGCGGCCAGGCTCACCACGGGATTACTCCCATCGTACGCGGCAAAGTCGGCGTCAGTGAGAGACCCATTGGGAAGCGCGACGAAATTGATCACCGTTAAATAAATCGGAACTGCGAGTTGACTGGGCTGAGTGAATTGCCCCGTATGATCGAAGCGCTCCACTGTGGCGTTGGCGCTGTTGCCAACTGTGGGGTAAAAGCCATAGCCCTGCTTGTTGACCCATATATTCAGATCCAACGGCGAGTTGTCCCCAGTCTGGATGCCGGAGAAGCTGTATTTGCCATCGGTACCGGTGGTCGCGGTCGCCAGCACAACGTTGGTATTGGTGCTCCACTCGGTCACTGTGGCCCCGGCCAGCGGAGCGCCTTTGAAGGTAACCGTTCCTGAGATGCTGTCAGTTGCCGGCGGAGCAGGAGGATCGGTCATACCAGGATCGTTGCGGCTTCCACCGCACGCAGTTAGTATTGCTATTCCGATTGACACCATCACCCAAATAATCCTGCGCATAACTGGTTCTCCTCAGAACGACATGCCTATGCTTCCCATGAAGAGCCCGTGTACGTGCAGGACCTCCGATGCGGTTGCGCGCATTTCGACCAATTGGTTCTTATCGGGAACCAGTGCGAAAGCGAACAACGCGCGGCGAAGAAAATTTGACACGCAAGTAATGGAGGCGCTCTCGCTCTGCATTCGATTGTGAGGAGCATTCGCAGGCCGGGCGCAGAGACGTTTCTGTTAGAATAGCCCTTGAAAATCAAGGATTTTGAGGCCAAACAACGTGTATCTGGAATTGCAGAAACGGTTCACAGAGCATCTCCGCAGTGTTCTGGCGGCAAAATACGATTTACAACTTGAGACCATTCCGCTGGAGATTCCGCCGGAGGTCAAGTTCGGCGAACTGGCCACGCCAATTGCCTTCGAACTGGCGCGCAAACTGCGCAAGGCTCCCAAAGTCATTGCGGCGGAGATTGTGGCCGCTCTGGGTCAGCTCAACGGTTTTTCTTCTTTTGAAATTGCCGGAGCGGGTTATATCAATGCCCATCTGGACCGGGCTGTTGGCGTGAGAAAAACGGCAAACGCCGAGGCCGGGTCGCAGGCTTCGAGCGGGATTCACTCGCTGGTAGAGCACACCAGCATCAATCCCAACAAGGCCGCGCACGTCGGCCACCTGCGCAATGCCATCCTGGGTGACACGTTTGTGCGCCTGCTGCGCGCGGCTGGGCAAAAGGTGGACGTGCAAAACTACATTGACAATACTGGCGTGCAAGTAGCCGACGTGGTGGTGGGATTTCTGCATCTGGAAGGCAAATCGCTGGCCGACGCGCGATTACTGCTGGATGAACTCAAGCAAAACGGCGAGCGCATCGACTACTACTGCTGGGACCTTTATGCAAAGACCTCTCAGTGGTACACGAGCGGAACCGACCAGGAGAACGGAGCGCGAAAGAAGTTGCGCTATGACACGCTGCACGAGATAGAGCATGTCGGCAACGAGACTGCTGCGGTTGCGGAGTTGATTTCGACGGCGGTATTGCGGCGGCACTTGGAAACCATGCTGCGGCTCGACATTGAATATGATTTTCTACCGCGCGAGAGCGAGATTCTGCACCTGAAGTTTTGGGAGTCGGCGTTTGAGCAACTGAAACAAACCGGCGTCCTTTACTTTGAGAACGAAGGAAAGAACAAAGGCTGCTGGGTGATGACTCGGCCCGGCGCTGAGATAGCCGAAGGAGACCTGAACGAAGACGCCAAAGTTATTGTCCGGTCGAATGGAACTGTAACTTATGTCGGCAAGGATATTGCCTATCACTTATGGAAGTTTGGCCTTTTGGGCAAGGACTTTGGCTATAAGCCGTTCTTTACTTATCCTGACCACGAGTGCTGGATTTCGGCGGAAAAGGGCGATGAACCTCATCCGCATTTTGGCGGAGCGCAGGCCATCTATAACGTCATCGACGCACGGCAGAGCGACCCGCAGGCCAATGTGATTCAGGCATTGCGCGGGATGGGATACACCGAGCAGGCCGATCGTTACACGCACTTCAGTTACGAGATGGTTGCGCTGACGCCGCGTTGCGCGGTCGAGTTGGGTTATGACGTTTCAGACGAAGACCTTGCGCGGCCATACATTGAAGTCAGCGGCCGCAAGGGCTTCGGCGTCAAGGCAGATGATTTGATTGACAAGCTCATCGTGGCCACGCGGGCCGAGGTGGACGCGCGCCAGACAGGGCGAGACGAAGCGGAACGGCAATTAATTGCCAAACAAATTGCGATTGGCGCGCTGCGCTACTTCATGCTCAAGTTCACGCGCAATTCGGTGATTGCTTTCGACTTCAAGGACGCGTTGAGCTTTGAGGGCGAGACGGGGCCGTACATTCAATACGCCGTGGTGAGAGCGCGCAACATCTTCCGCAAGGCGGACACGACGCCCGAAGCGGAGTTAGCGAAGTTAGCAGGGTTAGCGGAGTTCGGCGCTTTTCTCGAGGGCGAGGATGCTGAAGACATCTGGGCTTTGTGGCTCAGGGCGGCGCGGCGGACGCTGGTGCTGGAGCAGTGCATTGCTACTTCAGAGCCTGCTTATCTCGCCAAGCACGCCTTCCAGTTAGCGCAGGAGTTCACTAACTTCTACCATAAGCACCATATCTTGACCGAAGAGGAGCCGGCGCGGAAGACATTCCTGCTGGCGACGGCAGCGGTCGCGTTGCGGGAGTTAGTGCTGGCGCTGAGCTGGCTGGGCATCGAAAGTCCGGAGGCAATGTAAATGCACCGCACGGCGATGGTTTACAGGCTGAACATTTTCGGCAAGGTGCGCTGGTGTTTCTGGGCAATTGCGTTGATCTGTACTGGTTGCTTTCTCTTTTCGATCGCACCCAATCGTCTTTCTGAAGTTTGGTTCAAGCTGTTCTCCATTGCTATGGTACTGGTCGGAATCTATTTGGCGGCACGCGCCTTTTACTATCGTGTGATCCTGGACGCGGAGTCAGTCACAGTGATTGAACCTTTTCGACCTTACTCGTTGAAACGCATTGAAGTGAAGGGGCGCAGACGGTTCAATCATTGGTCGTGGGTCCCTTTTGAAATGTCGTTCCTGGAGTCAAAGAATCCGAAAGAAAAGAGATTGACTATCTTGGATGATGTGGCCTTCAACAAGGAATGGGATGAGTGGTTCCTGCACCTTCCGAATCTGGATTCTCCGAGTAAGCCAAAGATCCTTTTCAAGAAGAAGGGGCAGAATAGGCGAAAAAGGCTTGAACGATGAATTAGGCGGAAAAAGCAGCCGCAGGTCCTTCGACTTTGCTTCGCTGCGCTCAGGATGACAGCTATTGGGGTCCGTGGTATCCCACCCTCGCGACAAAAACAGGAACGTCGCAAGGATGGAGCACCCAGTTGTGTCGTTCGTCCGACTTTCAAAAAGCCAAAGCTAAGAGCTAAAGGCTAGTAGCTAGGAGATGTAGCTTCGCACCCACTCCAGAATCGACCTTACGCCAACCCCGCTCGGCCCTTTGGCGATGTAGGGCTTGGAGTCTTCCACCCACGCCATGCCGGCGATGTCGAGATGAATCCACGGAGTCTCTTCGACGAAGACTTTCAGAAACTCCGCGGCCGTGATTGCGCCGCCCCAGCGTCCGCCTGTGTTCTTGATGTCGCCTATATCGCTCTTGATCATCTCTGCGTACTCGTCGCCGAGGGGCAGCCGCCAGAACTTTTCGCCGGAGGTTGCGAGAGCCGCATTGAACTTAGACCAGGTTTCCTCGTCGTTGGAAAAGGCTCCGGCGGTGACGTGGCCGAGGGCGACGACGCAAGCGCCGGTGAGCGTGGCAGCGTCGATGAGGTGGGTTGCGCCGAGCTGGCGGGCGTAGGTGAGGCCGTCAGCCAGGACGAGCCGGCCTTCGGCATCAGTATTGATGATTTCGATGGTCTTTCCGGGCTTGTCGGATGAGAAGGGCATAGCCGTCTGCACGTCGCCGGGCTTTTGCGCTGTTCCGGATGGCATGTTTTCCGCCGCGCATACGACGCAGAGGAC
Source organism: Occallatibacter sp. (assembly GCA_049517315.1). Classification (GTDB taxonomy): domain Bacteria; phylum Acidobacteriota; class Terriglobia; order Terriglobales; family Acidobacteriaceae; genus Telmatobacter. The sequence goes on along the minus strand of JBEKSE010000029.1, from coordinate 52,478 downwards.
GCGCACCTTTGGCTTGAGTAAAGCGATGGCGCGCATGGCGCCGAGCATGGCAGCACCGCCCGCCATGTCGGTCTTCATTTCTTCCATTTTGTCGCTGGGCTTGATGGAGATGCCGCCGGAGTCGAATGTAATGCCCTTACCGACCAAACCGAGAACAGGCCCGTCTGTCACGCCTTCGGGCTCATAGCGCATGACGATCAGGGCGGGCGGCTCGGCAGAGCCTTGCGAGACGCTCCAGAATGCTCCCATCTTCAGTTCGCGCAGCTTTTCGGTAGAGTGGACCTCCCAGGCGAGACCGACTCCAGAGGCCATCTCGGCGGCGCGCTGGCCCAGGATGGTGGGGGTTAGTTTGTTGCCCGGCTCATTGACAAGCGAGCGGGTGAAGTTCTGGCTCTCGCCGATGATGATGGCCTCGGCAAAGGCAGTTTGGAGAGCGGTCTTATCGGCGGCGGCCGGCGCGGCGAGGGTGAACGACTCGACGCTCTGGTCCTTGCGCTCGCTGCGATAGGTGTCTGAATCGAAGTCGCCCACAAACGCGCCCTCGACGGCGGCGCGCACGCTGGCCGCGTGGGGCAATATTTTGGGGTCGGTTTCAGGCAGGGCAAAGACCATTTCACGGATGCCGCGCGGCTTGATGAAGCGGACGGCGGTTCCGGCTGCAGAGCGCACGCCGTGAGTTGTGGCTTTGGCTTGCTTGCCCAGGCCAACCAGGAGGAGGCGCTTTGCGGCCAGCCAAGAAGGGGCGTGCAGCAGCATGGTCTCGTTGGCGCCGGCCTTGAATTCGCCGCTGGCCAGCGCGGCTTTTGCCGCACTCAGAACTACTGCGTCGGCGGTGAGCAGCGCGGGTTCAGGCTTGGCATCCGAGGCCTTCGAGGTTTGGGTGTCCACGGCCAGAACGGCCAGCACTTCGGTTTCGATTCCGGATAGGGGAGTGAAAGACAATTGGGTCCGCATGGTTCCTATTATTTCACCGTGGAGGGCGAAAACGGGAAGGGTACCGAGCGGGGCGCGATGAAGTCCTGAGCCGGAGCCTCAAAAGACGAAATTCGACTCTGGTGAGCTTACATGTAAGGATCGACCTGGTTTTCAATCCATTTGAGAGCCTTGACCCGCCAGCGGGGTTCAGTTGATGCGTTAATATATCGCTCGTAAAAATGGGTTCTCGACTCTCTTGCACGACGCCTGTAGCTCGCAGTGGTTTGAACCGAGTCAAGGATAATGCAACTGCGCAGCGTGCCGGACCTTTTGAAGAGTTCTATTCCCTCAACGATCTCTTTTTGAGTCTCAGGTTCGAGCTCATCTCCCTTCAACGTGCGCATATCGATGAGCACGCCGAAGGAGCTTGGGGCTCCGACCAGAGCCCTGAAGGCTTCCTGCGACCATTGCTTCATCTCGTCTGGGGTGATTGTGCCTCCAAACGCGAGTTCGAAACCGAAGCTTTCTTTGGAAATCCTGTACATCGCGCCACACCTGAATCCAATTGTAGAACCAACCTGGAGTCTATTGACGCTGCTGAGGTCCCTGGCCCCAGCAATGTTTCAGGCCTTAGGGTCTCATCGGCTTTGGAGTGAAAAACGTTCAGGGTCAAGGGGTGGGAGCTTTGGGGTCCGTAGGGCAGCCGGCGGAGGGCGCGACTTTATCGCCCCACGCGGTGCTTGCTGGCGTTAATGGCGGCGCGGGCATCGCGGTCTGCCTCGCGGCTACGTTCGGTCTCGCGCTTATCCCAGTCCTGCTTGCCCTTGGCCACGGCCAATTCGCATTTGACCCGCCCGTTGCGGAAGTATAGGCGGGTGGGGATGAGCGTGTGGCCCTTGATCTGCGTCTTCGATAGTAGCTTGCGAACCTCTTCGCGATGCAGCAGGAGTTTACGGGTGCGCGTGGAGTCGTGGTTGGCCATGTTGCCGTGGGAGTAAGGACCAATATGCAGGTTGAGCAGAAAGGCTTCGCCGTTCTGGATGAGGCCGTAGGAGTCTTTCAGGTTGGCTTTGCCCTCGCGGATGGATTTGACCTCCGTCCCGCGCAGGGCGACGCCGGCCTCGAACTTCTCCAGCAAAAAGTAGTTGTGGCTGGCAACGCGATTGTGCGCGGCATCCCGCTCACCCGAGGCTACGGGGTCGCGCGGCCGTGCAGGCTTCTGCGGGCCGGGGGCAGTCGGCTGAACAATCACGTGGCTGGTTTGGCGAGCCATCCGGAGGCATCCTCGAATCTCAATCGTAGCATTGGCAAGGGTTTCCGACGATTTCGTACCGGGCTTTGCTAAAATGAGGCATTGTTGAATGGGAATTTCCACGAGTCGAAAATGCGTCAAGATGAGCGTCTGGGGCAGCCAAGGCAGCCCTCAAGGGTCCGCTGAGCAGTGCGGACCGGCAAAGACGCCGGGGAGTTCGATGAAAAGCCGCTTTCAAGCACAGGCTGCCTCCAAATCCGTTTTCCCCAGGTCAGCTTTTTCGGGAGCCACACGCTGGATTGCCCTTTTTGCGGTCCTGGTGGTCGTCGGCCTCTCAAGCGCTGAGTTGCGCGCCCAGTCGGCTAGTTCCTTTTTCAAGCGCGGCGAAACAGCCGAGGCCAAGGAGGACTACGACGCGGCTTTCGACAATTATCAAAAGGCCTACAACAAAGCTCCCAAGGATCTGCGCTACCGTGCCTCCTTTTACCGCGTGCGGAGTACGGCGGCGTCGGTGCATGTGACCAAGGGGCAGAAGCTGCTGGAAGCCGGCAACGAGCAGGGTGCGCTGGCGGAGTTTCTGCACGCCACCGAGATTGACCCCAGCAACGAGGCTGCCCTGCAGGATATCGCAAGGGTGAGGCAGAAGCACGGCGAAGTGACGCCCGTCAACGAAACCAGCCTTCCCGTGGCGCCTGGCAAAGAGGCGGCTCTGGATTCGATGAGCGCGCCGGCCACTCTGCGGCCTGTCTCCGACGAGCCGCTGACGCTGCATATGCAGGAAGACGCCAAGGTCGTTTACCAGGCGGTGGGCAAGGCGGCGGGAATCAACGTGCTCTTTGACCCGGAATTCGCATCCAAACGCATTCAGGTGGACCTGAACAGCGTTTCGCTGCTCAATGCTCTTCGTATTGTGGGTACGATCTCCAATACTTTTTGGCGGCCGGTGACCGAAAACACCATTTTTGTGGCCGCCAACACCCGCCAAAAGCACACCGATCTGGATGAGCAGGCGGTGCAGACCTTCTACCTGTCAAATGCATGGCAGCAGAATGACCTGACAGACGTGCAGACCGCGATTCGCAACGTGCTGCCCGCCGCGAAGGTCTACGCAGTGGCCAGCCAGAACGCCATCGTGATGAGGGGTACGCCAGACGAGCTTCTGCTGGCGGAAAAACTGATCAACGACCTGGACAAGGCGCGCCCCGAGGTCGTAGTGGATATTGCCGTGCTCGAAGTGAGCAAGAACTGGGAGAAGACCCTCGGCATCGCCTGGCCCAGCAGCGTCGGGGTTGCCCTGCAGCCTTCCTGCACGTCGTCGGGTACATGCAGTACCTCAACCAGCGGTTCCGGTTCCAGCAGCACCACCACTTCTCCCACTCTTTACGATCTTGCCCATCTGAAGGCCACAAATTTTGCGGTGACGGTGGGCTCGGCCACGGCCAACCTGCTGCTGACCGATACCGATACCAAGATTCTGCAGAACCCCCGCATCCGCGCCACTGACGGGCAAAAAGCGATCATGAAGATCGGCTCCAAGATCCCCATCGCCACCGGCTCATACCAGACCGGCGCAGCCACCGCCGTGGTCAGTTCGCTGGTGAACACGCAGTTTCAATACCAGGACGTGGGCGTGAATATCGAAATGACGCCAACGGTCCACTTTGACCGCGACGTTACGCTGAAGATCAAAATCGAGGTCACAGCACAGAGCGGCTCAGTGACCATCAGCGGCGTGACCGAGCCGATCATCTCGCAGCGCACCGTGGACCAGGTGATCCGCCTGCGCGAGGGCGAGGCCAGCATCCTGGGCGGCATTCAGGACAAGCAGGACACTGCAAGTTCAACCGGCATCCCAGGGCTGAGCTCGATTCCCGTTCTGAAGTACATCTTCGGCTCCAAGGATCACACCATCAACGACGACGAACTGGTCTTCCTGGTGGTGCCGCACGTGGTTCGGTCGCAATCGCTGGAGCAGGTGAATCTGCGCACGGTAGATACCGGCGAGGGCACGACGATCCAGTTGCGTCAGATTGCGGACGACGGCACGAAGCCAGCCTCGAAGCCAGCTTTGAATCCGGTAGTAATCCCCGCGCCTCCGCCGCGTCCGCCAGCTGGTGTGCAGCCCAATGTGGGCACTGTTCCCGGTGAAAGCGCCATGGCCGCCGCGCCAGGGGCGCTGAAGCAGATGAGCCAGGCCGCCGAGACCACGGGGAATACCGTCGCAACGACGCCGCCCGCTTTGGCGCAGCCGGCAAAGTTGAGCTTCATGCTCACGCCGCAGCCAGGCCCGGTGGCTCCCGGCGCGTCCTTCCAGGTGCCGGTGGTGCTGAACGGCGGAACGAATATCGCGGCCGTTCCTTTGCAAATTTCATACGATCCGGCCAGGCTTTCGCTGGTCAACATCGACAGCGGCAACTTCCTGAGCAGCGATGGGCAAGCGGTAGCGTTGGTCCACCGCGACAACGGACCGGGGACCATCAATGTTGTTGCCTCGCGTCCGCCGGGAGCAGCCGGAGTGAGCGGAACCGGCGTGGTCTGCGTGCTGACCTTCCAGGCCAAGACTGCCGGTGACAGTGTTATCGCCATCACTCGCCCAGGCGCAGTCAACGGCTCTCAACAGCAATTGCCGGCCACAGGCGCGCAGATAAGCATTCAGGTGAAGTAAGCCGACGGGGCTCGCATTGATGAACAGAACGCGGCCAATCCGGATCGTCAGCAGAGGCGAGCGCGGGCTCACGCTGGTGGAGTTGATTGTGACAGCAGCGATCCTCTCCATTCTCGCTTCGGCCGCCGTCCCGATTGCGCGATTTCAAGTGAAGCGGCAGAACGAACGCTACCTTCGTTACGATCTGTGGATGATGCGCGACGCCATTGACCACTACAAGGACGCAGCCGACAAGAACGCTTTCCAGGTCAAGCTCGACAGCCAGGGCTATCCGCCCGACCTGGAGACACTGGTGAACGGCGTGGAGATACAGACCAAGAAGGTGAAGTTTCTCCGCCACATTCCGGTGGACCCCATGACCGGCAAAGCCGAGTGGGGATTACGATCCATGCAGGACGATCCAAAATCGGATTCCTACGGCGGCCAGGGCGTCTTCGATGTCTATTCAAAGTCGCCCGGAACGGCGCTGGACGGGACCAAGTATTCGGACTGGTAGGTTAGGAGCGGAGTTGGCGGAGTTAGCGGAGTTGGCGGAGTTAGCGGAGTTAGCGGAGTTGGCGGAGTTGGCGGGATTGACGGAGTCGCTGAGTTAACTTCGCTATCACGCGCGAAACGCGGCTGATACCGCTAGCTCCACTCTTACGGTAGACAAGAGGATTCAGTGAGCAGGATTGACAAACAGGACGCGGGCTTTACGCTGATGGAGCTGATGGTCGTGATGGCGGTTATTGCCATCCTCATGCTGATAGCCATCCCCAAATTTACCTCCGCAGTCAAGATGGCCAAGGAAGCCGTGCTCAAAGAAGACCTGCATGTGATGCGGGCAGCTATCGACTCCTATACCATGGACAAGCAGAAGGCGCCGCAGTCGCTCGATGACCTGATCACGGACGGATACCTGAAGGCCATCCCGGAGGACCCGATGACCCACAACAAGGACTCTTGGGTTACGGATTCCAATGGAGCGCTCTACTCAGTGGACCAGACCGACCCCGGCATCGACGACGTGCACTCCGGTTCGCAAGAACTGGACTCGAACGGCCAGCCCTACTCGACGTGGTGAACCCCCAGAGGTAATTCCGGAGGCAAGAAATGGCACGACTAACTCATCGCGCACTCTATCTTCTGCTGTGCATGGCTGCGTTTTGCGGGGTCCTGTATGCGCAGTCACCGAAGACTATTACCTTGCGCATGATCGACGGCAAGTCTGGCAGGCTCATCTCCACCACGGATTTTCTGGTGCGCGTAGATCACCAGGAAACAGTCCATGCAAACTGGGTGACGATGAATGACGACGGCACCGGCAAACTGACCGTTCCCGGAGAAGCTTCCCTGCTCTCCATCCGCGCATCGTACGACGGCGCCACTTCACTCTTTGTCAATTGTGATTCCAACAATGATTACAAGGCAACGAATCAGGGGTACGTTCGTGACCGGTGGTACAGCGTCTCCGACATATTAGCGAAGGGCATTGTGGCGCCCAATGATTGCATCGGAAAAAAGGTTCCCGAAAAGCTCCAAATCTTTGCCAAACCGGGGGAGTTCGTCTTTTTTGTGAGGCGGATGAACGCGCGCGAGGAGTTCAAGGATTAGGACGGCTGAAAGCAAGGCGCCAGTTCTGAGTGCCCGGTGACTGCGCTATCGCACCCTTGATGACAACCACCTCCAATCCGCACGGCGCGCTCGAATTCGTCATTCATGTCGAACGGCTGTACACGGCTCTGGCTACAGCCGCGCTTAGGGAGCCGGGCACGGGCCACGAACCCAGCCTCGGTGGCAAACTCCTTTACGCCGGCTCGCTCAATGCGGAAGCGCGCGCCCTGCTGGTGGCGGCCAACATTGCAGGCGCGGCCTCGCTGGCCGTCTCGGCCGATGCCGACGCGCGCAAGCTGGCTCTTCGCGAAGGAGTCGTGGACTTCCTCGTTACCTCGCTCGACGAGGCCCTGCGCATTCTGAAGAACGAGATTCGCAAGCGCACCACGGTTGCAGTCTGCGTTGCCAGCGAGTCCAAGGCTTCCGAAACGGATTTTGCCGGCGAGATGCTCAGGCGCGGTGTGAGATCCGACCTAACGTCAGGAATTGAAGCCGTGTTGCCAGATGCAGACCAAGTGCTCCTTGCATGGAGTGTGGCGTCTGAAACGGCCCAGTGGCTGCCCAAACTCGACGCTATCGCGCTTCATTGCATCGGTTCTGATTCGAGTCCAGCCTGTGCGACGGCCCGCCGATGGCTTCGCCTGGCCCCGCGCTACCTGGGCCGCATGGCGCAGGGTCTTCGTCTGCTGCGCTGCGATGAGCAAACCGCGGTCAAGCTTCAGCAAGAGATTCGGGAGCAGGTGGAACGCGGCGAGATTGGCATCAGCGTCGATGTCTGGCAAAGCCGCAAGGGGCAGGCGGAGTGGAGCAGCTTCGCGCCGTTGACTCGTTGACTAGACTCCAGCCGCTTCAATCCGCGCCCAGAGCTCCTTCACGCCGTAACCGGTTTTGGCCGAGACGGGCAGGAGTTCTTCCAGTTCCAGCCCTTGGCGCAACGCCAGCAGATTGCGCGTGCGCTGATTGCCGCTGAGCCGGTCAATCTTGGTTGCAACCACGACAAGCTCGCGGCCCGCGGCACGCAACCAATCGATCAACCGGCGGTCGCTTTCCTGCGCGGGCACATTCGAATCGACCAGGCAGACGCAGAGCTTGAGCGTGGAGCGAATCGCCAGATAGGGCTCGATAAACTCAGGCCAGGTCGCCGAAATCGATTTCGATATCTTCGCGTAGCCATAGCCTGGCAGGTCAGCGAAGACCAGCTTTTGCCGCTGACTGCCATCTAACAACGCAAAAAAATTGATGGCGCGCGTTCGTCCCGGCGTCTGCGAAACTTTGGCAGCCTTCTCGCTCACAAGCGTGTTCAGCAGGCTTGATTTGCCAACATTTGAGCGGCCGAGAAACGCGATCTCCGGCGCATCCGGCGCGGGAAACTGCGCCGCCGCCAGGGCCGAAAGCAAGAATTGTGTTGTATAGCGCATAGTGTGGGCAGAGATAAGCGAACTGCATTGAGCATACAGCCTCAGCCCATCGAACTGTGCGCACAGTTGAGCGTTCGCTCATCGCCGCCACATGCATCCGTGCATTATGCTTTAAATTGAATTTTGCGGCTCATGCGGATTTGTCTGGAGGATTATTCGTGGCTCCGCTGCCATTTAATTTAGGTCTCGTGCAATTGCTGGCGGACCACAGGAATATTTTTCTCACCAAGCTCGCACATATAGCCGCCTTCGCCGGCGGAGTGGAAGTGTACATTCTGCTGGCAGCGCTTATTTATGTGGTCTGGAACAAGCGCCTCGCCATTCAGATTTCGGTCGTCATGCTCGCGGCCCTGTCGATCAACGATCTATTGAAGTTGCTCATACGCAATCCCCGCCCTTTCATCGCCCAGGGAACATATCTGCAGAAATGGGCGGTATCGGCAAGGAGCGCGCACAGCCTGGCCGCCGAGTTCTCCACCCCCTCGGGCCACGCTACGGGGGTGGCCGCGTTTTATGGCTACCTTTACGGTAAGGTTCAAAACCGGGTAGTGCGCACCATTGCCGTAGCAGCCATCCTGCTCATCGGCGTCTCGCGCCCTTATCTCGGCGTGCATTACTTTGAAGACGTTTTTCTCGGCTGGGCTCTCGGACTAACCGTTGCGGCAGTTGGCCTGCATTACGCCGAAGCATTTGTCGCCGCGTGGAACCGCGTCTCCCATTGGCTGCAAATTGCCATCGTCGCATCCGCTGGACTGGCTCTCTGGCTGGTTGCAGTTCTCCTTAACGGACACAGCACAACAGGCCAGCCTTACGCTTATCTCTGCTACGGCGGATTTCTGACCGGCGTCGTCATCGCGCGCCCGCTGGAGTTGAGCAAGGTAAACTTCGATCCTCGCAGCTCGACAATCCTAGTGAAGATTCTGCGCTACCTTCTTTCAGTCGGCTTGCTCATTTTTGCATTGTTCGCTCTCGAAGCGATTTTTTTGCACATCACGCATCAATATTCCACGCTCTGGAACCTGCTGGAATACGTTCGCTTTATCGCCGCCGGCTTCGTCACAGTGTTTCTGGCTCCGTGGGTTTTCACCAGAATCGGCTGGGCCAGGACGTTGACGGATGGAACAAGCAGCTTTGCAGACTGACTGTTTGCGTCGTTAAGTTGCAACCCACAGGCTCCGTTATACACTTTTACTTATGAATACCATCGGTTGCGGAACAGCGATTGTTACGCCATTCAGGGCGGACGGGGCAATTGACGAAGAGGCGCTCAAGGCGCTGGTGAATTGGCAGATTGCCTCGGGAATCGACTTTCTCGTGGCCTGCGGATCGACCGGCGAGGCGGCCACGCTGGACGAAGAAGAGTGGCTGAGGGCAGTCAGCATTGTGGTTGAGACGGCTGGCGGGCGAGTGCCTGTGTGGGCCGGATGTACCCACAACTCGACTCGCACGCTGTTGCACCTGGCCGGTAAACTCAAGCAGATACACGGTTTGGGCGCGGTGCTTTCGGCCAACCCCTACTACAACAAGCCTTCGCAAGAGGGACAGTTTCAGCACTTTCTGGCACTGGCGCAGACGGTGGACCCGCTTCCGGTGACGCTCTACAACGTGCCAGGACGCACGGCGGTGAACCTCGATCCAGAGACCGTTGTCCGGCTGGCCGCTGCCGCGCCCAACATTCAGGCCATCAAGGAGGCGAGCGGGAAGCTGTCGCAGTTTACTGAGCTGGTCCATAAACTGCCTCGCAGTTTCAAGATTTTTTCAGGCGACGACAATATGGCCCTGGCTGCTGTCGCGGTGGGCGCACATGGACTGATCAGCGTGGCCTCGAATGAGATACCGGCTGAGATGAGCCGCATGGTCCGCGCGGCGCTGAACAATAATTGGGCCGAGGCTCGCGAACTGGAGCGCGTCTGGGGACGACTTTTCGATGCAAATTTCTGGGAGTCGAATCCTGCCCCGGTAAAAGCTGTGCTGGCCATGATGGGCCGGTGCGGCGAGCATCTGCGTCTGCCGCTGGTTCCTCCCACAGTCCCGACACGCGCGCGCCTGGAACGGCTTGCTGGCGAACTGGGCTTGCTCAAAAAGCTGTCATAACAGGCTGCAGGTCAGGCTTCCTCCGAGGCTAAAGCCCGCGTTGATTCTGTTAGTTCTATGCGGGTGTTGAAACCCCCGCAAGCGCCAAGACACGGAAAGATTACTTCCGGTTTGCCGGTGATATATCCGGCACCGAGCATTGACCGAGGCGGATAGCAGACGGCAAGATGGAGGCACTGTGAAAAAGTCATTGAAATTTCCGTTCTTAGTGGCCCTACTTCTTGCTAGTCTCTCTCCAAGCAACAATGCACAGCAACCAAGCTGCAATAGCCCCAAAAACAATGCAGAACAAACTGAGTGCGCGGGGCAAGAACTTACGGCAGCAGAAGCAGACCTAAAACAAGTCTTGGCTGATATCCTCCGACAGTATTCAGAAGCGACTGAAAAAGGGGACACAGCCCTCCCAAAAAGCGAGGAACGAGAGCAGAGCCACTACGATTCCAAAATGCGACGCACTCTGATGGTGTCTCAAAGGGCTTGGGTCCAGTATCGAGCGGCGGCGTGCATGTCGGTAGCTGAGATGTACGACGGGGGCACGATCACTACACAGGCGGCTCTTTCGTGCCAGGCGGCATTAACCCGTGACCGATCCAAATTCTTACGTGACAACTTCGGGGAGAAATAATCTACGGGAGATGGTGGCGGCTAATTTAGCGTTCCTGGTGTATCGTCGGCTACTCGGAAGAAACTTCGAGGAATGAAACGTGCTTGCTGATTTTCAGTGTTGACTATTGATCTTAGCGGCTTATCCTACCGCTCGTGGGTGAAACCCCGGCCTTTCACCGGATCGAGTCTTCTGCACCGTTTAGGGCAATTCCACAATTGCTCTGCCCTGGAACCGCAACCGATACAAGCGCCTTCCTGACCTCTGCGGAAGTCGCGGCCGATTTGCAGAAAATTATCCCCCTCCGGCGCACAATCAACGGATGAACAACGACCAGAGGACCGGGTTTTTACTATTCCCTATTCCCTGTTCCCTGTTTTTCCGGCAAAGCCCTACCCCCTCCCCCCCTATTTCCTGTGAAACTGTGAGACTGTGGATTTTATCGTATCGTCTGGTCGATATAACTGTCCCCATGGTTTCGCCAATCCAGTAAATGCCCTAGAGCCGCGCCCGTTCAAAACCAGGTTATGAAACGGCTTCAAGTTACAATGACTTGATGAGATCATATCGAGCTGGCAAGACTCGATATAGCGGCTACACAAAGCACGACGAACCGCGGCTGCACTTTCCAGAGCGTCAGAAGCGCGAATGCCGAGAGCACGATCCAAAAATCAGCAGACGAGTGAATTGTAGAGGTCCAGAGCGGCTGGAAGAGCGCAGCAATCAGGATGCCCACCACGCTGGCATTGATGCCTCGCAAAGATGACTGGACATAGCGGTTGCTGCGGATTGCGCTCCAAAATGGCAGCAATGCCGTCATGGCGAGCAGGCCAGGCGTGAAGATGCCGATGAGTCCAAGCAAGCCATACAAGAATGGGCTTGAAGAAGGGCGCACCGCAGCGCCCAGGTACGCACCGATCGAGAAGAGCGGCCCGGGGAGTGCCTGGGCCGCGCCGTATCCTGCGAGAAACGATTTCTGCGTGACCCAACCTGGCGCGACGACGGCGCCTTCAAGCAGCGGCAAAACTACATGCCCGCCGCCAAACACAAGAGCGCCGCTTCGATAAAATGCTGAAAAAACAGTAAGCCCGAAATTCGAGAAAGCCTGAGCGAAGAGCGGCACAATCACAAGAAGCACCAGAAAGACAGCGGCGGAGACCACGCCTGCCACCTTTGGCAACGGCAATCCAATATATTCGCTGCTTCCGTAGTTCTCCGTGCGGAACAGAAGCAGTCCAGCAACCGCACCGCAGGCGATGGCAATGAGTGAGGCCATTTGCGACGGAAGGAGCAAGGTCAAGCCGGCAGCAAGGATGGCGAGGGCGACGCGTGTCTGGTCAGGCGCGAGTGATCGTTGCATGGCCATTACAGCTTGCGCAACGACTGCGACGGCGACCAGTTGCAGCCCATGGAGCAGTCCCTGGCCCGCACTTCCCCCGAGGAAGGAGTGGCCATAAGCGAAGGCCAGCATGAGGAGAGCTGATGGCAGCGTAAAGCCAATCCACGCGGCTAAACCACCAAGCCATCCCGCACGAAGAATGCCGAGCGCAAATCCGACCTGGCTGCTGGCCGGTCCGGGCAAGGATTGTGCGAGAGCGATGATTTCAGCCAATGTGCTCTCGCTGCACCATTTCCGCCGCTCGACAATCTCCTTCTGAAAGTATCCGAGATGAGCGATCGGTCCGCCGAAGGAAGTGCAGCCAAGGCGAAGAAAGACGAATAGAACCTCCGCGCAGGAACCACGCGCTGGTTCCACTCGCGGAGTTGCAATGGAAGTACTACCGGACACGTCGCCACCCTTTTGACTCGTTCACCAAATTCCCCCCCGCGTTCTGCATAGCCGAGACTGTGCAAGTCAGAATGAACTCTTTGCTCTCTCGCATGGGCGCTTGTGTTGAATGCGGTTGTTATTGCAGCATAGCTCCGCTCGCGCTCTTCCTGTCAGCATCTCGGTCTTTTCCCCAGGTCCAATACATGCCGAGGTAAGCGTAGTTTTCGGTTTGACCGGCGACGGAGTGGCCGTAACAGAACAGAAATTGCTCGTTGGGATTGTGCTTAAAGTGGTAATAACCGCCAACATCGATCATCGTCGACGCCTGGGTCTGCGCCGCGGCAAATCCCTCGCGGCCATGGGAAAACACCTCGCCTCCTAACTCAAGCCGTTCTCCAAATGCGTATTTCAGCAGGAATCCACCGTAAGGAAAGTTGCGATACTGGGTTTGCGGGACGATCGTTTCGCCGGCGCCGCCGTCCAGCAGCCACTGCCCGATATTCTTTTGCAGCCAGAGCGGGAGCCTGTACCAAACTTTCCCCACGCCGAGGCCTTTGTCGTAGTTTCCCGTCGGCATTTCGAACATCGTAAAGGTGCCAATCTGAGGCACGTACTTCGACTCCTTGATATAGGCGATCTTCGCTCCCAATTCCATGTCAGTAAGTCCGAAGGCTCTGGAGCCGGTTCCACCGGGGAGATAGACGGGATTGTTCGACGGGGCGGCAACTCCCCAAGGAAGAATGGCGTGAAGCTGCACTCTGGGAACTGCGCCCCAGTTGAACTCAAACGCCGGCCCGGTCGAGTCGATCTCCGCTGGGGTACCATCCACGCCGCCAAAGATGTAGAACTCGTAATGATGCAGGTCAACTGGCACGGGATCGTCTGTTTGATAAGGGGGGCCCTGCGCCCAAAGGCGAGGGACGGCGAGCAACACGAGCAGAAACAGAGTCAGCCGAAAGCAAATGCCGGGAAAAGGCATCGACGCTCCTTGACCGGAGTATGAGAGCAGAAATTGCGCCGGCGCAGCGGGCAGAGGTTAGCGCAATGCACACCTGAACCACCGGGAACGGCGCGCAACGGTCGCTCCTGCTCGATTACGGATGCATCCGAGCAATCCGTTGAAGCAGATTGTACCAGCGGAAATTGCACATCGTAACTGAAAGCCAGGAGTTATTCATGAAAATACTTGAGCCGCTCTGAGAGATTATGTTCCCTTAGCCTGCCAGCGCCTTCTTTACCATCTCGCTCACTGTGCGGCCTTCAGCGCGGAGGCTGGCGGCTTGTAGCCTTGCCTGGACAGCTTTCATGACCTGCCCCATCTCCTTGGGTGTGGGCTTCTGGCCCGAAGCAGCGGCGATTTCGTTGACGGCTTCGGCAACCAAACTACTCAGGGCAGCCTCGTCCAGAGCTTTGGGCAGAAACTCCTCGATGACGACTATCTCAGCGGCTTCTTTGGCGGCAAGCTCCGGGCGGTTGCCTTTGGTGAACTGGTCGATGGAGTCTCGGCGCTGCTTAATCATCGTGGCCAAGGCCTGTTGTTCTTCGGCCGGAGTAAGTGCCTCGCGCTTTTCGATGGCCTTGTTCTTGAGAGCGTTTTTGATGAGGCGCAGAGTGGTGGTGCGGACCGCATCATGGGCCTTCATGGCTGTGATGACTTGTTGACTAACAAGGGCTTCGAGCGCGCCTGCTTCGGTCATGGGATTCCTTTCGGGTAGCGAACGTTCCCGGAGATTAGCTGGTCCGTCTCGGGATTTGCGGTGCGAACCTATTTATTAAGAAGGATACCTCATGAGACAAACCTCAGTTGGGATCGCATGGGCTATCTGTTGGAGGCATTGTCAAAATGGCCTTGTGCGACCCGAATCGAACAGCGTTACAATGAAATGCGTTTGAGCTTGTATTTATAGCGGCCTGAGGAGCCCCACGCATGAAAGATCTGGCCTTGTCGAAGGTTTATCAACTGCTTGAACCAGGCCCTGTGGTTCTGCTGACGACCGCACACAAAGGACGCGCCAACATAATGACCATGTCGTGGCACATGATGGTCGAGTTTGAACCGCCGCTGGTGGCATGCATTGTCAGCAATGCCAATTACAGCTTTGCGGCTTTGCGGGCGACGAAGGAGTGCGTAATTGCTATTCCGGCGCTAAAACTCGCACCTATAGTCGCGGAAATCGGCAACTGCTCAGGACGGGACATGGACAAATTCAAGAAATTCGGCCTGACGCCGGAGTTAGCCGAGCGCGTGACGCCGCCGCTGGTGGCGGAGTGCTTTGCCAATCTCGAATGCCGGGTGATCGATACACGTCTCGTCAATACGTTCAATATTTTTATATTGGAAGTGCTCAAAGCCTGGATCGATCCGGCCCAGAAGAATCCCAAGACTATTCATCATCATGGCTACGGAAAATTTATCGTGGATGGCGAGATGATCAAGCTGAAGTCGAAAAAGCCGTAGGAAGCCAAACGAGCTTTAATTGTCATCTGACAACAGGGTTCCGGCGCGGGCGAAAATGGCGCGGCGCAGTCAGGCATTATCAGGGGCAGTTAATATTGAAGGGAGATATGCACGAAGGCAAGCAACTTGACCCTGCCTTACGCGGGCGCATGCGGTATGCGGAGAGCAAACTTAAAGCCGCGCGGCAGCGCCTCGCGCGAGCCGAGCGCAGCATCGTCTATTGGTCGCGCATTTTCGCCGACATCAAGCATGAGCGGACTCGCGCCGTACAGCCACCACTTTGGCCAGATGCGGAAACGAGCAAAAAGACCTGAGCTGGCACGGTTGAAGCCTGCGCCAGTCCAGGTCTGAATCTTAGGGCTGCCAGTTACTTGGCTGCTGCAGCCTTTTGTGCTGCCCAACGCTTCTTGACGGCTTCAGCGATGCGCTTGCGTCCCTCGGCAGAGAGATGCCTCTTTTTCTTTCTCTTCGCAGGCTTCGCGCTGACGTGAGCGACGACCGCAGCTTTTTTGGCCGCAGCCACCGCCTTCTTAGGCCGACCGGCTTTCTTCTTCGCTGCCGGCGCTGCGAGGCCGCTCAGCAAAGCGCGCGCCTGCTGGAGCTTTGCGATCTCATTATCGATCGTTGCCAGAATTTCCGATACTCCCATGTATTCCTCCCTGATTGAATCATGCAACTTGGGAAATCGCCATGGGGCTATGTCAATATGCCACACAAGGCAATTCAGTTGCTCCATAGATACAATACTCGCCTCTTGACTTATGCGCAAATAAAATACGCAGCCTATTAGCATGGGGGGTAGCTTTGCCTTATGCCCAAGGCCTTGATCACCAGCATTGAAAGGTCAGCCAAACTCCGTCATTTGTTAATATGGCGCGAGACAATAACTAGAGGAAGCTTTCAGCCCGCAGGATGATTGAGGTCCAGCCTGGTTGTCTTCGACTTTATTGAGGCACAAGGCTCTATATAGCTATCGGTTATAGTTCTTATCGAGCAGCAACGGGCTCCCGCAGTCGTAGCAGTAATTCGAGGAGATTGTCAATTTCCTTCTGCGCGCGAAGGAAATAGCGGGCGTGGGAGCGCAGCTTCCGGCCTATGCGAACAGGCACCATGTTGCCGCACAGGGCGAAGGCGTCTTCGTCATTCTCATCATCTCCCACGTATAAGACCCAGGTACACTTCAAACGGTCTCTTTCGGCTGCCACGGCATCGCCCTTGTTAGGAACGCCATCCCCCACCACGTTGACCACTTGCTTGCCGCCGAATACTCGCGCGCGCTCCAGCTTCCGAGTTGCGGCCAGTATACGCCGGCGGGCATCAGCCTTCCGAGCAGTTTGACGGTAATGAATAGCCAATGAAATGCCCTTGTCTTCAACCCACAATCCAGGAACCGGACCTAGCTCGAGTTCCAGGGCGGCCTTCCATCGATCTACTCTATGATGCGGCCTTGATGGAGATCCTGTTTCGGCGCCATGATTGCCGATTACCTGAGCTACATGCACGCCGCTCATTCTGCGAAGAACATCCGCCCGTGCGCGCCCGGAGACTATAAGACAAGGATAGAGTAGCGCCAGACGGCGGAGCAGGTTTTCAGTTCGGGCTCTCATGACGGCGTGGTCAGGATGATCGACAATGGACGACAACGTGCCGTCAAAATCGAACGCACACAGGGTGCGCTCATGGGCTAGCCGAGTCACAATCGGGAGTGATGTTTTGGAAAGAATATACTGCATCGTTAAATCGGTGCACCTACGCTCGAACGCTCGGCAATGCGTCCTGCCACTCGCTCCTGATTACGCAGTCGCGCGGCATCCACTAACATCTTTCCTGCCCATCGGTAAACGTTGAATTGAACCAGGATAGAACGCATCGACCTCATACGGTCCCTCTGTTCGTCTTCCGGCATGGCTAGCGCGGTGGCCAGCGCCTCGCTACATTCTTCCAGATCATATGGATTCACTATGAGCGCTTCTGTCAATTCCCGCGCGGCGCCAGTAAACTCGCTGAGCACCAGTACACCTTTCAGGTCACTGCGCGCAGCCACAAATTCCTTGGCCACCAGATTCATGCCGTCGTGCAGGCTGCTCACGAAACAGAGATCCGCCGCCCGATAGAAGCGGAAGACTTCCGGAGGCTCATGATGCGAGCGAAGCATGATGATAGGGGTATAGTCTTTCTTGCCGAACCGCTGATTGATGCGTTCGGCCAACTGCTCTATGGTTTCGTTGAGGAGCCTGTATCGTTCGATCTTGGTGCGGCTGGGGGCGGCAAGCTGCGCGAAGCTGAACCGGCCGCGAAATTCCGGATGCCGCTCCAGCAGCAACTCCACCGCAAGGAGCCGTTCCTCGACGCCCTTTGTGTAGTCAAGGCGATCCACGCCAATGCCCAACAGCGCGTCCGACTTCAATCCACACTCCTGCCACACCTGCGCACGACACTCATCGACGCTGGGCGACGACTCTACCCAGCGGACCGGCCATTCAAGCGCAATCGGATAGGGGCGAACCAGCGTACGGTGCCCTTGCATGACCACCGCGCTTTGCTCCTGGTCTCTGCGCGTTTCCAGATAGCGGTCAACCGAATCCAGAAAGTTATTGCAGTGAAGCTGAGTGTGGAAGCCGAGAATGCTGCTACCCAATAAGCCTCGGAGAATTTCATTGCGCCAGGGGCAGATGCCCATTTGCTCGGCGTTGGGCCAGGGGATATGCCAGAAGACAATGACGGTGGCTGCCGGAAGCCGCTTGCGAATCATCGCGGGCGCAAGAGCAAAATGATAGTCCTGCACCAGGATGATCGGGTCTTTCGAGTCCACCTCCTCGCACACCGCGTCAGCGAATTTCTGGTTGACGATACTGTACTGACGCCAGTCTTCCGTGCGAAAGATGGGCCGCGCGTGCGCCACGTGGCAGAGGGGCCAAAGTCCCTCGTTGGAAAAGCCGTAGTAATAGCCTTGCAGTTCTTCGTCGGAAAGCCAGACACGGCGGATGTGATACGACTCTTCCTCGGGCGGCACGCGGACGTGATCGTAGCGGTCCACTGTCTCACGATCGCCGTCGCCGCTTCCGTGCGCAACCCATACGCCGGAGCAGGCACGCATGATGGGTTCGAGCGCGGTAACCAGACCGCTGGCCGGATGGAGGATTTCGATTCCTCCGCCGGCGGCGTGCTGATGAATGTATGGCTCGCGATTTGCAAGGATGACAATTCTCTCTCCGTGCAAATGCCGGTTCAGAGTTTGCTTCAGGCGCACGGCAGTCCACAGCCCGGGAGCGTTTTCCTGTTCATTGACCATGCGCCCGACCAGCTCGCGCATATCGCTGAGAATCGGCTGAAACTCCCGGCTCTGCTTGCCTCCACTGCGCAACATGCGGCGGAGCTCGATGCTCCAGTCCGAACGCGCTCTCCTGGCCACCAGCAAAGGCACCCCGAAGGCCATGATGGCCAGGATGCCAAAGACCACGATAAGGAAGGTTTGCGCGGCGGTCACACGCCGGTCAATATAGCTCAAATCCTGCACCAGAATCGCGAAGCCAACCTCTTGTCCCTGGCTCCATACAGGCATTGCGCTCACATAAACGCGGCCAGTGGGAAGCGTGGAGACGGTGCTCCACTCGCGGAATTCCTGGATCGCATTTCTCGTGCCCGCGTCGGCGCCGCGAACACGGGACCCCACTTCCGAGCAGCCTAACTCGATGGGGAATCCTGGCGTCCTGGAGCGCGTACTCAAGTCGGAGCCGCAAGCCGCCGCACCCATGACGTGTTCGGCCCGCACCAAGGCTGCCAACTGCCTCTGAAGGTTTTCGGGGTTGTTCCAGGAGTCTGCCAGTGACTGCCTGGCGCCGATTAAAACCAACTGAGCACGGGAATTGACGTCGCGCTCAAACCATTCGCGCGCCGTGGTTTGCACCACTCCGGAGGTCGCCCAAGTCAATAACGCTAATCCCACGATCAGGGCGAGAATGAATCGCGCCACTCGTGTCATACTCTGTATTGAAACATATCGGCCAGACCTAGAGCCTGTTATTAACTTTCTCGCGACCGGCGCTGGGTGGCAATTTTTTCTCAGTTCGAGGAACGAGGAGCGACGAATATGGCGTATCTTCGAGCGGAGAGCAACGAAGAAATGGGGGAAATTTGCCCCCGCCCTCCCGCTTCCACCCCATCACGCAAAGTTCGCGTGCCGGGGACCCCGGGTTGCGATGCAAATCGGTCCATACTTCGTTGTCGTCCTTGACTGTGGGGCCTGCCACAGCCGTCGGACTCCGCCTCGTCTCCCACCCCACGGACGAAGACCTGT
This sequence comes from Occallatibacter sp., assembly GCA_049517315.1. Taxonomy (GTDB): domain Bacteria; phylum Acidobacteriota; class Terriglobia; order Terriglobales; family Acidobacteriaceae; genus Telmatobacter. Next base: position 33,411 of record JBEKSE010000029.1, on the reverse strand, counting down.
CCGCGGGGCCCGGATCTGGACCGATTTTCACTCGCAACGCCGGCCACGCGAAAGTTCATAACAGGCTCTAGAGGTGCAAGAATGCGTCTTGAAGATCTTGGGTTGATCGGCAACTGTCAGTATTCCGCATTAATACACAATTCCGGCGACGTTGTTTGGTGCTGTCTTCCCCGCTTCGATTCCGAACCGGTATTCTCAACACTTTTAGACAGTGAGGATGGCGGACGCTACCGCATTGGGCCGGCGGGCGGAGAAATCGGCGTCCAGCGCTACCAGTCCAACACGAACATTCTTGAAACAACCTTTCAGACTCCAACGGGATCGTTCAAGGTAATTGACTTTGCGCCGCGCTTTCTGCACTACGACCGCGCCTTCCGCCCGACGCAAATAATACGCATTGTGGAGCCGCTCGAAGGCGCGCCGCGCATCGCCGTGGTGTGCGAGCCGAGGCTGGGTTGGTCCAAAGAGCGCCCCAGACGGACGCAGGGCTCGCATCATGTCCGGTTTGAGGGGTTCGCCAGCCAGTTGCGACTCACCACTGACATACCGCTTTCTTATCTGGGCGGCCAACCGTTTACTCTGACCGGCCGGCAGCACCTTGTGCTCACGTGGGGCGCACCCTTGGAAGAACCTCTCGCGCCCTTGTGCGAGAGATTCCTGAACGAGACCTCACGCTACTGGGAGCACTGGGTGAAACAGTGCGACATTCCTCCATTGTTTCAGCAGGAGGTGATCCGATCGGCGCTGGCAATGAAGCTGCATTGCTTTGACGACACCGGCGCGATTATCGCGTCGATGACTACATCGATTCCTGAGTCACCCGCGAGCGGGCGCACATGGGACTATCGCTATTGCTGGTTGCGCGATTCTTATTACGTGCTAAGCGCCTTCGGGGTGCTGGGTCAATTTGAAGAGCGCGAACAATTTGTGCAGTACCTGCTGAATGTTGCCGGCGGAGCGCCGAACCTGGATCTTGCCCCGCTCTACCGGGTGGACGGATCACAGAACCTCGAAGAGTCAATCCTTGATAATTGGCCCGGCTATAACGGCGAAAGACCGGTGCGCATAGGCAATGGGGCGGCTCTTCATTCACAGAACGACATCTACGGAGAGATGGTTCTGGCATTGACGCCGATCTTTCTTGACGAACGCCTGAGCGCGGAGCGCTCACCGGCGGCATTGCAGTTGATTGAAGCACTGGCGCGAAAAGCTATCTCCCTGACCGGAATTCCAGACGCGGGCATCTGGGAGTATCGCACCGCATGGAAGCCACAAACCTTCTCAAGCCTCATGTGCTGGGCCGCCGCAGACCGCATGGCGCGGATCGCGGACTTGCACGCGCCGCAACACGCGGCCGAGTTTCGTTCCGCCGCGGATAAGATTCATGCCGAGGTGATAGCCCGATCGTGGAATGCGGGCCGGAAAAGTTTTGTGGGCCACTACAACGGAGACGATCTTGACGCTTCATTGCTGCAAATGCTCCGCCTGCGTTTTCTTCCCGCCAGCGATCCAAGGCTGATCAGCACAGTTGAAGCCATTTACAAAGACCTGTCCGTTGGGGGGTGGCTGCAACGCTACAGCCTGAACGACGGATTCGGCAAGCCCTCAGTCGCGTTTGTGATTTGCACGTTCTGGTTGGTGGAAGCCTTCGCCGCCGTGGGCCGCCGGGACGAAGCAAGAGCGGTGTTTGACCGCACGCGAGCTTCGCTTTCGCGTCTGGGACTTCTTGCTGAAGACTATGATCCCGCGGAGCCCCGCATGTGGGGCAATTTCCCGCAGACCTATTCTCATGTGGGACTGATCAATGCCGCCTTCGCGGCCTCGCCGCAGTGGACAGAGGTGTTGTGAGGTTCGGTGAGAGCGCAGGCCGCCAGATTCACTGGTGCGGGGAAAAAACGATAGAATAGCGACAGATATCCGGGGGAATCGCCAAGTGCTATACACTTCAAGCCGCGGAGGACTCTTTTTGCCTCTTGTCCTCAGATTATTCTCTTGCGTCATGGTTATTGCTCTTCTGATTCCCGGCACAGGCTGGGGTGTATCGGCCGCGCAATCCGCGCAGCCGGAAGGAATGCAGCAATCCCAAGGTGGCATGGCCACTGCCGGCCCCAAGACGGCGCAGTTCGATAGCCAACACCGCCCCATCACAGCGGGCGGCTTCGTAAAGACGGGTCCAATTATTTTTCAGGATGTTGCCAAAGAGGCCGGCCTCACAAGCTGGCATCATACGGCGGGCACTGCCGAAAAGCGTCTCATTCTCGAAGCCAAAGGACCGGGTGTGTGTCTTTTGGATTATGACAACGACGGCTGGTTGGACATCTTTTTTGTGAACGGGTCGAATTATGATGCGTTGTCGGGAAAGACCACTCCGCCGCACGCGGCTCTGTTTCACAACAATCACGATGGCACGTTTACAGACGTGACGGAAAAAGCCGGCGTGACCAACGACCGCTGGGGCTACGGTTGCGCGGTGGGCGATTACGACAACGACGGCTGGCCGGACCTGTACGTAACCAACTATGGGAAGAACCGACTTTACCACAATAACCACGATGGAACTTTTACGGATGTGGCGGAAAAGGCCGGAGTCGAGGTTGGCACATGGTCTGCGGGCGCAACATTCGGCGACTACGATGGGGACGGACGACTGGACCTTTTTGTTGACGGATACGTTGAAATGGACTTGGCCAACCCTCCCATTTCGGGGTCGAAGGCGGTCAACTTCTCTTTCTGCCAGTACCGCGGAGTACAGGTGATGTGCGGTCCGCGAGGACTCAAGGGCGAGCACGACCACCTCTTTCATAACAATGGCGACGGAACCTTTACGGATGTGAGCAAGAAGCTGGGCGTGGACGATCCCAATGGATACTACGGCCTCGGGGCGCTGTTTGTGGATGTGAACGGGGATGGCAAACCCGACCTGCTGGTGGCGAACGATTCCACTCCGAATTACTTGTATATGAACAAGGGGGATGGAACCTTCGAGGATCAGAGTTATGAAAGCGGATTTGCGCTCAACGCCGATGGGCGCGAGGCCGCCAATATGGGCCTTGCGGTTGGAGACTACGAGAACAATGGCCACCTGGCTGTGGTGAGCACCACCTTCGCAGACGACTACAAAATCCTGTTTCAGAATGATGGAAACGGGTTTTTCACGGACGTAAGCTATCAGGCCGGCATAGCGGAGTCGTCAATTCCATTTGTGAGTTTTGCCGATGGATTTCTTGACTACGACAATGACGGGTGGAAGGACTTGCTGATTGTGAATGGGCATGTCTATCCGCAGGTGGATCAGCATCCGGAGTGGGGGATGAGTTATGCCCAGCGCACGCTGTTGTACCGCAACCTGAAGAATGGCAAGTTTGAATTGGTTCCTGCCGTGGAAGGAACTGGACTTGCGGTTGTAAGCGTGGGCCGCGGGGCGGCATTTGGCGACATCTTCAACGACGGCAAGATTGGTGTGGTCATCAATAGTATGGACGGCGTTCCGGTACTGCTCCGCAATGTGAACCCGGATCACCACCATTGGGTTGAACTGAGGCTCATTGGTGGACCAAAGAGCCCACGCGATGCGGTCGGAGCGACTGTTTATCTGTCGGCGGACGGGATTCGGCAACGGGGAGACGTGTTGAGCGGCGGCAGCTACCTTTCCTCCAACGACATGCGCGTTCACTTCGGACTGGGCGACGCAACCGACGCGGGAACTGCGGAGATTCACTGGCCTTCCGGCGCGAAGGAGATCGTGAAACTGCCGGCAGTGAATCGGATTTACACCCTCGTTGAGGGTCAAGGAATTACGGATGCGATGTGCGAAGGCAAGCCGTGCGCGGTTGCGCAAGCGACGCCAGCCACGAATGCCAGCAAGCCCTAAGACAGACTGCGGCGTATCGGGGCTGCCCGGGTGGAAATATGTGCGGCTTTAGTTGGGTAAAGGCTGATGCTGAAGGCTGCGGCAAGGCCCGTAAAAAGAAATCGGGTAGCGGCCCTGCGAGTGGGCTGCTACCCGAAAGGTACATCTCGAACGAACAGTTCAGGAGACCACTTCAAGAGACAACCACAGATTACTAACGATTTGATGGCGTGTCTTGAGCTAAACGAATGAGCCTGGACTCCATCAATGGGTTGAGTCTGCCCTGGCTCTTTTTGCGACAGTCTGTCGAAACCAGACCTTCCTGTACTATCACCTTTCCGCTGGCTCTGCCGCTTCGGCCAACCTGGCGTGGCCATTGCCTATTCCTATTTGAAGTCGCTGGTTTTCACGCGTTAAAGGAAAAGGGGCGCGGCAGGGATTGCCTGCCGCGCCCCGGTTGAGGGTTGAGGTTAGAAAATAATCTTGCCGCCGAATTGGAAGGTTCTGGGTTCCGCGGCGCCGCCGACCAAGCCGAATTTTGCGCTGTTGGTGTGGTCGTTGATGTTGCCGGCTCCGCTGCCTACATCAAATTCGGTGTGGTTGAAGGTGTTGAAGGATTCGGCGCGGAACTCGAAGCGAGCCCGTTCGCCGATAGCAAACGTCTTGTAAAGCGAGGTGTTGAAGTTGGTGCGGCCGGGGCCCACCACAACGTCTCTGCCAGCGTTGCCAAAGCCGTTGTTCCCGCCGCCTTGCCAAACCGGGGTAGGCGCGATGAAGGTGGCGCCGTTGTTGGGGGGATCCATCCAGTAGTACTGTCCTGGAGCCAACGTCTTCTTGGCATACTTGACCTTGGCGCCCGAAACCATGCTGGCGCGGTTGCTGTAGCCGCCGCCCAGGCCGACTGTATCCGCATAGTCGCCGGTTGGAGCATTGTTGCCCGACCAGGGAAGGCCGGTTTCTCTGACCACAGTACCGGCGATTTCCCAACCACCGAGGATGCTCTTCTCCAAGCCTTGAGCGTTCATGAAGAAGGGCATTTTGTACTTGTAGCTGGCGCTGAGCATCTGACGACGATCCAGCGTGCCGGAACCCTTGTCGTACTTGATGTTCCAGGGATTGCTGGCGCAGCAGTTCAGATCGCCGCTTCCCAGTTCTGAGTCGATCTCATGCGACCAGGTGTAATCCACCTCGTAGCTGAGGCCGTGCTTGCCCTGCTGGCGCACTCCAGTCTGCAAGCCGTTATAGCTGCTGGTGGCTTCATTGGTGATCTGGTTCATGCCGCCAAAACCAGGATACGTCACCGTATTCTGATCCTGGTAGCTTGACATGGAACCGCCCGCATACAACTGACGAGTCGCCAGCGGTGTGCTGAGCGGGAACATGTTGATGTTCTTGCGAATGTTCTGGTGCCAGCCGATGTTGCCGACGTATTGCGTGGTCCAGATCACCGCGGGAATGATCTCATGCTGCACGCCCAGACTGTACATCGCTACGCCCGGATTGGGGTAGTACGGGTTCATAACCGTAGGACCCTGCGGGAATATCGGTGTGCTGGCTGTGCCGCCCGAGAGCCAGTTGGTGCTGGTATTGCTCAATTCAACGTCATTGGCCGACGGCGTGTTGACGAAAGGAGCATTGCCGGCGATGTCGTAGATGTCGTTGCCCTGGATGCGCTCGAAGAACGTGCCGAAGCCGCCGCGGATTACGGTCTTGCCGGTGCCCGTGACGTCATAAGAGAAGCCGACGCGAGGCTCATAGGTCTTCCACCAGTTCGTGACCATGCCGCGCGGGGTTCCGTTTACGCCGGCCATCGTAATGCCGATCATGTAATACGTGGCTGAGCCGAAGGTTTGCAGGCCGGGACTGGCGCCATTCGGGCAAGTTGCAGTGAGAGCGGTACAGAAGGCGGCCGACGACGTGTCGAAATAAGGCGCAAACGCCGTCTGGTACTGCGAAGGCACGAAGTTGGAAATCTGGTTGTTGCGTTCCCAAGCGTGCGGCAGGGCATCATAACGGAGGCCAAGCTGCAAGCTCAACCGGCTGTTCACGTGCCAGTTGTCCGAGGCATAGGCGGAGACCGCATTGTTCACGTAGTGGTTAATGGGATCGGTCTGCGACTGGCTGTAGTTGCTGGCCAGGCCGAGATCGAAGTCAAGATACGAGTCGCCTGTGAGTGAGCCCGAAGGAGTGTGGGGATGATAACCAGCAGCGCAACCGGCTGCCGGGCATGCGCCGTTCCATCCATCGTTGAATTGGTATTTTCCTTCGGTAAGGTCGCCGATGATCCGGTTCTTGATGTAGCGGTTGTAGCCGCCGCCGAACTTCAGGGCATGCTTGCCCTTGGTAATCGACACGGCGTAGATCTCGTTATAGTCCTCTGCTCCGTTTTTCCACGGCTCGTTTCCAGGACCCCAGTTAACGCCGGTGGTGCTCAGATTGATGTCGGGCAAGCGGTTGCCCATATTGGCTGTTGTCCCGAAGTAGGACATGCTGGACTCAGGACCCCAGCCCGTGGGCTGCACAATGCTGCCGCCCAGCGCCGGTACCGGATCGAGGGCGATTTTGTTGCCGTCGTAGTTGAACGCGGCCTCAACCAGCACGTTGGGTGTGATCGCGCCGGTCAGCTTAACGACAGCGCCGTACGCCGGATTGGAGAAGCTGGAGCCGACTGTCGGGATGTTGTCATCGTTCCACAAGACCGTGTTGTAGCTGTTCACCGACTGGTCATGGATGAAGTGACCGAGCAGCGACCACTTGTCGTTGAAGTTGTGGTCGATGCGGGCGATATCGTCCCGGGCCGGGGTGGGCAGATGGCCTGCGCCAGGGGACCACTGGCCTGTGGTCGAGGTGTTCGACACCGTGGGAATGTTCTTCAGTGTGTTGAAGAGCAGCGCGTTGGCGTCAAACAGATTGGCATCAATAACGTTGCCCGGAAAAGCCTGGTATGGCGCGATGTTGGCGCCGGCCGTAGCGCAGGACGAGGCCACTGTTCCAACTACGCATGTAAGGCCGGAGTAGTCTCCCAGCAGTTTCCCGCCGATCGCCGAGGAGGCGGCCACCTGAGGCACGAAAACCTGCGCGGTTGAAGCAAGTTGATCGCCGTTACCGTACGCGGGAAGCACCCACGTGGTAGTCGTCGCCGCAGTGGGCGCATCCGACACGGGAACGCCGTTGAATTGTGAGCTCCCTTGGCCTACGACTTGCTTGCGCCACTCTTCGTTATAGAAGAAGAAGGTCTTCTGCTTGCTGCTCTTGCCGTAGATGCGAGGAATGATAACCGGGCCGCCGACGTTGAAGCCGTAAACGTTATAGCGCAACTCCGACTTGGCGCCTTTTTGCCCGAGGTTGTCGTCGAACCAGTTGTGGGCCTGAATTGCATCGTTGCGATCGAACTCCCACCCTGAAGCATGGAGCTGCGATGTGCCGCTCTTGATGACAACGGATACAGTGCCGCCGGAGGAGATGCCGTAGACCGCAGGATAGTTGCTGGTCAGCATCTGAAAATCGCTGATCGCGTCCTGCGAAGGCATCAATGCCATCTTGCCGCCGGAACCGCGGTCATACGCCTCGGCGCCGTCGATGATAAAGATGTTGTGTCCTGGCTGAAGACCGTTGAAGCTGATCGAATAGTGGCGCCCGTGGTGCTGGGGAAGTTCATGTCAGTGTTGTTGGAATTGACGCCCAGGCGGAGTTCCGCCAGGGTGACCATGTTGCGCCCGTTGGTGGCCAATTCCGTGATCTGCTGCCCGCTGATCAGCGTGCTAACCACGTTCGAATCGGCTTGCACCGTCAGCGCGTCCGCCTCGACGGTAACAGTCTGCGATTCCTTGCCGATTGTGAGCCTCACACCGACGCGGAATGTGCCTGAAACGTTCATTACGACGCCGGACTGCACGTACGCATGAAAGCCTTTGGCCGTGCCCTTCAAGTTCTAGTTGGCAGGGTTCAAGCCGGCTATGTCGTACAAGCCGGAACCGCTGCTCACAGTTGTGTGCGTGGCGCCAGTGGCTGGATCAGTGAGGGTAATATTAGCTCCCGAAACGACTGCTCCCGTCTGGTCAGTGACAATGCCGGTGACTTCAGAATTGGCCTGCGCATATACTCCCACACATGCCAATACCAAAAACAACGGCAGTAGAAAAAACCTGAATCTCGCTTGTCTCATGTGGCCTTCCTTTTCAAAGTTGGTGTTGCTTGTTGGTGTTTCGCCATGGTGTCGCTTCCCATTGGTCTGGAGTGAAGCCGGTATTAATGCCTCAGAAGTCCTTCAACAAGAGAATCAATTCCAACCGGCCTGTCCAGCTTTTGAACGACTTGAGTTGAGTCGGTGGGAGCGTCCGATTTCTCCGTAGTTTGGAAGAAACAAACCACGCTTCTCCACTTTTTGGTATCAAAGTGCCTAAACGTTTTAGTAAACGAAGTAAAACGACTAAGCTCGGAGCGGCAAAACTCGTTCTCAGTGGGACGGACGAATTGAATGCCTATGAGGCATAAATTTTCAAGTATGTTTTTGTAGTCATCGGGAAGAAAGTGATCAACAACCTGCTAACGCGCATGAATTCAATACAATAGACCATTCACTCTGGTGGAAGGTCGCGGCGTTTAAAACGGTTTAGCAGGACATGAGTTCTTTCGCCGCTCCATTTGCGGAGACTTCTGATCGGAAGGCATACGCAGGGAAGCTCGCTTGCTGAGGCCGTATGGAATTGCGGAATGTTGAATGGAATTCCGGAATGTTGTTGCCGCAACTTCACTCGGGTATGACTCGCTTTGCGATTGCTTTTCAAACCAACGCCTTGCGCGCTTCGGCTTCCAGGTCCGTTGTTGACCTGGGCGTGACCGTGTATACCGTCGTCTGCTCGATCCGGTCGCCGGGGTTCATGGTCGTCAAAGGCCCCAGAGTTTCCAGTTCGACATACTGCAACGGATTGGGGCATGTGTAGACCTCGGTGACGCAACCGCCATCTGGATATTCTCCCGGGCAAGTTTCCGCGTCGATCCGGACCACGCAATCCCGCCCCATCCACGCCAGGCTGCTTCCATCGGTGCCGATTTTTACGTGCTGCAACTGATGGCGCGCGAGTGAGAGAAAGCGCCCGTCGATCTTCATGTCTGCCGGTTGGGCCGACATTAAATGAACGTAGCCTGAGGAAAATTTCGATGCCGCCGGAAGGAGGATGCAGACGCGCTCGGGCTCCCTCATCTGCGTAATGGTCCAAATGCCCACCCGGACAGCACTGCCGGTGAGCTTGCGGTACTCGGTTGTGATTCGCATGATGGGCTGCACTGCATCGAGTTCAATGCGGCGCTCGACCTGGATGCCAAAACCCGGATCAACGGGTGACGTCATCACGACACCGCGCGCACTGGTTAATACGGCGGCGTGCCGCGCGCCAAATGTTAACGGCGGCGGCCAATCCCGGCCCTGGTGTTCAATCCAGAGCGCTTGTGGAGCAGGCCAGCATTTGTCTCCTCCAAAGTTGATCCAATCGTTTGAGGTCGCGTCATGCAGTCGGCCATCCAATGCCCGGTTCTCCCAGAACGTTCCTTCCGCATCGCCCGCAAGCCGCAACTGCATCACTCGGCCGATGGCTGGAACGATCACGACTTCCACTCGGCAGTTTGCGATGAGGTAACAATCGGACCATCCGTGATAGGTGACGCGCTGGACAGACACCGGCGTGCGCGGCGCGCCCGGCGAGATCTGTGCAACGGGTATTCTGGAGTGGCGATCCATGTGACGCGGCCTTTCTGGCGTCGCGAAGAGTGGCTTTGGCTTGCACTCCTATGCAAACCTCTGGCGGCTTTGGTCCCTCGCGGGAATGCAGCCGCCAGGTGAAGTACCGTTACTTGTCTCCGGCAGCGACCAGGTCAGTTTCAACCTCGCGCTCGGCCAAGTGATCGAACCAGGTGAACTTCAGGATCACGGACGTTCCAAGAACCACTGCCAGAGTGATGGCGGCTCGCTGGAACTCCTTGATCACGATATAGAGCGGAAGTGCTACGAGAGCAATCTGCCACACGATGCCTACGGCGATATTGAACATATCGCGCAGGAAGTCCTCGTTGCGCTTGAAGCCGGGGTTTTCAGCCAAAACCATTTTGAGCACGGGTCCCCAGAAGCCCCATGGCCGCACACGGCGATAGAAGTCCTTGAGCACTTCGTCATCTTCCGGCCTGGTCAGGAATGTGCCGAGAAGGCACCCTGCAACGGAGATGACCAGCACGAGTGGGAAGACGATTGAAACATCCAGATTGATGGAATAGCGGGCAAGCAGCATCTGCACCAGCGGCATCTTTTCAATGATCAGCGGCAGAGTCAGCGCAGATGCAATCCCGGCGACCATACCCCAGAAGTAGCCGTAGCCGTTGAAGCGCCACCAGTACCACTTCAAGACGTTGGAAGCGGTGTAGCCACCCCATAGGCCAGAAACAATCCATACCACGACGGCATTGACCGAAGTCACATTCCAGCCGATCAGGACACCGATCACCACCACTGCAAACGAGGCGATATAGCTGAGGCGAACATAGGTTTTGGGCGGAGCATCGGGACGGATGTAGCGTTTGTAGATGTCGTTGACAAAGTAGGGCGGCGCAGCATTTACCGTGGCCGCAAAGTTTGACATGAATGCCGCCAGAAGGCCGGCAATCAGAAATCCCAGCAACCCCACCGGAACAAAGCGCCCCAATGCATAGGGCAGAATCAGCTCGAAATCCATATTGGCGCCCATGCCGCGAATGTCACTGGAGAAGAACGCGGCTGTGAGCACGGTAAGCCCAATAATGAGAAAGTAGCGCGGAAAGGTGAGCACGATGTTCACCCAGGCGCTCATCATGGAGGCCTCGCGCGGAGTCTTGGAAGAGAGCACACGCTGCATATCGTAGTTAGGCGCCGGCCCGGCCGCCGAAATCAGCACGCCCTTGAAAAGCAACATCATAACGAAGAACCCGAAGATCCCATAGCCGTCCTGGGCAATCTTCGCGGTGGCAGCGGGAAGCAGCGTGGACCAATCCAGGTTCAGGCGCCAGCCGAAGAAGATGTTATCCCAGCCGGCGGGCACCATCCTGTGGAGCGCGTCAGGCGCCACCTTGAGCATGGCGATGATGCCTACGGCAAAGGAGGCAATGGCGAGGATGCAGAACTGGACTACCTCGGTGATGACCACGCTGATCATGCCGCCCTTGATGACGTAGATCGCCGTGATGGCGATAAGGATCAGCGCGTACTGATTGGGCGAAAGGTGCCAGGGAAGAAAGGTGGCGGCAAACTTGCCTATGCCTTTGAATCCATAGCTGAAGAATCCGATGATGCTGACGAATGCGTAGATGACCACGATAAAGTGCGACAGCTGAGCGCCTCTTCCCGTACCGAAGCGCGTCTTGATCCACTCCGCGCCGGTCATCACCCTGGAGCGCCGCAGCCATGCGGAAAGGTAAACCATCAGGAAGATCTGGTTGAAAGTGGGCCAGAGCCAGGGAATCCACACGCTTTTAAGGCCGTAGATGAACATCCAGTACACCAGCAGCATGGTGCCGCTGATGTCGAACATTCCCGATGCGTTAGAGATGCCCAGCACATACCAGGGCATCTTGTTGCCGCCCAGGAAATAGGCCTGCATGTTTTGTGAAGCGCGGTGCGAAACCCAGTAGCCGATGAGCACTGTGCTCAACAGATAAGCCACAATAATCACGATGTCCAAAACGTGCAAGTGCATTCAGAACCTCAACTTCCGCGACTAGCATTGCTTCTCCGCACCCGGCGGCAACCTGGGACGCGACCTTTCGGCCGATCGGAGCCGAAGCGCTGCGTTGCAGGGCGGGAATACCTCATTTCTCTCGCGCACATACCTTTTCACACTCAAGGCGTTTTGCGCAAGTCCTCGCCTATTTTCGAGGCACTGTAAAACGTACTGCAAAAACGTTTGATTAGAGTTTGAGTCAGGGACTATACTTGCGGGACACTATCCTAAGAGGGAGCATCCGTCATGAAGTTCGGGCATTTTGACGATGAAAATCGCGAGTATGTAATCACAGAGTCGGATACGCCGCTGCCATGGATCAACTATCTGGGTTCCCAGGCTTATTTCGGAATTATCTCCAATACGGCTGGGGGCTATTCGTTTTATCGCGATGCCCGCCTGCGCCGGCTCACTCGCTACCGGTACAACAACGTGCCCGTGGATTCCGGCGGGCGCTATGTGTATTTGCGGGACGACGAATCACGAGAATTCTGGTCTCCTTCGTGGCAGCCGACGCGTCATGATTTGAAGGACTACTCCTGTCGCCACGGCATGGGCTACACGGTGATCGGGTCCACTTACAGCGGCATTGAAGCGCACACACGTTACTTTGTGCCGCTGGATGAAAACCTGGAGATATGGCAACTGACTATTACCAACCGGCGGGCAACGAGAGCGTCTATCTCGACATTCGCGAGCATCGAGTTCTGCCTGTGGAATGCCCAGGACGACGCCACCAACTTCCAGCGCAACCTCTCGATTGGCGAAGTCGAGGTGAAGGACGACGTCATCTATCACAAGACCGAGTACCGCGAGCGCCGCAACCACTTTGCCTACTTTGCCTCCTCCCTTCCCTGCGCGGGTTTTGACACACAGCGCGACGCGTTCCTGGGCCGCTACCGCGGCTGGGACAAGCCCGCAGCCGTGGAAGCCGGCCAGTTGACTAATTCCATCGCGCACGGCTGGTCGCCAATTGGCGCCCACCAGGTGAAGCTCGAACTGGAGCCGGGCGAAACCCGGCAAATCGTTTTTGTACTTGGCTATCACGAAAACCCGGACGATGAGAAGTTCGACCCGGCCGGTTCTCAGACGATAAATAAGGCGATGGTCGAGCCGGTCATCCGCAAGTACCTCGATCCCGCGGAAGCCGATGCCGCCTTCGAACGCCTGCGCGAGTACTGGGAGAGCCTGCTCGGCATTTTCGATGTTGATACGCCCGACATCCACACCAACCGCATGGTGAACATTTGGAATGCCTATCAGTGCATGGCCACGTTTAACATGTCGCGCTCAGCGTCTTTTTTTGAGTCGGGAATCGGGCGAGGCCTGGGCTTCCGCGACTCGAACCAGGACATACTGGGCTGTGCGCACATGGTGCCCGCCCGCGTCCGCGAGCGCATTCTCGACCTGGCCGCCACGCAACTGCCCACCGGCGGCGCGTATCACCAGTACCAGCCCCTCACCAAGCGCGGCAATGACGACATCGGAGGCGGATTCAACGACGATCCACTCTGGCTTATCCTCAGCGTTTCGGCCTATATCAAAGAGACGGGCGACTGGAAGATTCTGGACGAGCCGGCGCCCTTCGACAGCGAGGTTGGCTCTGAAGCTCCGCTCTACGAACATCTGCGGCGCAGCTTACGCTACACGCTGGAGCGCCTTGGGCCGCATGGCCTGCCGCTGATTGGCCGCGCAGACTGGAACGACTGTCTCAACCTGAACTGCTTCTCCACGACGCCCGGCGAGTCCTTTCAAACCACCACCAACAAAGACGGAAAGGTGGCCGAATCAGTTTTTATCGCCGGCCTGTTTGTGCATGCCGGCCGTGAGCTTGCCGCCATCGCCAGCCGACGCGGACTCGACGGCGAAGCCGCCTCGTATCTCAGCGATGTCGCGAAGATGGAGCATGCTGTCAATGAGCACGGGTGGGACGGCGAGTGGTACCTGCGCGCCTATGACGACTTGGGCGCCAAGATCGGTTCGAAAGAGTGCGAAGAAGGCAAAATCTTTATGGAGTCCAATGGTTTCTGCGTGCTGGCCGGCATGGGTCTCGACGACGGCAAGGCCGCCAAGGCACTGGCCGCCACGCGGAAGCACCTGGCTACGGAGCATGGCATTGTCGTGCAGCAGCCTGCCTACTCCAGGTATTACCTCAACCTTGGCGAGATCAGCTCTTATCCGCCGGGATACAAAGAGAACGCCGGCGTATTCTGCCACCTGAATCCGTGGATCATGATCGCGGAGACGCGACTGGGACACGGCGACCAGGCTCACGACTACTACCAGCGCATCAACCCGTCGGCGCGCGAGGAGATCAGCGAATTGCATCGCTGCGAGCCTTACGTATACGCGCAGATGATCGCGGGCAAGGACGCGCCGTCTTTCGGCGAGGCCAAGAACTCCTGGCTCACCGGCACGGCGGCCTGGAATTACTATGCGATTGTGCAGTGGATTCTGGGTGTGCGCACCACGTTCGACGGCCTCGAGATAGCCCCGGTCATCCCCAAGAGTTGGCCGGGCTTCAATGCTACACGCAAGTTTCGCGGAGTAGTCTACAAAATCTCCGTCGCGCGGAAAGGTGACGGAAACCAGATCGCGCTGACAGCGGACGGCTCGCCGGTTGAGGGAAATATCGTGCCTCCGCCGACGGACGGACGTAAGATGGTTTTGGTCAGGGGTATTCTGACCTAGAGCGTATTTTAAAAAGCGACCTGGGAGGAATTTTACTCATGCTGTCTTATCGCTGCTTTGCTCTTCCGGCGATGGTGTTCGCACTTCTGTGTCCGCTTGCATCCGCGCAACAGGACGCCTGGCTCGACACCAAACTTTCCCCAGTAGAGCGCGCCCACGACTTGGTGGGCCGCATGACGCTGGACGAAAAGGCCTCGCAGCTTGAAGACTGGGCCACGGCCATACCCCGTCTCGGCGTTCCCGATTACCAGACCTGGAATGAAGCGCTGCACGGCGTGGCCCGCGCGGGCTACGCCACCGTCTTTCCACAAGCGATCGGCATGGCAGCCACGTGGGATCCGGCCATGGTTCATAGCCTGGGCGAGGTTATCTCCACCGAAGGGCGCGCCAAGTACAACCAAGCGCAACGAGAAGGCAACCATCGCATTTTTTATGGACTGACGTTCTGGTCGCCCAACATTAACATCTTCCGCGATCCCCGCTGGGGCCGAGGCCAGGAGACCTACGGCGAGGACCCGTTTCTTACCGGCAGGATGGGCGTGGCTTTTGTTTCCGGCGTGCAAGGCGGCGATTTGAACCACCTTCGCGCAGTGGCCACAAGCAAGCATTTCGCCGTGCACAGCGGCCCTGAGACATTGCGCCACGGCTTCAACGTCGATCCATCACCGCGCGACCTGGAAGAAACTTACCTGCCGGCCTTTCGCGCCGCGGTGGTTGAAGGCCATGTGCAATCGGTGATGTGCGCCTACAATTCCATCGACGGATGGCCGGCCTGCACGAACAAGATGCTGCTCAAGGAGCACTTGCGCGACGCATGGGACTTCAAAGGTTTCGTCGTCTCCGATTGCGGCGCAATTGTGGACATCAGCAAGGGGCACAAGAAAACCCCGGATGTGGAGCACTCTGCCGCGCTGGCTCTTGATGCGGGAGTAGACCTCTCATGCAGCATGTGGACTCCGGGCTTCAACACATTGGCCGACGCAGCACGCTCGGGTCTGATCTCGGAAGACCTCATCACACAGGCCGCCGTACGCCTCTATACGGCCCGCTTCCAACTGGGGCTCTTTGACCCGCAAGGCTCCAATCCATTGGATAGCTTGAGTTACTCCGACATTCTGCTCAGAAGTGACCGCCAGGCGGCCCTGAAAGCCGCGGAGGAGAGCATCGTACTGCTCAAGAACAATGGTGCTCTGCCGTTCAAAACCGCGCGACACATTGCTGTCATCGGTCCCACAGCAGACTTGTTGCCCTCGATCCTGGGCAACTATAACGGCACACCCATTGATCCAGTCACGCCGCTCGATGGCATGCTGCGCCAGTTCCGCAGCTCGCCCATCCTTTATGCGCAAGGCTCGACGCTTGCCGCGGGAGCCAGCGTGCCCGTTCCCCGCACAGCATTCGGTCTCGGCCATGGTCTCAAAACGGAGTTCTTCGCCACACCCGATTGGACCGGCCGTCCCGTTGCCACTCTTACACAGCCCGCCGTTCAGGACGACTGGGAGAACGCCAAACCGGTGCCGCAACTGGCCACACACGACTACTCCGTTCGCTGGACCGGCACGCTGACAGTCCCGGCTCCCGGCCATTACGTCTTCAGCCTCGAACAGGGTGACAGCTTCCCTTACACACCAGTCGAAAGCTACCGCTTCGTCATCGACGGCAAGGTGCTCTCCGAAGGCAGCCTGCGCGAGGGGACCGACCTTTCAGTCATGGGCAACTTCCACGCCTCTCCGGGGCAGTCACCCACCGCTCCACCGGTCGAAAATTTTCCGAAAGCGCCTTCCATCGCGGTCGACTTTACCGATACCAAACCCCACGACTTCCGTCTTGAATACTCGCACGCCCGAGATGCTTCAGGCGGCGGACTGACTCTCAAGTGGGAGGCGCCCGCCCAGGCGCAGCTCGATGAGGCAGTGGCACGCGCCAAAGAGGCGGACGTTGTCGTCGCGTTTGTCGGACTTTCGCCGCAGCTCGAAGGCGAGGAGATGAAGATCAAAATAGACGGATTTGATGGTGGCGACCGCACCAGCCTCGACCTGCCAGCTCCGCAACAGAAGCTGCTGGAAGCCGTGGCCGCCACTGGCAAGCCGCTCATTGTGATTCTCCAAAGTGGCAGCGCCGTGGCGCTCAACTGGGCCAACGAGCATGCAGACGCAATTCTTGAAGCCTGGTATCCCGGCGTCGAGGGAGGAGAAGCCATCGCCCGCACACTTGCCGGCAACAACAACCCCGCCGCCCGCCTGCCTGTCACCTTTTACGCAAGCCTCGACAACTTGCCAGCCTTCACCGACTACACACTCAAGGGCCGCACTTACCGCTACTTCACCGGTAAGCCGCTCTGGGGATTCGGCTACGGCCTGAGCTACTCCGCATTCAAGTACGGACCGATCAAACTCTCTGCGGAAACCTTGAAGGCAGGTGATCCGTTAACAGCAACCGTCACCGTCACCAACACCAGCGCCGTCCCGGGTGATGAGGTGGTCGAAGCCTACCTGAAGACGCCGCAACCCGATGGCCCCATCCACTCTCTGGCCGGCTTTCAACGGGTACACCTGACCGCAGGGGCCACGCGCGCAGTCGCCATCACCATTGATCCTCGCTCGCTTTCGAGCGTAGACGAAAAGGGAGATCGCGTAATCCTGCCCGGCAAATATACTCTGAGCTTAGGGGGCGCGCAACCGCAGGACACCAGCGCCAAATCCGAAACCGGTTTCACCATCACCGGCTCGCTGGACTTGCCTAAATAGCGGCGCTGCCGCAAAGGCCCTCGTGGAGAGCGAACATGAAGGCATCGACTGCGAGAAAGAGTAAACGGCAATGACTCGACACGTTATTGGCATCGACGTAGGCACGGGCGGAACCCGTGCGGTTCTGGTGGACGAAGAGGGCACGGTGCTGGCATCGGCGACCCACGAGCATTTGCCGTTTGCGTCTCCTCAAAATGGATGGGCCGAGCAAGACCCTCACGATTGGTGGAACGCGTGCAAGCACGCGCTGGCAAAGCTCTTCGAAGAGAATGCAGTCCAAAAAACAGAGATTGCGGCCATTGGCTTGACCGGTCAAATGCACGGCGCGGTCCTGCTCGATGAGAACGACGAGGTTCTTCGGCCCGGACTGATCTGGTGCGATCAGCGAACTCAAGAGGAGTGCGACGAACTCGACAGGACTGTCGGAACCAAGCGGCTTGTCGAGCTGACATCCAATCCGGCTCTGACCAACTTTACACTGACGAAACTGATGTGGGTTCGCGCTCATGAGCCGGAGATTTGGAAGCGCTTTCGATCTTTCCTTCTTCCGAAGGACTACATTCGATTGCAACTGACTGGAGTGCGCGCGACGGATGTGTCGGACGCATCGGGCACGCTGCTGCTCGATGTTGCAAATCGCCGCTGGTCGCAGGAGATGTTGAAGGCCACGCACCTTGATGCGCGATGCCTGCCGCAGCTCTTTGAGTCGCAGCAGGTGGTTGGAACAATCACGGCGCGCGCTGCTCTTGAAACAGGCCTGGCGGAAGGCACTCCGGTTGTGGCCGGAGCTGGAGATCAGGCGGCGGGCGCAATTGGCATGGGCATTGTGAAGGCCGGTGACGTGAGCGCGACGATTGGAACCTCGGGCGTTGTATTCGCCGCGACCGACCAGCCGTTTCTTGACCCGCAAGGTCGCTTGCATACCTTCTGCCATGCGATTCCGAATCGATGGCATGTGATGGGCGTGACTCAGGCGGCGGGCCTTTCTCTTCGCTGGTTTCGCGATACGTTTGGAATCGTCGACGGCGCAACGGGCAGTCCGTACGAAAGCCTTTCACGGGAAGCTGCAGCGATCCCCGCCGGAGCTGACGGCGTGTTGTGGGCGCCCTACCTGATGGGAGAACGAACACCGCATCTCGACTCGGAGGTGCGTGGCGCGCTGATTGGTCTTGCTGCCAGCCACGGACGCGGTCATATCATCCGCGCCATTCTCGAAGGAGTGGCATTCAGCCTGAAAGATACGCTGACGATTTTCGCGGAGATTGGAGTGCCGGTGAACGATATCCGCCTTGGCGGAGGCGGCGCGCTCTCGCCGCTTTGGCGTCAGATACAAGCTGACGTTTACGCAAAGCCAGTTTCGCAGCTTGAGGCTGAACAGGGCGCGGCGCATGGCGCTGCAGTTCTTGCAGGAGTGGGTGCTGGCTTGTGGACCTCAGTGGACGATGCCTGCTTGCGGTTTGTGCGCGTCGCGTCGGTTGTCGAACCCGCGAAACAATCCTCTGAAAAACTCCAGCGGCAGTACAGGATTTATCGGGCGATTTACCCGGCGCTGAAACAGATCCGATAATTGGAGAAGGTTTGCAGATTTCGTTTTCGTGATGAAACCAAGCAAACGGCGGAGGTATCAAATCCTATGTGTTTGGGGAAAACGTTTGATTCATGGGCATTGGTTGCGCTGACGCTTCTGGCAGCCCTTGGAGCGCCTTGCATTCTTGCGGCTTCGGCGGCGATTCAGGTGGAGCGGCAAACGACAGGCCTGGCAGTGCATAACGGCGCGGAGACGCTGCATATAACGGTATGTGGCCCTACGGCGATCCACATAGTTGCCGGACCGGGTGATCCGGTGGCGGCATCTTCGCAGCAGCCCTGGATTGTGAATCCCTGCCAGCCGGGACAGTTCGAGTTTTCGCAGGACGAGAAGGAAGCGACGCTGAGTACTTCGGCGCTGAGGGTGACCATCGGACTGACAGAGGGAAACCTGGCTTTCAAGGACTCCGCGGGAAAAACGCTGCTGATGGAGCGGGGATTCAAGCCGCGAAGCTACGTGGCCGACACGATCAACGACGAGAGGGTCTTTCATGTAAGCGACCTTTTTATGCCCGGGGCGCGCGAGGGTTTCTATGGACTGGGCCAGCATCAGAACGGCGTGTTCAACTATCGCGGCACGGTGGTGGAGTTAGGACAGGCAAACACCGATGTGGCACTGCCGATGCTGATCTCCTCGAATGGCTACGGAATATTGTGGAACACGGCGGGGCTGTCTTACTTCGACAACCGGTTCGCTACCGAGATGAAGCTATCGACCGTCGCGGCGGACGCGGTTGATTACTACTTCTTCTATGGGCCGGAGATTGATCAGATTGTTCATCAGTATCGCGAGATGACGGGGCACGCGCCACTTTTCGGCGAGTGGGCTTATGGTTTTGTGCAATCGAAGGACCGCTATAAGTCTGCGCAGCAACTGCTGGAGATTGCTGGCGAATACCGCGCGCAGCATGTGCCTTTGGACTTGATTGTGCAGGACTGGTTCTGGTGGAAACACAAGGGCGATCCGGATTACACCGACGAGTATCTGAAACCGCATCCCGATGTTCCGGGCGCGCTGAAGCAACTTCATGACGAGCATGTGCACGCGATGATTTCTGTTTGGGCAGTGATGGATCCGGAGTCAAAGGATTTCCAGCAACTGATGGACGAGGGATACACCATTCCGGGTACGCCGGACTACGACGCGACCAATCCCAAAGCGCGCGATGCGTACTGGGATCTGTTGATTGGCAAAGTCTTTGCGCAGGGGTGGGACGGATTCTGGCTGGACAGTTCAGAGCCTGAGACAACAAACGGCGCGAGCGATGCTGCGCTCTTCGACCGCCAGCTCTCAATCGGCAGCGGCGCGCGTTACACAAACGTTTTTCCTCTGCTTCACACGCAGGGCGTCTACGAGCATTGGCGCGCGACGACAGATCAGAAGCGTGTTTTCATTCTGACGCGGTCGGCTTTTCTGGGCCAGCAGCGCAATGCGGCGGTAACCTGGTCTGGCGATGTTTACGGCACGTTCATGACTTTTGCACGACAGATTCCCGCAGGGCTGAATTTCGCGGTATCGGGGATACCGTATTGGACTACGGACATCGCGGGCTATGGCTGGCCGCTGGAGCGCGACACGCGCGACCCAGCTTACCAGGAGTTATATACGCGGTGGTTTGAGTTTGGCGCATTCTGTCCGATCTTCCGCACACACGGGCATCGCTCGAACGACACGAATGAAATGTTCAGCTACGGCACGCAGACGCCTACGCTCATTGAATATGACAAGCTGCGGTATCGGTTGTTGCCGTATATCTACTCATTGGCATGGCGCGTAACCAGCGAGGATTACACGATGCAGCGCCCGCTGATGATGGATTGGCGGACCGACGAGAAGGCGCGCGATATCGGCGACCAGTTTATGTTCGGGCCGTCGATCCTGGTGAGTCCGGTAACAACCGAGGGCGCGACCAGCCGCTTTCTCTATCTGCCGCCGGCCGCGGGATGGTACGACTTCTGGAGCGGCGAGAAGTTTGATGGCGGCAGGCGCATTCTTGCGCCGGCTCCGCTGGACCTCATTCCGCTCTACATTCGCGCGGGCGCCATTCTTCCTATGGGGCCGGAGATTGAGTATGCCGGCGAGAAGCCGGAAGCGCCGATCGAGTTGCGTATCTATCGCGGCGCGGATGGAAGTTTCTCGCTCTACGAGGACGAGGGCGACAGCTACTCCTACGAAAAAGGAGCGCACACCATCACGCCGATTCACTGGGACGACGGAACGGGCACGCTCACAATCGGGGCGCGGCAGGGAACGTATCCTGGCATGCAATCAGTTCGGGATTTCCGCGTAATTCTGGTGGACAGAGGGCGCGGCGTTGGCGCGCGAATGGCCGAGGTTGCGGATAAGGAGATTCATTACGAGGGGAGCGAGTTGCGCGTGAAGGTGACCCGCTAGCCTTTTGTCAGTTCGCAAGCATCCATGTTTCTTGCGCAATTGAGTTTTCAGCTCCGCTTCAAGCGGGTGCGCTTGGGACTGGGCGGACAGGTGGACTCGCGAATCACCAATTCCGGCATAATCTGCACCGAATCTGACAAAGTTGCCTCCCCGCGAATTCGTTGCAACAGGATGCGCGCGGCCACTATGCCCATTTGTTGCAGCGGCTGGCGAATGGTAGTCAGGCTGGGATTGTGGTACGACGCGCCCTGGATATCGTCGAAACCCACGACGGAGATGTCTTCCGGCACGCGCAGGCCGCGGTCCATAAAAGCCCGGATCGCACCGATGGCAGCCAGATCGTCATAACAGACTAAGGCAGTGAAATGCGCGCCACTGTCAAGCAACTGATTTGCGGGACCATACCCCAGCTCGGGGGTGGACACACGCAACTGCAACTGCACGGTCAATTTGGGCGCAACTTCCAGCTTCAGCTCCCGGGCCACAGCCATCAAACATTCCCAGCGGTCATCGGCATCGGAACTGTGGCTGCCGCCGCGCATGAAGGCAATCTTGCGGTGCCCTAACTGGTAAAGATGCCTCAGCGTAAGCTCCGCCGCGCGGCGCTGGTCCAGCACAACATAGTTGACGCCCTCGATCTTGCGATGCCCGGCCACAGCCACCACCGGGACCTTCATGCTGTGCTTGAGCACCGTGTCAACAAGGATGAATCCTTCCACGGAACGATCCATCAACAAGTTCGAGTACTCCTCAATCAGGTCGGGTTTGCGCCGATGGCTTGCGATGAGGTAGAAGTACCCTTCTTCCAAAAGGAACTCCTCAACGCCAGCCAGCACCTGGGTCGCGTAGCTGTCGCTCAACTCCGGCATCAGTACGCCTACGGAATAAGACTGCCGCTTGCGCAGCGACCGCGCAAAAAAGCTGGGCCGGTAGTCGAACCTGGCTGCCGCTTCCCTCACGCGGTCCCGGGTTTGCTGCGGAATGGAGCGCACTCCGGGAGCGTTGTTCAACACCAAAGAGATGGTGGCCGGTGAAAGGTTGAGATATTCGCCCAGAGTACGCAGGCCAACTGGTTGCCCTGGTTGGGATTCGGCGCCTGATCTTGCTCGTTTGGCCATACACACCTGTTGTAACACCCTTCGCAATGCATGGGGAACTATTTCAATGGCTCTGGCTATTTTCCGGCAGCTTGCTTAGGGCCTGTTCACACTACTGGAGTAGTGGCGCCGGGAGGCAGTTTTCTCGAGTTCAAGGAGTGAGGAGCGACGCATACCGGGTGTCTGCTAGCGACGAAGGACGCGGAAATCGGGAAAACTGACCCCGGCCCGAAGGGTTGCGTCGAAAATCGGGCCACACTTCATTCTCGCCCTCGACCTTGGAGCCACCAAAGCCTTCAGGCTCGGCTTCGTTTGGCCCGATTTTCCCTCGCAACGCCATCCACTCCAGTAGTGTGAACAGGCCCTAGTAAAGCGTTTTGGCTCAGAAGAACATTCGGCGGCAGCACGAAGAAGGGGGATAACGCCAATTTGCGCATTTTCGTCAATCGATTTATCGTTGACTCGCCGCAATATTCGAGGTGCCGAATGTATTTGAGATTCCTTGCCGCTGCTTCTGTCGTTGCCTTTACCGCCGCAGCCTCCGCTCAAACTGCGCCAGTCCGGCCAGAAATCACCGGCATTTCGCACATAGCCGTTTTTGCAGCCGACCCGGCGGCCACCGATCACTATTACCGTGAGGTCATTGGCGCGGACAGAGAGCCGGACCCGGAGAACCCGCGGGGCATGCGCTACGCCATCAACAATTCGCAATTTATTGAGGTTCTGCCGCTGCCTCCGGGCGTGGGTATCAATCGGCTGGACCACACGGCCTATAACACCGACAACGCCGAAGGGATGCGCAGGTACCTTGCGGCCCATTCATGGAAGACACCAGCCAAAGTGGAGGACGGCGCCGACGGCAGCCACTGGTTTACAGTGCTCGACCCCGAGGGCAACAAGGTGGAGTTCGTCCAGCCGCCTCCCGGGCCCAAAGCCATAGACGCTCCCAATGTGATTGGCCGCCACATTATTCATTTCGGTTTTCTGGTCCACAATCGGGCAGTCGAAGACACGTTCTACCGCGATCTGCTCGGCTTCCGCCCTTACTGGTTTGGCGGCATGGTAGAGGGCAAATTGGACTGGGTAAGCCAGCAGACGCCAAACGGCCATGACTGGGTCGAATATATGCTCGTCAGCGACCCGCAAGGCCAGGGCATCCCGGCCGGCATGACTCAGCACCAGCTCGGCGTGCTCGACCACTTTTCCATCGGAGTGGTAAGTGTTGATGCGGCTTTCAAGACGCTCTCTGCCGGCAACCGCTTGAGAGGCGTGTATGATGCCCACACCCAAATCGGAAAGGACGGCAAAGGCCAGTTCAACCTCTACGACCCCGACGGAGTCCGCGTCGAGTTGATGACCTTCCACGCCATCCAGAAGCCATGCTGCTCGCCGTTCACGGCAGACGATCCGGCAGAGTAAAGCTGGAAGAAATGCCTGATTTCCATCGAATTTGCGCGGCCAGTGAACCGACCAAAGGCCCCACATCTTCTCAGTGGAAATCGAACGCGGAAATTTGATAAACTCGTGGCGCAGGCCTGTATTCCTGACCGATCCTCTTCCCTAAGCCGGATTGTGGAGTGAACAGATGCCTATCAAATTGAATGTAAACGCCGTGACCTCCACGGTGGACGTATCGCCGGATATGCCCCTTTTATGGGTAATGCGCGACATACTGAACATCAAAGGGCCCAAATTTGGCTGCGGCATAGGGCTTTGCGGCGCCTGCACCGTGCTGGTGGACGGCCATCCTGTGCGCTCCTGCATGACGAGGGTGGGTGCAGTTGGCAGTCAGAAGGTGACCACCATTGAAGGGCTTTCGCCAGATGGAGCGCACCCGGTTCAGGTGGCCTGGGAGGCGCTGGACGTGCCGCAGTGCGGCTATTGCCAGGCCGGCCAGATCATGTCTGCCGCCGCGTTGCTTGCGCAAACGCCTCACCCAACGGATGCGGAGATTGACGCCGCCATGAGCGGCAACCTCTGCCGCTGCGGGACGTATGCGCGCATCCGTCAAGCCATTCATCAGGCCGCAGAGGCGGGCACGGCAGCCCGCGCCAAGTGAAGGAGGGCCATCCGATGCGCATGAACCGGAGATTGTTTCTGCAGTTGACGGCCCTGGCGGGCGGCGGCCTCGCTCTGGAGCTATATCGCTCGCCGCTCGCCGCAGCTCAAGGGCCAGGAACTTCGCCCGACCTTACGCCACAGACCTTCATCCACATTGCTCCGGACGGCATAGCCACCATCATGGCTCGCGCCTCAGAGTCCGGCCAGGGCATGCGCAGCATGCTGCCCATGCTGATTGCCGAGGAGCTGGATGTGGACTGGAAGGATGTTCGCGTCAAGCAGGCCGACCTTAACGAAAAGATATACGGCCGGCAGTTTTCCGGAGGTTCCCATAATACGCCGCAGGGCTGGGAGCCGATGCGCCGCGTGGGCGCAGCTGGACGCCAGCTGCTTATCACTGCCGCTGCGCAGACGTGGGGCGTGCCGGAGGCAGAATGCAACACGCAGTCTGGCCGGGTGCTTCACGCCGCCTCGGGGCGTTCCGCAGGTTATGGGGAGCTTGCCACCAAAGCCGCTGCGCTGCCCGCGCCCGCGCTCAGCAGCGTCAAGCTCAAAGATCCCAAGGATTACCGCATCATCGGCCACTCGCAGCCGGGCGTGGACACTCACTCCATTGTTACCGGCAAGCCGCTCTTCGGCATTGATGTAGAACTGCCGGGAATGTTGTATGCAGCAGTTGAAAAGGCCCCTGTATTTGCAGGCAAGGTGAAAAGCGCAAATATCGATCAGATCAAGGCTCTGCCGGGCGTGCGTCATGTTCTGGTCATCGATGGCGGCATCACTCCTGCTGCCTATACACCGTGGGAACCGGGCATGGAACCCGGCATCGCAATTGTGGCCGATAACTGGTGGCAGGCGCAGCAGGCTCGCAAACAGCTCAAAGTCGACTGGGACCTTGGTCCCGCAGCGACGCAGAGCACCGAAGGTTTCAGCAAGCGGACAGAGGAACTTCTTCAGGCCCCGCCCGGCACCACCGTGCGCAACTATGGCGATGTGGACGCGGCGCTCAAGTCATCGGCAAAGGTGGTCGAAGCGACCTATGAGTACCCGTTCATCGCTCACGTCACCCTGGAGCCGCAGGGCGCTACGGCGCACTGGAAAGACGGCAAGCTGGAGATGTGGTCGACCAGTACGCTGCCTGAGGATGGTCATAGACTGGTAGCCAAGACGCTTGGCATCCATGAGGATGACATCACTACTCACATGGTGCGCTCGGGAGGCAGCTTTGGCAGGCGGCTCCAGAACGACTACCTGGTCGAAGCCGCATGGATTGCCAAGCGCATTGACGTGCCGGTTAAGTTGCTCTGGTCCCGCGAAGATGACATCACCCACGACCCCTTCCGCCCTGGCGGAACACACCGGTTTAAAGCCGGCCTGGATGCACAGGGCAAGATCACGGCCTGGCGGCAACACTTTGTCACGTATGGCGATAAGCAGCACTCGACCTCCGGCGGCGGCATTGGACGGGACACGTATCCTGCCGGTTTTCCGCCGGCTTACTCGCTTTACACTTCCGCGCAGCCACTCATGCTGCGCACTGGTGCGCTGCGCGCCCCCGGTGACAACGCTTACTGCTGGGTGGCGCAGTCCTTCCTTGACGAATTGGCTTTTGCTGCCGGACGCGATCCGCTCGAATTTCAACTCGAATTGCTCAGCAACCAACAAGCGCCCTGGTCTGCTGGCGAACATGACGCGGTGGGCGATCATGAGCCTTCTGGACAGGAGGCTCTCATCCCGGAGCGGTTCAAAGGCGCCCTTGAGTTGGTCGCGGAGAAATCAGGCTGGGCTAAGCGGAGCAAGGAACCGGGACGCGGAATGGGCATTGCCGCATGGTTTTGCCATCTGGGGTACGTCGCTGAAGTTGCCGAAGTGAGCGTTGACGCGCAGAACAAAGTCACAGTGCATCAGGTCTGGGCCGTTGGAGATGTGGGCAGCCAGATTATCAACCCCGCCGCAGCCGAAAACCTGACGCGGGGCGGCATTATGGAAGGCATGGGCTACATGGCGCAGGAAATCACACTGGTGGATGGCAAAATCCAGCAGTCAAACTTCCATAACCACCCTCTGATGCGCATAAGGCAAGCGCCGAAGATTGAAGTCTATTGGCGCAAGACCGACTACGCACCGACCGGGCTGGGCGAGCCGACAGTGCCGCCGATTCTTCCCGCGGTGGGCAATGCCATCTTTGCCGCCACCGGCAAGAGGATTCGTACCCTTCCACTCCGTCGGAGCGGGTTCAGTTGGGCTTGAGTCCCCTTTGGCTTTGAATCTCCAGCGCAAATCTCCAATGCGGTAATCGAGCAATCAGTCGCAAAATGAAAAACCACCGCCCTCAAGCGGTGGTTCTTCTCTTTATTGATGCAATCGAGTTTCAACAGTCAATCAGTACCCAGCTTCCGGCAACTTCACCAGCCGCGCATCGAGCAGCGCTTCGATGGTTCCGAGCGCTTCTAGCACCGCATCGGAAACCGGAGCGTCCACCTGCACAACGGAGAGCGCCTTCACCGGCTTCGGGCCTGACCGTTCGCGGCCCAGCGCGAAGTTGGCGATGTTCACACCCTGCTCCGCGAGGATGGTGCCGATCCGCCCAATCACGCCCGGCACGTCCAGGTTGCGGCAGACCAGCAGGTTCCCTTCGAGCGGCGTCTCAATGTCGATGCCGTCAAATTCCAGAAGCCGAGGCTGTTCGCCGTGAATCACCGTGGCGCTGGCACGGCTGGTCCCCGCAGCCGTATGCAAGACAATCGTCAAAACGCTAGCCGCTCCGCCACGATGCGACTCCTGCTTCTCTTCGTGGATGCGAATTCCCCGCTCCTCGGCCACAGCCGCAGCGTTGATGCGGTTCACGTTTTCCGAGCCAGCCAGCAGTCCCGCGATGGCCGCGTTGCGCATCAGCTCGGTCCTGGCCTCGGCCAGTGTGCCGCCATAAATCAGGTTGATGGCCTCAATGCCGGACTTCCCGCCGCTAAGCCCCGCCTGAGCCAGAAACCCGCCCAGCCTTCCGGCCAGGTCAATGTACGGCGCCAGCGCAACGTACTCCTCGTGGCTCAGCGACGGCAGATTCACGGCATTCTGCACGACGCCAAGTTTGAGATAATCGCGCACCTGGCGCGCAATCTGGATGCCCACAGCCTCCTGTGCCTCGGCTGTCGAGCCGGCGATGTGCGGCGTCAGAATCACGTTGTCCAGCTCCGCGTAGGGCGAGTTTTTCAGCGGTTCTTCCGCAAAGACATCCAGCGCCGCGCCCGCTACATGGCCCGACTTCAGCGCGGCAATCAGCGCCGAGTCGTCAATCAGTTCGCCGCGCGCGCAATTGATAATCCGCACGCCCTTCTTCATCGCGGCTAATGTTTTGGCATTGATCACTCCCGAAGTTTGCGGTGTCAGCCCTACGTGCAGCGTGATGTAATCCGCGCTGGCGAAAAGTTCCTCCTGCGTCACCAGCCGTATGCCGTTTTCGCGCGCCACGGCAGCGGAGACAAACGGATCGCTGCCGACAATCTCCAGCCCAAATCCGCGCGCCCTCGCCGCAACCTCAAGACCGATCCGGCCAAGCCCCAGAATGCCCAGCGTCTTGCCGCGCAGCTCCGCCCCTTGCAGAATCTTCTTCTCCCACTTGCCGGCGTGCATCGACGCATTCGCCGCAGGCACTTTGCGCGCGAGCCCCAGCATCAGTCCGATGGTCAGCTCGGCAACGGCCACGGCATTTGCTCCCGGCGTATTCATTACCACAATGCCCCGCCGTGTAGCCGCGCCGGCGTCGATGTTGTCCACGCCCACTCCGGCCCGGCCAATCACTCGCAGCTTGGGCGCGCGCTCCATCAGTGCGTCGTCCACCTGCACCGCGGAGCGCACCACCAGCGCGTCGGCGTCGGTGAGAGCAGCCGGCAATCCGTCCGGCAGTTGGTCGTGCGTCAGTACTTCCCACCCCGGTTCGGCCGCAAACACTGCCAGCGTTGCCGGAGAAACCTTCTCTGCCAGAATGATCTTCATCTTGTCTCCCTTGCTCTTGCGTGCTGCTTCATACTCGTCAAAACGGATGCCGTGCTGCTCACACAGAATCTCGAAGATCCGCACCACTGCCGCGTGCGGCTTGCCTTCGCCCCGTTCGTATTTGGTCAGCGAGTTGGCATGAACCCCCAGCCGCTCGGCCATCTCGTATTGATAAAGGTCAAGCTGCTTGCGTGCGATCAGCAGCTTCTCCCCAAAACTCAGTTCGGACATTTGTTCCTTCCGGTTATCAATCTTTGATTCTCGGAGCGTTGTTAGCGTAGCTAGCGGGGTTAGCGGAGTTAGCAAAAGCAACTCGCAAACTTCGCTAGCCCGCGCGAAGCGCGGCGAACCCCGCTAACTCCGCGTTCTTATGCCTTCGCCGCCTGCGCAAACACCTTCTGCGCTGCCACCACTGCTTGCCCGTACTCAACCGGCAGCCCAAGCGTATCTTTCGCAATGTGCTCCATCGCACCCAGAAACGCCACCGTGTCCAGATAATCGAAGAACCCCAGATGCGCCACGCGGAAGATCTTGCCCTGCATCTCTCCCTGGCCGTTGGCCGTCACCAGCGCAAAGCGGGCTTTGAGCGCCTTTACAACGTCGCCCGAGTTCATTCCCGCGGGCACAGCCACGGCCGTCGCCGCAGCTGCCGGAGCCGTGGGAGCAAAGAGCGTGAATCCCAGCGCCACCAATCCCGCCCGCGTCGCCGCTGCGTTCACCTGCGCGTTGTCAATCAGCGCAATGCGGCCTTTTTCCAGATCGCCGCCGGCTTGTCCGGCAATGTAGTCCAGAGCCGCGCCCAGCCCGGCAATCAGCGCCACAGCCGGCGTATACGCGCTCTCGCCCTTCACCGCGTTCTTGCGCTCCTTCCGCAAGTCAAAGTAGAAGCGAGGATTCTTCGCCCCCTCCATCGCCGCCCACGCCTTCTCGCTCACGCTCAGGTAAGCCAGGCCCGGCGGAATCATCACCGCTTTTTGCGAGCCGCCAATCAGCACGTCGATCCCCCAGCCGTCCACATCGAAGTGTGTCGTCCCCAGACCGGTAATTCCGTCCACCACCAGCAACGCCCCGCTGCCTGCCTCCTTCAACAGCTTCGCAATGGCTTCCACATCGTGCCGCACGCCTGTCGAAGTTTCCGTCGCCTGCATGTAAACGACACGATGCTCCGGCTTCAGCGCCTTGCGCACTGTGGCCAGATCGAAGGTCTCCCCGTAAGGCGCCTTCACTACCTCTGCGACGCAGCCAAAAGCCTTGGCCAGCTCCACCCACCGCTCGCCAAATTTGCCAGCCGTAAGCACAAGAACCTGGTCGCCCGGCGAGGTGAGATTGGAAACAGAAGCCTCCATCGCCCCCGTCCCCGAGCTCGCCAGCAGCAGCACATCGTTTTGCGTGCCAACGAAAACCTTCAACTGCGCCAGAACTTTCTGGTATAGAGCGCGAAACTCCGGCGTGCGATGGTGCATGTCAGCAGCGGCCATGGCAAACTGAGCCGCCGGAAGGAGCGGTGTCGGGCCGGGGGTAAATAGACGGATCTTGCGAATCATATTGTCTCCTTATCTCTTTTCATGGCCACAATCTGAGGGGCCGGGAACGGCCTTGCAGTTCGGCGGCGGCCCACTGACCACAGAATACACACTTTTGTGGATTATGTGAACTATTTCTGGCGAAAATTTTCAACTGGAGCGCAATTCTGCCCACAGGCAGGGGTTTTTGTACCAAAAAAACGCCTTGCAAGCTGTCCTTGAAAGAGGAGTCTTTTCGTCTCGGATCGAGTCTTTTTAGACGGGATAGCGGCCTTGTTTGAGCATCGTACCTGAGTTGCCTGGCTTCCGGCTCTGGGTCTGCGCCATGGGAAGTGGAGGCCGGCCGGTCAAAGCTCTACCCGCTCGACGGCGGCGATCCGGTTCGCCATGCCAATGTTCGGGGAGAACCGCTCGCTGGTGAACGCGCCTGGAGCTACCCGGCGATAGTCCGCGCAGATCGTTCGATAACCGACTTCACGCCCAGGGTCGTCCCTTGTCACCCCGAGGCGTCTGTTCCACTCGAGTCAGCCGAGATTCCTCGGTGCCAGTGAAGATTATTATGAAGGATAAACCAGGGAGCGGATTCATCGACTATAACTGAATTGAACCGCGGAGAGAGACATTAACATGAGCGCCGTCACGTATGACTTGATCGTCATTGGCTCCGGCCCCTCTGGTCAGCGGGCAGCCGTCGCTGCCTCCAAAATGAAGAAGCGCGTATGCGTTGTCGAGGCACGATCTGTTGTTGGCGGGGTCTGTGTCAACACCGGAACCATTCCCTCTAAAACCATGCGCGAAGCGGTCCTGCACCTGTCGGGTTACAACTACCGGTCGATCTACGGCATCAATTACCGGGTTAAAGAGAAAATCAGCATGGCCGATCTGGCATTTCGCGTCCAGGCGGTTATCAAGACCGAAGTCGACGTGACCGAGGCGCAACTATCGCGCAACGGCATCGATGTGGTTCACGGAGTTGCGCGATTCGTCGACTGTCACAAAGTGCGAGTTGAGGGCCCTCAGACCAACACTACTCTTGAGGCCGACCGCATCATTGTGGCCGTGGGCACCAAGCCTGCCTCATCGCCCACAGTGCCTGTCAACGGGCGCACAATTGTCAACAGCGATCAGATTCTCGACCTGCCGGAACTTCCCCGTACGCTCATCGTGGTCGGTGGCGGCGTAATCGGTGTCGAATACGCTTGTATGTTTGCCGTTCTCGGAGTCCGAGTCACTCTTGTTGAGAAACGTGACCGACTGCTGGAATTCGCCGACCGTGAAATTATCGATACTCTCAGCTACCACTTGCGTGACAACCGCGTCACTCTGCGGTTGGGCGAAGAGGTCCAGAGCGTTGAAGAACTGCCCGACGGCACAGTGGTCGCAAATATGGTAAGCAAAAAGCGGATCTCCGGCGATGCCCTTCTCTACGCCATCGGCCGCCAGGGCGCAGTCGATGATTTGAATCTGGCCGCTGCCGGCATTGAGGCCGATAACCGCGGCCGCATCTCAGTCGATGAGCATTACCATACCAAGGTTGAAAATATATACGCTGTGGGCGATGTGGTGGGCTTTCCATCATTGGCCTCAGTCTCCATGGAACAGGGGCGCATCGCTGCCGCCCGTGCCTTCAACGATTGCGCCGCAACCTCCAATCCAAGATTTTATCCCTATGGCATTTACACCATTCCAGAGATCAGCTTTATCGGCAAGAACGAAGAACAGCTGACCAGTGAAGACGTGCCCTATGAAGTGGGCATGGCTTACTATCGCGAGACTGCGCGCGGCCAGATTCTTGGCGACACGACAGGTCGCCTGAAACTGATCTTTCATCGCGACACCCGCGCTGTGTTGGGTGTGCACATAATCGGCGAGGATGCCAGTGAACTGGTTCACATTGGCCAGGCAGTCATGGTCCTGGGTGGCACAGTGAATTACTTTATCGAAAATGTATTTAACTACCCTACTCTCGCGGAATGTTACAAAGTGGCTGCCTTCAACGGCCTCGGCAGGCTTCATCGGTACCAGGCGGAGTAGACCTTCCAAAGGAGGATGCTGTGACCATCGCGATTGGCATTGCAATTACCGACCACATTGTGGCTGGCAGAATTGAAGATCAACGCATCACCGGCAACTTGCTGCGCTATCCCGACAACGCGGACGACATGGATGCCCTGACGGCGATTCCCGGGAGGGAATTGGTGCAGATGATGGCAGCGCAGATTGGCACTCTTATTAGCGATGCCGTGGGAACAGTGGAAGCAATCGGAGTGGCAGCTCCCGGCATCATTCGCCACGGGGTAGTCGAAGACTCCCCGAATCTGTCACAGACCAAAGGAATGCGGCTTGCCGAGGAACTGACCCACGTCCTGAACAAGCGCGGCATTGACGCTCCAGTGCATATCGCCAACGATGCCGACGCGATTGCGGCTGGTGTGGCCGCGATCCGTGGGCAACTCAACAAACTTACTCGCGTGTGGACAATCGGCAAAGGCATTGGCTATGGCCGCTGGCCTTACGCCGAGGGCGTTTGGGAGGGTGGGCACATCACGGTCACACTGGACCCCAAAGAGAGATACTGCGCCTGCGGCGGAGTTGGCCATCTGGAGGGAATCATGGGCTACAGAGCGATGCGCATGAGATTCCTTGATCTCGAACCTGAAGAGGTCTTTTCCCGGGCACGCCAGGGCGATCCCCGCTGCCGTGAGTTCGTCGATCTGTGGCACCGCGCCCTGGCAGCAGCTACTTCTTCGTTCATCCATCTTGCCGGCCCAGGCCGTTTCTATTTCACCGGCCATAACGTAGGCTTCCTCGATCTACCACTCTTGCGCAGCCATCTCGAATCAATGGTCATGATGAGTCCGTTGCAGAGTTATTCGCTCGAGATTCTGCCGCCCGACGATGCAACTGCTCTACTTGGCGCCGGAATTTCCGCACTTCGGGCACTCGCTCGCTGACACGTCAGAATAATTATCCTTTTGCAGAGTCAGCGTAATTCAGATAAAGATTCGCAATAACTATCGACTTCGCCCAGCCCAGTAAGTACACCGAGGGGGGCCCGTCAGAATCGAAGTAAAGAATGCGCCCAATGTGAACCAAAGGATTCCCATTCAGAGGGCAGCTTTCTTATGTCCTGTTGAATTCCTACCGCTCATCACGACAACTCCTGTCGGCTCATCATCCGCATGCATCTTTGATCGGGAGTTTCGATGGTTTGCGCCATGTTCGCGAACAAGCTCCGCCATCGTTCCAATCGGTCCCTTTGGATCTGGCCCGCTGAGCAGGGCTGGGCTCAGCGGGCGCCGGATCGGACCGTTTTCGAGTTGAATTGCGTTGACTGTTCCAAGCTTCAACGCTTTTTCAAGCGCGAGACTCGGCACAAAACCAATACCGAGGCCGGACTCCACTGAGGAATTGATACCCTCCGTTGTTAAAATTGCGCTTGACTTAGCTCCACGATTGAGCTCTGTCCCAGTCGGTAACGTGTTTGTGCCGGCGAGAGTGCCAGGTTTGCCTCTTTGAAAAGCTCCTCGGTTACGGCGACACGTTGATTCGCAGTATTTGCTGCCAGCCACGCTGTACGCACGTCCCTGACAATTCGATCGTGCAACTCCAAGGCTCAGAGCGCAGCGAGCGAACGCGGACCGAATGGGTTAAACTCTCTTCGGAGGAGCGGGATGAAAATCGGATTGGTTGGGCGATCAGCGATCACAGCAATTCTCGCAACG
>JBEKSE010000028.1:0-71899 GCA_049517315.1 Occallatibacter sp. | reverse complement strand
GCTCGGACTTCCACGCTTGTTCGCGGGGAAATAGCTCAATCCATCCGAACCGCCGTATGCGGACCCGCATGTACGGTGGTGTGGCAGGGGAGGAGAGGCGACTCTCCCCCCTATGCCGATTTCAGCGGCTAGGACTGAAGCGTTACGGCCATCTCGTTGAGGATTGCCTCGGCGGCCTCGGCTGGGTCGGGAGCCTGCGTGATTGGGCGGCCGACGACAAGGTAACTTGCGCCCTGGCGGAGGGCTTCGGCGGGAGTGGCTACGCGCTTTTGGTCGCCTATCTCGCTCCCTGCGGGACGAATGCCAGGGACGACCAGCACCCCTCCGGGGCCGGTGAGCGCACGCAAATCGGCAACTTCCTGCGGCGAGCAAACAAAGCCGCGAATTCCTGAATCCATGCCCATCCGGGCCAGCAACTCTACCTGCTTAGCGGGGGAGCGGTCGAGGCCAGTGGCGTTGACCTGCGCTTGGTCCATGCTGGTGAGCACGGTGACGGCAAGCAGCTCCGGCGGCTCCGCGACTCCGTCCAGGGCGCTGCGTGCGGCGACCAGCATAGCCGGCCCTCCCGCGGCGTGGAGGGTCAGCATTTTCACCCCCATTCCTGTAGCCGAGCGCACTGCTCCAGCCACGGTGTTGGGAATGTCGTGCAGCTTGAGATCGAGGAAGACGGAGTGGCCGCGCGCGACCAGCGGTGCGATTACGGCCGGGCCGGTGGCGATAAACAACTCCAAGCCAATCTTGAACCACAGGCAATGCTTCTCCAATTGGCCGACAAGGGCGAGAGCGGAGGCTGCGTCGGGTACGTCGAGTGCCACGATCAGGCGCTTGCGGGCCTCTTCAGCGAAATCCACGACGGGAGGACGGGAGGATGTGAAGCTTGGGTTCAGTCGCTCTGGGATGGGCATAGCTCCATTTTATGGGATTACCGGCTTGGAACAAGCAAACAAATCTTTGGAACGTGGCGTCTATCGGAGGGACAAGAAAAACGCTCCATTCTGGGGCGTATTCTGAGTATGGGAGGCGAAGTGGGCAAGCGAGTTTCGAGCGGAGTACGCAGCCTGGGATGCGGCATTGTGATGTTGGCGGCGGCAAGCCTTAGTTGGGCCTCGGAGGTACATTCCAGCCCGCTAAGTCGCGACCCGCTGGTCCGCGAAGCCTATGAACACTTCTATAACCTGGATTATCCGGGCGCCGTGGATCGCTTCGAGCGCTTTCATGCCGCGCATCCGGGCGACCCGCTGCCCACCGCATTTTTGCTGGAAGCGGTAGTTTTTCAGGAACTCTACCGGCAGGATCTGCTCGATACTACCTTCTACGCTAACGACGGCTTTCTCACTGGCCGACATGCGACCGAGGAGGACCCCAGGACCCGCGACCGGGTCTTTGCGTTGGCCGATGAAGTAATCAGTGAGGCCGATTGGCGCATAAGCCGCAATCCCAATGACATCGACGCCCTGTATGCGCGCGGCTGGGCGCGGAGCCTCAAGTGTGCGTATCTCGCCATGGTTGACCGAGGCTTTGGGGCTGGATTCCGGCTTGCCACGAAAGCCAAGGACGACGATGTGCGCGTGCTCCAGCTGGACCCGAATTACGTAGACGCCAAACTGGTGGTGGGGGTCTACGAGTACGTGGTAGGGGCGCTGCCGTGGCCGTTCAAAGTGCTGATCGGTTTTGCAGGCATTACCGGCTCGAAGACGCGGGGGCTGGAAATGCTCAAAGACGACGCCAGCCGCGGCGCGACGACCAACGTGGAGGCACGCACCGTGATCGCGCTGTTTTTGCGGCGGGAAGCGCGCTACAAGGAGGCCATTCAGGTGGTTCGCAGCCTGAAAGGTCAGTATCCCCACGATTATCTCTTCTGTCTGGAAGAGGCCAACTTGCGCAAGGACGCAGGTGAGGGCATGGGCGCCGTGACGGCTTATCGGGAACTCATTGGTCACAGCGCCAAGCCAGGCTATTTTGCAGAAGCGCGGCTGGAACTGGCTAATTTTGGCCTGGGCGACGCCCTGCGTGGCCAGCGCCAGTACGATGAGGCAGCGCGGGCCTATGAACAGGCGGCCTGGAGCAAAACGGTTGGACCAGAACTTAAAATGAGGTCGCTCCTGGCCGCCGGCGAGTGCCACGACCTGAACGGCGAACGCCAAGCGGCGGTGAGTGACTATCAGATGGCGATCAATGCCGGGCCGAACACATCGCGCGCTGATACCGCCAGAAAGCGGCTGCAGACCCCTTACAAGGGAACCTAACGGCCAGCTCGCATATTGAAAATGGAACCGCTGCCACGGCGCTGCCGTATCTATGACTGGATGTGATTTGCAGGAGGGATCGACTATGGCCATCTTTTGTCAGCGCTGTGGAACTGGGTTGCCCGTGGGCGCGCGGTTCTGTTCCAACTGCGGTGTGGTCGTTCCCGCCACCACGTATATTCCCGGCAGGCCGCTGGTTCGCCCCATTGTGGGCCGTCAGATTGGCGGGGTATGCATTGGGCTGGCGCAAGCCTACGGATGGGATGTAGCCCTGGTACGCATCTTCACGGTCGTTGGGCTGTTTTTCTCCGGCGGGTTGGTGGCTGTAGCCTACCTGGCTTGCTGGATCGGCATTCCCCAGGAGCCGATCGCGCTGCCTTGAGGGTATTCTGTAGCTATGAACGGTAGGTGCGAATCAGGCGGGGCTATGCTGGTTTTCCGCGATAGCGGCGCCGGGGTGCCAGTAGTGTTTCTTCATCCCACACCACTCGATGGGGAATACTGGCGCCCGCTGATCGGCGAGTTGGCTGGCGTGCGCGCCATCGTTCCGGACTTGCGGGGGCATGGCGCTTCGCAGCTCGGAGCTTTGCCAGTGGGCGGATTCGAGCTGGTTCCAGATGCTCCCGTGCTGAGCATGGCGCGTTTGGCCGCTGATGTTTTCGTAATTCTGGATCATTTAGAGGTGCCTGCGGCAGTTTTTGCCGGCTGCTCCATCGGCGGTTATGTGCTGCTGGAGCTGTGGCGTCAGGCGCCTGAACGAGTACACGCTCTGACTTTCATTTGCTCAAAGCCGCAGCCGGACGCCCCTTCCGACCATGTGCGGCGCGCCGGCTTGATTGCCAAGGCGCGAGCCGGAGGGAGCGCGGAGATCTTCGATGCAATGGCGCAGACCTTAATTGGAGCGACGGCCAGGAAGAGTCGTCCCGAGATCGTGACCGAGATGAGGGCGCGCATGACGCTCACCCCGGAGGCTCTGGTGGCGGTACAGGCCGGCCTCGCCACGCGGCCTGATTCTCTGCCCACTTTGGCTGGCATCTCGGTCCCTGTATTGGCCATTGCCGGCAGCGAGGATCCAGGCGTGACGGCGGTCGAGATGGAAGCTTTTCATGCTGCTCCCGGTGGATGCGAGTTTCATCTGTTGCCAAACGCCGGGCACTTTGCCGCCTATGAACAACCGCAGAAGGTTGCAGGACAGGTGGCCTCGTGGTTGCGCCAACTCGATATGTGAGGACAGGAAGTTTTCTGTCGGTGCAGGCTTTCTCACTCAACCTGGAGCAGCAAGGACGAGTCAACGTCGTATCGGGAAGCCGTCGCCATCAGTTCCTCAATTGCGGAGACCGAGCCAATGCCGCCCCTGGCACCGCTTGCTGTACAGTTGAGCGCTGCGGCTGCACAGGCAAAGTCAAGCTGACGCTCGAGCAGCCAACCCTGAGTCAATCCATAGATGAATCCGGCGTGGAAAAGGTCGCCCGCGCCTGTGGTATCCACGACGGGAACACGGTAAGCGGAACTGTGATGGAGCCGCGTGCCATCCCATGCCAGCACGCCATCTTCTCCCAGCGTGGCGGCAGTCAGCGTGCAACCGAAACGAAGTTGCATCCCGCGCAGCGCCTTTTCGAGGTCTCTTTCCTTCATCAGCCGGGAAGGGAAGTCGCGGCTGACGATCAGGTAGTCCACGTTCTCGATCAGGCGTTCGACGCCGGGGTACAGTTCGTCGAGGTCAGCGATTACTGGAATTCCGGCGGCGCGCGCCCAACCTGCTGCCAACGTGGCTGCGGCCGTATCGTAGCCATCCACATGTAAGGCGCGCGCATTCTCAATCCATCCGCGGTCGATATCCCCGGGCTGCAAGATAAGCCGCTCGTCTTTTCTGCACAGGACGGTTCGTTCGCCTCCGCCGTCCACGATAATGATCGACTGCGGGCTGGCGGCGTCCGGAACTTCAATCAGCCGGGCTTCGACTCCTGCGCGGGCAAAGGCCTCACGATGCAGCCGGGCCGCGTCGTCGTCGCCCAGCTTGCCAACATAGCGTGTGTTCATTCCCCAGAATTGACAGGCAACAACTGTGGTTGCTGTTTGCCCGCCTGGCATAAGGGTTGTACCGCGGAACTCGACCTTGGAGCCGCGAGCCGGGTAATCGGCCAGAGGAATCAGCGTGTCCGTGGCGTTCAATCCAACGCCTACCAGGTCGACCATCGACGGCTCAGTCATGCTGCAATTGTAAAGGGAGCCATGGAGTTTTCACAGGCATAGAAGGTTGAAAACCAGACAGTGCATATGCGGATATCCTGAAGAAGATATCAAATACAGTGTTGCGTGGCGGACTCGCTTTGCACGCCGCATGGTCCAGGCCTCGTTGAAATAATGTAGTCTCAAGAGAGCATTTTTTCTGGAGTCGATCTTGCCCTTATTCTCACCTTCATCGCCGCGCCCTTTTCATCATCCACAGCCGGGAAGCGCACTGCATTGCGGCAAGGTTTCTCTCGAAGCGCTCGCTAAACAGCACGGGACGCCGCTTTACGTTTACTCCGCCGACCAAATTGTTGAGCGGCTGGAAATGTTTCAGCTGGCGCTAGCTGGCAGGGAACATTTGGTGTGTTACGCGGTAAAGGCTAACTCCGCTCTGGCCGTTTTGAAGCTGATGGCGGACCATGGCGCAGGCTTCGACATTGTCTCAGGCGGCGAATTGGAGCGTGTGTTGGCCGCTGCGCCTGAGGCCGTGGGGCGGGTAGTTTTTTCTGGCGTAGGCAAGACCGCCGCCGAAATTGATCTTGCGCTTAAGTCAAGGATTTTAGAATTCCACGCCGAGAGTGAAGCGGAGTTGGAGTTGCTGGCGGCGCGCGCTGCCAAGCTCAAGCGTAAAGCGCGCTTCGCCCTGAGGGTTAATCCCGACGTTTTCGCTGAGACCCACCCGTATATCTCCACCGGCCTGCGCGAACACAAATTCGGCATCGACATCAGAAAGGCGCTGAAGATTTACACGAGTGCGGCCGGCAGCCGCTGGCTAGAGCCGCACGGCGTGAGCGTTCACATTGGCTCGCAGATTTGCTCTGCGAGCCCGTTTGGTGCGGCCATGGAACGGGTGAACAAGCTGCTGAGCCAACTGGCCAGCGAGGGCATTGCACTCAAGACCGTGGATGCGGGCGGCGGGCTGGGGATTGATTATCACCGAGGCAGATTTGATGCCGCAGCCAAGGTGCGTGAATACGCCGCTGCTATCGAAAGTGGGCTGGCCGGGTTTGAGGGCCAGTTGCTCATCGAGCCAGGCCGTTTCATTGTTGCGCAAGCAGGAGCACTGATAACGCGCGTTCTTGAAGTCAAGAAAAACGGTAAGAAGACTTTCGTGATTACTGACGCGGCCATGAACGACCTCATCCGGCCGGCTCTCTACCAGGCCTTTCACCAAATTGTGCCGGTAAAGTTAAACGCGGGGAAGACTCGCATCGCGGATGTGGTTGGACCGATTTGCGAGACGGGTGATTTTTTTGCCCGGGACCGTGAGCTTGCACCGGTAAAGCCAGGAGATCTGCTTGCCATTCTCGACACCGGAGCGTACGGAATGGCGCAAAGTTCGAACTACAACACACGGCTGCGTGCTCCAGAAGTCTTGGTGCAAGGCGCGCATGCGCGGTTGATCCGACGCCGGGAGACGATGGAAGATCTGCTGGAGCCAGAGAGGCTTGGAAGTGAGGTCTGACAATAGGGTCATTGTGGGCAGCGTAGGAGCCTGGTGGTGGGGTAATGCTTTATGTCTATAACGTCTGATAACGTATATTCTGTATACTCGCATCGAGGCGGATGAATGTGCACTTAACTCTCTGAGAACAAAAATGTAATTCCGTGTTCCTTTGCTTCGAAATGTGCAGAATGGTGGTGACTCTAGGCCTATTCCTGCCCTGACGTTGACCAACTACATTTTGTAACGGCCCAGGTCTTCGTCGTTCAAACCTTCAAGCCAACCGCGCAACTGCTCTGCCGTCGGGCCTTCAGCGGGGCCCGAGGTATTCAGCCTGGCCATCTGCATCACTTCTTCTGTCACGTAGATTGGGCAATCCGCGCGCAGGGCCAAAGCGAGGGCGTCTGAGGGCCTAGCATCTAGCGCCAGGGGCTCATCCCCTTGGCGAAGCCACAGAATCGCGAAGAACGTATCATCTTTAAGTTCTGATATAACAACACGTTCCAGGGTAGCATTCAAGTGACGGATGAGGTTTCTCGTGAGATCGTGGGTCATGGGGCGCGGCGCTGCAACCTTCTCGATCTCGATAGCAATCGCGTTGGCCTCGAATATGCCGACCCAAATGGGCATCACGGTTTCGGAAGCGACGTCCTTAAGCACAACGATGGGCATGCTTGTGGCCGGGTCCATCATCAGTCCGCGTATTCGTACCTCAATATCCATGGCTCCCCTTCCTTCGTTTGCTCCAATCTTAGACTGCCTCGCCGACCAGACTGTTGGGGTGGGTCGAGGTAATCTTCACTTGCACGTAGCTTCCGGGCGCAGGAGCAATTAACTGGGCGCAGGTGAAGTTGACTGGCTTGTTCTGGCTACTACGTCCGATAACCTGTCCGCGTGCCGAGTTGAAGCCCTCAACCATAACCTCCATGATCTGCCCCAGGTGTCGGGCATAATTGACTCTCTGAATCTCTCGCTGGCGGTCAAGCGCGACTTGAAGCCGGGCCGCCTTTTCGGCTTCCGGGATGGAATCGATCATGGTCAAAGCAGGAGTGTTTGGCCGGCCAGAGTACTTAAACCCGAAGACGCAATCGTACTCGACTTCGGCCAGAAGGTCCATGGTCTGGATGAAGTCGTCTGCGGTTTCGCCGGGAAATCCTACGATGATGTCGGTTGAAATCGAGATGGGCCGCCGGGCCGCCTTGATCCAGCTAATTCGCTCGAGATACCACTCTCGCGTGTACTCACGGGCCATTGCCTTGAGAATCCTGGTAGAGCCGGACTGAACTGGCAAATGAATGTGGTCGCAGAGAGTGGAGACCGCGTCGATGACTTCGACGATGTCGCGGGTAAAGTCGCGCGGATGGCTGGTGGTAAAACGCACGCGCCGGATGCCTTCGATTTCGCCAACGGCAGCCAGCAATTCCGCGAAGCTTCGCTTCCCTTCTGTGTCGCGATAGCTGTTCACGTTCTGGCCCAGGAGTTGAATCTCGGTAAAGCCTTGATCGGCGATGCGTCGTGCCTCGGCCAGCACTGAATTCGACCCGCGGCTGCGCTCTTTGCCTCGAGTGTATGGAACAACGCAGTATGCGCAAAATTTGTCGCAGCCTTCGATGATGGTGACGTAGCCGCGATAGGGGTTCTTGCGGGCTGTGAACTCGGTCTCGAAGGTTTGATCGGTCTGGCGATCGTCGAGACCAGTGATCCGCATCTCACCGGCTTCAAGGCGCAAAAGCATTTCGGGCAGTTTGCGGTAAGATGCCGAGCCTGAGACCAGCGAGACATACGGGGCCCGGTCGAAAATTCTCTCGCCCTCTTGCTGCGCTACGCAACCAAGCACGCCGAAGCGCTTGCCTTCCCTGTGCTGGCGCTTGTATTCGTCCAGACGGTGAAAGACCTTCTGCTCCGCCTTGTCGCGAATGGAGCAGGTGTTGTAAAGGATCAGGCCGGCATCTTCTTCCGACTCGACCTGGCGGTAGCCTTCGTGCTCCAATGTGCCAATGACTTTTTCCGAGTCATGGGCATTCATCTGGCAGCCAAAGGTCTCTATATAGAAGGTTCTTTCGGTTGCCATGGCAGTCTTGAGTATATCGCGAACGGAGAAATGCGACTGATCTCCTGCCCCAAGGCGTCCGGCGCGAGCTGGACCCAAGTCACTTCTGAATCCAAATCTCCACGCGCCTGTTTCTTCCCTGCCCTTCGTCAGTCTCATCGGAGGCTATGGGCATATCCGAACCATAACCACGGACAATCGCAGGGCTCATACCTCTCTGGATGAATTGGCTTTCCAACGACTTGGCCCGACTCAGCGAGAGCGCCTGGTTGCTCGCATGCGAGCCGATGCCATCGGAGAATCCAAAAAGCATGACTTTGTCTCCTGGAACCTTCAGGTCCGCAACCAATGAGACGACCCGATCCAAATCGACCTTTGCCTTGTTGTCCAAATCGATTTGACCAGACGCAAATCGGAAATCGAGAGAGAGGCGATTTGCCTCTTTGGTCAGCCACTTATACTCCGCCGGAGCATCCGCGGAAGCCGTCTGTGCAATCTGCGATACATTCTGGGCGACAAAACCTGTGGCGGCAACCACGTCCTGCCCCTTCTTGGAAAGAGCAAACTCGACAAACGAGCGGGTGTATTTGTTGTTAGGATTGGCGGGCGTGTAGAGGTAAAGCCTTCTCGACAGAAGATAGTCTTCCGTGGCCACGGTGAGCCGGGTGGGCAACAGCGCCAGCGTACCCTTATCCGAGACAGCTATTGGTTTGGCGCTTTGAATGTAAGGCAGACCGATGAAACCGATGCCGTTAGGATCGGCGGCAACCGCATCAGAGAGCGCTTTGCTGTCTTCGATCCTTTGGGCACCTGCGGCCAGCGGCTTGCCCCCGAGAACCAGGCTCTTGAAAGTGTCGTATGTGCCTGACTTATCATCTCTCGCGTAGATCTTGATCGCTCCTCTGTACGCGCCCACTTGTGACCAGTCAGTAATCTCGCCTGTGAAGATGCGCATGATCTTGTCTTTATCAAAC
Organism: Occallatibacter sp.; assembly: GCA_049517315.1. GTDB lineage: Bacteria > Acidobacteriota > Terriglobia > Terriglobales > Acidobacteriaceae > Telmatobacter. The sequence continues at coordinate 62,953 of JBEKSE010000028.1, read as the reverse complement.
TGAACGGCTGGGTTGGCAGCGCTGACAATGACTGCGATGCCGTCAAGACCCAGGATGTGTTCGTTTGTGAAAGAGGACATATCTCCCAGCGACTTTAACCTGGCCGCCTCATCGGGCTTGATCTTGCGCGAAGCCATTCCGATATCGCAACTGTTTTGGGCCAGAGCAGTAAACGCTGTCGCAGAACCATGCGCCGCAATGGTAATCGCGGAAGCTTTAGTGTCGCCGGGCAGCACACCCTCGACAATCTTCACGAGCGGGTTGGCTCCGGGAAGGATGTGAACTTCTGTTGCTCCCTGATGTATAAAAAACGCTTCGGCTAGCGCAGGCCCAAGAGTGTCCCCAATGGTGTTTGAACCAGCCAGGCGAAGAATTGGTTCTCTCTTCGCCGTTGCATCACTCGCACCATGCTCCCTGATCCACCATGTTGCAAGCCCGGCAAGAATGAGGATCGAAACAGCAATTGCACCGAAAAGCGCTGCCGACGGCTTCTCGCGGGGTGCGGCTGGCGCCTCGCGCGGGGCAAAGGCATGTTCATCTTGGAGCGGTTCGGCACACTCAGGACAAACAAAAGGGGCTCTCTGAGGAATCGGGATGGGATGTTTCTGTTGGGCTTCCTTGCATTTGTTGAAGTTAAAGCACCTTCCCCATCGGACATTCATATTGACTCACCCTTCTCCAGATCCATGCGTGACGCGCTCTGTGCTGATTTAAAGACAAGCTCCGAGCAGACCGCTTCTCTTCACACAGTCTCGGGGGCAAAAACTCGTTCCTCTCGCAGCTAGGTCGAGAGAGAGGAGCGGTTCAAAGTAACTCAGTTCGTATGAACGAAGGTTACTTTGTCGAGGTGCTGAGAATCTTTAAGAGAGAGTGAATAAATGACCGCGTGATGAAGAATCGCTTGACGCTGCGTGTAGGTAAGCCAGGAAATCGGCCATCTGCTTTTCCGTGAATTGGCAGATGAGCGCTCTCCCGGCCCGCTTGCATACCGTGCTGCGCTGAGGCTATTCGGCGCGAATGGCGATCATGGGGTCGACTTCGGCCGCGCGGCGTGCCGGGAGCATGCTTGCTAGTGCGGCAACGGCGATCATTGTCAGCGCCGAGGCCGCCAGCAACAGCGGCTCTCTCGTCGATGTGTGGGTGTCGGCGGCCCACGACGCATGGGCCATCAGTTGCCCCAGAGCCAGGCTCAGCGCGACGCCGATCGCGATCCCCGCACCCACACTCACCATGATCGACGAGAAAACGATTGCAACCAGATGGGCGCGGGGCGCTCCCAGCGCCATGCGGATGCCAAACTCGTTCGTCCTCTGCACCACGGTGTAAGAGACAACGCTGTAGAGGCCTACCGCGGACATGACAAGCGCCAACCCGGCAAAGGCTCCAAAGAGCCACGTCAGCAGCTTGCCGCGCGCATATTCCGGCTCGTCCGAGATCCAGTGTTCCAGGTCCTCTGTCCCGCTGTTGGTCTGTTGGTCGTGATCGATGGAGTTCACCTTGGCGCTGACCGAATGCAGCAGCGCGAGCGGCGACCCCGAACTGCGCACCAAGATCTGCGTGCCCATGCGCAAGCCGTACGTATACGGCACAAATGCCTCGGGCAAGACCGGCTTGTCGAGTCCGTCGTTGAGTTTGTCCACGATCACGCCGACAATCAGCATGTTTGCATTCCCCTTGGGCGAGAGCAGACTGAACGGCGGCGCTTCACGCACGTCGGGAAACTTGATCGAGTGTCCAATCGCATCGCCCTTGGGAAAGTACTTTCTGGCCAGTGCCTGATCGATGACGGCAACTGTGGCCGCGTTGTGGTTCTCCGTCGCGTCCCAGATTCGTCCCTGGGCCAGGGCTATCTTCAGCGCAGGAAAGTACTCCTGGCTGACAAGATTCAGCCGAATCGGCTGTTCGCTTGCCGAGGGACCGCCCAGAATCTGCATGTTCGTGCTCATGCCGTTCGACGGTGGTGTCGCGTTGGTCGAGATTGCCGACATCGTCACCCCAGGCACCTCTGCGACGGCGGAGCGCAGCTGCTCAAAATAGGCTGACCGCTCGGCCCAGGTCTTGTATGTACCCTCATGTACCGGGATCCCCACCGACATGATGTTGTGCGGGTCGTAGCCCAAGCGAATATGCAGCAACTGCAGGAATCCCTCGATAGCGGCCCCTGCAGTGGTAAGCATCAGGAGCGTAAGCGCAAGTTGCCCGGCGATGAGTGCCCCGTGGAACCTGCGTCCGCTCACGCTGCCCGCCACCTTCCGCGAGCCCGATTGCATGATCGAGCTCACGTTTGGCCTCGACACCTGTAAAGCCGGCCACAGTCCGAACAATACCCCCGTCGCAACGGCCACGGCGATGGAGAAGATGAGCACCGGCAGGTTGATGTGGAAGACGGCCTCGTGAGGAATCGAATACTGCGGAAGGTTGTCGACGATCCAGTCGAGCGCTTTGTAAGCGATCAGCACACCCAGCCCCGCGCCCGTGAGAGAGATCAGCAGCGCCTCGGTGAGCAACTGGCGAATGAGCCTTGCACGGCTGGCGCCCACCGCCGAACGCACCGCAAACTCTTGCGCGCGCGCGGTCGCCCGCGCCAGCAAGAGAATCGAAACGTTTCCGCAGCCTATGAGCAGCAGCATTGAGACCGCCCCAAACAACAGGTATGGGACTCCGCCCAGCCGCTCGAGAAAGTCATCGTTGAATCCCTTCAGCGCCAGGCGGAAGTCGCCCGGACGAAAGTGCTTCGGCGTGTCTTTCGCGAATTGATGAATCAGCGGATCGAGCACCGACTGCGCGGCTGCTTTTGTCACGCCTGGTTTGAGGCGAAGACCTACATAGTAACCCGGCACCACGTCCTGCGTGATCTTCTTCGGCAGGTAGACATCGGCATCGTCCCAAGTGAAGCGCTTGGCTGCCACACCGACGACTGTGTAGTTTTTGTGGACAAGCTGGATCGTCTTGCCGACCACGCTCTTATCCGATCCATAGTGCCTCTGCCAGAACTTGTATCCAAGCACCGCAACCGGCTGCGGATCCTGGCCATCGACCGCGTCGGAAGGGTGCAGACCGCGGCCCAGATAGGCCGGCACGCCAAAGTAGTCAAAGGCATTCGAACTGAAGTAGTCTGCCTGGACATCCTCGGGCAGATCGGCGCCGGTCACCGTCAGACTCCACTGGTCCGCAAGGAAGGCGTCGTCCACGACCGGCGACTTGCGAATCTCCTGCCATTGACCGGCGGTTATCCCAAAGCCGTTCGGCTCACCTTTTCCCGTATCCTCGCGCAAGTGCACCATCCGGTCCGCGCCTTGGTAGGGGTAAGGATCCACCAGAAAACCCCAAACCACGCTGAAGACAGCGGTGGTGGCGCCGATGCCGAGCGCGAGGGAAAGGACCGAGATGAGGGTGAAGCCGGGAATTCGAATCAGTTGCCGAATGCCGTAGCGGAGATCCTGAAGCAGAGTCTGCATTGGGGAGTGTCCTCATTTTGGCGAATAGGTCGAGTGGAACGGCGTTGGAGCCTAGGAACGGTCCTGGGCTGAGAACTAGCACGTGTAGTACCTAGAACGCGCAACGTAAGTGCTTGAATCGATTCGACGAGGCGCGGAAAACGGAAGCGGCGATGTCCGATTCTGGAGTCTTGGCGTCCAGAAACGGACACTTGCTGCTGTGGCGATCGCCAAGACGTGCCAGACGGTCCATCAGCAGGCGAAACCGGAATCACGCTCTACGTGGTCATCCAGAAGGTGAATTCCAAATCCTGCTCATTTGCAAGCCCGATAACGTATTAGAACTACTATTTTGGGTAAATCTGCACAAATTAGACGATAATTTGCGCATAAATAAACAATATGCTCATTGCGAGAGTGGAATTGTTGCTCTATACTTCGCCAATCTGTAATTGTTCGTCAAGGAGGGTTCCCCATGTTCAAACGACCAATGCTGAGCTCGCTTCAAGCGGTTTTGACGAGTCTCATCGTATTGCTGGTATGCACCTACCCCTCGTTTGGCCAAATCGGCCAGCAGGGTAAGATACTTGGCGGATACTTCGAGGAGTGGAGTATCTATTATGCCGGCTATAACATTGCCAACCTCCAACAGAATGGGGTCGCCGACAAGCTGACTCACCTCATTTATGCCTTTGCCAACGTAACCACGACTCCGGCGCCAGGTTGTGCTATCGCCGATAGCTGGGCGGATTATCAGACTCCGTACCTTCCCAGCGTAAGCGGGACTCCTTATCCGGGACCGCTCTATGGAAACTTCGCCGCAATTCAACAGCTCAAGCAACTGCATCCGCACCTGAAGGTTTTGATTTCCATGGGCGGCGCATCCGCCACTAATGTTGCGGCCTTCGCGAGCGCATCGAGTACGGAGGCCGGCCGCCAGGCGCTCGCGTTCTCGTGCATCAACATGTTCATCCAGGGAAACATCGCCCCCGGCGTAACTGCGCCAGGCCTCTTTGACGGCTTCAACATCGACTGGGAGTTTCCAATGGCGGCGGACACGCAGAATTTCACCGCACTGCTCAAGGAGTTCCGCACCCAACTGGATGCATTGAGTGAAACAACAGGCAAGCGCTATATTCTCTCGTTCGACGGACCCGCGGGCGCGCAGAACTATGTGAACATCGATCTGAAAAAGGCTGCCGAGCAGGTGGACTTCATCACTATCGACGGCTACAACTACGCCGGATCGTGGGATACGCAAACCAATGACGCATCTCCGCTCTTCGACGACCGGCAAGATCCCTTGTATGGGCAAGGTCTTGACATCGATTCCACCGTAAATGCCTATCTCAAAGCCGGGGTTCCACCCCACAAGTACACCATGGGAGTGCCGCTCTACGGCGCAGGATGGACCGGCGTTCCCGACGTAAATCATGGCCTGTATCAAGACTCAACGGGACCGTCTCCAGTACCCTTGGCCAATGGGCAAGGGCTATGCACAGACCTGAGCGGCAACACTCCGGGGTGCGACGTTCTGTTGACTCCCGGAATCGCAACCTATTCGACTCTTGCCAAATTGTCAGCGAACGGCTACAGCAACTGGTTCGATCGCCAAAGGGTTGCTGTTTCGCTCTACAACCCGGATTCAGATACCTTCTACACCTACGATGATCCCGACACGGCATTCCTCAAGATGCTCTATGTGGACGTCAAGGTTCCGGGCGGCCTCGGAGGCGCCTATGTCTGGGCTCTGAAGGACGATGATGCCAACGGGACCATGGTCAAGACCATGGCTGCCGGTCTGGGGTGGTAGCCTCAACGATTCGCAATGGTAGTGGCGTTTCGGCTGTGGGCTGACTTTCTCCGTCAGCCCACAGCCAGCGCATTTTTGAGCTGCTCATGCGGGTTGGGGCGGGCCTCAAAGCAGCCCGGTGTGCAGGTAAGCCAGGAGCGCTGCCATCTGCTCATCCGTGAATCGGCCTGCAAAGGCGGGCATCGTTCCCCTCCCTGCGAGCACAATCTGCCGTACTACCGCATCCGAACTTGGGGCGCCGTTGAGGAGGGTCTGGCGTTCGAAGATGCTGTGCAGGTCAGGAGGAATCTTCCTGAGTGCCTGGTCGTTGTCTTCGTGGCAATGGGCGCAGCGCATCTGGTAAAGGTGCTTCCCTTCCATCTCTTGCGGGGTGAGTGCTGGCTTTGCGCGGCAGCCGCCAACGCCCAGGCTAATCGCCAATCCCACGCACACAAGCGTCCAAGAGACCTTCCCTCTTACCACCCAGGCCACTATCTCCCTAAGCCTTCTGAGCAAATTGCCCACTCACATAGTCCCAGTTGAGCACCTGATAGAAGGCCTTCACGTACTCGACGCGCCTGTTCTGGTACTTCAGGTAGTAGGCATGCTCCCAAACATCCACAGTCAGCACAGGCTTGTGACCCTCGGTCAGAGGACTGTCCTGATTGGGCGTGGTTTCTATTGCCACGGTCCCGTCAGGCAGCTTGACCAACCAGGCCCAGCCGCTGCCGAACACGCTGAGAGCGGCAACGGTCAGCTTGTCCTGGAAGGCCGAGTGCGAGCCAAACTTCAAATCGATGGCCCTGGCCAGTTCGCCGGCGGGCGCGGTTGCCGATCCAGGCTTGCCCAGCGTCGGCCACCAGAATGAATGGTTGGCGTGGCCTCCGCCGTTGTTGCGTACGGCGGTGCGGGCGGATTCAGGCAGGGCGCCCAGGTTCGCGACCAGTTCGTCTACGGTTTTGCCAGCCAATTCAGGATGCGCAGCCACGGCAGCGTTCAGGTTGTTCACGTAGGCCTGGTGGTGCTTGTCGTGGTGCAGATGCATGGTCTCCGCGTCGAAGCTGGGCTCCAACGCGTCGTATGCGTAAGGCAGCGGTGGCAGCGTGAAGGGGCCGGTTGGCGGTGGGGCTGAAGAGGCTGACTGGACGCCGGGGAGGGCCTGAGCAGTCAGAGTGTCGGTCAACAGCAGCGCGCCGGTTACGCCGCCTAGGTGTTTCAATGCAGTCCTGCGGTCCATCATTTTGGAATAACCTCCAGGTGGTTCGATGCAAAGAGGTTGAGAAAGACTGCGCAAAAATCGACAAATTCTGTATGCGCTCTATTGAGTCTGATGCCTCCGTTATGCTGGAACCATGGATTTGCCTTCAGAGAAGTTAACCCCCATTGCGCACAAGGCGCAGAATTGTTGCTTTGGTTGCGGGCCGGCTAATGCGAGTGGCTTGCATCTGGATTTCCTGGTTGCCGAAGATGGACGAGTGGTTTGCTTGCCAACGATTCCGGATCGCTTCGAAGGCCCGATCGGTTACCTGCATGGTGGCATTATCGCCACTCTGCTTGATGAGGCGATGAGCAAGTCATTGCGGGCGCAGGGACTGACTGCAATGACCCGCCAGATGGAGGTCAACTATCTTCGCCCTGTACATTCTGAATCGCCGATTCGCGTGGAGGGCCGCCTGGTTCGGAGCGAGGGCCGCAAACATTGGAGCGAGGCACGGATTATCGACGCAAGAGGCCACGCGCTGGCCGAAGCTAAGGGCCTGTTCATCGAGATGCATAGCGGCCAAAGATCTTGAGCAATCCGCAAGGTCCAAGGACGAGCAGACCTCCCCGGCTACGCCTTGACTGCGCGCGTGGGCTTGTATCCTGACAAGCCGTAATAAGCGACGTAGAAGTAGCAGATGATCGGCAGAATGAAGGCGTGCTGATAGCCAATGGCGACGGCCAACGCGCCGAAGAGCGGCGGAATCACGGCCCCGCCCACATTGCCGATCGTGATGACGCCAGAGCCTTTACTGGTCAGCGGTCCCAGTTCGGCGATGCCCAGCGCGAAGATGGTCGGATACATGATGGAGTTCGCCAGACCGCAGAAAATCAGGCTCCAGACGGCGATCGATCCGGTGGTTCCCATGGCCACTAACATCAGTGCTACGCCAAAGAAACCCAGACCCGCCAGCAGCTTCTCGGCCTTGACGGCCTTCATCGCCCATGTGCCGGCAAAGCGTCCGATCATGATGGCAAACATATAGAACGAAGCCAGAATTCCCGCCACATTCGTAGCGGTCAAGCTTGCCAGTTTGAGGCTGAGATAACCTCCCAACCATTCATGAGAAGCAACAAATTGCGAGACTGCAACTTCCTGTTCCACACCCTGGGCCAGGAAGAACTTGATGGCGTTAGCCGCCAGCGCGATTTCGACGCCAACATAGAAAAAGATGCCCACCATGCTCAGAACCGTATGCTTGTAGCGCCAGATGCTGCGGCCCGAATGTGCGGTGCTGTCGTCGCCCGGGCGGTACGACTCGCTCCGCGTGACCGCCGGCAAATGCATGAACATCACAGCAAAGCCGAGCACGAACAACGCGACTGCGATGGCGATGTAAGGCCCTTGCACGGTGTGCGCAATCGCTTTCTTGTCCGTGATCCTGGTGTCGGTAAGAATAAAGTAGCCCACCACCAGCGGCGCCAAAGCGGAACCAAGCGAGTTGAATGCCTGCGCCAGCGTCAGGCGAGCCGGAGCGGTGCTTTCCGGTCCAAGAATCGAGACGTAGGGATTGGCCGAGGTCTGCAAAACGCAGACGCCCGTGGCCAGGACAAAGCTGGCGGTCAGAAAGAATGGGAAGCTGAGCATCGCCGCCGCCGGGATGAACAGCAGGGCGCCGATCACCATGATGAACAGCGAAGTCACCATGGTGCGCTTGTAACCAATCTTCTCAATCAGCTTGCCGCTGGGCACAGAGAAGACCAGGTAGGCTAAAAACCACGAGGTCGTCACAAAGTTGGACCACATGTGGTTCAGGTTGAAGATGTCTTCCAGTTTGGGAGAGAGATTGCTGTTCAGGTTGGTCAGAAACCCAAAAATGCCAAAGAGAACAGTAACCGTGATAAACGGAACAATGTAGTTGGGCGCGCTTGAGGCCGCTGGCTGTTTGGATTGCGTAACCATAATTCTCTTCCCGCTTTCTGTTGAAAGAACTGCCTGGTCTTCTCTGTTTTCCCCTGGGCTTTGCCGCTGATGGTTTGGAGCCGCAATGAGACCGTCACAAAGTTACGACACCTGGTGAGCGCCTCCCGAGGCGTGGCAGATGTGAATCTGCGGCTCAATGCCGGTTCGAGCTGCATAGCTGCTAGCCAGCGCCTTGGCAAACGCGGCAGCCTGGCTCTGCTCCACCAGGTTGATGGTGCAGCCGCCAAAGCCTCCGCCGGTGAGCCGCGCGCCAATTATCCCCGGCAGCTGCCGCGCCAACTCCTCCATGGCGTCGGCCTCGGCGCAACTGCCCTCGAAATCCTGGCTGTAACTCCGGTGCGCCTCGGCCATCAGGCGACCCAGTTCGACGAGGTCATTGGCAGCCAAAGCCTCAGCGGCAGCCTGAGTGCGCAGATTTTCCGTCACCACGTGGCGAGCGCGCTTGAGCGAATTGGGCGTCATCTCGGAGCCCCATTTCTGCAGATCCTCGACCGTCGCATCGCGCAGGAAGCGAACTTCGGGCCGGTGACGGGCGATCACGGCGCAGGCCGCTTCCACCTCAGCGCGGCGCGTGGTGTAGTCGCCGCCGGCAACGGAGTGTTTCACCATAGTGTTGGCAATCACCAGCGCAACATGGGTCGGAATCGGCGCCAGCTTAAAGCTCAAATCGCGGCAATCCAGCAGCAGGGCGTGGTTCTCCTTGCCGTTGGCGGAGATGAACTGGTCCATGATGCCGCAACTGGCGCCCACAAATTCGTTTTCGGCACGCTGGCAAAGCCGCGCCATCACGGGGCCCGGATAGCTGGCGCCAATAATGGAGAGAACGGCCAGCGCCGTCGCCACCTCAACAGCGGCTGAACTTGATAGCCCTGATCCCAGCGGAACATCGCCCCACAGACTCAGGCTGAAGCCGGGAATCCGATGGCCTTCCCCGGCCAAAATCGAGACCACACCGAGCGGGTAATCACTCCAGTGTTTGCTGGCACTGACGGGCAACGATGCCGCTGCAAACTCGCGCTCCTCGCCATAATTCTTCGAGTAGACGACGATCTTGCCGTCCGAGCGCGGCGAGATGCCGGCCAGGGTTGCGAAGTCGATGGCCGCGGGCATCACAAAGCCCTCGGCATAATCGGTGTGCTCGCCGATCAGGTTGACGCGGCCCGGCGCGGCAAAGACGGTCGGCGCAGCCTGGAAGCGGGCTAGGTGCATAGAACGTAAAACGGCAGGATCATGCATGACAGGTCACCCTCTAATTGGGTTGACAAACAACAGATTTCAGCGAGTAGTGCCCTTCCGGACAGGCGCGCAATTGCCGGGCTGCGTCCTCGGGCGTGATGTCGCGCTGCGGCATGCCGAGCATCTCAAAGCCCACCATGAATTTTCTGACTGTGGCAGAGCGCAGCAACGGAGGATAGAAGTGGGCGTGGAAGTGCCATTCGGGATAGTCCGTCTCGTCAACGGGACTCTGATGGAAGCCCATCGTGTAAGGAAAGCTGGTTTGAAAAAGATTATCGAAACGGGTGGTCAGTCGCTTCAGGGCGTCGGCTAAGCCATCTCGCTCATCGTCGTTGAAATTTGGCAACGCTCCCAGATGACGGCGAGAGAGCAGCAGCACCTCGAAAGGCCAGGTTGCCCACCATGGAACGAGGGCCACAAAGTGCGCATTTTCAAAAATGATTCGCTCCTTTGCGGCGTTCTCAGCGGTCATGTAATCGCAGAGCAGACAGTGGCCAGTGCGGGCCAGATGTTCACGCTGGGCTGCGGTTTCGACTGCCGGCTCGTCCGGCAAAAAGCCGGTGGCCCAGATTTGACCGTGAGGGTGCGGGTTGCTCGCGCCCATCATGGCCCCACGGTTCTCAAAAATCTGCACGTATTCGATCCAGTCCAAGCCCGCAAGGTCTTCGTATTCCTGCGTCCAGGAGTCCACTACGCGGCGAATCTGGGTGCGCGTCATGCTGGCCAGTGTCAGGCTGTGGTTGGGATGAAAGCAGAGCACCTTGCACAGGCCGCGAGCGGACCCGGCCACCAAAAGCGACGAGGCCGCCAGCTCGAATTCGGACGGAGAATCAGGTAGCAGGGCGGCATAATCATTGACAAACGAAAAGACGCTTTCATACGCGGGATTTGCGGCTCCGCCTGCCCGTTGGTTGCCGGGACACAGATAGCACTGGGGATCGTAAGCGACCCCCGAGGGCGCGGCCTTCTGTCCCACCTCACCTTGCCATGGACGTTGAGTGCGGTGCGGCGATACTAGAACCCATGACTGCCTGAGGGGATTCCATCGCCGATGAGGCAACTGACATATCTCTTCCATGCACACTCCCGAGAGCTGTTTCAGTTTACCGTTGCCAGCTGGCATCAGACAGTCATTTGTTTCAGAATCTTGCTCGATTAAAACCGAAAAAGAACCCCACCTCCGAGTACTATTCATGGAACTGGGGCTCTATCTATCAGCCGAGGAGGCGGATATTGGCGCGCCGCATCGGACGACTTGTACGGTCAGTGAACAGCAAACCTAGCGCTCTCATCCCTCCAGTTGAGCAGTTTCTTGCTTCAGCGTCCTCGATTTTGCGTATCGGCGGCTCTGCACACACGGGAGACTTAGTGGATCATGCTGATGGTTTCCTGCGTGATGGAGTCGAAGGTGGTTACCGCCTTTGAGTTAGCCTCAAAGGCGCGCTGCGCAACAATCAGGTCGGAGAACTCGGCGGAAATGTTGACGTTGGAGGCCTCCAAAGAACTTCCCTGAAGCGTGCCGAGGCCACCCGTGCCGGCCACGCCAACTGAGGCTTGCCCTGAGGCAGCGGTAGTCTGGTACTCGGTCGAGCCTACGTCGGATAGTCCCTGCACGTTGCTTACCGTGGCAAGCGCTATTTGTCCCACGTTCTGGCTCTGACCATTCGAGTAAGTTGCCGAAATGGTGCCGTTGGAGCCGATGGCAAAACTCTCATACTCCCCACTTGAATATCCGTCCTGGCTGGGAGACGAGGTTGAATTGGCTGCAGCGGTCTGACTGATGTTCCCGGTGCCAGCGGCTCCCAGCAAATCCCAAGTCATGTTCATGGTTGCTGCTCCATCGGAGAGCCCTGCGAAGCTGATGCCGCTCACATCCCCGGCTGGGTTAACGAGGTTGCCACTAGAATTGAAGGTCAGCGTTCCCGCAGTGTTGGCGCCCACCGGATCCTGAATTACACTTCCGCTCGTGGAGATATTCGCGCCGGAGATCGTCAGCACGCCGGCAGCAGTGGAAGAGACCGTTACACCGCCCGCGCCAACAGTGATGCCGGCAGCGCCCAAAGCAGTATTCAGATCTGTCACATAGTCAGCGACCGTCTCCGGGGAGCCGGTGAATATCGGCAGCGCGGTGGTTGCCGTTCCGCCCGCTGTGGCCGGCGCGGTAATCGTCAAGTTTGTTCCTGGATCTACTGTGGCCAGTTTGCCACCGCTCGCCGCAAAATCATAGTTGACTGTTGTGATTCCGTTCGCTGTCACTGAACCCTGCGTCAGCGTATCAGGCATGGAGATGTTGTAAGACCAGGCGTTGGTTCCCGTCTTGGTGTAGTTCACCGTGGCAACATAACTACTGCCCAGCGAGTCATAGACAGTGACCGGACCGGAAGCTGTGGCGCCAACAGGGGACGCAGAATCGAGATTTTGCGTCATGCTGAAAGTTGTCGTCGCCTCAGGCGGCATCACCTGCCCGGTTGGAATCACGATCGCGCTCAAGGCGCCGTTGGCGTTGATCACACCGTTCGTCGCGGAATATCCCAAGACCGGCTGGCCGGCGGTAGACTCCAACGTTCCATTAGAACTCAGCTGAAAGTTTCCGTCGCGCGAATAGAGTTGGCTGCCGCCCCCGCCGTCCAGGACGAAGAAACCCGTGCCATTTATCGCAGCATCAGTCGAGACGCCCGTCGAAGCGTTCGTGCCGCCGGTAAAGTCGGTGCTGTTCGAGGCCACCTGTACACCAGTTCCCTGCTGAATCTCATCTCCCGAGCCGGCCGTGCCTACCTGTTGATAAAACAGGTCGCTGAAGTTTGTCGTCTGCGCCTTGAAGGCGGTGGTGTTCATGTTGGACAGGTTATTTGCAATGGTGTTCAACGCCGTCGAATCGGCGTTTAGTCCGCTGAGCGGAATGTCAAAGTTGGGCATCGTGAATCTCCTCTCGAGTGCATCTGCGGTTGGTGCGGGCCTTAGTGGTCGGCCGGTAAACATCGCTTTGCGGACCGCTGCAGATCCGCGGAATCGCTACTGCATGCGTTGCCGGCCGCTGAGGGCCTGAGCTACGCTTTGGGCCGCGGAATTGGGCGAGGGAACGCCGAGATTGCCGGGAGCCAGTTGCGCCGATGCTGTATTCAGGGCGCCCGGAAGGTTAGTTCCTGTGCTGGTCGATGACGGTTGAGCTTGTGCTTGTGCGCGACTGGCTTGAGCGGAGGCAGTAGCGCCACTAGCTGCAGAAGTGGAACTGCCGAGATCCGTCGTTAACGTCTGGTTGATTGATATCAGTTGCTCCAGGCTGTTTACATTCACCAGCTGATTGATGTACTCGTTGGGGTCGGTGTCAGCGGTTGGATCCTGATTCTGCATCTCAGTCACCAAAAGGGTTAGAAAATCGTTGGCTGAGATGGTGGCTGAGTCGCTGCTTGCTGTGCTCGCGCTGCCGCTCGCATTGCTGGTTGCATTTGCCCCTGCGGGAGAGGTGTTTGCGGCCGCTGTTGCTGGCGCTGCGGCTTTCGCTGAGAGAGCCTGTGCCGCTGTCATATGGTGATTCAAGATTGCCGCTGCCATTTTGTCTCCTTAATCATTCCTGTTCTGCATCGCGTTTTTCTGCGATCGGTTTGTCGCGTTTCTGCCCTTCAGTTTCCTGGGTTCTGCCATTTAATCCATCCCCGAAGTGGCCCGTCAGGCCATCACCGAAATATGATTTCCGTCTTGCCTTGCTGTTCGTGCGCTTCCGTCCCGGTCAACAGACCATACGGACAACTCCGGTGCTGTTGACGAACCGGAGTGCGCTCGGGAATCTGCGCGTTGCGTTGTTTCCTCCCTGGTTTGGTGTCCTGCCCCTTGCTGCATCCCATCTCCAGATCCGTGTCCGTTGCCCGGCGCTGTCCACCCGCTTCCGGAAGAAGACAGCGTAAGCGTTTCTACCGGCGTGTGGTTTTCGGCAAGATAGGCGCTCAAGCCAGCCAGGTGGCCGCCCAGCGTCTGGGCTGCATCGGCAGAACCGGAGACGAGTTCGGCATGAACGCCACCACCACTCGTATCCGCTCGGACGCCTACCCATCCCAGTGCGGGGTCGTGAAAACCAGCTTCGGCGCGTTGCGCGCCGGCATGAATCCACGTTGGCATCCCTGCTGCTCCTTCTGCATCGAGAGTTGTGAAGGCTTCGCGGGATTCTGGCACGCTTGTCGCAGCGGGCGTGCGAGGCGCCAACCCTGCGGGCGCGTCTGTAGTTCCTCCGGCGCCAGCGACGGCGCGCACCAAGGCGGATGTATCCGCGTCGGGGCCAGAGGGCTGCCCTTGCGTGATGTGATTTTCATGCTGAACAGAATCAGATTTCCCAGTTTCACGCGTCAGCTGCAGCGAATCAGAGGCCGAGAGTTTTTTCTCGCTGACTGGACCATTCTTACCGTGAATTGGGGACGCGGCCAAGGGCTGGCCGGATGAGACGACATTGGGTGGTATTGGCAGAGGCTTCAATTCGCCGCTGTCCTGCGCAACTGGAAATGCCTTCGCTCCAAGTTGTATCTGAACCTCACTTTGGTCCAGTGCCTGCGTCAGAGGCAGGACTTGACTGGTCGAAAGAGGCTTCATAAGGTCGGCACTAGAAGTGAGAGGCTGGGTTTCGCTCGATGCTTGTTCTTTCGCCAGATTCGGCGCTGCGGCTTGAGTCGGGATTCCGGTCGCAACGTGTGCGTTTCCACCCTCGGCTTGCGGCCCGACCGGCCGAACTGCTTCTATGGCCGCAGTTGATGTTTCTGTACCGCTGACCGCATTCTGCGCGGATGCGCTTGCCGTTCTGCCAACCGAATCCAGATCGGGCGAGTGCAAACTGAAGTTGTCTGCAGCAAGCCCGGTTGATGAATTGACAAACAGATTACGCAATATATCCGTCTGTGCCTCCTCCAAGGAGGGTTTGGTCAGCGCGGCTGTGTCATGGGTAACGGGGTTGGTCACGATGACAGCTTGTGGGGTCGTCGCGACAATCGCCGTGACCGGCTCTGGCAACGCTCCGGCTGTGGTCACCTCCGACTCGGTAGTCTTGGCTGAATGGGCCCACCTCGAGCCGATAGCAGATTCGGGCTCCAGATTGACGGTCGTTTTTCGCACTTCTGTGTTGCTGATGGCAATTCTTTTTAGGGATGTAGCGGATCGGACTGCGGAGGACACCGCGCGGGCGTCAGTCTGAGACAACTTCAACCCCGCGCACGCTGGCCCAGTTCCCTTCTCTGATTCTTGCCTCGTGCGCAAAGCCACACCGACATTCGATGGCAAAGTGGCTGCGGGGGATTCTCCTGCGGCATCTACCAGCTCCGGCGTGACGGAAGGAGCCCCTTGGTTCTCCGCGGCCGCGGTCTCGCTAAAATCTTCCGCGTCAGATCGGAGTGAGGCCAGCAGCGATTGCCAGCCAATGCGGAAGGTCTCAGTGCCAGACGCAATCGGCTGAGAGAAACTTTGATTCGCCACAGCATCCTGCCCAGAGCCCTGCACCTTGTTCAGGCCCGGCGCGAGAGTCCCTCCCGATCGAATCTCGATGGCGACTGCAACGGTCATACTGAAGGTAAAGCAGGGGTCGTGCCAAAAGCACCGACAGTGGGTTAGAGCGTTATCAGAAACGGAACCGACAATCCTTTTTGAGGAAGTGAAGGCCCACTCTGTATGGGTTTTCCTTCAAGATTTCCCCGCAACGCACGCATCTCTGTCGATGGTCTCTTCGGAGGTGTCATTCGCATGAGAAACTAGCTCTGTCGCGTGGAGCGTAACTGGCTCGTCATCGGCTCGTGCCCCACCACCATTACCCCGCGGCCGCGAACCGTACCAGTCGTCGAGCGCCTGCTGGCTGCGCCGGCCGTTTTCGACTGCTTCCCGCGCTTCGGTCTCCTGAATCAGGGTCTCAGCCTGGCGGCGCTCCACCCTCCTGAAGAGAAAATCCTTGCGCAGGCCCGCGACCTCTTCTCCAGTGGCATCGATCCTAGGCGCGAGCGCGGCAGCATGAAGACTGGCCACACGCGTCTCCTCGAGGCCGGCAAGCCGGTCGGGCAATTCGCCGGTCCGCGCGCCGGCCTGAACCAGGCTTCGACCTTGGCGATCACGCGCGAGGGTTGCCGCCATGGCGTTCTCCAGACGATGCAATTCGCCCTGTACGGACTCCAAAACCAGCCGGCTCTGTTCCTCTTGAAGATCCCGGATGCGCAGCAAGCGGCGCAACGCGCGCGAAACTGCCATAACTCACACTTCCCCGGCTAGCTGGGCCAGCCGGCGTACGCACTCTGCAAAGCGGACCTGCTCGCGCGATTCCTGAGTCATGAATGCCCCCATCGCTCCACGGGCGCGCAGCGCGCGGTCCAGATCAGGATCAGTGCCCTGCTTGTAGGCTCCGATGCGCACCAGGTCTTCGCTGCGCGCATAAACGGCCATCAGTTTGCGAATGAGCGCGGCATGCTCACGATGCTCGGTCTGGGTGACAACCGGCATCAGCCGGCTTATCGAGTCCAGCACCTCGATAGGCGGATACCAACCTTCCGCAGCCAACACACGCGAAAGCACCACATGGCCGTCGAGCAGTGACCGGACCGCGTCCACCAATGGGTCCTGTTGGTCATCGCCTTCCATCAACACGGTATAAAAGGCGGTAATCGAGCCAACCCGGAATTGCCCGGCGCGCTCGATTAGCCGGGCGAGGCGGCTGAAGACCGAAGGCGTGTACCCTTTGGCAGTGGGAGGTTCTCCGGCAGCCAGACCAATCTCGCGGGCCGCCATCGCAAAGCGCGTGAGTGAATCCAACACCAGCAGCACATGCTTGCCCTGAGCGGCAAAGAATTCGGCGATGGTGGTGGCCGACAAAGCCGCTCTGATGCGCATCAGCGGAGATTGATCAGAGGTCGAAACCACCACCACTGAGCGCGCGCGGCCTTCGCCACCCAGGGAATCCTCTAGAAACTCGCCCACCTCTCGGCCCCGCTCGCCGACCAAGCCCACAACTGTCACATCCGCCTCGGTGTTGCGGGTCATCATGCCGATCAGAGTGCTTTTGCCCACGCCCGAGCCGCCGAAGATGCCCACCCGCTGCCCGCGGCCTACCGTCAGAAGCGCGTCGATAACGCGAATCCCTGTGCCCAGCGGTGTGCGGATCGGTGCGCGGTCCAGCGGCGGCCTCACTACTCCCTCCAAAGGCAGTGACCGGGAGACAGCTGGCGGGCGGCCTTCATCGATAGGTTCACCCAACGCATTCAGCACCCTGCCCATCAGAGCCGGCCCCACCTCGATTTCGGAGTGAACATTCATGGCCTCGACACGATTTCCGTAGCGGATGCCCTCGGTGCTCTCGACCGGCATCGACAGCACGTTGGCGCCGCGGAATCCAATCACTTCGGCGAGGTGGACGCGGCCCAACTGGTCATGAATCTCGCAGCACTCACCAACCGATGCTAGCGGCCCCGCCGACTCGATCGTCTGGCCCACCGATTCCAGGACCTGTCCACGCCAGCGCCAGGGCTGGCCGCGCTCAAGCCGGTCAAAATAACGGTCCAGTATTGGGCTCATGCGCGACTCTCCGCGCATGTGCCGGCGGTGGCCAAAGCGGGCTCGGCAGCGCCGGAACTTGAATGGGCAGAGCCGACGCCGCCTGCGCGGTCAAAGAAGCCCCGCTCAATCTCTCCCAACTGAGAGCGAATCCCCAAATCCACCGAGCCCAGCTCGGTCTCAATTACGCATTCGCCCAAACGCATTCCTTCGCCGGCACTAATGAGCGGCCTAACGGCGAGATTGGGCACAAGGGCGATAGCCTCGCGCCATAAGTCCAGCTCTGCCTCAGGCACGCGCAACCGCGCCTGGGTCGATCCGGAGAGTTGCCCCAACGCCACTCTGACGGCCCCGGTCAGTAGTAACGGATCCATCTGCGCCTCACGGCGCAGAATGCGAGCTGCGACAGCCAGCGCCAATCTTACGACCTCGTGCTCGACCGCGCCCATATAACGGTCTCGCTCCTCGGTAAAGTTTCCGATGAGTTCGGCGACTTGTTGTGCCCGTTGCAGCTGGCTCGCTGCCTCTGAGCCAGTCTGTCCCTCACGCTCCGTCTGACGGCCCTGCTCACGCCCCGCTTCAAAAGCTCGGCGTTTCTCTTCGGCGAGCCGTGTGTCAAACTCTGCGCGCAGCCGAGTCTCAACGGCTTCGGTCTCTGCATTCCTGGCCGTCGCAGCGTCAGTCCCCTTCACGCTCATTGCGGCGTCTTTCGCATTGGCCAACCCGGTCCACTCCGGCAGCGGAGGCGCATCAGGCCCAGCTAAGTAATCGAAGACCTCGATGCGCGCCCAAGCGCCCTCGTCCGTCAAAAATTCCACCTGTTGCAAGGAGTTCCTCCTTAAGTGGACAGGGGTCGGGGATCGGGGGTCAGTTTTTATCGATGACCGGCTTATCCGACCAAAGAAGCCCAGCTTCCCTGCCCATTATCCCTGCCTCGTACTTTCTGAACCATGCTCTCTGGCTTCCGATCTGTAACCCTTGATCCCTGTTCCCTGAGCCCTGTTACGCCAGCATCTCGTCGCCGGTCTCCAGTTTGAGAATGACCTTGCCCTCGGCTTCGAGACGCCTTGCCAGGTTGAGAATCTCCTGTTGAGCCTGCGCTACCTCGCGGGAGCGCACCGGACCGAGAACCTCCATGTCTTCTTTCAGCATCTCGACGGCCCGCGAGCTCATCGATTTGAATATCTGGGCGCGCAGATCATCTTTAGCGCCGCGCAAGGCGAGTGCCAACTGGCGCTTGTCCACGCCGGAGACAATCTCGCGGATGGTGGCGGGCGGCACCGTCACCAGGTCCTCAAAGGTAAACATCAGGTTGCGAATGGAGAGAGCCAACTCCGGCTGGCCATCCTCGATGGTCTCGAGTATCTTCTTCGACTCCTCGGCATTGAGCCGGTTCAGCAAATCGGCGACCGCCTTAAAGCCGGAATAACTCTTGCGCGCGGTGTCACCAACGTTCTCCAGGCGACGGTGAAGAATGTGAGCCACCTTCTGCGCCATTTCGGGCGAAAACTGGCGCATCTCGGCCAGCCGCTGAATGGAGAGGACTTTGTGATCCTCGCTCAGACTGTCAAGCACCATTGAGGCGCGGCGCGGATCGAGGTGAGCCAGCACCAGAGCGATGGTCTGCGGATGCTCGCCGTCAAGCAACTTGCCCAATTGCTGCGGGTCTGTGCGCTGCAGCTTGGCCAGATTCCCCTGGGCCGCCTCCTGCGAGCGCCGCACCAGCATCAGCAGATCGTCGGCGCGCTCCTTGCCGAATGTCTCCATCAGCAGACGGCTGGCGTAGTCAAACCCGCCGTGGGTCATGAAATTCTGGGTTTCGAGGAGTCTCCAGAACTCCTCCAGTATCCCGGCAGAGACTTCAGGTGTAATGCCGCGCAGTTCGGCCAGTTCCTCGGTGAGCCGCTGCACGTCCGCTTCAGGCAAGGCGCGCAGAATCTCCTTGGCCGACTCCTCGCCCACCGCTACCAGCAGAACAGCCGCTTTGCGCACGCCACTCATGTTCGCCGACTGTTGGCGCCGTATTGCTCCGCTTTGGCTTCCCTGCTCAGACAAAATCTCGGCCCTTTCCCTCTATCGCGCAACTCGTAGTCTTTTAGTCGGAGTGAATCCAGCTCTGAAGTAGCCGGGAACTTTGCGTTGGCTCGCGCTTGAGGTGGCCGGTCACCTGCTCGAAGATCTCCTGGGCTCTGAGCCGCTCGGGGTCCACCTCGACTGGATCAGGCGGGCGAAATGCGCGTGCCTCGGCTACCTCGGCATGGCCCGGCAGCTCCCGGACACCTGATTTGACTGCCGCACCAGACGCGAACCGGGCATGGCGCAGAGCAGGACGCACCCCAAAGGCCACGACGACCAGGATGCCCGACAGAATTGCAGCGTACTTGATTAAAACCGGTGAGCCTTCGGCCGTGTTCAGCAGTTGCCTGGGCAGCGATACGGGCTGCTGCAAACGGTTTTCCTCGAAGGCCAAATCCTCGACTTGCAGCATATCGCCGCGCGCCAGGTCGAAGCCTACCGCGGCCTGCGCCAGCGCGGTCAGGTTGCGCAACTCGTCTGCCGAACGAGACTGCCATTGCGCCGCCTTGCCCTGGGACGCTGGCTCAAGCAGCCGGTCGTTTACCACGATAGCCGCAGTCAGACGCCGCACTCTTCCCGGGCCTTCAACCACATGCCGAACCGTCTTCGATGCACCGTAGGTTCCGGACTCGCTCTTGGCGCTCTGTGTCCCGCTGGTCTGCTGCGGATAAACGGGCAGAGCCTGCGAGTTGGGCGCGTTCGATGCGGTACCGGGAATGCCGGCAGCTACCGGTTGCGCGCCGGAGGACTGTTCGGTGCGCTGCATAGACAGGGTCACTGTTTGATCCGGATCATAGCTTTCCTCGGTCTCATCGGTTGCCGCCGGATCATAGTCCAGTGTCACCGAGGCGCGCACGTTGCCCGCGCCGGTGACCGGTTCGAGAGTCGCAATCAGTTTTTCTTCCAGCGCCTGCTCGGCGCTTAGTTGCATTGCTTCGGCCGTTTTGGGCCCCAGCGGCAGGTTACCGGCTGCATCAACCAGCACCACGCGATCCGGCGTCAGCCCGTCGACGGCCGAGGCTACAAGGTTGCGAATCGCCTCCGGTTCACTGTCAGCCAGAGAACGATGGCGCAGCTTGAGCACCACCGAAGCCTTGGCCGGCCGCTCCACCTCGCGAAAGAGAGACTCATGGGGCATCACCAGATGAACGCGCGCCGATTCAATGTCAGAGAGCGAGCCAACGGTGTGCTCCAGTTCCCCTTCCAGCGCGCGCTGATAGTTGACCTGTTCGTCGAATTCTGATCCCACCCAGTTGGGCTTGTCGAAGATCTCAAAGCCCAGCCGCCCGCTCTTCAGGCCCTTGGCTGCGGTCAACAGTCGCGCCTTGTCCAGTTGCGCGGCAGGCACCATAATGCCTACGCCGTTGGCGAAGGGCTCAAAGGGAATCTGCGCCTGCAAAAGAGTCTGACTGGCCTGTCGAACATCATCCGGGTCCATATCGGCGTAAAGGATGCGCCAGTCAGTCCGCAGACCGTACCAGAACAGGCCTCCAACCAACGCCACTAACAGCATAGCCGCCACCAGCATCCAGCCACGCTGAGCCGGCTGCATCCCGGCCCAGCTGACCTTCGCTCGGCCCCAAAGACCTGCCAGCCGGTCGGTCAACTGGGGTTGCCCGAGCATCAACGGCGTGCTCTTCTCCAACTGTGTTCCGGTGGCCATGGTCTTTGTGTCCTGCCGTTTTCAGTGAACATTAGTTTGTCATCAGTTACTCGCGGCACGTAAATACCTCGCCGCAGCCTCATATCCGCCTGCGTGTTCCGCTAAAATTGCATCCCGATGACTTGCTGATAGGCCTGAACAGCCTTGTTGCGCACCGCGAGCGCCAGCTCAAAGGCCATGTTTGCCTTCTGAGTTGCAATCATTGCCTGATGCACGTCGACGCCGGAGCCGGTCATCAGCCCGGAGACAGCTGTGCGCGCCTGCTCTTCAAGTTGATTTACCTGGCCCACCGCATCGGTAAACAGATCGGAAAACGGACTCGGCGCCGTTCCCGAACCGCCGGTCGAGATTGCACCCGTTTGCGCTCCGGCGCCGGCCAAGCCTTCAAACGCCTGCGTCGCGGCTGTCATTGGGTTGATTCCGGGTATCATGGTTTCTCCTGCTGCTTTCGTTGGTTAGCGATGCCTTGCCAAAATGCCGCCTGCCATTGCTGCGCTAGCTCCGAGATCACGACTTGGCGATCTCCAATGCCGATGAGATCATGCCCTTCTCGGCCTGCACAGCCGAACTATTGAGACCATAAGCACGAGTAGCCCCCATGAGGTCCACCATCTCTGTGAGGGGGTTAATGTCCGGGAAGGATACATACCCATCCGGTCCCGCATCCGGATGTCCGGGGTCATAACGCTTGAGCGGAGGAGAAGTGTCCTCGACCACCGCCGCAACATGTACGCCCGGCGACGCCGAACCCGAACCAATCAGAGGGCCACTGAGGGAGCTGTTCAGGCTCGATGAGAGCTGAGGCAGAGACGATGAGCCAAGGCTTTCAGAAGCCGCGGTTCCTGAAGCATCGTTCAGCGAATCAGCAAACTCCGGATTGCCAGAATTCGCGGCAAAGACGACATGCTGCCGGCGGTAGGGACCACCTGTCGCAGTGCGCGTCGTCTCGGCGTTCGCCATATTGGCTGCCACTACTTCCGCGCGCATCCGCTCGGCCTGCATGGCGCTGCCCGAGGTTTCCATCATCGCAAACAGGTTCATACTGCCCTCCTTCATTCAGCCGAATCCCGAAGTTGCTTTGCAGCTTACTTGCTATCAGCGTGGATAGCGTCCATGGTGCGCTGGTACTCCTGGTGAAGCAAGGCCACGCCGGTTTTGAATCTCAGTTGCGCTTCAGCTAGATTGAGGCCTTCTCGATCCATGGAAACGTTGTTGCCGTCCGGCCTCGCTATCAACCCGTCTACGGCCTTGACGAGCACCGGCCGCGCGGCACGGCCCTTGTCCACGTCCGTCATCGCCTCCCGCATCTCGGCTTCGAAGTTCATGCCGGCAGCCTTGTAGCCGGGGGTGTCGATATTGGCCATGTTGGCCGCAGTCAGCTTGGCTTCCGCGGTGGCCAGATCAAGATAGCGGGCAATCTGATCGCTGAGCTGGGTTTCAACCTGCATCTGCATCGAATTCTCCCTCCTGCTTTTTTGATCGGATCCCAATGACCCTGCGCAGACACCTAGGGTTGCCACAAGGAGCCTGGTCAGTTGATCGATAGCCCGAAGTCGATCTCCCGCGCGGTCATGACTGCTTCTTCGCCGGCCAGAATGGCGCCCCGCTCCAGCACGTGCTCTAGCTCGCGGACATTGCCCGGCCAGTCGTGAATCGCGAGCTTGGCCATGGCTTCGTCGTCGAGCTGTTTTACCGGAGCCTCGCGGCCCATGCGCGCGAGAAAGTGGTTGACCAGCAGCGGCAGATCCTCGGCATGCTCGGCTAACGACGGAGTGCGGATGAGAAAGACAGCCAGCCGATAATAAAGGTCCGCGCGGAATCCACCGCTCTGCGTCTGTTGAACCAGCGCCTGATGAGTGGCGGCAATGATGCGTACATCCACCTTTACGTTTTCGTTTTCGCCCACGCGCTGCAGCTCTCCGCACTCTACAAAGCGCAACAGCTTGGATTGCAGCCCCAGCGGCATTTCGCCGATCTCGTCCAGAAACAGTGTGCCTCCGTCAGCCGCCTCGATCCGCCCCACGCGCCCTTGCACAGCTCCGGTAAACGCGCCCCGGGTATGACCGAAGAGCTCAGCCTCGAGCAGGGCCTCAGGAATCGCCGCGCAGTTAATGGCGACAAACGGCTTGCGGCTACGCGTCGAAAGCCGGTGCACTGCCTCGGCTACCAGTTCCTTGCCCGAACCGGTTGGACCTTCGATCAACACCGGGGTCGAGCGCGGGGCCACCAGGCGAACGCGCCGGCTGACATCGAGCATGCATCGAGCGTTGCCAATCAGATCGGGCAGCCGCTCGCACGAATTGAGTTCAATGCTCGGCACGGGCAAAGTTACTGCGATAGGCAAAGGCATTGGAGCGCTAAGCTGAGGATGTACCTCGACTGGAGAAACGCTTTGAGGCGGAAAAGCCGGCGGAACTGCAGCGGGAAGCGCGGGGACCGGCCATGGACTGGCATGCCTTGAATCGAGCGGCGCGCTCAACTTCTTGAGCGGCGGTGCCGCATTCCAGATAGCCGTGTCGTTATCCTGCGTGCGGCGCAGAGCGTAGAGCAATTCCTGCCGGTAAGGCCCGCGCGGACTCTCCTGCGCGACGGAGCCGCTGGTGGTCACCAGATCCACTTCAGGAAAAAATGCGCGGAAATCCTTGAGGAACTCGGCCAGATCGAGATCAGGCAGCCACGAATCGACAATGACAGCCTCCGGCGCAGCAGCCTCTGTCTCCGCCCATGCCTGAGCGCCGCCTTCGGCCTCGCGCACCTGCCAGCGCAGTCCAGTAAGAGTCTCAGAGAGCCGCTGACGGAAGCTGCGATCAGCGCTGGCCACAAGAGCGGTGCGAGGACGCACGCGATTGGCAAAGGGCAGAGTGGAAACGGGAACGGTCACCATGAGAATTCTCCTGAAAAGTCGATAGGTTGCAATGGACCAAGAATTAGTGCGCTTCGAAAACTTGCGCGGCAGCGGTCAGCGTGATTGCCGGCAACGGGGGCACGGTAAGGGCGGAGAGCTCAAGCTCGGCTTCGTACGGAACCGTATAACCTTGCCCGCGAACAGTGCGAAGCAGG
The DNA here is from genome assembly GCA_049517315.1 of Occallatibacter sp. Taxonomy (GTDB): domain Bacteria; phylum Acidobacteriota; class Terriglobia; order Terriglobales; family Acidobacteriaceae; genus Telmatobacter. Next base: position 38,999 of record JBEKSE010000028.1, on the reverse strand, counting down.
TGGCCCGGAGGCGGATCCTTGAGCTTGCGGCGCAGGTAGTTGACATAAACATCGACGATGTTAGTGGTCTGCGTCGGCTCCAGATTCCAGACCGAATCCAACAACTCGACCCGAGAAACACACTGGCCGCGATTGAGCATCAGGTGTTCGAGCAAGGCGAATTCTTTATTGGTGAGGATGATGGATTGGCCCGCGCGACGAGCGGTGTGCTCCAGGCGGTCCAACTCGAGGTCGCCGGCGCGCAACAACAGGCGCGCCTCGCGCTTGCGGCGCAGCAAAGCCCGGCATCGAGCCCGCAGTTCGTGGAGGCTGAAGGGTTTGATCATCAGGTCATCAGCCCCAAGATCGAGGCAGCGGATGCGTGTGTCCACGTCCTGCCGGGCAGTCAGCACAAGAACTGGCAGATCAGCGTCCATTGCACGAACTTCTTCGAGTACCTGTTCGCCGTCCTTGATCGGCATGTTGAGATCCAGAATGGTCAGGTCGGGCATCTCCTGACGAAATGCTTCAACGGCTGCGCCTCCATCGTAGGCCAGACGAACACGATGCCCGTCTGCCTCCAAGCCGCGGCTCAGAAACAATCCCAGGGCCTTGTCGTCCTCGGCGATCAGTAACCTCATGGCAACCTTTCTTCGCTTCGGCGCCCTCAACTCGCAGCGCCTGTCTTGCATCCCATCCGCCCGGCTTAGCGCGCGCTAAGGGACGGTACCTCATAACCATCCTTCGAGGAGGTTCGGAACTCAAGATTGGAAAGAAAAAAGGACGAGAGGGGATTCCACAATCGGCACTGAGACGGGGGAGTTCCCGAAACGGAAGCGTGTCTCGGTGGCCGGAATTACCAACCGGCTCGGCACGTCAACCTGTTTTCCACGTGAGGCGCCTGGAGGCATTCAGCACGCTGCCAAGGGATCACGCGGGCTGATTCCTGCTCTTCCGCGAGGCTGCTTTGTCGCGATACATCTCAGAATCAGCGCGTTCGATCAAACCCTTCATCGTCTCGCCGGCCTGTCGTTCCACCAGGCCGATGGAGGCGTCTACCCGCAGTTTTGCGGGGACTGTGCTTGTTTGAACCGTATAGTCCCCGAAGACCCATTTCCGCAGGCGATCAATTTGCGTAGTGCCCTCGGCACTGGCGCAATGCAACATGAGGATGAACTCATCACCACCCCAGCGACCGATGGTGTCCGTGGAGCGGCATACAGAGCGCAGCTCTGCAGCGAACTGCTTCAGCAACTCATCGCCAGCCAGATGACCATATTTGTCATTCACCAGTTTGAACTCGTTAATGTCGACGATGGCGATGCAAAATGGGGAGCCGGCTTGGAGGGATTGTTCGATTCGGGCTTCCACGGCGAGCCGGCTTCTCAGCCCGGTAAGCGCATCGCGAGAAGCAATTTCCTCAGCTTCTTCGAGCCTGGTCTTATAGGTTGTGACCTCTGCTTTGAGCTTGTCGATAGCGGCCTTGCCTTCGGCGGTCATCCTGTCTATCGAGGTCTTCAATTCTGCGGCGCTCTGCCTGATCGATTCTCGAATTTCGGTCAGGTCTTCCAGTTTGGCGATACCCTTGAGCCGCGTCGTGACCTCGGTAATCTGGCGAGCGCATCTCTGATCCCGTTCGCCAACTGATTCGGCGGCGCGGGCCATCATCAGCAATATCCCTTTAATTTCGCTTGTTTGTTGACGGAGGTGAATGGCTGTTCGCCGTCCCCAGCCCTGCAGTTGTTCTCGCACTCCGCCTTCGGTCTCTTCAACTGTCTTGCAGGAAATCTCCCTGGAGAGTTTCTCACTTAATTTACCGAGACCCTGCTGCAATTCCCCGCCCAGAGCAGGACAGGCGTCGAGGCCGCAGTTGCCCATCTCCACCAACGCAGAGCGGTACGCAGCGATGGTTACCGGCAGAAGAGCCTTTGTCGCCGACGTATCATGCTCGTCGGCCTCCATAAGTGTCTGGTCAAGATATCGTTTTATTGAGATCATTTGGCCTCAAAGAGCCGTGGCCCGCAAACAGTTGCAATTCGGGCTCATCATAGTCGTGTATCGGCAGTTCCTGTGGTTTGCTTTAGTTGTAAATGGTCAGTTCTGCAAACAAATCGCGTTGGTGCGACAGTTGGAAATTCCGGCTTGTCGCGTGGCCAAGCCTCACAATGCAAAAAATTTTGCTATGCATGAACATCCGATGGGCACACGCCGGCAATTCTGATTTATGGTGTAAACGTGGTCTTTGTAATGGTTTGGGCTTGAGGTTTGAAAATGTGTGAGGATGAGCGACAAGCAAAGTTGGCTAACCTTGCCCGCTGCAAGGAAGAAGCAGAGAAGGCTTACGACGGCATGTATGACGCGCACTCCTTCCGGGATGCAAACGACTGCTACCGGGACGCAAAGGACTATTTCTACGCGGCCATCGGGCACGCCGAAGACGTTGGATTGCCGGACGAGGCGGAGGCATTGCGCAAGCGTTTGGACCATGTGAAGGCAGTGTTCAGAAGTCAGTTTGCGCAGTGAACGAAAAAAAGACGAAAAAAGAGTTGACACGGTTCGCTTTTTATTCGCTATAATTCGCGCATGGCTGTCACTCGAAGGCAAAAAGAGATTCTCGACTTCCTGGAGTCGTTTGTAACGCGCAATGGCTATTCACCGTCATTCGAGGAAATCGCGCGCGGCATGGGGCTGAAAAGCCTGGCAACAGTGCACAAGCATATTACAAACCTCGAAAAGAAGGGGCTGCTGGACCGGGTGCATAACCGGAGCCGCTCCATTGACGTTTTACCGCCGGGGACGCGCACGCGCGCCAGCGACCGGCTACAGCTGATGGGGCGCATCGCTGCGGGGTTTCCCGTGGAGGCAATGCAAACCGAGGAAAGCATTTCGCTGCATGACGTGGTGGGCAACCGGGATGTCTTTGCTCTTGAGGTCCGCGGGGACTCGATGCGCGATGAGCACATCATCAGCGGAGACTATGTGCTGGTGGAGCGCACGCGGACCGCGCGTCAAGGGGAGATCGTGGTGGCGCTTGTGCATGGCTCTGAGACCACATTGAAGCGCTTTTATAGCGAGGGCAATAGAGTGCGACTGCAGCCGGCCAATGTAGAGATGGATCCCATCTATGTTCCCGCCGCGCAGGTCGCGATTCAGGGCCGCGTGCTGGGCGTTCTCCGCAAGTACCGGTAACCCGCGCTTGCCGTTCGCTGATCTTGTAAAAGCGAAAGGCCCGGCGCATCCGCCGGGCCTTTCGCAACCGCTCATCTGCACATGAAATTCGTATTTGTTACGCCAGCAGACGCTTGATCTTCTCGTCGATCACGTCCTGAGGAACAAAGCCGACGATCTGGTCGGTCACTTTGCCACCTTTGAAGAACAAAAGAGCAGGAATGCCGCGAATGCCGTAACGCGACGGCGTTGCTCCATTCTCGTCAACATTCACCTTGGCCACTTTCAGCTTGCCGGCATAGCTTGCGGCCACGCCCTCGACTATCGGCCCGATAGCCTTGCAGGGACCGCACCATACGGCCCAGAAATCCACCAGAACCGGCTGCTCGCTCTTGAGCACCTCCTGGTCGAACGTTGCATCGCTTACTTCCAGAACTCCCAAACCAGCCATGATCCTCCTTGCGGTCAATGTGCATTTCAATTGTAACGGTAACCGAACTCTAATGAGATGCGGCAGCCAGCGGCAAAGTCGCAATCCTCCCCTTTGCCCTACACGGCAACCTGGACAGAAAGAGCCATGCAAGGAATGAGCTTTCTGTAAGACGCTGTAAATAAAATGGCTTATTCGGATCAAGAGCAAACAAAAGCGCCCGTAGTCCTCAGAAGGACCACGAGCGCTAGAGCAGCCCTCCCCCAGAACTGCCCACGGAGCGAATTTAGGTGTTCCAGGGTCAAAAAGCAAGGAATCTTGAGTAACAAAAGAGGTAACATAGCTGCGGCAAATTGAACCCTAAAAAGTAACATTTATGCCGGAATTACACGCAAATCGATACCTTACCAGCATGAGATAGATATGTACCAAGAGTAATCTGCCATTGACGACACTTGCAGTGCATCAAGAGAACTAACTTGCGCCCTTTGGCTCAAACCGGCAGATTCTAAGCTCCGGCTCCTTCTGCCCTTTAACAGCGTTGCGGATTGCAGCCACGGCCTCCGGCACACTCTCCTCATTTCCAACGATTACGAGCACCGAAGGCCCCGCGCCGCTCAGAGCAGCACCGAGAATGCCGTGTTGACCAGCCAGAGGCAGCAAAGGTGCGAGCAATGGACAGATGGCCGCGCGATAGGGCTGATGAATGCGGTCTCGCATGGCTACGCGCAACAGATCGCCCCGTGGTTGAGCAAAAGCCAGTCCCAGTAGCGACACGAACTGAATGTTACCTACCACATCGGCGCGGGAGTAGGTCGCTGGCAGTAAAGAGCGCGCCTTGCTTGTAGCCAAAGGCTCAGTTGGCAAGACCAAGATGACCCGCCACTCGGCCGGGGGTTCGACGCGTGCTACGTGGACTGTTCTTCCTTCGCTGGCAGTTGTGACAAACCCACCGAGCCAGCAGGCGGCAGCATTGTCCGGATGGCCTTCGAGCACAGCAGCCTCTTCCAGAATCCGTTCTGAACTCCAGCCAAGCCGACCAAAATGAACTGCCAAGGCAATAGCTGCCAGCCGTCCGGCCGCCGATGAGCCGCAACCCATGCCAAGTGGAATATCGTTGGTCATACGGATCGTCAGCGGGATCACCGTTCGCGCACTGCCAGCAAGAAGGTCCTTGTAAATCCCGAGAATAAGATTGTTCTCAAGGCGAGAGCATTGCTCCGAGTCACGGCCGGTAGCGGCAATGGAAAACTCCGCAGCCGGCTCGGCATCAATCTCAAGGTAGAAATCCAAGGCCACCGCCGCGGCATCGAAACCCGAGCCAAGATTGGCGGAGGTGGCCGGCAGGCGAAGTCGAAAACTGCCAGGGATTGCGTTCAAAGTTTCGCTCATCCCACGGTACCCTTCATCGCCGCGAGAACCGCGGCCGACGTGGCCTCCACACTAACCGCGTTGCGCTGCAGAGCAGTGATCTTCGCTTCCTGGCCCACGACCTCCTCTTCTTTAAGCAGCGTTCCTTTATGGAATTCGATGGTATAGTCGGCGTCTTTGAGTGTGTGGCCCGTCAGTACCAGAACCACCGACTCGCTGGATGCGATTTTGCCTTCTGCGCAAAGCTTTTTCAGCCCAGCCAACGTGACGGCGGAGGCAGGCTCGCAGCCCAGGCCTTCAGTGCCCAGCTCGGCCTTGGCGATGGCGATTTCGGCTTCGGTCACATCCAGGCACCAACCACCACTCTCTTGAATGGCGCGTACGGCCTTTCGCCACGAAGCCGGATTGCCAATGCGAATGGCGGTGGCGCGCGTGTGCGCCTCGACCGGCTCCAGCGCGGTAGCTTGATGCTCTTTGAAACTGCGCACGAGCGGGTTCGCCCCAGCAGCTTGAACCACGGATATCTTCGGCATCCGCGTCACCAGTCCCAGTTCGTGCAATTCGCGGAAGCCCTTGCCCAGCGCCGAACTATTGCCCAGATTACCGCCGGGCACAATCAGATGGTCGGGCACGTTCCAATCGAAGGCTTCAGCAATTTCGAAAGCCGGTGTTTTTTGTCCCTCAAGCCGGTAAGGATTCACCGAGTTGAGCAGATAAATAGGCTCTTCTTTGACGATCTGCGTCAGCAGGCGGAGGCAGCCATCGAAGTCGGTCTTCAGCTGGCAGGTCACTGCGCCGTAGTCCATAGCCTGCGAAAGCTTGCCCCAGGCGATCTTGCCGTCGGGAATCAGCACCAGGCACTTCAGACCGGAGCGCGCGGCATAAGCGGCCATGGCGGCCGAAGTATTCCCGGTGGATGCGCAAGCCACCCACTCGAAGCCACGCTCCTTGGCCACGCTCATCGCCGCAGTCATGCCCGTATCTTTGAAGGAGCCAGTGGGGTTCATTCCCTGATGCTTGGCAAAAAGCTGTTCAATGCCCAGGGCTTTGGCGGCGCGCCTCAGTTGGTACAGCGGCGTATTGCCCTCGAAGAGAGTGACCGCGTTGTCAAAATTCTCCAAAATGGGCAGCAGTTCGCGAAAGCGCCAGACGCCGGAGTGGTCCAACGCGTCAGAGGAGCAGCGCCGCTCTCGCCAGAGCCATTTGAGCGCACCGGGATTGGGACGGTCATGGCCGCCACGCACACTCCAGCCGGGATATTCCACTTCAAAGAGGTCGCCGCAGCTCGCGCAACGGAAGTCCGGCTGGGCTTCCGCGCCATTAATGCGGGCCCCGCATCCAAAACAGCGCAACTGATGCAAATTGTCATTCATGCCTGGTGTTAGGTTACCAGCGCGTGGCGATTTTTTGTTCAGATGAGCATTCGAAATCTAAGAATGTCTCGGCGAACTGTTCCTGAAGAAACAGTTACCGCGGCATTCCTAGTGCGGCGTTTCTGTTGCAGGCGGGACGGGCGCGGCGGCATGTGCATTCGCAATCGAAGGGTCTTTCAGTTCTTTGCGCGCCTGCTTGCCGTGCGGACCGTCCGGGTCATAATCAAGCAGCTTCAAGTAGTTCGCCTTTGCGCTGGCAAGATCGCCCAGGTGGTGTTGCGCCAAGGCCAAACCCCAATAGACTTCGGGGTTTTCCGGGTCCAACACCAGAGCGGACTCGAAACGCGAAAGAGCCGCCTTCCAGTTTTTGGTTTGTAAATAGTAGCCGCCAACGTTGATGTCCTCGGTTGCGGCCTCCTCGTGGGATGGTTCCTTGAAGAGCAGTTTCCTCTTCTTTTCCGGCTGATCGTCTTCCGGCTTTGGCAACAATCTCTCCAAACCGGTGAGGCTGGAACTCGATGCCGTACCCTGGTCGCTGGCGGTAGCAGGCGCAGGGTCGTCCGGACTGCGCACCGGGTCGAGGTCGTCGCCGGGCAATGGAGGTGCAGCGTTGTCTCCGCCGTAATATGTTCGCTCGGGCAGCGGCGGCGTGGCCTTCGAAGGCATCAGGGGAACATTGCTCGTATCTTCGGGAAAGGGATTGGCGCTCGACTGCGGACCCGCCGCCGGCTTTTGGCCCTCTGTGGGCGGTTTGCTCTGCCCATTTGCCGGTGAATCTCCGGGAGCCGGAGTCTGCGCAAGCGCCACCATCAAGCAGCCCGCCAGACAGCCAACCACGGCCAGCGCGACTGGAAAAGACCTTCTCATCTTCTTAGCCTCATGCCCGCAATGATAGGATGCGGTTCATACAGCTCCAAAGGAAAGCATCGCACATTCGCATGGCGCTCATCATCCGATCCTCCGCTATTCACGCCTCTGGCTGCTACACCACCACAGCGATCCGCAAAGGCGCCCGCGTGGCCGAATACACCGGACCCCTGCTCACAAGGGCCGAAGCCGACGCTGCCTACAAGAACTCTCGCATCACCTACCTGTTTGGACTCGGCGACGGCTCGATGGTTATCGCCGGTCAATGCACGGCGATGTACATCAACCATAGTTGCGACCCCAACTGCGAAACCGTGGAGAGAGGCGGCCGAGTTTGGGTCAAGGCTATCAGGAAAATCGCCGCCGGCGAAGAGCTCACATACGACTACTGCCTGTACGACGGCGATGAAGACGAGGCCCTATGCAATTGCAGAACGGCCAGTTGCCGCGGAACCATGTACTCGGAAGAAGAAGTGAAGCGGCGCAAGGCCGCGGCGAAGAAGGCGGCGAAGAAAGCCGCCAAGAAAGGGCGTGGCAGGACCAAATCAGCGAAGAGCGCTGGTAATGTTCAGGCACGACATTGACTTTCATCATCTTCAGGAGCTTCTCAACCGGTATTTTCCACCTCTGCGCAACAGGCTCGGAACGATACAATCGCCACTAGGCCGTCTCGCAGACTGGACGAGCCGAGGGAGCGGGGTTACGCATGGGTTATCAGGTTCTAGCCAGGAAATACCGTCCGCAGCGCTTTGCCGACGTGGCCGGGCAGGACCACGTCACACGGACCCTGCTGAATGCGCTCTCGCAGAACCGTATTGCCCACGGCTACATTTTTTCGGGTCATAGAGGCATTGGCAAGACGACCATCGCGCGCATCGTGGCGCAGGCGCTGAACTGCCGTACCGAAGTTGGCAGCACGGAGCGGCCGACGCCTGAGCCCTGCGGCGTTTGTGATTCCTGCGTAGAGATTCGCCAGGGCAACGCCGTTGACGTGATCGAGATTGATGCGGCCACCAATCGCGGCATCGACGAAATTCGGGAACTGCGCGATGCCGCCCGCTATGCGCCCTCGCGCGACCGATACAAGATCTACATCCTCGACGAGGCGCACCAGATTACCGATGCGGCCTTCAATGCCCTGCTCAAAACGCTGGAAGAGCCGCCGGCGCACGTCATTTTCATGATGGCCACCACGCAGCCGGAGGACATTCCTCAAACCATCCGCTCGCGCTGCCAGCACTTCAGTTTTCATGCGGTGAAGTTCGACGACATTCTGGCGCAGTTGAAGATGATTGCCGGGCAGGAAGAAGTGGTTGCCGAGGACGCCGCTTTGGCTCTCTTGGCCGAGGCTGGCGACGGCTCCATGCGCGATGCGCTCTCGATCATGGATCAGGCAATTGCTTCGGCGCCGGTGGAGAGTGGCAAAGCGGTGCTTTCCGCGGCGCAGATTCGCGAGCTAATGGGCGCGGTGCCGAATGCTGTTTTCGAGCGGCTGCTAGAGGCGGTCGCTGCCGGGCAAAGCGCAGAACTCATGGAACAGTTGAACCTGCTGGTCAATTCCGGTCATAGCCCTTCGTCGCTGGCGCGTCAGATGGTGCGCTACCTGCGCAATGCTCTGATGGCCAAGCTGGGTGGCGAACAGACGGAGTTGCTGCAAATCAGTGGCGATGAGCGCGCCCGCGCAGGACGGAGCGCACTTCTCTTTACCGAGGAAGAGCTGACTCGCAACCTGCAGATTGTTCTGCGCACCTTTGACGATTTGAACTACCGACAGGAGCAGCGGTTTCATTTGGAACTGGGCCTGCTCAAGCTGATTCATGCACAGCGGCTGCTGCCGATCGAGGAGCTGCTTAGCGGCGTTGGGATGGGCACGCGACCTACTGGCCCGGCGCCCGGCTCATCCACTGCGCCACGGGCAACCGGGAGCCCAGCGCGTCCGGCCGCGCCGTCGCTTTCGCCTTTTGGTTCGACAGGAACGAGTTGGAGCACGAGTTCCAAGGGGCCTGAGCCTGTTGTGGATTCCAGCATCAAACCGGCTTTGATGTCTTCGCCGGTCGTGACCATGGAGCGCCCGAGCTCGAGCGAAGCAGTTTCGCCGACGGCCCCGGCGGGCGTATCGGGAAGTGTTGCGCCCTTCCCCGCTGTTGGTACTGCTCCAGTCAACGGACATAGTGCAACTCTCACGGAAGGCGCATTGGCAAAGGCGCCAGAGACCGAGGCTGCTCCGAATATCGAATCCATTCGGCACGCAGTGGGTTGCGCGCTGGCTGAAGGCGGTCATGTGTCGGCGGCACAGTTGCTGGGCGTGGGAACATGGACGCTGGATGGGGCCAGTCTGCGCATCGAGGTTGGTGGCATGGGCAAGAAGATGGTGGCCTTGACGATAAATGCCGCGGCGGAGAAGATTATTCGGCAGGAGCTGAGACGTCTGGGTGCACCTAATCGTTTTATGGTGGTTCCCGGCGAGGGAGCTGCTTCCCCCGCTCCCTTGCCCACGCCCATGGCCGGAGGCATTCAGGAGGTAGCGCTCGCCAATCCATTGGTTCAGCGGGCAAAAGAAATCTTCAAGGCCGAAGTGCGCTCGATCGTCGATCTGCGCCAGAAGTAAACGGGAACTCCAGATGAGGAGAAGAAGCTATGCTCAATCCGCTCAAAATCTCTGAAATGCTCTCTCAGGCCAACCAGATGCAGGAGGAAGTTCAGCAGAAGCTGGCCCAGACTCTGGTGGAAGGAACGAGCGGCGGTGGGGCTGTGACCGCAACCATGAATGGCAAGAAGCAGCTTCTCAAAATTCGCATTGAGCCCGCGGCGGTGATTGGACTGGGCGGCGACAAGCCGGATGTGGAGATGCTGGAGGACCTGGTGGTGGCCGCTGTGAACGAAGCTGGGCGCAAGGCCGATGATGCGATGCAATCGAGTGTCAAGGGAATGCTGGGCGGGCTCAAGCTGCCGGGGCTTGAGTAAGTGGATTTGTCGGCCAGGGGCTAATGCTCCACATAAGAAACCAGGGAGGCGCGGACTGTGTCACGCTATGCCGAGCCGATGGCTCGGCTCATTGAAGAGTTGAAGAAGCTGCCCGGAGTGGGCGCCAAGAGCGCACAGCGGCTCGCCTTCCACATTCTGCGCGCTAGCGACGAGGATGCGGCGGCGCTGTCAGAGGCAGTGCGCGGCCTGAAGGCCAGCTTGCGCCTGTGCTCGGTGTGCAACAACGTGACCGACATTGATCCTTGCGCGTACTGCACCAACTCCGCACGCAATCAGCGCCTGGTGTGTGTGGTTGAGGAACCCACCAGTATTGCCGCCGTGGAGCGAACGCGCAGTTCGCAGGGAGGTTACCAAGGGGTTTATCACGTACTGCACGGCAGCCTTTCGCCTCTGCACGGTGTAGGGCCTGACCAGTTACGCATCGGCACGCTGGTGGGGCGCGTGGAGCGCGGCGAGGTGGATGAAGTCATTCTGGCGACCAGCCCAACGCTGGAAGGCGAAGCTACAGCTCACTGGCTAGCCGGCGCGTTGCGTGGCTTTCCTGTGCGCATCACTCGCATCGCGACAGGCGTTCCCGCGGGAAGCGATATTGAATACGCTGATGAGGTGACGATGGCGCGGGCGTTAGAGGGACGGCGGGAGTTATAGCTTTGGATCAGCTTTTCTTCAGGGACTAAAGCCCGGTTGATTTTGCTTGATTCGTGTACGGGCTGAAGGCGCTTACACTTCAGCCTGGAACTCGTGCCCTTCAAATTGACCTTCTACAGCCAAAGCCGATTCATTGGTTTGAAACCGCGTTATCTTAGACTGAAGAGAACCACTGGCCGCGGCTACTGGCTTGCGACCCCCAAACTGGAGAATCAGTCATGGAAGAAACGGGCATCTTCAACGAAGGCCGAGCCACAGCCGCGCCACAAGCGCCGGCACAGGTCGCCGATGCGATTATTCGCGCCGAGAAGATTGAGAAATATTACGCGCAGCCCAGCCAGAATCGCATTCAGGTAATCTCCGCGACCGATCTATCCATTGTGGCTGGGGAGATTGTTGCCCTGCTTGGTCCTTCCGGTTCCGGCAAGTCAACCATGCTGCGCATGTTGACCGGCCTTTCAACGCCGACTGCCGGCCAGGTTTACTGGCACGAGAAGCCGATTGCCGACGTGGAGACAAACGTCTCCATTGTGTTTCAAAGCTTCGCTTTATTCCCCTGGCTGACTGTGCTGGAGAACGTGGAAGCCCCGCTACAGGCGCGCGGTGTTTCCGCCGATGTTCGCCGCGACCGCAGCATGAAAATGCTGGATACGGTCGGTCTGGACGGCTTTGAAGCCGCTTATCCGAAGGAGTTGTCGGGCGGCATGAAGCAGCGCGTCGGTTTTGCGCGCGCCCTGGTGGTCGAGCCAGAGGTGCTCTTCATGGACGAGCCTTTCAGCGCCCTCGATGTGCTGACTGCGGAGAACCTGCGCAGTGAACTGCTGGAGCTGTGGGCCAACAAGACCATGCCCACCAAGGCCGTCTTCCTCGTCACCCACAACATTGAAGAGGCTGTGCTGCTGGCGGACCGCATCATCGTGTTGGGCCGCAATCCCGGGCACATCCGCACCGATTTCCGGGTTCAACTGGCTCAGCCACGCGACCGCAAGTCCGAACCATTTACGCAGTTGGTGGACTACATCTACAAGGTGCTGACACGGCCAGATGTGGTTCCGGCCGAGGCACCGGAGCAGCAGGTTCGCGTGCGCGACCAGCGCCAGATGCACTACCAGATGCTGCCACATTCGCGTCCTGGCGGTATTGCCGGCTTATTGGAGCTGCTGCTCGACAAGGGCGGGCGCGACGACATCTACCGCCTGGCCGAAGACCTGAGCTTCGAAATTGACGACCTGCTGCCAATTGTGGACGCCGCGCAATTGCTGGGCTTCCTAAATGTCGAAGAAGGCGACGCGGCTATTACCGAAAGCGGAACAGATTTCGCTAACTCTGAGATTCTGCGCCAGAAGGAGCTGTTTCGCGCAGCAGCCCTGGCCAACGTCCTACTGCTGCGCCAAATTCGCCGCGCTCTCGATACCAAGAGCGACCACTCCGTGCCCGATGAGTTCTTTATCGATATGCTCAACGAGCAGTTCAGCGAAGAAGAATGTGAGCGGCAAATAGAAACCGCCGTTACATGGGGCCGTTATGCGGAACTGTTCGACTATGACGCCGGTCATCGCCGTTTCGTGTTGCCTGACGCGCAGGACGAAGAGATTGCCGCAAGCGAGGAAGGCGAGTGAAACTACAGCACTCCTTGGCGCGATCACTGGTTACAGCCCGCACCTGGCCGGTTTTTACCGATCTCGGCGCCGCAGCATTCTGCCTGGCGCTAATGATGGCTGTCTTTCATATGGCCGCCTACTGGCTTTCGAGCCCAGTGCCAGGCTCAGCCATTTCGCTGTCTGCAAGCGCCCTGCCGCTTTACGCGTTTTACTCGATTGTGCGGATCTCTGTCGCATACTTGCTCAGCCTCATCTTCGCAGTCGCATACGGCTACCTGGCCGCCTACAATCCGCGCATCGAGGCGGGGATGATCGCAGTTCTAGACATTCTGCAGTCCATCCCCGTGCTGAGTTTTCTACCCGGCGTAATGCTTGCCATGATGGCTCTGATTCCCCGTCACCAACTCGGCATTGAGATGGGCTCCATCCTGCTAATTTTCACGGGCCAGGTGTGGAACATGGCTTTCAGCTTCTACTCTTCGCTGAAGAGCATTCCCAAGGAAATGATTGAAGCCTCGCGAATCTACCGATTCTCAGCGTGGCAAAGATTCTGGCAACTGGAGATGCCCTTTTCCGCCATCGGGCTGATCTGGAATTCGATTGTTTCGGTGGCCGGTGGATGGTTTTTCCTGATCGCCTGCGAGATGTTCCCGCTGGGTGAACGAAGTTTTCGGTTGCCCGGCCTGGGAAGCTATCTGCAAACCGCAGCCTCAGCCAACCCCGTTAACACACATGCGTTGCTCTGGGGATTGGCGGTTCTGATCCTCATCATTGTTGCCACCGACCAGTTGGTGTGGCGTCCGCTGGTCGCATGGAGCGACAAATTCAAATTTGAGGGTGTCGAATCAGGCACGCGAGTTACCTCGCCCATCCTCTCGCTTCTTCAGAGGCCAAGCGTATTCACCCGTGTGCCTGCCCGCGCGTGGAGCGCGTTGGAAGAGAACGTCTGCCAGCACTTGTCGCGCAGTCGCGAATGCCGCATCGTTCAGCCCATCGACGATTCTGCTTCCAAAGGCGGCCGCCTGCTCCCGATTCTTCTTGGCATTTTTGCTGGTATGGCGGGTATATGGGGGATTTCCAGAGCATTTCAGATCGTCCACGGTGTCAGCTGGGCTGAAGTTCACCTTCTGCTCATGGGTGCGGGAGCCACCTATCTCCGCGTCAATCTTACCCTTCTCATCGCTGCGGCTTGGACCGTTCCTGTCGGCGTTCTAATTGGTCTCAATCCTCGACTGGCGAGGTTTCTTCAACCCGTCATTCAGGTTGTGGCCTCGATTCCCGCTACGGCCTTGTTCCCGGTTTTGCTTCTGGGCCTCATCCGGCTGGGCGGAGGTCTCGGAATCGGCTCCATCGCTCTCATGTTGCTGGGAGCGCAATGGTATGTTCTCTTCAACGTCATTGCCGGAGCAATCGCCATTCCTTCCGACCTCAAAGAGGCTGCCGCTGTCTACAAATTCAACCTATGGCAGCGTTGGACGAGGCTCATCCTGCCTGGAATATTCCCATATCTCATCACTGGCATGATCACGGCCTCCGGCGGCGCGTGGAACGCATCCATCATCGCCGAGTATTTTCACATTGGGGACAAGACGCTTCAGACGCTGGGGCTGGGCGCGCAGATTAGCGCGGCCAGCGATGCAGGCAATTTCGCCAACCTGCTGCTGGCTACTGTCCTGATGGCGACCATGGTAGTGACCATGAACCGCCTTGTCTGGCGGCGTCTGTATAGGCTGGCGGAGACCCGTTATAAACTTGAAAGCTAACACGGGCTGGCGGCCAAGACGCTCGTGATTTGGGAGACTGGATGATTCGAGTAGGTTTGGTGGGCTTCGGGATGGCCGGACGGGTTTTGCACGCTCCGCTGATCTCCTCGGTCGAAGGGCTGGAACTGGCAGCCGTGCTAGAGCGCCACACAGATCAGGCCGCCGCTCGCTATCCCGGTATCGTCACCTGCCGCTCGCTGGAACAGATGCTCAAAGACGCCTCGTTGGGGTTGTTCGTAGTGGCCACCCCTAGCGGAACTCATTTTGAGATTGCCCGGCAGATTCTCAAAGCGGGAAAGAACGTGGTGGTGGATAAGCCGATGGCCGTTGCATCGGCCCAAGTCGCGGAGTTGATGAAACTGGCAACGGCTCACGGAGTTGCTCTTGCGGTATTCCATAACCGCCGCTGGGATTGCGAGTTCCCGACAGTTCAGAAACTATTGCGTGATGGTTCTCTTGGACGCATTGTGCACGTCGAATCCACCATGGATCGCTGGCGGCCGACAAAAACGAGAGTGCAGTGGAAAGATGTGGTTTCCCTGGGAGGCGGGTTGCTGCTGGATTTAGGTTCTCATCTTGCTGATCAGGCCCTGGCGCTGTTTGGCAAACCCGAGGCTATCGATGCCGAAATTCGGCGGGAGCGCGACGGCGACGGCTCGGATGATTGCTTCACCTTGCGGTTGCGCTATCCGGGCCTTTCGGTAGTCCTGAGCGCAAACAACCTCTCCTCGCAACCGCGACCCGTGTTCCATCTGCGCGGCACCAAAGGAAATTTCAGTAAATGGACACCTGACATTCAGGAGGCAGAGCTGAATAAAATCACTCGTATCGACAGTCCCACATGGGGCCAGGAGCCAGCCGCCAACTGGGGCACGCTCACAGTAGACGCGGACGGAGCGATGGTCACCAGCCCCGTCGAGTCCATCCCCGGCGACTACCGGCTCTTTTACGTGGGCATGCGCAATGCGTTGCTGGGCATCGCCCCGGTTCCGGTGCCCGCTGTCGCCGCATGGAGAGTGGCGCGACTGCTGGAGTGGGCCACAGAAAGCTCAGAGCAGCGCCGTGAGATTCCCTGCGACTGGGCCGAGGAACCAAAAATAGGCTGGAAATGACGTCTGCAATGATTAACTGCGCGTTTGTTGCAGAGAGATGTCTCTCATGGTTTGGGGAATAGGACGCGTGTCAAGCAGACTCCGTCATCAAATAATGCCGCCGTACCGCAAGTCGAGTTCAGCATTTTGAATGCGTCATTCCCTACCCCGGGAACGAACCAGAGTTGCTGCGAGGCAGGCTCTGTGGCCATCTCCGGATGGCGCAATTCAAGGTAACGAAAATAAGCCTTACCGCGAAAGAAGCGGCTGGGGCCTTCGTCCTCGCCGGCGCAGCTTGTATCGAGCGAAGATTCATGCGGATCAATATCATCCGCCCCCAAAAGATAAATCACATCGCGATGTATGTAGCGCTGCTCCAATGCCGCGAAATCGGCGTCGGCAAGGTAGGACGGAGGATCGTCTATGCCATACCTCCAATGGTTGCTGTCGCTGGAGCACTCGCGAGGTCGAACGACAAAATCGAAGCCACCGTAAGCGCCAAGCACGGGGCGTTCCGAAGAAAAATACAAATAAGAAGACGGGTTGACAACGACGTAGCGAAGATGAATTCCAGTGTGCACCAGCGCGTCGCCTCCGCGACCGGCCACGGCGTATCGCTGCACCATCTGGCCACCGGCGCCATAACCCATCAGCACTACGCTGTGAAGATCGGGCAGTAGCATGTGGTTAGAGAGCCGTTCGAGGATTGCGTCGAGCGCTTCGTAAGAGCTAATCGGGGTATTGTGGGCATTCTCGCCGCCTACCCAAGCCTCGTGCTTCCAGCGCAGATCTTCGTCGGGAAGCTGATTGACCGCTGCATCGATCGCGTTGCGGCGATTGCCGTGAATGATGATTACAGCGCGTTTCACCCCCGGATAGACGCGTCCCAAATCGGCATTACGGCCCCGAATCGTAGCGTAGAGAGGAATGAACCCCCTGCCACCAGTTGTAGACACCGCCAGCCTTTGACTAGGAACTTCGAGGATTGGTTTCTTGCTGCTTGCTGCTTCCTGTGTGGCCGCAAAAGTGATAGAAGGCAAAGCTGAAGCGAGCACGAGACATACAAAAGCATGAGCAACTTGCACTGAAACCTCAATTGAGCAAATGGAAGGCAGCGCCAGTATAGTCGATTGTTCTTCGCTGCGGGCGTCAAGGTGACGTCCCGGCACTCTGACGGCGTGATTTGTTCAGCGACGCCGCTGGGTCGGCTTGCGAGTGACGGTAGCCAGCTTGCCGGTGACAGCATAGCGGCGACGCTCGATGGGCGAGGAGAGCACAAGGCTGGTGACTGGGTTCCCGTAAGGCAACAATGCCTCGATCAAGGCTTCAAGATCGGCCATGTTGTTGGTGGTGACTTTGAGAAGGAAGTCGTCGCCTCCGGTCAGGTGGTGGCACTCGCGGACTTCTTCGAGGGTCTGCACAAAATCGAGCAGGCGGTGGTACTGGTTTCCACCACAGCTCATGCGAATGAAGGCCATTACCTCCAGGCCCAGCGCCTCGTGGTCGATTTCGACGGTGTAGCCGTGCAGGATTCCGGCCTCTTCCATCTGCTTGAGGCGTTCAGCGGTCGCTGTAGGCGAGAGGCCAATGCGACGGCCCAGCTCAGCCAAGCTAAGGCGTGCGTTGATTTGCAGCTCGTCGAGAATCTTTCGTCCGTAGGTATCAAGTAATGCCGTGGAATCCATTGCCATAGACAGTCAGCATAACGGAAGTGAGCGGCGAAGACAAAATCTGCCGCGTAATTGATATGTACTGGAGTTTTCTGGCCGCCTAATATCAGGCTTATGGATTCCATGACTCACCAAGCCTTGATTCTAGATGGACAGCCGCTGACGCTTGCCGCAATTGAAGCTGTGTCACTTACGCACTGTCCGGTGGCTATTGCGCCCACTGCCCTGGCCCGCGTGGCTCAAAGCCGGGCGCTGATTGAGGAGATTCTGGCAGCCGGGCAGACGGCCTACGGGGTCAACACCGGCTTTGGCAAGTTGTCAGAGGTGCGGATTCCGGCCGACAAGCTGGCGCAGTTGCAGACCAATCTGGTACGGAGTCACGCCGGAGGGGTGGGTCAGCCGCTGAGCGAGGCCGAGTCGCGGGCGATGCTGCTGCTGCGGGCCAATGTGCTGGCAAAAGGGTTCAGCGGCTGCCGTCCCGCGCTGGTGGAACTGCTGGTGGCGCTGCTCAACGCAGGGGTGCATCCCGTGATTCCAGAAAGAGGCTCCGTGGGCGCGAGCGGCGATCTGGCGCCGCTGGCTCATCTGGCACTGGTGACGATCGGCGAGGGCGAAGCGTTCTACAAGGGCGAGAGGGTGGCAGGCGGTGAGGCTTTGCGCAGGGCCGGCTTGCAGCCCATCGTTCTGGCAGCCAAGGAGGGTCTTGCCCTGCTGAACGGGACGCAGGCGATGACCGCAGTGGGGACATTGGCGATCGCGCGCGGCAGGCGGGTGGCGCAATTAGCTGATTTGGCTGGCGCGATGAGCCTGGAGGCCCTGATGGGCACGCCAGCGGCCTTCGATCCGCGCATCCACCAGGCGCGGCCACATGCAGGACAGATTCGAGCGGCGGAACATCTTGTGGAATTGCTTGCCGGCTCGCAGATTCGCGAGTCGCACCGGGAACACGATTCGCGCGTGCAAGACGCCTATTGCCTTCGCTGCATGCCGCAGGTGCACGGGGCCGTGCGGGATGCACTGGAACATGTGCGGGGCGTGCTGGAGATTGAGTCGGGCTCGGCGACAGATAATCCACTCGTATTTCCAGAGAATTCAACCAAAGCAGCGAACGGCGGAACGGTTATATCCGGGGGAAATTTTCATGGCGCACCACTGGCGTATGCGTTTGACTACGCGGCAATTGTGCTCACCGATCTGGCCGGAATTACTGAGCGGCGCATCGACCGGCTTCTGAATATGGACATCAACGAGGGGCTGCCTGCATTTCTGTCGCCCGACCCTGGATTGTCGTCGGGATTCATGATTGCGCAGATTGTCGCGGCGGCGCTGATTAACGAGTGCCAAGTGCTGGCACATCCTTCGTCGGCGAGCAGTATCCCGACCGATGGAGGCAAGGAGGACCATGTCTCGATGGGCATGACCGGGGCACTCAAGCTGAGGCAGATTGTGGAGCACGCCGAGCGGATTGTAGGCATCGAGCTGATGTGCTCGGCGCAGGGACTGGAGTTTCGCAGACCGCTGCAGGCCAGCTGTGAAGTGGAACGCGCTCATGAGGTTGTGCGGACAATTGTGCCAAAACTGGAACAGGACCGCGTACTCGCGCCGGACATTGAAGCAATGGCGGCGGCGGTGAGAAATGGAGCCTTCAACTTCTGGTGCACATAGGCCACATTTTGTGTGCAGAAATAGCTCTCCACGTAACCCTAATGTCTCGCTATTTGTCATATAAGGTGTTTTATATGAATATCATAGGCGTACTTTACGTGAGATTTGGAGAGTGACTATTGTTCGCGCATGTGAGCAGTTTTGCTATTGATTTCTGAAGAGAAAATCCGTAAAATAAGAATGTTATTGAATAGACCGGGTTGACACCACCCTCGCCCGGTTGATGATTTACAGGCAAGACACCCTCTTTCTTTAAG
Organism: Occallatibacter sp.; assembly: GCA_049517315.1. Classification (GTDB taxonomy): domain Bacteria; phylum Acidobacteriota; class Terriglobia; order Terriglobales; family Acidobacteriaceae; genus Telmatobacter. Next base: position 20,131 of record JBEKSE010000028.1, on the reverse strand, counting down.
GACACCAAATCGATGGCAAAGCGTCGTGGAAATCCGAATTGGGGCAAGCCGGAGCCCATTGGCCCAGTTGTGCCCACAGTGACCTCCTTCGAACAGATTGTGAAGGAGTTCAAGCTCAGCCCGGACCAATACATCCGGTCCACCCGCCTGCGGGAGTGGGCTCGCCGGAACAAGAATTCCAAGTACATTCCCGAAGCTCTTCTTGAAGCCTGGGGATTTGAGATCGAATCGGCATTGTAAGCTCGATTCCTTCAGGCTGTCATTTTCTGCCGGCTGTTGCTATTTCCTCCTGCCTGTTTCTTCTAAAAGCGCTGCCTTTGGGCAGCGCTTTTGCTGTTTGGCACTCGCATAGGCGAGAATAGAGTGGTCGCCATGCCAGAAACCCAACGCACAGTAGAACCGCCTTTCATCGATGTACCCGGCGCCCTGGCCGAAGTTCGGGCCGGCCGGATGATCGTTGTTGTCGATGATGAAGACCGCGAGAACGAGGGTGACCTGGTCATCGCCGCCGAGTTCGTCACACCGGAAGCGATCAATTTCATGGCCAAGCACGGGCGGGGATTGATTTGCCTGACGCTGACCGAAGAGCGCGCGGATTATCTGCGCCTCTTCCCCATGACGCAGCAGAACACATCGCGGTTTGGCACGGCGTTTACCGAATCGATTGAGTCCCGCGAGGGTGTAACCACCGGCATCTCCGCCTACGACCGTGCACACACCATCCGAACGGCGATCGATGCGCGCTCAACTGCCGCCGACCTGGCTCGCCCCGGCCACATCTTCCCGCTGCGCGCCCGCAAGGGGGGCGTTTTGGTGCGCGCCGGGCAGACCGAGGCCTCAGTCGATCTGGCGCGGCTGGCCGGGTTAAATCCCTCCGGCGTGCTCTGCGAGATCATGAAGGACGACGGCACCATGGCCCGCGTTCCCGATCTCATTCCCTTCTGCAAGGAACACGGCCTGCGGATTCTTACTGTTGCGGAGCTGATCCGCTATCGGTTGCGCCACGAACGCTATATCGTGCGCGCCGGCGAAAGCCGCATCCAAACCCGCTACGGCGAGTTCCGCATGATCGCCTACGAAAGCCAGGTGAACGGCGGCGAGAGCCACATTGCTCTGGTGCGGGGCAACCTTTGCCTTGATTGCCCAGCCTTCCAAACCGGAGCCGCGGCGTCGGGCGAGGCAGAGACACGGCCACCGTGCGAGCGGCCAGTTCTGGTACGGGTTCATACGCGCTGCACGGCGGGCGATGTCTTCGCCGCCGACTGCCGCTGCCGCGAAATTCTGGACCAATCCTTGCGCATGATTGCCGAAGAGGGTTGCGGAGTGTTGCTCTATCTGCACAACACTTCGCGCGGTTTTGAGATCGACCACGAGTCGGCTGCAGCGAGCGCCTTCGAGCCCGGCGGAGCGGCGGCATTGCATCCTGTTCCCGCCTCGGAAACCGATCGCCTCATTCTCCACCAGGAGCTGCGCGCGCGCGAGGGTTCGCAGGCCCGCACCGGCCGCATTTTGCGCGCCATCGGCCTGGGCGGCCAGATTCTTTCCGACCTGGGCATTCAGCGTATCCGGCTGCTGTCGAATACCCCCATGCACATTCCCGCTTTGGAAGGCTTCGGCCTGGAGATAGTAGAGCAGGTCGCGATTCCGGTCGAGGAGTGCGACCGCGTGAGTTGAAGCACGGCAGGCGCAATATTCTTCAACAATTCATTGGTCCTTCTCTTGATCCGGTCTATTGTGTTCCATATTGACCAATGGACCTTGCCCGAAATCTGTAAAACTATCACCGATATTCGGCAACCTGCGGGAATGCACTGTTGCGTCGTTCTCGCTCTATCAAAAAGGCGCTCTTTGAGGCCACCTACTCGTACGAGGAAAGGTCGGATTCATTGAGCGTTCATCTGGTCAATCCAAGCGATAATTCATTCGGCACGGCGGTGATCACACCGCGCTGGTTGTTTGTGTTGGCGGCAGCTACGCCCAGACTGGCTGGAGATCCCATTCTCGTTGATGAGTCGCTGGAGCAGATTGTGCCGGAGACGATTCAAGCGGGAGATATTGTGGGCATCAGCGTCCACACAGGGAATGCCCTGCGTGGATATGAAGTCGGCAGGATGGCGCGAAGCCGTGGCGCATGGGTGGTCTACGGCGGCATTCACGCCACGCTTTTCCCCGAGGAGGCGCTGGCGCGCGGCGAGGGCCATGCGGTGGTAACCGGCGACGGCGATGTTGCATGGGGCAAGGCAGTTGTGGATTGCATGGCGGGCAAGCCGGAACAGATCTACCAAGGCGGACGGATTGAGGGCAGCGAGTTTCTGGCCGCGCGCTGGGACCTGATGAATCCTGAGAAATATATGTGGGCCTCGGTGCAGACTATTCGCGGATGCCCGAAGCATTGCTCCTTCTGCAGCGTGTGGCGTACGGATGGGCAGAAGCCGCGGCAGCGGAGATTTCAAAGCGTGGTGGATGAGATTGTCACCCTGCGGCGGCTGGGCTTTCGCTTTATTGCGCTGGCCGACGATAACTTTTATCCGGTGACACATACTGATCTGCGGCAGGCCCGCGAGCAAGGCAATACAGCCCGGCTGGAAGAGCTGATGGCGATTCGCGCCGATCGCTTTCATCTGATGGAAGAGCTGGCCAAACTGCCGAAGGACATGGTGTTTTATACCCAGATGACGATGGAAGCAGGCGAGGATGTCGAGTTTCTGGATGCGATGAAGAAGGCCAACATCAAGGGCGCGCTGGTGGGGATTGAAGCGGTGACCCCTGAAGGACTGAAGGCGGTTTACAAGGATTGGAATCTCTCCGGCGACGCGATGGCCACGCAGTTGCAGACCTTCAAGAAGCACGGCGTACACGTGTTGGGTTCTTTCATCTTCGGGCTGCCGACGGACAGGCCATCAACCTTCGACTTTACGGTGGCGATGGCGCAGAAGGCCGGCGTTACCTTTGCACAGTTTGTAATGATGACGCCGTTTCCGGGCACAGTGGATTTTGGGCGATGGGAGAAGGAGCAGGCTGAGAATCCGACCATGGTGGGCGATGTGCCCATTACCCGCTACTGGCTGATTCCCACCGCGGTGAGGCCCAAGATGTTTACGCCGCATCCAACGATGAGTTCGGACGAGATCAGACAACGCACACAAAGAGTATGGGACACGTTTTACAGATGGAGCGCCATCTGGAAGCGGTCGGCATGCACACCTAATCTGCGGTCCAGAATTGCCTTCATGTTTCTGTCGAAGCTCTACCGGCAGATGTATGCGGGCACGGGAATCTCGACCGACAGCGCTCGGCGCAAGAAGTCGAAGGCATGGGCAAGATGGACAGCACACCAGTGCAAGAAGTTGTTCCAGGCAAAGCCCATGCCGGAGCTTGCAGCGCGCTCTTGGGCCCCGGAGCCACTTCCGTCGATCGGCCAGGCTGTTTTTGCCAGCAGCAATGGCGCAAAGATGGCGGGGCTCTTCATTGTGACTTCAACAAAGCAATGAGTCCGAGCACCAAGACAATTTGGCCACTCACTTTATGAGTTCGTCCACCACGTCTCCCTCGCCGGGCGCAAGGAAGAGATTTTCTTCCAGGCCGTGCTGGCGCGTGTAGAGGTCGTAGTAGCGACCGCCGAGAGCCAGGAGCGCCGCATGGTTGCCTCGCTCGACGATGCGTCCTTGCTCGACTACTAGAATCTGGTCAGCGCGGCGGATGGTTGACAGGCGGTGAGCAATGACGAAGGTTGTGCGCCCCTGCATCAGTTGGTTCAGCCCGGCCTGGATCATGGCTTCGGATTCGGAATCGAGCGAGCTGGTGGCTTCGTCGAGGATGAGGATGCGCGGCTCCGCCAAAAGCGCGCGAGCAATGGAAAGCCGCTGCCGCTGACCGCCGGAGAGCTTCACGCCGCGCTCGCCCACTATGGTGTCGTATCCATCCGGAAAGCGCTCCGCGAATTCGTCCACACGCGAGGTGCGGCAGGCGAAGAGAAACTGTTCCTCAGTGGCATTGGGCCGCGAAAACAGAATATTCTCGCGGATGGTGCCGTCGAAGAGGAACGACTCCTGCAAGACCACCCCCAACTGCGAGCGGAAAGTGTTCAGGTTCACGCAGGCCAGATCCACATCGTCCACCATCACACGGCCGCTGGATGGCGTGTGGAAGGCGCAGAGCAGGCTGATCATTGTAGACTTGCCTGACCCTGAGGAACCCACCAGCGCAGTTACCATTCCGGGCTGGGCCACAAAGCTAATGCCGTGGAGCACGGGCTTCTCCGGGTCATAGGCAAACTCAACATTCTCAAAGCTTACCGTGCCGCGGATGGGCGGCATCTTAAGAGTGCGGCAAGGGCTTTGGTTTTCTTCCAGCTCGGCCATGATCTCGCTGGTGCGGTCGAGCCCGGCAAAGGCTTCAGTCAGTTGCGTACCGATGTTCACAATCTGAAAGACCGGCGCGATCATGAAGGCCAGAAACATGTTGTAGCTGAAGTAGTCGCCGACGGTCCAAGTGCTGGCCAGCACGCGATGGCCGCCCAGCCACATCACAATGGCTGAGACCAGCCCCAGCACAGTTGTCGACGCGGCAGACATTGAGCTGGTCATGGTCAGGGACTTCATCACGTTGGCAAGGAGGCGCTCGACGCCTTTTGAGAATACCCCTGCTTCGCGCTCCTCGGCGTGATAGCCCTTGATGACACGCACACCGCCGAGTGATTCGGTCAATCGGCCCGTAACTTCGGCATTGATTTTGGCGCGCTCGCGGAAGATGGGGCGAATGATTTTGAAGGCGTATTGCAAGACAAAAACGAAGGCGCCCAACACGGCAAAGACGGTCAGAGTGACTTCAACGCTGCGATGCAACAGATAAAGAAACGCCAGCACTGCAGTCAGCATACCGCCGACAAACTCGACGAGTCCCGTGCCGACAAGGTTACGCACGCCTTCAACGTCGCTCATGATGCGCGCAACGAGTGTACCGGTGCGGTTCTCGTCGTAGTAGGAGACAGAGAGCAGTCCAACGTGCCTTTGCACCTGGCGGCGCATCTCGGCGATGAGCCGCTGACCAGCCTTGGAGAGCAACTGCGTGAGCGAGAACGAGGTGATGGCCTGCACCACCATAGCCGAGAACACCAAAGCGATGAAAGGGGGCAGAAGATCCGGACGCGGATGGGATTGATTGAGAACTTTGTCCAGCAGCGGCTTCGAGGTGTATGGCAATACCAGACCGGCGAAGCGGTTTATGACCATCAGTCCCATGCCGGCGAGCAGCAAACCCACTCGCGGGGCAACGAGGGTTTTGATTTGAGGCCATAATTTTCTTAGATTGGTCTTGCTTCTTGGCGCGTCAGACTGGCTAGCGCGGGCACCACCGCCTCGTGGCGAGCGCTCAGCGTGCCTGCCCATACTCATTCCCGCGCCGGGTCCATGGAGTCCGCCCATGAGCTATACCTTCCCCGAGAGTCGCGCATTGATGAAGGAACGAACGCAGAGGAGCACGTAAATCAGCATCAATCCGGACATGGTGAGCTGCGCGCCAATCGCGACCCAATCCGGCTGGAGGCTTGCGGCGGTGGCGTGACGATAACCGATCAGAGCTTTAATTCCGCTGCCCAGAAAGCCGAGGAGGCCGATTGTGACGTTGACGTGCACGAAAAGCTTGCGCCGGCTCTCGCTGGGGCTGATCGCCAACAGGCCGCCAATGCCGAGTGCAAGGCCGAACCATGTGGGAATCAGCGCAGTGGGATGTACGCTACCGGTGCCCAGAAAACCAAGCAGACCCAGGGCAATCAATAAAACCGCAAAAAGCAATGTGACTCTCGCCATCGGAAACCTCCGCTTCTCATTGTTTCATCTGACGTGCTTCGAAAATTCGGGAGAGTTGTCAACTCTCTTAATGGAGCAAATTTTGCAGTCGGCGATCTTTAGATTCATGATGGGGTTTCGTTGACGTATTTATTTGATCAGGCGGCTTGAGATTCAATAACGAATCAACAAGCAAGGCGGTTCGATGCAATGTTCTGAGCTAGAGGCGGGGTTCCGCAGCACATCGGCTATGAAGCACAGCTATAGCGCAACAAGAGCGAGAGATTCTCGTATAGGTATCTATGCATATTATTCATAATAAATACCTTACATGGCTGGCCCTCAGGGATTCGAACCCCGATATGCTGCTCCAGAGGCAGCTGTCCTACCGTTGAACGAAGGGCCAACATTTAAGCATTGCCAAGCTGAACGGCCGCTTGCCAGTTACCAAACCAACTTATACATCATATGGTGATTCTCCGGCGCCGGTCAAACTTGAAGATCAATCTTCTGTGCTTCCGCCGGTTCTACTCCTCTCGCAAGACTTCCAGCGGACGAAGCCCAAGAATCCGGTAGCTCGCGATCCACCCCGTCGCAGTCGCCAGCACCGCCGTTCCAAGAAGAGCGACCAGCGTGGCAAGCCACTCTATTTGGAAGCCGACATCCAGCTTGTGCAATAACACTTGCGTGAGCAGGTTGGCGAAGACGACGCCAACTGAGCCGGCCAGCAGACCCAAAACACTGAACTCCACGCTGAAGGTGCGCACGATGCGCATCCGCGTGGCACCCAAGGTTTTCAAAACCACCGCCTCTCGCATGCGCCTGAAGCGAGTCCCGGCGATGCTCGAAGCCAAAATCATCAATCCGGCAAAGATTGAGAACCCGGCGAGAAACCGCACTACAAACGTGATCTGATCGATCACGCTCTCAATCCGCTCCAGTACATCGGCCACGTTGATTACCGACACCGTGGGGTAGGCCGAAAAGAGCGCCCGTTCCATCGCAGCAATCTGCTTCGGGTCGATGTGCGCGCCGCCGTACCAGGTGGCTGGCTCGTTCTTCAGTTGGCCTGAAGGCAACACAAACGCCACACGCGCTCCCAGATGCTGGCCGTCAGCGCGATAGATGGCGGAAACCCTCAGCGCGCGCACCACTCCGCCGAATTCCAGTTCGACCGCTGAACCCACGCCCAAGTGCAGTCGCTGGGCCACGCCTTCACCAACAGCCAGCTCCGCAGCGTCTGCGCTGGTCCACCATTTCCCTTGCATCACCTTATCGCCTGGCCGAGCGGCATCGGCCCAACTTAGTTCCGCATTCTGCAACAGGCGACGCGGGAAGTGCTGCTCTTTCAGCTGTTCGAGCGGCTTGCCGTTGAGGGAAATAAACCGGCCAGTCACCACCGGCATGAGATCGAGGGACTGGCCGGGTACCTGACTCACACCAGGCTGGCGCCGGAAGAACTCTGTTACACCCGCAACTTCGTCGGTTGAAATATCGACAAGAAAGACATTGGGCAATCTTGGAGAAGCGGTCTCGTGCAGATCGCGCAACAGCGCCGCCTGCACCAGGAAGACCGTCAAAATCAGCATGACGCCCGTGCCCAGCGAGGCCAGCACCGCCGCTGACTGGTTTCCCGGCCGGTAAAGATTGGCCAGCCCGTGGCGCAGAAACGAAGGCAAGCGCAGTCGGACGCGGCTGAGCAAAAGGCGCAACACGCGTAACGCAGCAGTTGCCAGCGCCAACAACACAACCAACGCAATGGTGAACAGCAGCGCAAACCAGCCACCTACCGTGACCGAATCCGACAGCGCCCAAGCGATCCCGCCGAGAGCGGTAATCACTACTACTGAAATTCCGACTTGCAGACGGCGCGCCCACCAACGCGCAAACCAGCCGCCGATGCCTTCCGGACCCTGCTCGACTAATCTACGCAAGACGAGTACGGGCCTGACATTGCGCACGTCCAGCAGAGGCGGCAAACAGAACAACAACGTGGTCAGCAGGCCTGTTCCCATTCCGGCCGCAACCGAGCGCCAGGGAAAATCGAGCGTCGCATGGACGGGAAGCAGTTTGCCGAATACAGCCGGCAGCGCGGCCATTACGCCCACACCTGCGGCCACACCGAGCACGCCGCCGGCCAGGCCAAGTCCCAGCGTCTGCAACAAGAAGATTCGCAGCAGGTCGCTGGAACTAGCACCGATGGCCTTCAGAATGGCCAGCATGTCCATGCGCTGCTCGAGGTGCGCGTGCATGGCCATGGCGACACCAATTGCGCCCAGCACCATTGCCACAAGGCAAATAAGGCTCAAAATTGCGGTTGCGTTGTCGAGTCCCTTGTTCAACCCCGGATTGCCTTCGCGGAAATCCATCACCTGCGCGTCGGGCAGAACAGCTTCCACCTGCTTGCGCAACGCAGCAAGTTGGGACGGTGTATCGGCTTTCGGCGGCAACTCAAAAAGCAACCGCTGGCTGGCCCTGCTGCCGGGAGCGAGAAGTCCGGTCCGCTGGAGCGCTGCCTGCGAGATCATCACGCGTGGCCCGAGTCCAGCCCCGGCGCTGATGCGGTCCGGTTCCTGCTTCAGCACAGCGGCAATGCGAAAGTCCCTGCCGCCCAACCGGAGTGTCTGGCCCACATGTGCATTCAACCGAATGAGAAACTCCTCGGCTACCACCGCTGAATCTCCGTCGAGCGCGCGCTGCAAGCTCATTGTCGGCTCCAACTCGGCCTCGCCGTAGTACGGATATTCAGCGGGGTCAACAGCCTTGAGCGAGACTAGCAGAGGAACCGGGTCTGGGGTAACGGAGGCCATGGAGACGGTCTCCGTTACCCATGTTGTGCGAATCCCTGGCGGTTGTGCTATAGCGGCAATCTTGCTCATTTCGTCTGCTGTCGGCTCATGAAACAGGCGGGCGGTCAGATCGCCGGCCATCAGTGCCCGCGCTTCAGTGGAGAGGGTGCGCCGGAAGCTGTCGCTGAAACCACGCACGCCGACGAGTGCCGCTACTCCCACGGCCACCGACAGGACCACAAAGACGAATTTGCCCGGCGAAGAGCGCAAATCGCGCCAGCCTATGGCTCCTGCTCGTTTCCAACTCAAGTCACGCTTAGCCATTTCTCTCCTGGTCGTGGACGAATGCCGGTTGTGGGCTGGAGAGTGGTGCAATGTAAGGAAGAGTGTCTTCCACGATCAGTCCGTCCCGCAGCACAATCTTGCGGTCGGCGCGGCTGGCGATTTCAGGATCGTGCGTTACGAGGACCAGTGTCGTGCCCGCCTTGCGGTTGCGATTGAGCAATAGATCGAGCACGAGGCGGCCGTTGGTGGAATCAAGATTTCCGGTTGGTTCATCGGCCATTACAATCGGCGGCTCGACGACAAAAGCTCTGGCGAGAGCTACTCGTTGCTGCTCGCCGCCGGAGAGCTGCACCGGGTAATGGTCCACGCGCTCCGTCAGTCCAACCTCATCCAGCAGCCTCCGCGCTTGCGCAATGCCGCTACCTTCCATGTTCAGCTCGTACGGCAGCAGCACGTTTTCCAGTGCCGTCAGTGTCTCGATCAACTGATACGACTGGAAGACAAAGCCAATCTTTACGCCGCGCACCTCGGCCAGTTCCGTCTCAGCCAGATTGTGGATGGGCATGTTGTCGAGGAAAATCTCGCCAGAGCTCGGCGTGTCGAGGCCAGCCAACAGGCCCAGCAGCGTACTTTTCCCGCTGCCGCTGGCGCCGACAATGGCGACAAACTGACCTGCGGGAATGACGAGCGAAATTCCTTTTAGAATTTCCACACGCCGCGCGCCATTCTGAATCCATTTCTTCGCATCCCGGACTTCGATCACGCTGCAAGCCTCCCCAAAATGTTCGTGCTGTAGCCTGCTGTTCGCTACACTGTTTATGTGGACGTTCGCCGCTCGCTTATCGTTTCGTTTTGGCTGATTCTTGTTGTCAGTCGGCTACTGGCTGCCGATCGGCCCGTTCTAGTTTGCTACGGCGACAGCATCACCGCCGGCTACGGATTGCAAACCGGTCAATCGTTTCCTGACGCCTTGCAGCGCGACCTCGACCACCGCGGCTACCACTACCGAGTCTCAAACCAGGGCACAAGCGGCGCTACCACTAAAGATGCAGTCGCCAATTTGCACGCCATTCTAGCGCTGCATCCGGCGATCGTTATCGTTGAGTTTGGCGGCAACGACGGCCTGCGCGGACTTCCACCGGCCCAAACCCGTCAAAACTTAGACCAGGTGCTGACCACGCTTGAAAATGCCCACATCAAAGTTCTGCTGGCCGGCATTACTCTGCCACCGAATTACGGCCGGGATTACATTCAGCAATTTGAAAAGGTCTTCCGCGATCTGGCTGCAAAGCACCACACAGCCTTTGTTCCCATGATCTACAGAGATTTGGTCCACGTTCCCGAAACCATCCAGCCAGACGGTATCCATCCCACTGCAAGAGGCTCGGAGATTATAGCGCAGACGTTGTTGCCGGTGCTGACACCGTTGCTTAAGAAACGGGATTAGGGAATAGAAAACTCATCTCCTTTCCCAGTCATTTAAGCGCAAGGATAGTGCACCGTGCCGTTTTGACTTACCCTTGCGCCCTAATATTTGTTCCCTGCTGCTACCCCATTATCATTACTGGCTGAAAGAGAGTTCCCGCTATGCGCTTCGCAATGCCGATCAACTCCCGCTGACCGTCAAATACTTTAACCATCGATGCCTGGGAAAATTCCGGAAGGTTGGCTTGCGCGCCGTTGCGTAACCGCCCAAGCGCCATCGAATCGGCAGTTACAGAGGGCAACTCTGGCAGGAGGGTGCGCGGATGAAGACACAACAGCTCAAGGGCTTCGATGTTTCCGGTCAGCGGTTGCAGTTCGTCAAACGAGTGCGCGTCCTTGAGCGTGAAAACTCCGGCCTGAGTGCGTCGCAAACTGCCCAGATGCGCTCCGCAGCCCAGTTCCTGCCCCATTTGGTGAGCCACCGCCCGCACATAGCCCCCTGCGCTGATCGTCATGGTGAAAGCAGCTTCCGCTCCGGTGAGTGAAATGATCTCGAAGTGATGAATGCGGATTTTGACGGCCTTCAGCTCCACGGGTTTGCCCTCACGAGCGAGTTTGTAGGCAGGCGTCCCTGCAACTTTCTTTGCGGAGTAGGCCGGCGGTATCTGCTCGATCTCGCCTTGAAAATGCCTGGCTGCGGCGCGCACTTGTTCGAGGGTCAGCGAAGGCGCCAAATCTGGCCCGGACGGTTGGCCTTCAGCGTCGTAGGTGTCGGTGGCAAAGCCGAAACGAATCGTGCCGGCGTAGCTCTTTTCAGCCGAGGAGAAATATTGAGCCAACCGGGTAAACTTGCCCAATAGCATCGGCAAGACACCGGTTGCCATGGGGTCCAGGGTGCCGAGGTGTCCGATGGAACGTTCGCCTGTGATCCTTCGCAGGATTCCCACTACATCGTGACTGGTCATGCCGGCCGGTTTGTCTATAACGAGAAGTCCGTTCACTTCTTAACTTTACGGCATTACCAGGGACCATGTGGCCTGCCCAACTCTGTGCGGGGTTGCCGCTCCCTGTTGGTCGCGTCAACTTGGGCGTTTTGGCCTTGAGGAGATTTCCCTGGTAATGCGTCGCTGACCAGGCCAACACTTCACACTCCGCCGGTACCGGGCTGGTTCACCAGCGACAGGAACTCCAAGCGCGTCTCTTTCTGGCGGAAACAGCCCACCATGGCCGAAGTCACCGTGGAAGAGTGCTGCTTCTCGATACCTCGCATCATCATGCAAAGGTGGCGCGCCTCGACGACCACGCCCACTCCCTGCGGCGCAATCGCATCTTGAATGGCGTCTGCAATCTGGCGGGTGAGCCGCTCTTGAATCTGAAGGCGCCGCGCAAATACCTCTACGAGACGCGGAATCTTGCTCAATCCGATCACCTTGCCATTAGGAATGTATGCCACGTGTACCTTGCCGAAGAAAGGCAGCATGTGATGTTCGCAAAGGGAAAACATCTCGATGTCTTTGACGATGACCATCTCGTCGTAGTCCTCGTCGAAGAGCGCGCCGCGCAGAATTTGCGTGGGGTCCTCGTCGTAGCCCTTGGTCAGCTGGGCCATCGCTTTTTCAACGCGCTCGGGCGTTGCCAGCAGTCCCTGACGGCTGGGGTCCTCGCCCAACCGGGAAAGAATCTCGCGATACATGTCTGCAGTGCTGACTTCGCTGAGTCCTTCGATTAGATCAACCGCTCTGTGAATAGGCTTGCTTACCGCTATGGGTTGCGCCATGATTATCGTCCTCTCGCCCTGGGGAATAGGGCGCAATGCGTCCACGACTATTGATGTGTTATTCGTTACATTCAAAAAAATTGTTTTCCGTCTCTTCCACACGCACTCGATCCAGCTTGCCGGCCGGCAGTGCGTCCTTCAACAATTCGAAAACCTCTCTACTTAGATTCTCCGTCGTCGGCACGCGATTCGCAAACAGCGGGTCAAGGTTGAGATTGGCATGATCAAATCGTTCAATGACCTGAGTGCGCACTATTTGATCCAGCGCGGCCAGGTTGATTACCATTCCGGTCTCGGGGTTGACTGCACCAGCAACCATCACTTCCACAACATAGTTGTGCCCGTGGCCGTGAGGATTGTTGCACTTGCCGTATGTTTCACGGTTCTCTTCGGCCGAAAGCGCGCCGGCGTGGAGTCGGTGGCTGGCGGAGATGGTGTATCGGCAACCGAAATACGCAATCAAGCCTCACCTCTATATTCCGCAAAGATTTCAGGTGTCTCATAGACGCGGATGCGGTTCAGCCGGGCTCCGCCTGCTTTGGCAATCGCCGTTTCCAACCGCTGCCATACCGCAACAGCAATGTTCTCTGTCGTAGGAATCTCGTTTCTGAATTCGGGCGTCTCCAGATTCAAATGCCGGTGGTCGTAGTGTATTAGCACTTCGCGTTCGATTACGTCTTTGAGCCACTTTAGATCGACGACAAAACCGGTCACCGGGTCCGGCTCGCCCGCCACAGTGACCTCGAGAGTGTAGTTGTGCCCGTGGCCGCTGCGATTGGCGCAGCGGCCGAAAATCTGCACGTTCTTTTCGTCGGTCCAGGCCGGGTTCCAGTAATAGTGCGATGCAGAAAATGTGGTCCGACGCGTCAAGAAAATCATGCATATCCCTCGTTAGAACGGATGCCCGAGTCCCCGTAAAGGCTTCATATATTGAGTTTCCATATCGTTTATGTCTTGTAGCTTCTGCCCTTCCAGCTTACGCGCTTCAGAATGCGATGCTGAAACCAACTGCAGTAGAGCACCACAACAAAGAGCGGTAAACCGAGCGGCGCCAGAGCACAATCGAGAAACGGGAAGTTGGATTTGGCTGCGCGTCCGTAGAAGCGGAAGAGATTGCGTACCCACAAAATGGCCAGCACCCAGCCTGCAGCCAGCCACTGCGCCGAATGCGCGAAGAGGCGGGCGTTCCACAGTTCGACGGCCAAGACCGGCAAGACTACCAACAACAAGATGTCGATTACCCGCCAGAAAGCCAGAGCCAGACAGTTGTCGAACAGGAGTGCGAGATTTTTGGTCCAGCCTTCGATCATCGCTGTTGTCGAGCGGTACATGCGTGTGGATACTGCATCTTCGGCATAGCGGAAACGCAGGCCCACGTTGCGCCGCTTGGCGAGGAAGGCCAGTTCCACGTCTTCGAGCACCTTCTCGGCTACGCTCAAGTGACCGCCGAGCCGACGGTAGGCCTCCCGCTCAATCAACAGGAACTGCCCGTTGGCTGCTGCGACGCGCTGAGCGGGATCAGAGACGAGGGTTGGCGGATAGGCAAGGGCTAGTTCGCAAAAAACCAGCGGCATCAGCGACTGTTGCCAAATCCCATGCACAATTTGCCGCGGCGAGTAGCTCAACATGCCCACCTTGTGCTTCACCGCCTCATGAATGGCCCTGCGCAGATTTCCCGGCTCGTGGATGGTATCCGCGTCGGTGAATAGCAGCCACCTTCCTTGTGCCCGCTTTGCCGCTGCCCAGACGGCGCTGGCCTTGCCGGTCCAGCCGGATTTGAGCTTGTCAGCCGCGACCAAGGTGACGCCGGTAAAGGTGCGCGCAATCTCGGCGGTCCGGTCAGTTGAATGGTCGTCCACTACAACTAGTTCCCAGTCCCGGCCTAGCTCGAAGACTTCTTCGGATTGGCTTACCAGCGACTCAAGGCATGCGGCCAGGCAATCTTCCTCGTCTCGAGCAGGAACAATAACCGTCAGCTCCAGCAGTTTGTTCGGCTCAGGTTCCGGTTGATCAAATACTGTTCCCGGCGCCGCGTCCCAGCGAATCGGTTGCGCCGCTGTCGTATCGGAAAGTCCTAACGCCTGTTTGAGCCCGCGCTCCCCAGCCGCGCCACTCTTCGATTTCCTCTCCATCCGTCTTGCCCTTTCCGTTGATGCCGTTCGCTAAGTATTATAGAGATGTGCGGCTTTCTCGGATTCTCTCTCTAGCTTTTGTTGTGCCGCTGGCGCTCTTGCAGGGTTGCGACCGTGGCGCGCATCCTGCCCAGACCGGACAGAAGGCACCGGATTTTACTGTTTCCGACGGCTCGACCACAGTCCATCTGGCCAGTTACCGGGGCCAGGTGGTGCTGCTCAACTTCTGGGCGACATGGTGCCCGCCTTGCATTGAGGAGATGCCCTCGCTGCTCGAACTCCATCACGAGCAGCCCGATCTGGCTGTGCTGGCCGTGAGTATCGACGAAGACGCTGTCGCATACAGCCGCTTTCTCGTTCGCCACCATGTGGACTTGATCACGGTACGCGACCCCGGCCAGAAGGCCGCTCAGCTTTACCGCACCGAGATGTGGCCGGAAACCTACATCATCGATCGAAATGGATTTATTCGCCGCAAGGTCGTAGGCCCGCAGGACTGGGGCAGCCCGGAAATCCGGGCCTACCTGAAGAGCTTATAGATTCTTGCTATCATTCAGTTATGACTTCGGTGGAGATTCTATTTCGCTACGCCACGCCGCCCGCGGACGCGGTGACCTTTGCGCTGGCTAACACCGGCGAGGTGTATGGCATTCGGCGGCTCAACTTTGACCGCGCTGCCCGGACACTGCGCGTGGAGTATGACGCCACCCGGCTCAATGCCGCCACAGTGACGAAACTGGTGCGACAGGCGGGCTTGGAGATCGTCGAGGAGTTGCCGTTGATTTCCGCGGAGGCGGCTCGGGAGCAAGCGCCCGCAGCTTGAAATCTGTAATTGCACCGCTCGGCAAACCCTGATATTCTGTCTTTGGTTTCGCTTGAGACCAAATGTGCGCGCCCGTAGCTCAGTTGGATAGAGCGACTGGCTACGAACCAGTAGGTCGGGAGTTCGACTCTCTCCGGGCGCACCACTTCAAACCTAACAAAACTAAATACTTACAAGCGAATCAAGCCATCACACCGCACCCCCAGTAATTCGTCCGTGTCCGATCCATGTCCGACACGGGACAAAAGTCGGCTCTGTGTGGCCCCGGCAATGGGACAATGAGCGGATGTGACGCAAAGGCGACGAGAAAGCGAAAGATTTTTCTCGCAAGTGTACGCGAAAGGTGTACGATGGTATTGGTAATGTGCAAAGGGAGTGAGGCCCAGCGAGGCCGATCAACCGGAAACACAGAACCCGATCAAGCTGTCCGTCTCACCTGAGTGGTGACGCGGCCTGCAAGTGGAAACCTCAACAAAGGTTTTTCACCTGTGGGCCGTTTGTGTTTCGACCCACTTTGGAGCGAAGATGGCTACTCAGTCGATCACCCCCGCGCCCGATGGCGCATCCCCTCTACTTTCCGATTACATTGACAAGCCTGCCCTGGCCCGCGAACTAGGCCGCACCGTCCGCACCCTGGACAGGCTAGTTCTGTGCGATGGACTCCCCTGCGTTCAGGTAGGGCATAGGCGGCTGTTCCGCCGCGAGGCCGTGCTGGCTTGGCTGCGCTCACGCGAAACCCCAACCCCCCGCCCGCAGACCAAGAGTGTCCGGGGTGCGCGATGACACCGAGCACATCATGGTTAGAGAGTGTCACCGGCCTAACGTCGGAGCAACTCGCGAGGGCGGGAGTCAAGCCGCCCGCTGACCCCGCGCCGAAGACCGAGCCTCTGAAGGCGGTTACTCGGGCTAGTGCAAGAATCGCACCTCCCGCAGGAGCGCCCGCAGCCTCTCGGGATACCCAACACACCACGCAACTGCCAGCGGCGCGGCCTGGGGCATCTGTGGGGCACGGGGAGCGGCCTACAGCGATGGAGACCGCCGTACCTGTTGCATCGCTGAGTTGGGACGAAATTAGTAAACCAGACGTTTCTGGCGGATCGCCGGACGGAAGGCCAGTGCCAGCCAAAGCACCCGCGCCGCAGGTGGCGGCTACGCAATCCCCCATTCAAGAGGAACAAGGCGCGCAAGAGCGGCAAAGCGGGCCAGCGGTGGGCACTGTGGCACAAGAGCCTATCAGGATCGATCAGCCCCAAAGGCACAGGCGGCGCAGGGATGAGTCGGTCCAACAAAATGACGACCGGCCAGCGGAATTTTCGGATGATGCGCTCGCCCTCTGCTTCAGCGCGCTCCACGGGGCCGATCTCCGGTATACCGCCGCGTGGGGCCAGTGGTGCGCGTGGAACGGCCACGCATGGAAGCCGGACCAAACCGTAGCCGTCTTCGATCTTGTCCGCAAAGTTTGCCGCCAGCAAAGCGCGAAATGCGAAGATGCGCGTCTTCAATCTCGCATTTCAAGCGCGCAGACGGTTAGCGCCGTGGAACGCATGGCACGGGCCGACCGCCGCCATGCCGCAACCATCGACCAGTGGGACGCGGACCCATGGACGCTGAATACTCCGGGCGGGATTGTCGATTTACGCACCGGCGAGTTACGGCCACCTGACCGAATGGCCTACATGACCAAGACAACAGCGGTTGCCCCTGGCGGAGACTGCCCGCTGTGGCTGTCTTTCCTCAAACGGATCACAGACGGCAACCCGGAGCTTCAATCTTTCCTTCAAAGAATGTGCGGTTACGCATTAACTGGCATCACGCGAGAGCACGCTCTATTTTTCCTCTTCGGCCATGGAGCGAACGGCAAGAGTGTTTTCTTGAATGCGTTCTCCGGCTCTATGGGCGACTACGCGAGAATAGCCCCTATCGAAACATTCATCGACTCGAAAAGCGAGCGACACCCTACCGATCTGGCAGGACTCCAAGGCGCGCGCCTCATTATTGCAGTTGAAACCGAAGCTAACCGGAAGTGGGCAGAATCGAAGCTCAAAAGTCTGACGGGCGGCGATAAGATTGCGGCCCGCTTCATGCGGCAAGACTTCTTTGAATTTGCGCCGGTTTTCAAACTTGTCGTTGCGGGCAATCACAAGCCTGGATTGCGCAGTGTCGATGAGGCCATGCGACGCCGATTCAATCTCCTACCCTTTGAGGTTACGATTCCGCCAGCGGAGCGCGATCTTCAACTCGCCGACAAACTCCGCGAAGAGTGGCCCGGAATTCTCCAGTGGGCGATTGACGGTTGTCTCGCGTGGCAGTCCGAGGGGTTGCACGCCCCGAAGGCCGTCAGTGATGCGACGGCAGATTATCTCGACGCCGAAGACGCGCTCGCTCGGTGGATAGAAGATTGCACCGAAGCGAAAGCCGGAGCATGGGAATCAGCGACGACGCTGTTCTCTGACTGGAAGGCATGGGCTGAATCGAGCCGGGAATATGCAGGTTCGCAGAAGAGTTTCAGCGAGAATCTGGCAGCGCGGGGAGTTGCCCAGGTGCGGACGAAAGCGGCCCGTGGGTTCGGCGGAATTCGTCTGCGGGCAGGTGTGGTGACGGATGGCGGCAGGTCTATTCCATCAAACAAGTTGCTCGAAGATACCCAAGAGGAAGGGCGGTTTGAGTTATGAACGAAGCCCAGGAACTCATTCGCATTGTCGAGTCGCGCGGCGGGCGTCTCACCATCGAAGGCGACAAGTTGGTTATTGAACCGCTATCAGCCGCGTTACCTCTGGCCGATTCGCTGCGTACGTACAAACCGGAGATTGTCGCCTTGCTCCAAAGCCGGACAGAGCAAGAGGCGGAATCCGCGCCGGAAAGTGACGCGCTCGGACTTTGGATGCTGGCGCGCTGTGTCTACCGGCAAGGTTATGAGGATTCAGCCGGGATCAGTTGCCTATGGATTGACTTCTGCGAGTGGGCTGTCACAGCCGACAGTGTGCCGTGTACACGTAGGACGTTCGAGCGGCTGCTGGCGGATGCAGGTTTCCGCTGCGCAGACGGCATGGCAGCCGGGCTGCTACTCCGGGTGGACCTGGAGGCCGTCTTGTGCTTTCAGAATCCGCACCGCGAACCTGCCCCACAGCGTACCCGAAAGGCGTCCCGATGAGTACCCCAGCCGTCAGCCCTGCCCCACAGGCTGCCCCAGGCGGTAACGCTGAGACATTCCCCGTGGGCTGCCCTGTCTATTTGCGGGGCTGTGCGTTCGGTTTGCCGGGCCGGGTATTGAGACAGGAGCGGGGCGGCAAGCTGGCCGTACTCTGGGCCGATCTTGGGCCGTCCTACATCGGCAGGCACAGGCCGGACTCGCTCATGCTGGCCGATGCCCCGGCAAAGAGGGACTTATGAAGATTGGCAACCGCGTAATCCGCAAAGACTCGCCAGAGGTTGAAGGCACGGTGATCTCGATAGACGGACGCCGAGCACGGATTTATTGGTCGCAGCATTTTTCGCAGCTAGTCGATCTTGGGAAATTGACGCTCGCCCCACGAATTCACGAAACCAAAAACCGAAAGGAATACTCGCGATGACTGAAACAGGTACAGGATACGATTTAAGCGCCTTCAACCTGCCGCCCGGACCGGCGAAGGCCCAGGCCGCCCCGCAAAGGGGGAACAGCTCTGCT
Organism: Occallatibacter sp.; assembly: GCA_049517315.1. Taxonomy (GTDB): domain Bacteria; phylum Acidobacteriota; class Terriglobia; order Terriglobales; family Acidobacteriaceae; genus Telmatobacter. Next base: position 1,447 of record JBEKSE010000028.1, on the reverse strand, counting down.
CCCGATTCCAGTCCGGGGGGCTACGACCTCAGCGTGTTCGATCTGCCGGAGAAAATCGAGATTCCGCAGCGCACCTTAGACGGAAGGCAAGCGACTGAGAAGATTTATATCCGCGACTTTGGTAAACACGTCCGAAAGCAAGTCGAGGATGCTATAGACAGGGGCAAGCCGGGAGCAGCCGCCGCAGCCTTGCATTGGCAGATTGGGGTGGCGCAAGGTGCCTCACTGATGCCCGCGCAAACAATGAAGCAATTCGAGGAATTAGGCCAGGGGTTTGCCGCATCGAAAAATCCCCAAGCCTATTTCCAGAAAAACTTGATTCCATTCCTTAACACTCTTACCCCCAAAAGGAGAAAATAGCCATGCCAATTACTATCACTTCAACCGTCGATTCACTGCTTCAACAGCTTCACACAACTCTAGCCGGGGCAGTCGCCAAACTGGAGGCCGAGCGAGCGGCCCTTGAAGCAGATTCGCAGGGAATCTTGAAAACAGCTAATGAATTGCGACTCCCACTGCCTGCTGCGGCGCGTGAGGCGCAGCGTCAAGCCGATAAACTTTTGCTGGCAGGCAAACCCGAAGAAGCCGCCGCCAAGTACGCAAAGCAACGGCAAGCCGAAAGTGCGCCGGGAAAACTTGAGGATCGGAGACGCACGATTGCTGTCCGCATCATAGAGATCGCCAGCGAGAAAGAAGCCATAGCCCGACGCTGCTTTGCAGAATGGTACCCCCGATTGCGGGCCGCTCTCGTTGCGGAGCAGTTAGCGATGGTAGACGCCTTGGATGCAGCATGGACCGGCATAGTGCGTTTTTCTGGGGAGACCGGAACCGGTGGGATAGGCGGGGTAATCAAAGCAAGCATGGAGAACGACTTGACCGCGCGTGACCAGGGAGATGAGCGTGCCATCTACGGGCGCTTAGTCGATTGGTTTGGGGGCAGGCGATGAATAAACCACAAGGCAAGCCAAAGATTCCGCCAACCGTCGAAGAGACTGAGACAATCGTCACCCTGGCCGCATCGGGAATGTCTCAAACAAAAATCGCTCAAACCGTAGGGAGATCGAGAGGCATGGTGCGCAACATGATGGACGAGCCGGAGATTCAAGAGAAAATCGGAGACGAGAAGTCTGTGATGGCGAAACTCTACCGCGACAAGGCCCGCCGCATTGTCGATTCGATTAACGATGTGGACATTGAAAAGGCGTCGTTGCAACAAAAGAGCATTTCTTCCGGCGTACTGCTAGACAAGAGCCTTTTATTGTCTGGCGATCTTCCTCAAGTCAGCGTCACTTTGTTGCTGGACCTAATGACGGCGGCTAGGGACATGAGAGATGCAGAAGACGCACGCTTACGGGGCGAGTACTGCGCGACTCACAAATTGCCCGCGACGATTACGGGACAATAAACCAAGCCAGATGATTCTGGCAGAATGAGGTGATTTATGCCA
>JBEKSE010000027.1:0-72790 GCA_049517315.1 Occallatibacter sp. | reverse complement strand
CATGGCCATGAATATAACCGGTACTATCGCGGCTACGGCTACCGTGGACTGGAACTGAGCGTTTATGCTCCGGGCTTCTACTTTGCCCCTGGATTTTATGGCTGGGCCTACAATCCGTGGGCTGCGCCGATCGCTTTCGGATGGGGATGGGCAGGCAATCCCTGGTACGGGCGCTTCGGCTACTATTTCCAGCCGTATCCGGTGTACGCTTCAGCTGCGTTTTGGCTGACGGACTATATCATCTCTCAGGACTTGCAGGCAGCTTACGCCGCGAATCAGGCAGCAGGCGAGGAGGCCGGTGACCCTTCCGGCGCAGCGGGCGGGCAGCCGGTACTTACCCCTGAAGTAAAACAGTTGATCGCCGACGAAGTGAAAAACCAGTTGGCGCTCGAAAACTCCGAGGCGGCGCAAAATGCCCAGCAGCAGGATGTGGACCCCGGTTCCAGCGGAATTGCGCGCCTGTTGAGCGACGGCCGTCCGCATGTATTCGTGGCTGGGGGCAATTTGGACGTGACGGATGTAGCCGGGCAGGAATGCGTGGTCAGCGACGGCGACACGCTGCAACTGAGGACTGCGCCTCCTTCTGACGCAACCACTGCGAATCTGGTGGTTCTATCGAGCAAGGGCAAGCCGGAGTGCCAGATATCCCTCACTGTTCAGGTGCAGTTGACCGACTTGCAGGAGATGCAGAACCATATGCGCGAGACCATCGACCAGGGTCTCCAGGATTTGCAGGCCAAGCAGGGCAAAGATGGGTTGCCGGCGGCTCCGCCTTCAGCTCAGGTCAAGCCGACTGAGCCCGAATATGCTCAGCTCGCTCCCCCGGCCGATCCGCAGGACGCGGCCGATCTGCAACAACAGGACCAACAGGCTGATCAGGCAGTGAAGGATGTGACCACCGATGCTGCGCAAGACAGCGGGACCGGTGGCGGAGCTGCCGCGGTTACGCCAACAGCGTCTCCCGCCGCGCCTGCGTCTGTTGAACTGGGCCAGAGCTTTGACCAGGTGAAGGCAGCGATGGGCGCGCCGACAAGCGTGGCGAACCTGGGACCGAAGGTGATTTATAACTACAACGGCATGAAGGTCGTCTTCAAAGACGGAAAGGTGGCGGACGTGCAGTGACCGGATAAGGAGTGACAAGTCTCCTGATGTCCCGATGATAATTCCCTGTTTCGCTGGTGGTGTGAGCCGAGCATCCATCGGCGGAACTGAACAGGTCCAGCCAATCATCCTGGCTTGGCAGCGTGCTTGCGCCGATCCGTAGCCAGAGGCTCTGATGTTTCCTGCCTTCGGACGCGCTAACCGTAGTCGCATGGGAAACCGACAGGTCATTGCGTGAGACATCAGAGAATTTGGTGAATATTCACCTGCGTGTTGGACTTGGAATTGAGTGCTTTTGAGAGGCTATTTCCAACTGGTGGGCCATGTCCGAAATGTCGCGTTTACTCTGCTCTCGCCTTGCGAATGATCTCCACATAGTCTTTGGCGGTTTGCGTGACAATCTCCGGCTTCCCGTCGGCGATGGCTTTTGAGTTAACGAGATCAGAGCCCACGCCCAGTGCGAATGCGCCTGCGGACAAGAATTCGGCAGCCGTGGACAACGAGACTCCCCCCGTTGGAATCAGCTCGATTTGCGGCAGTGGCCCCTTCAGTGCCTTCAGATACTTTGCCCCGCCTACTGCGCTGCACGGAAATACCTTCACCACATCCGCGCCGGCTTCCCATGCGGTGACGATTTCGGTCGGAGTAAGTGCGCCCGGAATCACAGTCACGCCATAGCGGTGGCAGATTTCAATGGTCTTCAAGTTGAGAGCCGGACTCACGATGAATTGCGCTCCGGCCAGGATGCAGGCGCGCGCTGTTTCAGCATCGAGAACCGTGCCGGCTCCGATAAGAATGTGATCCCCTGCCTCGCGTATCAGCGAACGCATCACCTCAACCGCATCGGGAACCGTCATCGTCACTTCCAGCGTCGCGATTCCACCGGCCTCGATCGCCTTTGCCAGCCTAATCGCTCCTTCAACTGAATTCACCCGCAACACTGGCAGTATCCCGGTTGTCTTGATGCGCTGCAACACTTCAGCTTTGTTCATACTTCTTCCTTTGCAAGTCTCACTTCTCTTTGATCTTTATGACGAAATAAATGATTGTGCTTCCATCCGGCACAAGCATTTGATGAGGCACCGTTGCGGGAATATGCACCACGTCCCCCGGATTCAAGGTCATTGAGGTCCCGTTCCGCACGAATGTGCCTCGAATCTCTCCGGGACTTACCTCTTTGCCATCTTCGACCGTGCCGCCGGTCACGAGCGTCGCGCTGCCCTGCACCACCAGAAAGAAATCCGCAAAGTTCTCGTGAATCTCCGCGCCTCCATCTTTGTGCCGAAGCGCGATCATCGTGTAGTGGTTGGGATACTCGTTCAGCTTGGCGCTCGCGGCTCCGCTCGGACCTTGCGCCTTCGCGGATAACTGCTGCGCCTGTTCAATCAACTGGCTTTGCGTAAGACGGTCTGCCACCAGCGTCTGCGCTGCGGCCATCGGTAGCACACACGCGGCCATGGCCATGATTGCAATTCCAATTCTCATCAACCACCTCGGAATCTGATCAACACACATTTGTGATCTTGGTTCGAGCGTGTTTCAAAAACTCGCTTTGTGTCAGGGCACGACTTTAGTCGTGCCGAAAAGGGTACAGAGAGAAAGGGGTTTTAACCCCTGAGGAAATGCATCCGTCACACGTCGGCCATTGATGAAACACGTTCTAGGTTCACCGGCTGAGCCATCCGCCATCGACGACCATCACATGGCCATGCACATAGTCGCTGGCGCTGGACGCAAGAAAGACCGCCGCGCCCGCCAAATCTTCAGGGCTGCCCCAGCGCGCTGCCGGGATCCGTTCCATTATCTGACGCGCCCGCTCTGGGTTTGCCCGCAATGCTTCCGTGTTATCGGTGGCCATGTATCCCGGCGCAATGGCGTTCACGTTGATGCCTTTGGCAGCCCACTCATTGGCGAATGCCTTGGTCAGTTGTCCAACCGCGCCTTTAGCAGCCGCATAGGAGGGGACGAAGACTCCACCCTGAAAGGTCAGCAGCGAAGCGATATTGATGATCTTTCCCGACCCTTGCGCAAGCATGTGTTTTCCTGCTTGCTTCGTGAGACGGAAGACGCTGGTGAGATCGGTGTCGATCACCGCTTTCCAATCTTCCTCGGAGTGCTCGATAGCAGGCGCGCGGCGGATGATTCCCGCATTGTTGACGAGAATATCGATTCGGCCGAAGTGTGCGACAACCTCTTCGACTAGCGATATACAGACCGCAGCATCGCTCACATCGCCTACTAGAGCCAGCGATTCTCTTCCTGTCTTGTCCACCAGATCCAGCGTCGCATGCGGAACCGCGCGTGACCCGTGAACAGCCACGTTGGCTCCCGCCTCCGCCAGCGCCAGCGCGATTGCCGCGCCCAGACCGCGCGACGATCCTGTCACCAGCGCCGTTTTTCCCGTCAAACTGAATCGTTCCAAGATCATCGCGCAATTCCTTCCGGCTACTTTAAATCCGCAATCGCTAACGGATCCATGTCACTGTAAACCTGGTTCTCTCCGCCCATTCCCCAGCAGAAAGAATAATTCCTGGTTCCGACACCAGCATGAATCGACCAGCCGGGAGAGATAACGACTTGTTTGTCCGCAACCACGATGTGCCGCGTCTCGTCGCCCGGACCCATAAGGTGCACGACGCGCTGCTCCGCCGCGATGTTGAAGTACAAATAGACCTCCGACCGCCTCGTGTGCGTGTGTGCCGGCATTGTGTTCCACACACTTCCGGAGGCCAATTGCGTAAAGCCCATCACCAACTGGCAACTACTCGTGCCTTCAAGGTGAATGATCTTAGTGATATCGCGCAGATTTGCAGTCTCCGCCGAGCCGAGGGTCGTCTTTGCTTCTTCCGCCGAATGAATTAGCCGCGTAGGATACACGGCATGAGCGGGATAACTCAGCAGATAGAACTCGGCCGGATGCTTCGGGTCGGCGCTGGAAAAAACAATCTTCTCATTTCCCCGGCCCACGTACAGCGCATCGAGTTGCTTCAGTTCGTGCGCGTCGCCATTCACGGTAACTGTTCCGGCAGCGCCAATATTGAGAATCCCCAGCTCGCGGCGCTCGGTAAAGTACGCAGCCCTGAGTGCGTCATCAGTCAGCAGCGGCAGCGGCTCGCCGGTGGGTACCGAGGAACCGATCACCGCGCGGTCAAGATCAACATAAGTCAGGCAAACCTTTCCAGGTTGAAAAAGATCGCTGAGCAGAAACGTCTCGCGCAATTCTTCCGTAGTCATCGTGCGGTAGCGAACGGCGTCCGCCATTTGCAGTATTTTCACGGGATCACATTCTTTCCGCATGTTGCACATCCAGCGTTGAGAAACTCATTATCTTGAAATGCGGGCCGCGCCGCCGCCCATCACGCGCAGCACCTCGGCCAGGCTCGCGGTGCTCGTATCGCCAGGCGTTGTCATGGCCAGCGCGCCATGCGCCACTCCGCACTTCACGGCCCACTCCACATCCTTGCCGGCAAGCAATCCATAGATGAGGCCCGAAGCAAAAGAATCGCCGCCGCCTACGCGGTCGAGTATGCCGATGTTGCGTTGCGCGACCAGGGCGATTCCTCCCCAATGCAGCGCAATCGCGCCCCAGCCGTTTTCCGATGCAGTGTGCGCCGTGCGCAGCGTGGACGCAATGATCTTCAGGTTCGGATAGGCGCTGGAGAGATCGCGGAGCATCTTGCCATAACTCTCCACCGGCAACTCGTCAAAGCCCTGGCTCACTCCCGAAACCTCGACGCCGAGCATGGCGGAGAAGTCCTCTTCATTACCGAAGAGAACATCGACCTTCCGCACCAGCTCGCGGTTTACCTCTTGCGCCCTTGATTTGCCGCCGATAGATTTCCAGAGAGACTCGCGATAATTCAGATCGTAGGATATTGTTGTCCCCGCGTTTCGCGCTGCGTCCATCGCCTCGCCAGCCACGGCAATCGTCGTATCGGAGAGTGCTGCGAAGATGCCGCCAGTGTGGAACCAGCGCGCTCCGCATTCCGCTCCGAAGATGTGGCCCCAGTCAAAGTCTCCCGGCTTCAGTTGCGAGACCGCCGTATTTCCCCGGTCAGAGCAACCCAGCCCTGCACGAACGCCGTAACCGCGCTCCGTAAAATTCAGACCATTGCGAACCGTGCGGCCGACTCCATCAGAGGGAGCCCATCGCACCAGTTCCTGATCCACGCCTCCCTGCAACATCAAATCTTCCACTAGCCGGCCGACCGCATTGTCCGCCAGAGCCGTGGCAATGACAGTCCGGAGGCCAAAGCAGCGGCGCAATCCGCGAGCCACGTTGTACTCGCCGCCGCCTTCCCAGACGCGAAAATTCCGCGCCGTGTGGATGCGATCTTCAACAGGATCAAGCCGCAGCATCACTTCGCCCAGGCTGATGCAATCCCATCGCACGCTTGCTAAAGGCTTAATCTGAGCGCGTAAATCATTCATCGCGGTTCCTTATCAGCAATAACGATACCAAAATTGTGCTGGAAAAGGCAATTTAGGCTTTCACAAGCGCACGAGTGGCCCGATTTGCGTGTTGAAAGTATGGCCGTTAGCAGGATATTCCACTTCCCGAGACCGTTAACAATGTTCATTGGCTGCCGAACCGCAGGGCCCGTTGCGCGGTTGACATCCCTCACATTCCTACTGTAATCTCCATCCTAATAGATAACGTTATCGCCGGAAAGGCACTGCATGGGTATCGACGGACATTCGCAACGGATGCGCGGCAGGGCCATTCTCTGCTCTCGCGCAAATCAAGCGAATAGTAGGCCCTTGTCTATGCGTTTGCCGAAACATTTATGGCACGCCGTGGTAATAGCAACGCTAACGCTGCTGTTATGTTCTTTTGCTCTTTCCGGGCAATCGACGAAGCCGGCCGACAATCCCTGGGTCGGAGATGCGCCGGCTGTTTCGCTTCCCTTCGCCTCCGATCTCTCACCCGCGCTCAAACGCAAAGACATCAGCCGCGCAATGCAGAAGGTTGCCGATTGGCAGTTGGCGCGAGCCACTGAGGGGTTCAATAGGGATTGGACATTTGCCGCGCTCTACGCGGGCTTCATGGCCGTTCCCCAAGCCGCAAACGGCAAAAAGTATCAGGACGCGATGCTGGTGCTTGGGAGGAGATTAGACTGGCAGCCCGGCCCACGCCTGGCTCATGCGGACGATCTGGCAGTCGGTCAAGCCTATCTGGACCTTTATTCCCGCCACCATGATCCTGTCATGATCGCTCCTGTAAAAGACCGTGTAGACGCCGTGATGCAACTGCCCGACGATGCACAGAAGCCGTTATGGTGGTGGTGCGATGCATTGTTCATGGCTCCGCCGGTGCTTGCCAAACTGAGCAAGGCGACCGGTGAGCGGAAATACCTTGACTTCATGGATCATGAATGGTGGATTACCTCCGGCTTGCTTTACAGTCCAAAGGGCAGCTTGTACTTCCGCGACAGGTCATACTTTGACGCGCACGAAGCAAATGGCAACAGTATCTTCTGGTCGCGCGGCAACGGCTGGGTTTTTGCCGGACTTGCGCGCGTGCTGGCGGATATGCCGGCCGACTACCCCTCCCGCCCAAGGTATGTTGCGCAGTTTCAACAGATGGCGCAGAAGCTGGCATCTTTGCAGGGTGCGGACGGCCTCTGGAGAGCAGGCCTGCTCGATGAAGCTGACTATAAACTTCCGGAAATCTCCGGCTCCGCGTTCTTTACTTATGGCTTTGCTTACGGGATTAACTCAGGCCTTCTCGATGGCAAGATTTACAAGCCGGTTGTTCAGCGCGCCTGGCAGGGCCTGGTTGCCCACATTTATCAGGACGGCAGGTTGGGCAGCATGCAGCCCGTGGGCGCAGCACCCGGAGCATTTACTCCAACCTCCAGCTATGTCTACGGCACTGGTGGATTTTTGCTGGCGGGCTCCGAGGTTTATCGCCTCGCTCGCTGACGCACTCGTCGGCAAAATCCAAATTCTATTGTGCGTCTCAGTTAATAGCCAGAATTGTTTTTTGTAAAGCAAGAGTTAGTTAATCGCAGCGCTATATGCGGAACTTAGAGAATCTCTGAGTAAGTTGATGCTTTGAAAGGGCACAGCTTCAGCCGTGCCGTAGATGCAGCAAAACAATGAAGGGCTTCAGGCTTTAGCCTCTGAGGGAGCGTCTGTTTGACAGAATGTACTTAATCAGAGCTTTCTTAGTCGGCCTTTCTCACTCCGAGCATCCGCAGGATCTGCGCAGAATCAACTCGACTGGAAACAGCACCTTGGCCGGTTTCTGTTCCGGCAGCCGTCCTTCTTTCACATTCGAGATTTTCGTGAACAGCAACTCTGCGGCAGTGTGCGCTACGTCAGTCGGCGATTGGCGAACAACGGTGAGCGGCGTTCCCAAAACCTCGGCAAGTTCAAAGTCGTCGAATCCTACCACAGCGATTTGTTCCGGCACTCGTATCTTGTAGAAGTGCAGTGCCTGGATGAGAAGGACGGAAGAAATCCGCTTCACGGAAAAAACCGCTGTCGGGCGATTCTTCCCGGTTGACCAGCGAGACACAAGCGACTGCATAGCCTCGAGTGTGTTGACCTGGTCGCAGAGAATAGGCTGCAGGCCTGCGCTGCGCATCGCCTGTTTGTAGCCTTCGATACGCTCGTGGACCGTGTAGCTGCCGGAGTCGAAACCTACGCAGACAATCCTTTTGTGGCCGTGCTCGATCAGATGCCGGACTCCTAACTCCGCGCCTTCTCTGTTCTCCACCAGCACTGTGTCGGCTTGAATTCCCTTCGCGGGCCGGTCAAGGGCGACAATTGGAATGCCGCAATCCTGCAGCATCTTCAATCGTCTCCCGTTGCTGCCGGAGGGAACAATCAATAATCCGGCGATGTGATGATTCCGGATGGACTCAAGCTGTCGGTCTTCCACAACCGCGCTTCTTCCTGTCGCAACCACCATTGTCTGAAAGTTGTGCTGAATGGCAACTTTCTGGATTGCATGGAAACAACTTGCAAAGTAATCGGAGAGATCAGGCACGACCAGGCCGATTGTCCGTCCGCTTCGCCCTTTGAGCATCCGCGCCGCGTCGTTCGGCGCATAGCCTATTTTGGCAATAGCCTTTATAACTCTGGCGCGGGTCTCGGCTTTGACGCTGGGATTGTCGTTAATCACGCGCGACACAGACATCACGCCGACATCAGCTTCTCTGGCGACGTCGAGAATGGTTGGCGGCCGGTTGCGCCTTGTAGCTTTCGATCTTCTCACTTTATTAGCCAGTAGAGGATTTTTTCTTTCAATTTACCTCCAGGGTTGATCCATGATCAGTTGGTCAGCAAGCCACTGTTGATTTCAGCGCCGCCGTCTGTTTTGGAAGTTGCTGTCGTCTTAGCTCACCGAGCAAAGTTTCGCGGCAGCTCACCAGGAATACACCGTCAGAATTGAGGGCGCGCCGGTCTTTCCGTCGATGACGTTGACCTTCAAGACTGCCTCGATATTCTGAGTTGAAAAGTCTCTTCCCATCTTGTCACGAAGCAATTCCATGTAGTGGGGACTGGTGGCGAATTGCGCGGCAGCCTCGGTGCCGTTGCGGCCCAGACCAGCGAGCACCACGACCCAGCCATCGGTCGTAGTGTCACGAAATCGCGCCAGCAATGCATAATCGTCGGCGCTTGAGTATGGCTGAGAACGGTCCCGCTCCCAATGTATCTGCGGCTGCGTCCGATCGATAATCGATTCAACCGGCTCGGGCGTGAATTGATATCTCTGTGGCAGCAATAAGCGCATTGTCCACTGGTTGTTGTATCCGCCGAGCAACACGGCAGTGTGTTCGCGGAGCACAGTCAGAGGAGTTGACGGCGAGGAATGTAACTCCGTCGCCACTCCGTAATGCTCCGTAACGCCGCTGATTTGCGAAATCGCCGAGGCAATCTGCATGGAGACAAATGGGTACTCGATGTCCTTGCCGGCTGTGATCACACCGGAAAAAGCATTTTGCTGAAATACGACGCCTCCTGCGCAAATCAGTACCGTGTGCTGCCCCTTCAAGACCGGTCCCCAGAAATCATCCACGGCTGCTTGCGGCCGGACAGCGCCGGATCGCCACTGTATCCCTGCGACCACTAAAGCCACCAGTATTATGGCCGCGGCCAGCCATGTGACTCGCTTCGTCGCCAATCCTCTCAATCGAGAAAACGGACTTTGAGCTATGCCAGCCGAAATATCAGTCAGGGAATTCGTACTCGACGATGCCACAAAGGATTCCGGCTCCGGTGCCTCGCCACCTGCGGGTGAAAGTCCATCAACGGCAAGGGTATGCGCGGCTTGAAAGCCGGTGCCGTTTCCTGTCTCTTCGCGATGGTCTTGACCTTGCAGAAACTCAGGAATATAGGACCCTGCCGGCAGCGAGATTCGGATGCTCGAACTCCGGCCGGATTCAGAATAGTGAAGCATCAGTCGCTTCCGTACTTCACCGGCGGTATAGCGCACAACCGTATCGGCGCTGGTGTCGTAACTCGGACGCCGATCGAAGACTTCCACTCCGATGGTCCGTTCTTTTAATAACTCGGACTTGCCGGCCAGCGTATTTTCCACAATATATTGCAGGAGCGCCGGGTAGCGTTTGCTGTTGCAGAAATGAGGACTGGCCAGAACCTCGTGCAACTCGCGTAGTACCGCATCGCAGTCCTGCCGGTTCTGCGGATGCCAGGCTTCCCGTGATTCGCCGCTGCTATTCATTTGATTCTTTGGATGATACTCGCCGTTCCTGAGGCGTGCAAGCACGTTTGTCACAACCAAAAACAATAACGTTAACACACTCATTCTGCGCGGGTTCCCACACACTCCGGAGTCAAACGGTTAGTCACTTGCCACAGGTATGCGCCGAGGCGGAGTATCGGCAAGTTTGATGAAAGCCTGTATATTGCGACGTGAAAATTGTCGGCATTGCCATGGCTGGAAAATCAATCGCGACCCAAATTAACAACGGCATCCCGGGGCAGCGACACAACTTCGCTTTTCGGAAAGAGGACCTCTTGCTTCACTTGTCGCGACGGCAATTCATGCTGACCGCGTCTCTCTCAACTGCTGGGGGCATGCTCTCCGCCCCGCTCCGCGCCATCGCCATGAAGTCCATCTCTCCATTAGACGGGTCGGTTCTCCACTCCACGCAGCTGGACTCGGGTTGGCAGTTTCATCGCGGCGCCATCAGCATTCAGCAAGTCTGGAGTTCCGCGCAGAGTGACCCATGGGAGGCGGCGGAGCTGCCTCACTGCTTCAACGCGCTCAATGAGTGCGACCCTGCCCAGCCCTACTTCCGCGGTCAGGGATGGTATCGCACGCGGCTGCCCCTGACGAATCCCTTTACTGATGGTCGAACGATACTGCACTTCCAGGGCGCTGGGCAGACGACTTCGTTGTGGGTCAGCTCGACGCTTATCGCAACGCACGTTGGCGGTTATGACGAGTTTGCTTTCGACATCACCGAAGCGGTCAAGCAACTTTCGCCAGCCGAGACAAAAGATGGCGTTCCGATTGCGGTCTGTTGCGACAACACTCCGGATCACGAGCGCATTCCGTCCGAACTCAGTGACTTTTGCCTCTATGGAGGCCTTTACCGGCATGTAAACCTGGTCTATCTTCCCGCTTTTGCACTCGATTCGCTTCACATCCTACCAGCAGTCGCATCGGATGGATCAGCGCAGGTGACGGTTCAGTCCAGGCTCTACAATCCATCCGGCAAAAGCGCGCTCTGTGAGATTTCAATTGAGGTCTGGGATGCGTCAGACCGCTCCATTCATCGCTCGTCCAGATCAATCGCAGCGTGGGGTGATTTTACCCAACTTGCAGAATTTCGCCTCCCATCGCCGCAACTCTGGTCGCCGGAATCGCCTCGCCTCTATCGCTGCCGGGTTACGCTTACGAGTCCCGCCGGGCAGACGCATCTGGACGAGCGCTTTGGCATACGGCAGATTGAATTCCTCGAGCACGGCCCGTTTCGATTAAACGGCAAGCGTGTGCTGTTGCGCGGAACTCACCGTCACGCGGACCACGCGGGTGTGGCCGCCGCGATGAGCGACGATCTGGTGCGCGAAGAGATGCGCATGATCCGCGAGATGGGCGCAAACTTCATCCGGCTCGCACACTACCAACAAGATCGGCTGGTGCTCGGCCTGTGCGACGAACTGGGCCTGATGGTTTGGGAAGAGGTTCCATGGTGCCGCGCCGGGGTCGGCGACGAGGCATTGAAGCAGAACGCAAAAGCCATGCTTGCCCACATGATTGATCAGCATTACAACCACCCCTCTGTCATTCTTTGGGGCCTGGGCAACGAGGACGATTGGCCGGATGAATATCCCATCCTTGACCAAAAGGATATTCGCGCATTCATGACTGAGATGCGCGATCTTGCGCATCGGCTCGACAACTCCCGGCTAACAGCATTTCGCCGTTGCGATTTCGCGAGCGATATTCCAGATGTCTATGCGCCCTCGATTTGGGCTGGCTGGTATGGAGGGAGCTACCGCGAGTACGAGCAGAGCTTGGCTGCCTGGCGCGGACGCGTCAAGCGGTTCATCCATATTGAATGGGGCGCTGACAGCCATGCCGGACGCCACTCGGAAGACCCTGACGCTGTGCTGCGTAAAGTAGCCACCGGCTCTGGAACCGAGGAGCGCGGCCTGGATTACCGCATGAGTGGTGGCAAAGTCCGCGTTTCAAAGGATGGCGACTGGTCAGAGACTTACGCCTGCAATCTCTTCGATTGGCACATTAAAACCCAGGAGAAGCTCGATTGGCTCACCGGGTCGGCGCAGTGGATCTTCAAGGATTTCGCTTCTCCTTTGCGCGGCGACAATCCCATTCCGCTAATCAATCAGAAGGGCGTCACCGAGCGTGATCTGACCAGGAAGGAATCCTTCTACGTCTTTCAGTCCTACTGGTCTGAAAAGCCGATGGTCCACATCTATGGCCATAGCTGGCCTGTCCGTTGGGGAAAAGCTGGCGAAAAGCGCGATGTGCATGTGTATTCCAATTGTGACTTCGCAGAACTCTTTCTGAATGGCGTCTCCCAGGGAACAATGCGCCGCAATAGCCAGAACTTTCCTGCTGCGGGCCTGCGATGGAAGGTTCCATTTGCCGGCGGCGTGAACCACCTGCGCGTCATCGCGGTCAACCAGGGAGTAACTCTTACCGACGAGTTAGCCCTTACTTATCAAACCGAGCCCTGGGGAGAGCCCGCCGAAATCCGGCTCTTTCAAACAGCGCACAAAGACAAGCTGATTACCGTCGAGGCAAAACTCTTTGACGCGAATGGAGTTCTTTGTCTCGACTCCGCCAGGTTAGTTCGATTCTCGCTCGTTGGCTATGGAAACCTCATTGACAATCTCGGAACCACACGCGCCTCGCGGCAATTGCAACTGGCGAATGGGCGCGCGGAAATTTCGCTGCTTCACAACGGAACTTGCAGGATCGAAGCCGCAATCGATGGGCTTACCGCTGCAAAGCTCAATCTATAACCGCTGGCGCGCGTCCGTACTCGCTGTGAGAACGAATGCATAGCCCAAAACACTAAGGAGTATGGCCATGACGCTGCACACACCTTTTGAAACCATGCACTTAGAACAAAAGAGCGATACGCTCGGCAAGATTAAAACCAAGGAGAGCCACTCTATGAATTTCACGCAATGCAAGCGCTGGGCGTTGCTCGCCCTGCTGATGACTGCTTTTGCTGCGATTGGAGCTTACGCGCAGCTCAGCACCGCAAGTCTTTCTGGAAATATCACAGATCCGACCGGCGCTGTTGTTTCCAACGCGAAAATCACGCTCACCCAGACCGATACGAATTTCGTTCGCGTCGCCACTTCCAAGGACGATGGCTCTTTTCACGAGGACTTCCTTCCTTTGGGTCCCTACAAGGTTTCTGTCGTCGCCGCCGGCTTCAAGAAGCTTGACCGCAGCGGCATTGTCCTCTCCGTCATGGAAAATGCGACCTTGAATTTGACCATGGAAATAGGCGGTCAGAACGAAACCATCAGCGTTACTGCAGACGTTCCACTGGTTAATCTGACCAGCGCCACACTTGGGAATACCGTATCCAATGTGCAAATCGACAATATGCCGCTGATCAACCGCGACACATTCGAACTGCTCCAGCTCACTCCGGGCGTGCAACACGTTTCAGATCCTCCGACAAACAGCCTCGGATTCAACGAGTATCACGTCTATATCAACGGCTCTACAGACGATTTCACCGGACAGGTCTCTTATTATCTCGATGGCGGACTCAATATGACCGGCTTGCGCAACAGCGGCAATGCCAACCCCAACCCCGACGCCACCAGTCAGTATGATGTGCAGACCAATAACTTCAGCGCGCAGCTTGGACGCTACGCCGCAGCGGTCGTCAGCGTCGTCACCAAGTCCGGAACGAATCAATATCATGGTTCGGCCTTCGAGTTCTATCGCTCGCGGAACTTCAACGCCACGACCTTCAACACCGCCAGCAAGAACCCCTACGTTCAGCACCGCTTTGGCGCCACATTCGGTGGACCTATTCGTCACAACAAGGACTTCTTCTTCGGCAGCTGGGGCGGCTACCGGTTCCGGACAGCGACGCAATACACGAGCTCCGTGCCCGATGTCGCCCAGATGGAAGGAGATTTCTCAGAAAATACACCAACTGCAGACCCAACCGATTCACCTACCAGCACCAACGATTGTAAGAACGCTCCGACAAAAGCGGACAACGCGGCCATCCAGTTCTGGGTCTGCAACCGTGCGACGGGCTTGCCATACGCAAATAACTCGCTTCCCAGCACTGCGCTTGACCCCACCATTCAAAACGTCCTGAAGTATCTCGCCAATGGAAACATGACCGGCCCTCTCGCCAACACGGGAGCTCTTCTTCAAAATCCCGGAGCGTTTGGCGACACGAAGTACACCCACCATGAGTTCGATGCGGCTCCGGCAAACAACAATGAATTCCTGATCAAGACCGATCACCAGTTAACGGAAGCTCACCGCCTTACACTCAGTTACTTCCAGTACGACTCCACCTACGTCACCCTTCCCGGTGGCCTCACTTCGAGTTGGTCCCTCTCCGACTACTCGGCTTGGCAGAAGAACGCCAATGTGAGCGATACCTGGACAATCAGTCCGCGGACCGTGAACCAGGCATGGGTTAGCTACACTCGCCAATACGGCGGGCGCATTCCCGTTCCAGCCACCGACACATGGGCTACCTTCGGTTCTGACTTCGGTATCTCCGGTGTCCCGTCTCGCGGACAGATCAGCGATTCCAACTGGTTCGGCCTGACGCAGTCAATCACCGGCCCCAAGGCGGGCACCAACCAATATGGGCTTCGCGATGTTCTCAACACGACCCGCGGCAGGCATACCCTCTACCTGGGCGGTGAAGCCGGCCTGGAGAAGGACTTCCAACTGACTTCGTTGGATAACTACGGCGTCTTCGCTTTCACGACAGCCGCCGGAGCTCGCACGAATTATTCGCTATCTGACTTCATCTCCGGTTATCCCAACACCTTCGAACAGGACACAGGCGAATATGCCGATGCCAACTACTTCAATTACAGCGGCTTTGCACAGGATGACTGGCACGTTCTCCATCGCCTGACTGTCAATTTGGGTATCCGCTACGATTGGCAGCAGGCTCCCACCGACACAGAGAACCGCGAGACCAACTTCATGCCCGGCGTGCAGTCCCACGCATTCACCACGGTCAATATCTCCGGCAAGACCGGCAACCAACTGGCTCCCATCGGAATGCTCTTCCCTGGAGATCCCGGTGTGCCAAAGGGAGGCGCGTTCACTCCGCTCTATCATGTCTCGCCCCGCGTAGGCTTCTCGTATGATGTCTTCGGCAACGGCAAGACGGTCATTCACGGCGCCGGCGGCATCTTCTTCGGCGGCATCTCCGGCAACCTATGGGAATTGCCCTCGAACTTCGCTCCCTATGCGGTTCGTCCCACATTCAGCAAGGTCAACTCGGTTACTCATCCCTACGAGAACGATCCGACCGAATTTCCGAACGGAGTAAATCCTTTCCCGACGCTCACCTTCACTGCCGGAACCGGGACCGCCAGCTTCCTGGCGCTCAACCAGGTCTCCTCGATGGACCCGAACTTCAAGTGGCCCTTCACCTATCAGCTCAACTTTGGCTTCCAACAGCAGATCACCAGCACTCTTGCCCTGAGCGCAAACTATGTCGGCTCGCTTAATCGCAGGCAGCCGATCTATGAAGATCTCAACCCGGCGCAGTTCAACATCACCGCCGCCGGCACATCGGGACCGAGTTGCACTGACCTGACTCAAGCTTGTGGTTACGCAAATACCAGCGCCACAGTCAATAACCGCCGCAAACTGAACTCGGAGTACGGCCTATCGGCCGCAACCCCGCTCTATTCGAACGTGTACAACATCCAGGCCAATCAGGGCTCTAATTACAACGGCTTGCAGGTTACTGTTGAGAAGCGTCTCACGCATCGCGTCAGCGCAAAGGGAAACTACACCTGGAGCCATACCCTGCAGAGCAGCAACCTGGACGGCACCTCGCTAAACAACATCATCATGGATTACAACTACCAGTACCTTGAGAAGAAGCAGCGTTCAGATCAGGACAGGCGTCAAATGGTGTCTGGATGGGCAGTATGGTCTCCAGACTATTTCAGCGATTTTAACCCGATTGTCAGAAATGCATTGAAT
Organism: Occallatibacter sp.; assembly: GCA_049517315.1. GTDB lineage: Bacteria > Acidobacteriota > Terriglobia > Terriglobales > Acidobacteriaceae > Telmatobacter. The sequence goes on along the minus strand of JBEKSE010000027.1, from coordinate 57,012 downwards.
GGCTGGACAATTACCGCAAACGTCACCTTCAACAGCGGTCAGCCTTTCACAGTCACAACCGGCGTGGATAACTATTTCGATGGCCAGGGGAACAATCGTCCCAGCATCATCCCCGGCATGACCGCGCACACTATCAAGGGAAGCCGTGCCGCCGAGATGGCCCAGTGGTTCAACACGTCAGCCTATTGCATAGCTGGAACAACCACCGCTGGCGTAACTTGCCCCGGTACCGGACCGCTCAATCTTCTTGGACTCGAGCGCCCCGCTTCTCTGTCTGATCCGGGCTACCGCGATGTTGACGCATCAGTGGTTCGCAACATCGAACTCCACAATCAGCTCAAGTTCGAGTTCCGCGGTGAAGCTATCAACGTCTTCAACTGGGTCGAACTTGGCGCGCCGACAGCCGCGATGAACAACGTGAATTTCGGTGAGATCACCGGCAACGGCGGCAACAACCGCATCATCCAGGTTGGCGGCCATCTCCGCTTCTAGCGTTTGTCAACTTCACACCGCGCGGGCGGTGACTGATTGCCGCCCGCGCGCTGAATCTCACCAATAAGTGTTGTTGAACTACCTCCATAACGCCTGCTCTCGCTCGAGCAGGCGCCTTTTTTGCGCATACGCTAACATCTTGCGGGGCTTCTGAAGCGTACTTCGCCACGGACTCTATCGCCGACATCGACCCGTGCGAGTTCGCCGCTCGCCACCTGGTGATCGAACCGCCTCAATTCTTGTGAGTGGTGGTTTTGTTGTTTAATGGAGCGGGTGTCGTCTTGGGAAACTCGCGCGGAATCTGCGCGAGAATCCATCGCACAAGTTCTTGGCCCGCCGCGTAATTGTCATACTCTGCAGGGAGCTTTCGGCCATCGGTGTATTCGTTGTAGAGCCAGGGATCAACCGTGGCGAAGACCGTTCCTTTACCGTAACGCGCCGTGGCCATCACAATATCTCCGCTATCGCGAAGCAATGCGCTGGCTGGAGGTTTCACGGCGATGGTGCATATCTCTTTCATAAAAATGGTGTGCGGCTTGTGGAAGATAGCATCGGCGCCATCGATTGAAATCTTTCCCATCTCGAATTTGCTCCCTTCCACCTTATTGCGCAACACATTGTTGTAGTGGATGCCGAATTGCTTGGCCAGCAGGTTCAGGTGCTCGAGGTCCGCGTTCACTGGATCGTTTTCCATAATCACCAGCACGCCGCCGGCCTTGACCCATTCCGCAATCTGCGCCGCGTCCTCCGGCTGCATATAATGCGGGTTCGGGTTCTTCGCCGGATTATCTGGAGAGACGATGATGTATAGCTGCGCCTTGCGAAGCGCTTCGAGCGTAGGCGCTTTATAGAGAGTTTTTGTTTCCGCGCCGAAGTTGTTGAAGATGTGACCGAAGAGAGAGTAGCCGCTATTACTCAGGTCATTCCATTTGTAGTGAAAGAAGACTCGCTGGCCGAATGCGTCCTGCCGCGTTTGGCTATTGAACCACGCATCAAGCAAAACAGTCTTGCCGCGACCCAGCTTTGCATTTGCAGCGTTCTCTATCTCCGCACTGGCCAGAAGAAAAGCACCCACTCCTTTTGGATCGTTTGTGGCCGTCTTCTCGCCGATGTAATAGGAGTAGCTACCGTCCCTGTATGGATCGCCGCCAAGACCCACACCTTTCACAGTTCCATCTAGCGCGACCGCATCGCCTGGCCCAGCTTTAATGAAACGGTTCACGATGCCGTTATACCCGCGCTCCGCATCGGCAAGATAGCGTTGAGGAAGATAGCCTTGACGCACGCCCTTGGCCAACGCGTAAACAAACATGCAGGATGCGGAAGACTCCGGGTAATTCCCCTCCGCGCCGGCTTTGTCGAGTACCTGATACCAGAGGCCTGTCGCATTGTCCTGGTAGCGCGCCACCGCAGCGGCGTCTTGCTCAAGCTCAGCGATCAACTTCGCGCGGCCGGGATCGTCATCGGGATAATAGGCCAGAGTATCTACCAGCGCCATCATCGCCCAGCCCATGCCTCTGGCCCAGAACTGCGAAGATAGGCCGGTCTGCTTGTCGGCCCAGCGCTCTTGCTTCGATTCATCCCATCCGTGGTAGAGCAGGCCGGTCTTCGGATCGCGTGTATGCTCGCTCAACAATACAAACTGATGAGTAATATCTTCAAATGCTTCGGGATAATGAAACGTCGCCGCGTATTCGGCATAGAATGGCTCGGCCATATAGAGCCCATCCAACCACATTTGATTGGGATATCTCTGCTTATGCCAGAAGCCACCCGACACGTTGCGAGGCTGACGAATAAGCTGCTGATAAAGCAGCGTAGCGGCCTTGGCGTAGCGCGCATCCTGGGTAACTCCGTACAAGAGCAAAAGTTGGCGTCCCAGCAGAATGTTGTCGAGCTGGTTTTCTTCCGGCTTCCATGTTGGGATGGAGCCATCGGCCATGACAAACTGATCGACGGAGCTCTTGATGTATTTGTAGTAGCGCGGATCAGCTGTGTTCAGCCACACGGCATCCACGCCTTCCAGCAGTGTACCCAGTTCGTAGTTCCAGGCCCATCGCTGACCGTCGGGAACAAAGCGGCCATCCGGCCAACGTTCGATGGCCGCGTTCGCCGCGCGCTCTGACCACGGACTTTCATCGGCGCGCGCTGCTGCACCTGCGCTGCTCGTCATTTCCAATAGTAATATCAAGCTCAAGAAGCCAATAACACTCTTCATCCGAACTCCTGACTATCCCAATTTTACGCGGAATTGTTTGCTCTTCGGCTGCAAACGAATATACCCGGCAAGAGCTGGAGCGGGCATCGCAGTCCTCTGGAATTGGGCACATCAGTTCGCACGCTTTCCCGCACACTCACCGCTCTTGGCTGGACTCTGTGAAGACTCCCATTGGCGTGCAGCAGAGGATATGCGACATCCGGACATCGCACTACCATGGACGTCTATGGGGCCGTGGCCCCGGATGCGATGAGCACGGCGGGCTTCAACGTGGCATGGGCTTGCATTCCATGCAAACGCAGCGCAAGTAGAGCGCAAATTTAGCTAAGTGATTGATCCTATGGTGGACGCGGTAGGAATCGAATCCGCTGGACAACGTAATTTCAACAACTTACAGCGCAGCAGATGGCACGATGTACAGTTTTCACCACCTCAACGCGGCGGCAATGGCACGGGAACGGCACGGAAATTAAGGCCCTTGCAAACCAGCCTTAAATCGACAAACAAAGCACATAGTTCTTCTCATGGCGCTTACGGTGCGAGCGGCCAAGCTGCCGGGCACGCCAATCGCAAACATTCTGTTTCTTGAGCTTGCCTTCGCGCTACTGCTTTTGCAATTTGCGAATGTATGCCACGACATCCTTGATCTGCGCATCGGTCGGTCCATTATCCTTGTAAGTCATCTTCGTGAAGGCGATGAACTGGGCATCGCTCCACTTCATCATCTCCGGACTCTTGAACGACTCAATCTTCATGCTCTTGGCGACAGAAGTGGCGGCGAGCCCATCGTCGCCGTGGCACTTCGCGCACTTGGCCTTGAAGATGTCTGCACCGCGCGCCTGCGCGAAGGCAGCACCCGCAATGGAAGTGACCAGCAGAAACATGACTGCCGCTCTGACTCTATGTGTCGTTGTCTTGCTCCTTTGCCTGGTCGATCGGCGTTTCTCTATTACCCACCTTTCATACAGTCTGAGGTGTGCAGTCGAAGGTGACGCATATCACACACTAAGTTGACCGTATGGCCGAAGCGCAAAACAAGATCGATGACCGTTGCACTCAACGGCACAGGAAGTAGTCTAACTTGTTGATTTATTGGTGGACGCGGTAGGAATCGAACCTACAACCTGTCGGTTAAGAGCGGACCCGTAAGACCCGGAGTACGTTTGTTTTCTTCGGAGTACAGCGGACGATTTCGCCAAATTTGGAGCCCTTTCGGCACCCTTTTTGGCGAACAATTTGGCGAGAAATGCAACTAGCCGAATGGTTGTAAATAAGGCAAAACGTCGTTCGTAGCAACTTTGGCGAATGCCCGCTCCAGAACCGCTTACAAGCACTTGGCCAGTCACAGAAAAGTTAACCTGGCCCCCAACCGCTTCTGGAAACCTGGTCGTGGACAGAACGGTCATTGCCGGTCACAGGATAGCTCAACGAGCTGCTTGTAAATGTCCCGGCAGAGCCGGGGTTTTACGGTGTGAGCCGCTCAACGCGGCTTGAGCGAGGTAGCTAACGCGGCCCCGACATTATCATGTCAAGTCATTGAACAGCGCGGGCGCGTGAAGTTGCCGCCAGGCGTGAGCGCGAAGCCGAAACGTGCAGCGCGGGAGTTGCCTTTTCTGTCGGATAGGACTCGCCTCACTTGTGTGGTTTCCTACGCCGAACCTCGTCGTGCCCGGTGTTGAAACTAAAGATGTTCTACAGGACGGCCAAGACCTATTGGTTGATCTGATATTCGTTGTGCTAGGATAAGACAACTTCTTAAGAGCAGGACACCCCGAGTGACATTGATCCTTACTTCTCGAATGCCAATGGCCATGCGTAACCCAGGCGGTTGCAGGCCAGCTTCGGAAGTCTGAGTTCACCCGACTCAATCTCCATACTGGCAGCCGCCTGGGATACTCCAAGGCGGCTGAGTTGTTTCTAGATGCATTTTCACCAGCATCAATGGAGATTGCGTTGAGCACACAAGACCTGCAGGTTTCTACAGTTGCAATTCATGGCGGACGAACGCTGGATTCCCACGCCAGTTCGATTCTCTTCCCGCTCTATCAGACCAGCACTTTCGTTCACGATGCCGTTGGCGTTGACAAGGGCTTCAGTTACTCGCGAGTCTCCAATCCAACCGTAGACGCATTGGAAAAGGTAATCGGGGCCCTCGAAGGAACGCCTCCCGCTGTCTGTTTTCGTACCGGCATGGCCGCGATCGCCACGCTTTTCCTGTCTGTGCTGAAGGCCGGCGATCATGCGGTAATTTCCGATGTCGTATATGGCGGCACCATGCGGCTGTTTCGAGAGGTGCTCGACGGTTTGGAAATTACCGCATCGTTCGTTGATACCTCCGACGCTGCCAACGTTGAAGCCGCGATCACCCCAACAACGCGCATCGTTTTTCTCGAGACGCCCGGCAATCCCACGTTGAAGTTGACCGACATTGACGCAGTGGCACAGATTACAAAGCGGCACTCGATTCTTCTCGCGGTCGATAACACCTTCCTGACTCCGATTCTTCAAAAGCCGCTCTTGCTTGGTGCAGACATCTCCGTGCTTTCGACAACCAAGTACATCGATGGCCATAACGCGACCGTCGGCGGTTCGCTCGCCACGCGAGACGAGAAGCTGCTCGAACGCTTCCGCTTGATTCGCAAGACCATCGGCACCACGCAGGCTCCCTTCGAGGCCTGGCTCACGCTGCAAGGAATCAAGACTTTGCCGGCTCGTCTCAGACTCCATTGCGAGGGTGCGTCGATCATCGCGCGGTGGCTGGAGGATCACCCTGCGGTTGAGCGAGTCTACTATCCAGGGCTCGACTCGTTTCCGCAGAAGGCCCTCGCCCGGAAACAACAAAGCTCGCCCGGCGCAATGATTGCCTTCGAATTGAAAGCCGGAGTCGAGGCGACCATCCGTGCATTGAACAGCGTGAAGCTTTGTTCGCGCGCGGAGAGCTTGGGCGGTCTCGAGACGCTGATCACCCATCCCTCTTCTACAACGCACGCGGATCTCGATCCAGAGTTGCGGCGGAGCTTAGGCATCTCGGATGGCCTGGTCCGCCTCTCGGTGGGACTCGAAGCCGCGGAAGATATCATCGCCGACCTGGACCAGGCTTTCGTGGCCGCTGGTTGTGCCGAAACGACGGAGGAGGTTTCCCATGAAATTCGCTAGCCGACTTGTAAGCTTTGATCCCGCTCCGGGAGACCGATTCCGCCCAATCTCCACGCCCATCTATCAGACCGCGACATTCGAACAGGAGCACGCAGACTCATTCGGAGAGTACGACTATTCGCGCAGCGGCAACCCGACCCGCGCAGTTCTCGAAAAGCATCTCGCATCGTTGGAGAATGGATCGCGCGGTTTTTGCTTTTCGAGTGGAATGGCCGCCATCAGCACGGTGACGAAGCTCCTGCGAAGCGGTGAAGAGATTCTTGCCGACAGCGATCTGTATGGCGGAACATGTCGCCTGTTCTCAAAGATCCTCGATCGCAGCGGCATTGTCGCGCGCTACGCCGATGCCAGCGACCCGGAGCGTTTCGAACAGCAGATTACCCCAAGTACACGGCTGATTCATATCGAGTCGCCGACCAATCCGCTGCTGCGCGTGATCGATCTCCGCCGCATCGCGGCCATCGCTCATGACCACGGTGCGCTTCTGTGCGTGGATAACAGCACCATGTCGCCGTACTTGCAAAATCCTCTCGATCTTGGAGCCGATATCGTTCTGCATTCGGCTACAAAATTCCTGTGCGGGCATCACGATGTGATTGCTGGTGCGATCGTGGTGAAGGACGAGAAGCTGGCCGAGCAGATCTACTTTGTGCAGAATGCCGAGGGCAATTCCCTCGCGCCGTTCGATTGTTATCTACTGCTTCGCGGCCTGAAGACACTGAAGCTCAGAGTGGATTGCCAGCAAAGAAACGCGCTGGCAATCGCACGGTTTCTTTCGAGTCATCAGGATATCCAGCGGGTATATTTCCCGGGTTTAATCGAGAACCGAGGCTATGCGATCCAGCGCTCGCAGGCACGCGGGGCCGGGTCGGTGCTGAGCTTCACGACGGGTTCCGTCGAGTTATCAAAAGCCATCGCCGAGCATGCGAAACTCTTCCGCATCACGGTCAGTTTCGGGAGCGTAAATTCCTCCATCAGCTTGCCCGGCGCCATGTCGCATGCCAGTGTTCCCCCCGAGGTCCTGGCACAGCGCGAACTGCCTCCTGACCTGGTCAGAGTCTCGGTCGGCATCGAGGACGAGGAGGATCTGATCGCCGATCTCGATCGCGCGATTTGTCGGGCAAAGAAGCGCACGTCGATCGCAACCGGCGCGGAGATTCCTCGCTGATACAGGGCGGGTATGGGGGCGCCTTCCCTAACGCCAATATCTCGCAAGAAGCAAACTTCGCAGTCACTCGATTTGACATTGACATGAATCGATGCGAAACTAACATTTCCGTGACAACATTTGCGGAGTTGTTTATTCACAAGAGATGAGATTGATTACCAGCCCCATCCTCGCCTGTCGCACGCTCTGTTGTCGCTGACCTCCTCAGCGACGATTTTGCTCATTCCTGCGCAGGCGCGATTGCACACCGCCAATCGATTTTTCAGTGGAACCGAAGCAGTGCTTCTGCGTGTGGACTCCATCCATCGTTATTCACCCGCTTTTATGGAGCAGTTCATGATTGATCGCAGGAGTTTCCTCGTTTCTGCCTCTGCATTGGCCGGCATCGCCCTCACGCAACCCATCCTGGGTCAGGTGGCGGGCCGAAGGCCGCTCGCCCGCAAAGAGCGCGTGGACCGCGCACTCGCGGGGCGCGATGTGGACCGGCCACCCTTTACGCATTGGCACCATTTCGGACCGCAGACTCCGGAAGTCCACGCCAAAGCAACCTTGGATTATCACTGGAAGTTCAAGACGGACATCGTCAAGGTGATGAGTGATTATCCGTATCCGAAGCCCGAGGGCAACTGGTATGAGTTGAAGGTCCTCGACAACCCTTTCCCCGATCAGATTCATGCCTTGGATCTCATCAACAGGGGATTGAATGGCGACGCCTACATTCTTGAGACGGCCTTCAATCCCTGGCAGGTTGCCGTCAAGCTGTCGTCGAAAGAAGAAGTCCTCCGCTTGCAGCAAGAGAACCCGCAACGGCTGCTCGACGCCCTCGATGTAATCACTCAGTCGCACATTAACCATGCAAAACGAGCCTTCGAAGTGGGAGCTTCGGGGATACTCTTCTCGATTGCGAACGCCAGGCGCGAGGAACTTTCGCCAGCGGACTACGCCAGGTTCAGCGCGCCGTTCGACAAGCGTTTCTTTGAAGCGACAGCCGGCGCAAAGCTGAGCTTTCTGCATCTACATTGGGAAAACGAATATGTCGATCAGTTCGTAGGCTTCAAGGCGCCGGTCGTCAATTGGTCTGTGCAGACGAGCGGTGTTCAGGTGAGCACAGTGCGGAGCAAATTCTCACAGACGATCGCCACCGGAATCGACGAGGTGAAGTACAAGGATCTCACTCCGGCGCAGATTCGTGAACAGTGGCAGAGCGCAAGCAACGCTGCGGGAAGCAAGTTCATCCTCACTCCTGGTTGCTCGGTTCCCAATGACAGCACTGACGACGAGTTATCCCGGCTTCCGCAGGTCCTTGGAGCCTGATCCCATGATCTCCTTCCGCATCCAATCCGCTTTTTCCGCCGCTGTGCCGGTGCGCTTCGTTACGCGGAGCGCATCATTCCGCTGTTGTCGCTCCTCCGCAAACTGACGCGCGTCCGCGCGGTTCTATTCAAAATCCTTCATTCCAGTGAAAATTACATGCCGAAGGTGTATTCGGCGTCGCCGAAGGTCTGTCCACAGCAGCGGGCTTTCTCTCACTTTCCTCATTCTTAGGAGAATTCAGATGATCTCAGTACGCAAAATATTCAGCGCCCTTTTCCTTTTTATTTCAGTGCCGCTTTCCGCACAGTCCTACCATGGCGAAGTTCGCGGACTGGTAACAGACCCCAGTAACGCAGTAGTTTCCGGAGCCAAGGTCTCGCTCATCGACCAAGCCAGAAAGTTGACGCGAGTGGCCGTCTCGGATGGCGCGGGACTCTATACCTTCAGCCAGGTTGACCCGGCTATCTATCGTGTCGTCGTCGAGGGCGCGGGATTCAAGCGCTTTGAACGCAGCGGCATCAATGTCGGTACGCAACAATCTGTGACGGTAGACGTATCACTCGAAGTTGGCGATATATCGCAGACCGTCGAGATTTCCGCGGCTAGTCCATTGCTCGATACCACAAACGGTTCGACGTCTACGGCATTGGAAGAGCAGAAACTCCTCGATCTGCCAGTCTCTACCAGCAACGGACGAAACCAGTACACTGTCATCAATATCTCGCAGAATGTACTGCCCGTAATTAGAGGTTCCGGCTTCATCGACCAGAGCGATACATCTACAGTATCCATTGCCGGCAGCCCAGAGTCCACCAATCAATACTTGATCGATGGCGTGCCCATCACCGACACCGTCAACCGGCCCACAATCATTCCCGCCACCGAAGCCACCCAGGAACTCAAGGTGCAGATAACCACGTACGACGCCGAAGTGGGAAGAACGGGTGGCGGCGTTTACAACACGCTGCTTAAGTCGGGCACTAACAGCCTTCACGGCTCGCTCTTCGGAGTTACAAGTCAGTCTGTATACAATGCCAACGACTTCTTTAACAAGCTGAACGGCATTCCGCGGCCCAATACCCCTTTCTACAGTTATGCTGGCTCGATTGGCGGCCCGGTGATCGTTCCTCACATTTACGACGGAAGAAACAAGACGTTCTTCTTCTTTGCCGAGGAGGGCTTCAACGAAGCTAATTTCCTGCGAGACAGCTATCAGGTGCCAACTGACCTCGAACGCACGGGAGATTTCTCGCAAAGTTTCGTCCTTGAGAATGGCGCCCCGGTTCCTATCACGCTTTATGACCCAAATACACGGCAGCCGATCCCTGGCAACAACCTCGCGAATGCCAGCATTCCCCTCAGCACTGTCGGGAAGAACATCCTCAGTTACTACCCCCACGCCAAGGTGCAGGGACTGCCTTCAGGAGGATCCAACTATGTTTCGGACGTGCCGGGCCCGGCCAATAAGGGCCACGAGTTCGTTGGCAAGGTCGATGAACAGTTTTTCAAGTGGTGGACGGCCAATGTCTCCTATCTGCACTACTTCTGCCTGATTCCCTTTGGCAATGCACTGGGGACCGCGCCCGGGTCGGAATCCATCACCTATAACCGGCACGTGGACGCGACAAATCTGAATAACATCTTCACCGTCAATCCCACCACCATCCTCAGCGTCCGCTTTGGCTTCAACCGCTTCCCCAATGTCATTCTGCCGCTGAGCACAGGCTTCAGTCCCACCACTCTCGGACTGCCTGCCTATAACTACCAGCAGAACTTCTTTCCGCCGGTCAATGTAACGAACTACACTTCGCTGAGCGATTCAACGGCAACCAGAGACTTCTGGTACTCCAGAAATCTCTTCACCCAGATTGCCAAGGAGGCCGGCAAGCACAGCATCAAGGCAGGCTTCGATTACCGCTCCATCGACCTCTCTTTTACTGATTTTCAAAGCGCTCCAGGGGCCTTCACTTTCACCGGCAACTTCACGGAACAAACTCCTAACACACCCAATGGAGGCGCATCAGGAAGCGCCATCGCCGACCTTCTTCTGGGCCTTCCGACCAGCGGCCAGATTGAGGAGTCACAGCGTTTTTACCAGTACATCAACTACTGGGGCGCGTACGTGCAAGACGAATTCCGAATCTCGAAAAAGCTGACTCTTGACATTGGCTTGCGTTATGAATACGAGACCGGCCTGAAAGACGCCAACAATAACGAGGTGGTTGGATTCAACCCAACCGTCGCCAGCCCGCTTGCTAGTATTGTTCCGGGGACGGTTGGCGGACTCGAGTTTGCTGGAACGGGCGGCCGCAATGAAACCGGACAGCTCTCGAAAGCCAAGTTCGCCCCTCGTCTTGGATACTCCTATGCGCTCGGACAAAAGACAACGATTCGCGGCGGCGTTGGAGTTTTCTATTCGCCTTTGCGCTACGATGCCACAGCGGCTCTGCAAACCGGCTTTACCACTGAGACGCCGCTTGTCTCCAGCAATAATGGCGATCTGACTCCTGCGCCGAGTTTCTCGCTCAGCAACCCGTTTCCCGGCGGACCGCAAGCGCCCACCGGAAACGTCAATCGCCTGCTTACTGGCATCGGCGATCCCATTGCGGCATATAGCGAAAACATCAAGTCTCCGGTCATCTACCAGTTCTCCACCGGCGTACAGCGTCAGTTGGCCCACAACACTATTCTGGAAGTGAACTACGTAGGATCGCGCGGTCATCATCTGCTGCCCTCGCCACAGGGCGGCGGCAGCGCATCGCCCGCGGGCGGAGGTCGAACCAATATCGACCAGCTCAACCCATCCTATTTCTCACTCGGCGCGACAGCATTGAGTGCCCCTACCGCCAATCCTTTTTATCAATCAGGAGGTCCGGGACTGATCGGCCAACAGACGGTTCCCTATTATCAGTTGTTATTGCCTTTTCCTCAATTTGCTTCTGTCAACGTAATTACCACCGATAGCGCGTCAAGTTATAACTCGCTCGCGGCGCGCATTGAACGAAGGTTCACTTCAGGGCTGACTTTCCTTAGCACCTACACCTGGTCGCGCAATCTCGATGGCTCTTATGAGACATCCAGTCCTTCGGGCAGCTCCAATTCGGGTCCGCAGAACATTTATGATCTGAAGTCGGAGTGGGGCCGCTCCTTTATCGATGTTCCAAATCGCTTCACCCTGGCTGGTTCTTATGTACTTCCGTTCGGCAAGGGTAAGAGATTCCTGAGCGATGCGGGAAGGTGGAATTACGTCATCAGCGATTGGCAACTGAGCGCCGTAGCTTACTATCAGAGTGGATTTCCTCTGGACATCACACAAAACAATCAGAATAGTTTGTTCGGCGCGGCCGTTCAGCGCCCCAACATCAATCCTGGCGTCAGTCAGAAGACATCCGGCTCTCTGTACAGCCGAGTCAGCGGATACATCAACCCAAACGCCTTTACCGCAGTGAACGAATTCCAGTTTGGCAACGAATCCAAGGCTGACACCGTACTGCGTGGCCCTGGTTCCGGAGCGGGTAACTGGGACACAACGCTGATAAAGACTGTTGCCATCAAGGAACACCTGAACGTCGCGTTCCGCGCGGAGGTTCAGAACATCCTTAACCATCCATGGTTTGCACTGCCTAATACCACCCTGGGCAGTTCGACGTTTGGCCAGATAACCTCCGATTACAACACTCCCCGACAAATCCAAATTGGGGGCCGCATCACCTTCTAGTCTCTCTGGCTCCAGAATCGAAACGTGCCCAAAGTTTGTGCAGCCGTTCCACCAAAGAGCGGCTGCACTGACTACAGCGAAACCAGAGTGACTGTATCCCGAAACCACTGCACCAAGTCGACGCGACCAACAGGGAGCGGCAACCCAGCACACAAATTGACAGGCCACATCAACTCTAGTTTCGCTCTAAGAGATGAAGACCGTGATGGCAACCCGCTGCAAAACATGTTCAATCTTGCGGACAACTGCGGATTCTAGTAACACAGTAATATTAGTGGTGTATGTGGCGCGGAGTTTGTGGAGGCGCCTGCGTCTGCTTACCCCCAGTAATTGTGTCCACCAAAAAATGAACGAACAGTTTTCCAGCAGCGATGTCTCTTTTGCAGCTCGATTTTCCGCCTTCGAAAAAATTCATTTGCAATTCTCCTGGCATTATTCATATAATCCAAAAATGGAGTTACACGTTATTCCATTCCGCTGTTGTTGTTGACACCCACCCAGACAATCTAGCTCCGTTTGTGCGTTCATGAGCGCCCGCTCATCCGTGCTTGTTTTTATCTTCATTCGGGGCTGACAGGACAACTCTACCCAAAATTCATTGGAGGAAAGACGCAATGATTCATTCACGTACCCGAAGTGTATTTACTCATTTGCTGCTGGCGTTCGCCGTGCTTTTCGCGCTGCCCGTCACCAGCTTTGGCCAGAGCTTTCGCGGCGGCATCAACGGCACGGTCACCGATCAATTGGGCGCCGCGGTTTCAGGAGCACAGGTGACAGCAGTGGAAACTTCCACCAACGCCTTCTATAAGTCCGCAAGTTCCAGCGCAGGTGAATTTGCTTTCTCGAATCTGCCCTTGGGCGAATATTCAGTCACCATCGCGGCACAAGGCTTCTCGACGGAAAAGGTGAACAAGATCATCGTCACGGCAGGCGCCAACTACATCCTGCCTGTAAAACTCAAGGTGAGCAGCACGGCGCAAACGGTGGAGGTGACAGCCAATGCATTGGCACTCGATCAGGTTACCGATACCCAGGCGACTGTCTTGCCCGAGGAGGAGTTAAAGAACCTGCCCAGCAACGGACGCGATTATACGCAGTTGATCGGACAAGCAACCGGCTTTGGCGGCCTTACCACCGGCGGCGGCGGATTCCTCTTCAGCATCAATGGCACGCGCTCCAACGACGTCAACTATCAGATCGAGGGAACCGACAACAACGACTTGTGGTGGAACATCCCGGCCGTGAATCAGACCGGCGTCAACGGCATTGCCGGCGTATTGCTGCCCGTGGATGCCATTGAGAATTACTCCTTTGTCTCCTCCGGCTCCACGGAGTTGGGGCGCAATCCCGGCGGCACTGTCAACCTGACCATCCGTAGTGGAAGCAACCAATTGCATGGTTCGGCTTACTACTTCAACCATAACGAGGCTTTTCAGGCGCGCAATCCATTTGCCAGCAGCACACCGGAGACACGCAACCAGCATGTCGGTTTTTCACTGGGCGGAGCCATCAAGCAGAACAAGTCGTTCTTCTTCCTTTCCGCTGAAAAGCAATGGTTTCTTCTGGGAGCAAGCGCCGCGACGGCGGTGGAGCCTTCGGCCGCCTACCAGACCGAGGCCCTTGCGATCTTGAGCCAGTATGAAGTGACCCCTGATGCCGTTTCAGCAAAACTGCTTTCAACCTTGTGGCCGGCGAATGCGCTGACTGGCGCGGCCGATCCAGCCGGCAACTATCACTCGACCGGCAATGTGACCGGATACAGCTATAACAGCATCATCAAGCTGGATGAGAACCTGTCGAGCAAGGATCATTTGTCCGTCAACTGGTTTGCGGGCAACGGCACACAGACTGCGCCGGTCGGCTCTTCGCTCCCCTGGTACTTTGAAAACGCGCCCATCCATGTGCAGAATTACTCGGTGGTTTATAACCGTGTCGTGACACCCTCCATCGCCAATCAGTTGGCGGCGGGCGTCAGCTATTTTCACCAGGTCTTTTCCGACGTCAATACCAGCTTTGATCCAAACTCGCTGGGACTGGATACCGGTTCCACCGTGCCGGGCGCGCCCTACATCAAAATCGGCCCAACTTCGGGTTCCAGCGGCGGCCTCTTCGCCAGCGGCGGCAGCGGCTTTGATCCCATCGGCGTGACCAATCCATCGGGACGCACGGACGGCACCGGTCATCTTGACGACGATCTGAACTGGACGGTCGGAGCGCACCAATTGCACTTTGGCGGCGAGTACCGCCGCGAGCAGGTTTACGACTTCTATCGCAGCAATTCGCGCGGCAGTCTCTACTTTGATGGTACGCAAGGCCCGTGGAAAGCCGATGAAAACATCACCGACGCCAATGTTGCCTTCCTCGCAGACTTCCTTGCCGGCCTGCCCGATGAGACCAACTCGAGTATCACCTGGGGAGATCCCACCCGAACGGTCAAAATCGACACCGCCGCCCTGTATGCGCAGGACTCCTGGAAGGTGCGCCAAAGGCTGAGCATTGACTATGGCATTCGCTACGACTTTGAGGGCGTGCCTTACACTGGCAAGCAAGACCTTTCCATCTTCGATCCTTCGCTGACGACCGGCTTGGCCGTCGTGGGCAAGGACGTCGATAAGCTTTACAACAACTTTGTGGGCGGCTTCAGTCCCCGCGTGGGCTTCGCCTACCGGATCGACAAGGCTGGCCAGACGGTTCTCCGCGGCGGCTACGGCCTCTACTACGATTCAATCTACCTGCGCGAGCTGCTGTATAACACATGGCTGAACAACGGCGCCAAATTTGGGCCGCAGTTTAATCCCGCGGGTTCCAACGAGGTGGCGTCCGCTTCGGCAATTGGTGGAACAATCACCTCCGGCACGCTGGTTTTCAATAGCTATGCGGATGCTCTGGCCGGACTCGGCACGGTGTCGCTCTCCACTCTAGAGCGCAACTTCCGCCCCTCCTACACGCAGAGCTACAACCTGAATGTGCAGCACAGTTTCGCGCCAAACATTCTGGCGCAGATCAGCTATGTGGGAACCAAGGGAACACACCTGACGGGCATCTACGACATCAACCAGGCCGAAACGTCGGCCGAGCGCGCAATCGACGGCAAGACCCTGCAGCAGTCGCGGCCATATTACAGCCAGTTCAACAATTTCAGTTTTATCAATGAACTGCGCAGCAACCTCAGTTCCAATTACAACTCGCTGCAAGCCACGTTGAATCTGGTCCACTACCACGGGCTGACTTCGCAGCTCGGCTACACCTGGTCCCATGCCCTGGACTATGAGACCGGCCTGTTGCCCTATCTGCCGCAAGATTCCACCAACGAGCGCGCCGAATATGGCAACTCCGATTATGACGTGCGCCATGCGTTCTCCGGCTTCCTGAGCTATTCCCTGCCGGGCTTGGACCAGTTCAGGCGGCTGACCCAGGGTTGGGAGATCAACGCCGGCTTCAACTTCCACGGCGGCGTGCCTTTCACCGTGGCCTCCAGCAGCAATCCGAGCGGCAACGGCGAGGGCAGCGACCGCGCCCAGTTGCAGGTTGCCAATCCGTTTGCGGGGGTCAGCCACGCAATCGTCACCAAGAGCGACGGCACGAAGTACGTCCAATGGTTCAGTCCCACGGCCTTCAAGGACGCTGCCACGGGCGCCTATGCGACCACTCGCCGCAACCAGTTCTCCAACCCCGGCTACTACAACCTGGATCTTGCGGTGCAGAAAACTACGCCGATCACCGAAGCAGTCAAGCTCCAGCTTCGCGCTGAGATCTACAACGCATTCAACCACAACAACCTGGCCCCGCTCGGATTATTGTCGGATGCCTCCGAGAATGGGACCACCAACTCCACGATTGGCGTGGCTATCGGCAATCCCGGCATCGGCCCCGGTGAGCCGGTCAACGCGCAACTCGCTCTGAAGATCATCTTCTGAGTTCGTCTCCAACACAAAACTGTGCCTTCGCGCGGGATGGCTTCTTCATCGGGAAGAGCCATCCCGCAGGGCAAGTATGGCAAGCTGGTAATGAGAGTTCATCCAGCGAGCGAAAGGAAATTGTTTCAGTGCGAATCAGTCAAAAGGCGGCGCAGTTTACAGAGTCTGTCATTCGCGATATGACGCGTCAGGCAATCGAACATAGCGCGGTGAATCTGGCGCAGGGCTTTCCGGATTTTCCGGCGCCAGCGGCCGTGAAGCTCGCTGCACAAAAAGCCGTGGCCGCCAACATCAATCAGTACGCCATCACCTGGGGCGCACAGAACTTTCGCCGCGCCATCGCGCAGAAGTTTGCTGCCTGGCAAAAGATCGAGATCGATCCGGAGCGCGAGATCACCGTTTGTTGCGGATCGACCGAGGCGATGATTGCCTCGCTCCTGGCGCTTGTCGATCCAGGCGAGGAGGTTGTGGTCTTCGAGCCTTTCTACGAAAACTACGGTCCTGATGCCATCCTTTCCGGCGCAACGCCCCGCTATGTCGTGCTCCATCCACCAGCCGATGCGGACGGCGAGTGGAGCTTCGACCCCGCCGCGCTGCGCGCAGCATTCAATCCAAAGACGCGCGCCATCATCCTCAATACGCCGCACAATCCCACCGGAAAAGTTTTCAGCCGCGCAGAACTCGAACTGATCCGCGATCTCTGTGTCGAATTCGACGTTCTGGCCATCACCGACGAGATCTACGAACACATCCTTTATGACAGCACCCAGCACATCTCCATTGCCACCATCGAGGGAATGCGCGAGCGCACTGTGACAATCAATAGTCTCTCCAAGAGCTATAGCGTCACCGGCTGGCGGGTTGGCTGGGCCATCGCTCCGCCCAGACTCACCTCCGCCATCCGCAAGGTGCATGACTTTCTTACCGTTGGCGCGGCAGCGCCATTGCAAGCGGCCGGAACAGCTGCGCTGGCCCTGCCTGAAAGTTATTATGAGCAACTGGCCGCGGACTATGCGCTGCGCCGCAATTTACTCCTGAGCGCGTTGCGCGCAACCGGGTTCAAGGCTTATACCCCACGTGGAGCCTATTACATCATGACGGACATCTCCGCTTTTGCGGCGGCCAGCGACAGGAAGTTTGCCGAGCGGCTCGTGCAAAAGATCGGCGTTGCAGCCGTTCCCGGTTCCAGTTTTTATAGCGAGCCTGGCGGCGGTTCACAACAGGTTCGATTTGCCTTCTGCAAGCAGTTGGAGACGCTCGATCGCGCCATCGAAAATCTGCGGAAACTTCAGCGGGGCTGACCGGGAGGAATGTAAAGTGATTGGCGCTGAATGGGATAACTCGATTGACACCATGCAAGCCGCCTTGTAATCTATGAGCATGGAAGCGAACCTGCAGAAGACCATGGCGTGTACGCCTTGTTGTTGCGCTTGTACGCGCACCGGGTGTCTTCTGGCAGGTAGAGGCCGGGCTGAGCTAACTTAGAGCCTGGTTTCAGCTAAAGCAGTTTCTTAGCCCACCGCCGGAAGTCGATCTGGCAGGTGGGTTTTCTATTTAGAGCCCATAAAAGCACTGTCAGCCCGGCAACAACTCCCACCCAGCGAGTGAAAGCGAAGATGCCCCGAATGGGAGGTCTTCAAGCCATGTATCCGGCGCTAACGCTCCAATGGACTCACTGCAAATAAGGAGATTGTCCGCATGAAACTGAATTTCAAACGAATCTTTCCCCTTGTCCTTGCGTTTCTGTCGATCGTAGATGTGTCGTTTGCCACCGACGGATACTTTTTGACCGGTTACGGAACCAAGCAGCAGGGCCAGGGCGGTGCGGGCGTTGCCAAGCCCGGCGACAGTCTGGTGGGCGCCACCAATCCGGCAGGGCTTCTTCTGGTTGGCAATCGGTTCGATATTGGGCTGACGTTGTTTCGCCCGCATCGCTCGGCAACCATCACCAACAACGGACTGTTAGGTAATGCAGCCAGCTATGACGGCAACCGGGTCAAGAACTTCGAGCTTCCCGAGCTTGGCTACAGTCTCCAGTACCGGCCCAACCTGGCGCTGGGCGTGGCAATCTATGGCAATGGCGGATTGAATACCTCTTATACGCAGAAGATTCCGCTCTTCGGCAGCCCGAGCAGCGGCGGCGTGAATCACAGCGGCGTGAATATCGAGCAAGTGTTTATCTCCCCCACCTTGGCGTACAAGCTGGGAGCGCATAACTTCCTGGGGGTCGCCGCGAATATCGACATCCAGCTTTTCGCGGCTGAGGGATTGCAGAACTTTGAAAGCGCCGCCTCCAGCGATCCCACCAAAGTCAGCAACAACGGAAGCTCTTACGGGACCGGTGGCGGCGTGCGCGTGGGTTGGCTGGGCAAGTTGAACAAAGCGGTGAGCGTGGGCGCAACCTATCAAAGCCGCACGTGGGTGAGCAAATTCAGCAAGTACAGCGGGCTCTTTGCCGAGCATGGCGGCTTCGACGTTCCGGCCAACTTCGCCGGCGGCGCATCGGTCAAGCTGGGCTCCAAGGCAACGCTGCTTTTTGACGAAGAGCGCATCCTCTATGGATCGGTGAAGTCGATTGCCAACCCCCTGGCAAGCACATCTCAGCTTGGAACAGATAGTGGCCCAGGATTCGGGTGGCACGATATCAACGTTTCCAAGGTTGGGCTTGATTATGACGTGAACCCGGCGTTGACTCTGCGCGGAGGCTACAACCACGGCGGCGTTCCGTTCGATAGCTCGCAGACATTCTTTAACCTTCTCGCTCCGGCTGTCATTAAGGACCATCTGCACGCGGGAGCAACCTGGACATCGAATAGCGGAAAGGAAATCAGCTTCGCGTATATTCACGCCTTCAATAACACAGTGAATGGCGTGAACTCCATTCCTTCAGCTTATGGCGGCGGCGAAGCGAATCTGAGCATGTATCAGAATTCGTTCCAAATCGCGTTCGGGTGGAATAAAGATAAGAAGTAGCGCGCGAGGCCGCGTGGAAAGGAGGTAAGCCCATATGACAAGCTGGCTCACGGCGGAATGGCCGTGGTATGTTGCGGGTCCGTTGATTGGACTATTTGTTCCGGCGCTGTTGATTACCGGAAACAAGGTCTTCGGAATCTCAAGCAATCTGCGCCACCTGTGCGCGGCCATTGCTGCGGGCAAGGTGGAGTTTTTCCACTATGACTGGAGGAAGACAGGCCTGTGGAATCTTGTCTTTCTGGCCGGGGTTCTGATCGGCGGATTCCTGGCATTCCATAGCGGCGCGGCGCACGACGTGGCGATCTCTGCCGAGACCAGGAATTCATTGGCTCGACTGGGAATTCACGACTTTCACGGAGTGGCCCCGCGCGAGCTCTTCACATGGCACGCGCTGCTCACGCTGCGCGGGTTTCTATCGGTGGTAATGGGCGGATTCCTGGTGGGCTTTGGGACCGCGTACGCCGGGGGCTGCACCTCGGGCCACGCCATCAGCGGGCTGGCCAACTTTGAATTGCCGTCACTGATTGCGGTTATAGGATTCTTTGCCGGAGGTCTGGCCGCCACCTATTTCATCCTGCCGTTTGTTTTGGGAGGAGTATGACTACGCCGATTGCATCTGAATTAGACGGTTGCGGAGCGGCGAGCCCCGAGCAGCAAGCACTCAAGCCGGCGTTTCTGCCTGTCTACTTGTTGCTGGGCATCGCCTTTGGTTTCGTTCTCAGCAGGTCTGAAGTAATTTCCTGGTTCCGCATTCAAGAGATGTTTCGCTTTCAGTCCTTCCGTATGTACGGCATCATCGGCTCGGCAATTGCGACGGCGGTCCTCTCCATCGCGCTGATCAAGTGGGCGGGGCTCAAGTCAGTTTCCGGCGAGAGTATCTCGATTCCACCAAAATCGCTGGGCAGCGGGATTCGCTATGCGGCGGGCGGCGCGATCTTCGGATTGGGGTGGGCGCTGACCGGCGCTTGTCCGGGACCGCTCTTCGCGCTTATCGGCAATGGTGTTTCGGTGATGGTTGTCGCGGTGATAAGCGCGCTTGCGGGCGCTTGGATCTATGGGTGGGCGAGGCCAAATCTGCCGCATTGAACAACGATGCGCGCATTGAATTGGAAAGGCCGCGATGGTCGCGGTTTTGGTCACCAGCATTGATGGGAGAGCATGGCAACTGCATTGGGAGCCAATCTGAGGCAGCGAATCGGCAACACGCCTTTGTTGCGTCTGGAAGCCATCACCAGCGGGCTGAAGGATGTGCAGGTGTTGGCCAAAGCGGAATGGACAAATCCCAGCGGATCGGTTAAGGATCGCGCGGCAGCCAACATTGTGGATGAAGCTTTGCGGACAGGCAAGCTGAGAACAGGCAAGGTGCTGCTGGACTCGACAAGCGGGAATACTGGAATTGCATACGCCATGCTGGGAGCGGCTTATGGCGTTCCAATCACACTGTGTATGCCGTCCAATGTATCCGTGGAACGGAAGCGAATTCTCCGTGCCTACGGTGCAACAGTTATTTACACCGATCCCGGAGATGGCTCGGATGGTGCGATTCGCAAGGCGCGCGAGTTGATTGCCGAAGATCCGGAAAAGTACTACTACGCCGATCAGTATTCCAACGAAGCCAACTGGCGCGCGCATTACGCCAACGGAACTGCCGATGAAATCTGGCAGCAGACCGCGGGGCAAGTGACTCACTTTGTGGCTATCCTCGGCACCAGTGGAACTTTCGTGGGAACTTCGCGGAGATTGAAGGAACTGAATCCGGGAATCCGTTGCATCTCGCTTCAGCCCGACTCGCCCTTCCATGGCATCGAGGGAGCCAAGCACATGGAATCCTCAATCATTCCCAAGATTTACGATTCCAGCATCGCGGACGCGGAGCTGGGCATCGAAACAGAAGCAGCCCACGCCATGGCCAGGAGAGCGGCCCGCGAAGAAGGCTTGCTCATCGGCGTTTCCGCGGCAGCGGCGCTGGTTGGCGCGTTGCAGATTGCGCGAGAGGCCGATGCGGGGTCCGTTGTGGTCACCATCTTCCCTGACTCCGGCGACAAGTATCTGAGCGAACACTTCTGGGGCGAGACCGCCTCAATCAAGGAGTAAGTGGCCGTGGCATTGAGAATACCCCGCGCGCTTTACGACCAGTTGCGGCAGCATGGCGAGGTCACTTATCCGCACGAGTGCTGCGGCGTGCTGGTGGGCGAGTTCGACGAGGCGGGCGGAAAGGTTGTCAAAGCGGCAGTGCAATGCGGAAACACGCGCACGGATTCGCCGCAGAATCGCTATCACATCGCGCCATCGGAATTGGTGCGCATTCAGCGTGAAGCGCTGTTGGCCGGTCAGGACATTGTGGGCTTTTACCACTCGCATCCCGACCATCCTGCGCAGTGGTCCTCGACCGATCTTGATGAAGCACATTGGACCGGCTGTTCGTATGTAATTACCAGCGTTGAAAAAGGGCACGCCGTGCTGACTAACTCATTTCTGCTGCTCGGCGAGGAAGATGAGAAGCGCCTTGAAGACGAACTCTATGAATTGAGCGCGGAATAAGAAAAAACAACACAGAACCGTTCAGAAAGGAACAAATATGCCGATCAAAGTATTGATTCCCACACCTCTGCGCCCCTACGCCGGGAAGCAATCTGTCATTGAAGTCAGCGCGCAAACCGTTGGCGAGGCATTGAGCGATCTTGCTGCCCAGCATCCCGATTTGCGCAAACATCTCTTCTCCGAGGAGGGAAAGCTGCGCTCGTTTGTCAATGTCTATCTGAACGATGAGAACATTCGCTATCTCAGCGAGAACGCGACCCCGGTCAAGGAGACGGACATCCTCTCCATCATTCCATCTGTTGCCGGCGGAGTTTAGTTAGTACTACAGTTGTACTTCGGAAAATTCGGAGGGAACAGGGGGTTTCAACCCCCTAAAAAACGGGCAACTAACGCGGCCTTCAGGCCCGGAAAGCTGCCTCCAAAGCCAGATACAACTGTAGTGTTAGTAACTGCAGCGCGAAGAGAATTTCAATAAGTTGGAGAATTGGAGAAGATCAATGGCTACCCTGACTGAAACAAGTCCGGCAACACTGAGCAACGAAGAGATTCTGCGCTACTCGCGGCACCTCATCATGCCTGAAGTCACGATGGAGGGCCAGAAGAAACTAAAGGCCGCGCGAGTGTTGTGCGTGGGCACAGGCGGCCTCGGATCGCCGCTGGCGCTGTATCTCACCGCTGCTGGAGTAGGCACACTCGGCCTAGTCGATTTTGATGTGGTGGACTATACGAATCTGCAACGACAGATACTTCATTTCACCAGCGATGTAGGCCGCCTCAAGCTCGATTCGGCCATCGACAAGCTGACCGCGATCAATCCCTTTGTCGAGATCAAGCGTTTCGATACCTATCTGAGCAGTCAAAACGCGCTGGAGATCTTCAAGGGCTTCGACATCATTGCCGACGGAACGGATAACTTCGCCACGCGCTATCTGGTCAACGATGCCTGCGTGCTCAGCGGCAAGCCCAACGTCTATGCGTCCATCTTTCGTTTTGAAGGGCAGGCCAGTATCTTTGGCGGCAAGGATGGTCCATGCTATCGCTGCTTGTATCCTGAACCGCCGCCGCCGGGACTTGTACCTTCTTGCGCGGAAGGCGGAGTTCTCGGCGTGCTTCCGGGACTGCTCGGCGTGATCCAGGCAACTGAAGTCATCAAGCTGATCCTTGGCGCGGGCACGCCGCTGATCGGCCGCCTGCTGCTGGTGGATGCGCTGGCTATGAGCTTCCGCGAGGTGCGCGTGCGCAAGAATCCGGAGTGCCCGGTCTGCGGCGCGAATCCCACGGTCAAGGAACTGATTGATTACAACCAGTTCTGCGGCGTTCGCGGAGAAGAGGCCGAAGCCAAAACGAGCGCGAAGATTCCCGAGATTCAGCCCGAGGAACTCAAGCATCGTCTCGATGCCCGCGAGGATATCTTTGTACTCGACGTTCGCGAGCCGCACGAATATCAGATCTGCAACATTCAAGGTCACCTGATCCCGCTGGGCGATCTGCCTACGCGCGTGCATGAACTGGATTCGAGCCGTGAAATTGTGGTGCATTGCAAGAGCGGCGCGCGCAGCGCCAAGGCCGTGGACTTTCTGCGCCAGTCGGGCTTCAAGCGGGTCTTGAATCTGACGGGCGGCATTATGGCCTGGGCTGACAGGATCGACCCTTCGCTGCCGAAGTATTGATGGGAAACATGGAAAACGGCCAGTCTCGATGCGGAGGCTGGCCGTTTTCCGTTGCGATGCACTTTCTGCTAGACGAGCCCGGGATTGCGTCCCTGCCTCAGATCCCACAAGGCCGCGACCAGCGCATCCACTTCTTCGCAAGTGTTGTACAGCGCAAACGTGGCGCGGAGCGTGCTCTCCAGGCCAAAGCGCCGCAGGATCGGCTGCGCGCAGTGATGACCGCTGCGCACGGCGATGCCCTTGCGGTTGAGGTAGTCACCAATCTCTTCCGGGCGAAAACCATTCATCACCAAGGAAAGAACGGCAGCCTTTTCCTTTGCCGTGCCGATGATGCGAAGCCCGGGAATCCTCAGTAGCTCAGCTGTGGCATAAGTCAAGAGCATGTGTTCGTGACGCGAAACATTGGCAATGCCAACGCGGTCAAGGTAATCAATCGCCGCACCCAGACCAACAGCATCGGCGATGCTGCCCGTGCCGGCTTCGAATCGCTGCGGCGGCGGCTGATAAAGAGTCCTCTCGAAGGTGACGTCCTGAATCATGTTGCCGCCGCCCTGCCACGGAGGCATGTTATCCAGCACCTCGGAGTTCCCATAGACCACGCCGATGCCGGTTGGCGCGAAGACCTTGTGGCCTGAGAAAACATAAAAGTCGCAGCCGATGGATTGCACATCGACGCGCATATGAGAGACCGCCTGCGCTCCGTCAACCAGCACGCGTGCGCCGTGCCGATGTGCGGCCTCGACCATCTCCTTCACCGGCAACACCGTGCCCAGCGCATTCGAAACGTGTGCGATCGAGACCAACCGAGTTTTCGGTCCAAGCAGCTTTTCGTACTCATCGAGCAAAACCTGACCGGAGTCGTCCACCGGCGCAACGCGCAGGCGTGCGCCCTTTTCCGCGCAGAGCATCTGCCAGGGGACAATGTTGGCATGATGCTCCAGCCATGTGATGACAATCTCGTCGTCCTTCTGAATGTTGCGGCGCCCCCAGCTTTGCGCAACCAGGTTGATAGCTTCCGTCGCTCCGCGCACAAAGACGATCTCGCGTGACGCGCCGGCATTGAGAAAGCGGCGAGTCTTCTCGCGGGCTGACTCGTAGGCATCCGTCGAGCGCGCCGCCAACTCGTGCGCGGCGCGATGCACGTTCGAGTTTTCGTGTTCGTAGAAGTAACTCAGGCGGTCGATCACCGGCTGTGGCTTCTGGGTGGTCGCTCCGTTATCGAGCCAAATCAATGGGTGCCCGTTGACTTGCTCGCGCAAAATCGGAAAGTCGCGGCGAATCGCCTCCACGTCAAACGAATACGATGAAAGGCCAAGATCGCCCAACTGCGCGGGCTGACCAGCTCCGGGAACCACCACCGGCACAACATTTTCCGGATCGAGTTGCCGCGGCTGACTCTGCGCATCGTAGGAAGCCGGCGCGCGGAAATCCGGTTCGTGAGTTACCGCCCCAGGTTGTTGAGGCGCGTTCCGATCCAGCGGCGACGCGAAAGGCTGGGCATAAGTCGCGGAATTATCCTTCGCGGCTGCGGCAGGAACCGGTCCGGGAATCGTGGGTGGGGTTGAGAACAGGGGCCGCGCATCCTCCATGAACGAGAAGGCAGGAACCGCCGAGGAATCGACCACGCCTAATGCGCCAGGAACGGCAGGCGCCGGAGGCTGCGGAGTCTCCGCAGACCGAGATGGTTGAATGTCCGAGAGCAAAGAAAATGGAATCGAAGCAAATCCCTCGTCACTGGGAACCGCGCCGTTCGTTGCGTGCGCAGGAGTCTGCTGTGTCCCAGGCTCCGCGGCCGGCTCTTGAAACAGCGGCCGCGCGTCCTGAAGGAAGCCAAACGCCGGCGCTGCAACTCCACTGCCCGGAACCGCAGGCGCCGCGGAAGCGGACGACCGCGTATCCGGCGCAATGCTTCTCTCCGGAGCGGCGACAATTGTTCCCGGCTGTGCTTCGGCCTGGCTCGCAAGTATTCCCGGCGCTGCGGGCGCAGTTGGGCTGGGCACTGCCGCGTAGGGGTTTCCGGTGAAGGCGGAGTTGGGCGGCAGCACCACGCTGGCCGCAGCCACTAAAGGCTGCTGAATCTCATCGGGCAGGGCCGCAAAGAGCTCGTTGGCGATGCGCGCTAACTCAGCAGGCGAGAGAACGCCGGGAGGCGCGCCTTCGCTCACCGGCAGCGCCGCAGCCCAACCGCCAGTCTCTGGAAGCGCTGTTGATGTGAGCGTCCGGTCACTTGTACTCATGGTATTGGCTCACGTCTACGTCTTCGAGCAGGCCAATTGCATCATCCGTCAGTATGGCTGCCGAGCAGTACAGAGATACCAGATAAGACGCAAGCGCGCGCTCATCGATGCCCATGAAGCGAACCGACAGACCGGGGCTCTGTTCGCCCGGCAGTCCCGGCTGGAAGAGGCCCACTACGCCCTGCTTCTTCTCGCCTACACGCACCAGCAGAATCTTCGACTTCTGATCCTTGGTTCTGACGGCGATCTTGTCGGAGGGAATCAACGGAACTCCGCGCCAAGTGAGGAACGGCGTCCCGAAGAGAGTCGCTGTCGGCGGTGGAACGCCGCGGCGGGTGCATTCGCGGCCAAAGGCCGCAATAGCGCGCGGATGCGCCAGAAAGAACGACGGCTCTTTCCAAACCTTGGTCAATAACTCGTCCAGATCGTCCGGCGTGGGCGCGCCCTTGCGCGTCTTGATTTTCTGCGAGTTGGCTATGTTGTTCAGCAGTCCGTAGTCGGCATTGTTCAGCAGTTCGCTCTCCTGCTTTTCTTTCACGCTCTCGATCAACAACCGCAACTGCTCGCGAACCTGATCGTAGGGATTGCTGAGCAGGTCGGAGACACGAGTATGAACATTGAGAATGGCATTGATGCTGCTCAGACGGTATTCCCGCGGCTTCTCCTGATAATCGACAAAGGTGGAAGCTAGCGTGGACTCGTCTGAGTGTTCGCAGGTCGACTCGATGGCCTTGCTCTCATTGACCTTGTTGACGCGGAACGTGCCGGCTTCGAGCGGCTTCCAGTCCAGAAAGCGAACCAGCCAGCGCGGCGTAATCGCTCCGAACTGCGGCGCTGTCTTGGTTACATTTGCGAGTTGAAATGCAGCTTGTTCGCCTAGTGAGGCGCGGAGAATTTCATCGGGCATGAGGACGCTCCTTCTGGTTCAAAAGTGTAACTGCAACAAATTCACCCGGCAAGGAAATATTTTTCAATACCAGGGAAAAAACGAAAGATGAAAAAGACAAATTCTCTCTGCTGCGCTACTCGTTTCCAACCTGAATTTGGAGCGCCGGGCGGGAATTGAACCCGCGAATACAGGTTTTGCAGACCTGCGCGTTGACCGCTTCGCCACCGGCGCCTATAAGAAACCGATCTCTAGTACTTCCGGACGCTCCGGTCCACGCGATCCGACCAGGCGTGAATTCCGCCGGTCAGATTCCACACGTGGGAGAACCCTGCATCATGCAGCAATTGCGCGGCCTTCACGCCCCGCGGTCCCATCTTGCAGATCGTTACGATGTTCGAATTCGTGTCGAGCTCATCAAGGCGTTTCGACAACTCCGGGAGCGGAATCAACTGCCCGCCGATATTGGAGATTTCGTACTCTAACTCCTCGCGCACATCGAGTAAGAATAGATTCTCGCCGGCATCCAGCCGCCGCTTCAGTTCTTCAACACGAATTTCAGGAACGCCCATTGTTTTCTCCCTTGCTGGAACCTGTTTGGCGACTGCTCCCGTCCCCGCACCCGCCTCAATTTCAACCCAAAATAGAAAACCCACCTGCCAGTTCGAACTCTGGCGGTGGGTATAAACGAGACAGCGGCTTGTACGTTGTTCTAGCCCAGCCACTTCCTCACGCCAGAATGCATACGCGCGCAACACATAGCAGCGCAACAACACATTTCGGCGGTCATGGTGTTAAGACGGCTCATAGAAGTAATGTAGCACAAGCGTCATTGGACGACAAGCAAAAGACGCACATCCCCCCATAAGTCAAATCCCTTGGTTGGCTTAGCGGCGAAAGGGAGCCCTTCTCGGCAATTGCCACAGCCCCTGTTGGTGATCGGCCCCGGCATTCCTTGATCCATTTTGAATGTTAGTCTTCGGCCATGAGTTTCCAATCTCAGCCGGCCTCACAATCCTTGGCTGACGGTATTTCTGCTTTAAGGGGTCCTTTAGGTCAACTTCCCTCATGCCTCCAGATTTCTTGTCATATTGGAGGCGGCGAATGACTTGAAATACTTTCTCATGCCCTAGCTGCGGTGTGAACCGTTCAGTGATTTTATCCATTGGCTGATCGGTCGGCGGTCTGTTGACGTTTTGCGCTGAAAAATATCTGTGAAAAGTTGTATCCTCGCAAATTGAAATCTATGTGATGTAGCCCTATTAAATTGAATGCCAGATTTATCATGTTCGGGTTTCTAGATGCCCAATGCGGGACTGACGCCGAACCGCACAACGTGGTTGAGCAAATGCTCCAAGCAGATCGAGGTGGAGCGTCACTGCTGGATCGCGGCATTCCGAGAATTGCTTACGAGATTCCGGTTAAGTGAGGCGAAGCAAGCGATGGAGCAATTTGGTTTTCAGAGGAGTACTGCGGAAAACGATGCCCAATTTGGAGCCCTTTCCGTGCCCTTTTTGGCGAGGAATCTGGCGAAGCTACAACCATGCTGCTAAGAGACGTAGTAGGTCTCGGAGCGTGTTTTTCAGCGGAGTGCAGCAGAAAACGACGCAAAACTTCGAGCCTTTTCGACACCCTTTTTGGCGAACAATTTGGCGAGAAATCCGGCTAGCCGAATGCACGTAAATAAGGCAAAACTCATTCGGAGCGACTTTGGCGAAAGCTCGCTCCAAACTGCATACTAGCATTCGGCTTATCCAGGATAATTGACGTAACGCACAATTTTCAGTGCATATTTGACGAAGTCTCGCAAGATTGCTTACGAGCATTCGAGCCAGTCTACAACCGGTCGGCCAGTCACCGAAAAGTTGTACTGGCCCCCAACCGTTTCTGGAAACCTGGTCGTGGACAGAACGATTGTTGCCGGTCACAGGATAGCGCAACGAGCAGTTTTTAGCTCGACGAATCATATTCCTTGCTCTGCCGCCCGTTTTCATCTAAACTTTAGATGAAGGTGGCGATATGCAGACGATTCAGCTCAAACTTCGAGAAGCCAGCGCGGTTCTGGGTGTGACGCCCAAGGATCTTCAGAATTTGGTCCAGTTCGGCGTATTGCAGCCGCAGCGGAAGGACCGGTTCTTTGTCTTCGACGCTGCGCTGCTGCTGGAAGCCAAGGTTGCTTTCTACCTCAAAGAATCGCTGGGAACCTCGGTGCCCCTGCTGGCGAGATTCACCAGGGAGATTTTCAAGGACGCGGAAAGATCGAAGACAGGGCTGTTTTCCAATGTCTCGATTCTTTCGCGGCCGGTTCGGGGAAAAGAAGTGGTCAAAATCGAAATCCCGCTCCAGGCGTTGGCCAGAGAACTCGAAGCCCAGCTTCCGAAGACGGCATTGCTCGGCGATGAAGCGAGCGGAAGAAAGCGGAAGGGCTGGAAGGAAGAGATCACTAGCACCTTCGAGGAAGCCTCCGGCGACCTGAAGGGCGCAACGGACCGCGAAATCATGGATGAGATCAAGATGTATCGGGCGCAACGAAAGAAATCACCGGAGATCAGCGTCATTGCCCTACCCCAGAAAAAAACGGCCTAGAGGCGTAGTCGATACGTCCGTCCTGGTTGCTGGAATCGCAGCTTTCAAGCAGCAAGGCGCTCAGTCGCCAGTGTCCAGCGCCAAATTTTTGCGGGACTGGATCGAATATGACACCTTTGTCTGGTTGATCAGCGAAGAGATCGTCGATGAGTACAAGGAGATTCTCGCGCGTCGCGGTGTTCGTTCCCATCTCATTGGCGCGGTCATCAACCTGATCCGTTCGCAAGCGGAAGAAGTACCAGAGACAGCCGGCAATGAAATTTCACCGGACCCGGATGACGAACCATTCTGCACTTGCGCCGAAGTGGGCAAGGCCGATTTCATTGTCACTCTGAATCCCGCCGACTTTCCACAACAGCGATTGAAAGCGCATGTGATTCTTCCCGGCGATCCGGTTCCGACCACGGCGCGCTTGCGGCCGCGTTAATTGCAAGTACGTTTGCAGAAGGCGCACGCATTCAACAAACCGTGTCAAGAAGTCCGTTCATGCATTGGCCTGAATCCGCCAATCTAAGAACATATCCATCAAGATCGCCGACCACAAGCCGTACTTCTCGTTACAAATTGAGCCTGACATTATGTCATCGATTACGTCGCGTCTTTCAGGCGTAGCTTTCCGTGAACGAGAAACGCAAATAAGGCCGTCTCATACTGGTGAGATGAATCCGAGGTTTAGCAGGCGAAGCTCCATCGCCCGACGGCTGACCTTATATCGAACAGCCAAGGTCTGTATGGTTTGGTCAGCGTCGCTCTCGTCAACCTCCATTCGCAGTAGATCCCTTTTCAGGAAGTTCCCTGGCATTAAGAGCGCTGCGGCAAATCCATTTGCTTCTATCTCGCTACGCTGCGTCGCTTCGGAGGATACCGTGTTCCGGTAGTCTATTCGGAAGTCTTCGTCAACGTGTCTCTCGGTCCGTTTGTGCAAAATGAAATGGCCAATCTCGTGGGCAATTGTGAAGCGTTGTCGGTTCTCGTGTTGAGCAGAATTCACCGCAATAACGGCAGATTTGCCGTTTCGGATCAGCGCCCCTGAAACATCATCAGTGGTGGGTGCATAACGCACATCGAGACCTACAGCTTTTGCAATCGAATCAACAGGGATCGGTGCACGGCTAACATTATTCTCTTCGAGCAGTCTTGCTGCTTGTTGTTCGATGGTGGGCATCGTCATCTCCTGTGGGATCAAATACTACGTTCATAGTCTGAAGCCATTCTGACCTGCTCACATTCAGGCCCTTGGCCCGTTCTGGGCGTTCGAAAATGGCCGCGGAAGGCAGAAGTTCTTTAACATCTGTGCCGAGCAACCTGGCAATCACGTATAGGGAGTACAGTTGCACGGGCTGGCGGCCTTTTTCGATGTTTGTTATCGACGTTCGTGAGAGACCAAGTTCATCAGCCAGCATTTCTTGCGAAATATGCTTTTTGCGCCTTATCTCAGAGAGCATTCGCCCGAATGCTCTGTAGAACGCCTTTTCGCTCTCAGTAGTCATGGCTAAATAAAATTGTGGCACTTCGTTGGCCATTATGTCAATCCAGCAAACACGTTTGTCTCTCTGACTAGTAATCATACTGGTTCAACACGTTTGCCATATTGACGTAATAATTTGCGCTGTTGACATACGCCAAGATCGGAAACATAATTGAACTCGTGGCGCGCCATGCACAGTTCGCCACAAGTCTAACGGAGGTGGACAGAATGTCCGACGAACTACGGGAACGCGAGCACGAGGTTGAACGGGAAATCAGACGCGATGAAGAGCGTTTGAAACAGGATGAAGAGCGTCTGGAAGGAGACATAAAAGAGCTCGAAGCGATAGAACACGAGCCTCATCCCTACAAGCTGATCGTCAACAAAGGGGAGAAGGACTGGCCGGAACGTTACATAAAGGGACGCCAAATTCTCGAACTTGCTGGGAGCCCCGCCGACTGGGTTGTCAACGAGTTGGTTCCTGGTGCTGGCGAAGATCCGGAGATTGGGCCGGATCAACCGGTTGATCTTGATTTTGAGGCGGAGCCTAAGGGCATCAAGAAGTTTCAGACGCGAAAGCCGAAGACGAATCCAGGAGCAGAGGAGTAGCCCGCCATGAGCTTTCTTCCTGAGGAAGATCAGGAGTTCCTTTGCGAAAACGGCATCAAATACCAGGAACTCATTGAGAATATGCCGGATGGCAAAGAGCGCCGTGGTTTGCGGTTCCCTGCATTCTCTTTCTCGGGCGACCTGCGAACGATAAATGACGGTTCGCTGGTCAAAGTTAATGCGTGCGATCTTCTCGTCATTATTCCTGACAGCTACGCCACGACGAAACTTGATAGCTTTTATACCATCCCAGTACTCAAACGTGCAGATGGACGAGACCCGCAGAATTCGGCCATCGACTCTGAACTCTTCGGGGAAAAATGGCAGTTTTGGTCGCGCCATTTAGATGACAAAGATTGGCGCGTTGGCGTCGATAATTTGCGGACGTTTATCAGCTACATCCGTGGGGAGCTCCGGATCGCCTAATGGTGCGCTACACTTTCACAATGCTTGAACAGCATTATCAGCAACTGCACCGGACACTTCTTCGCGACGAGAATGAGTACGGTGCTCTCTTGCTTTGCGGTCGCTCGCGACAGATCGATCCTTGGACCGGGGCAATCGAAGAACGCGCGCTCGTGCGTGAGGTGATTGATCTTCCGGCAGAAGCGTTCCTAGAGAGGACGCCAACGTCTTTCAGTTGGTCTACCACGCCGCTGTTCAATTTGTCGAAAAAAGCGATGGCACGAGATTATGCTATCTGCATCCCCCATTCGCATCCTGGGAGCAGCCTTTTCTTCTCTGAACGGGATGACATTGCCGACAAGGAGTCCTTCGATATTGTCTTCAGACGGATGGAAACGGAACGGCCACATTTCGCAATGGTCATGGATCGAAGTGGCGAATTCCTTGTTCGGGCCTACAACTCGGATTTAAAAGCGCACTCGACACAGTTAACCCGTGTCATCGGAGATCGCCTCAAAATCCGCTATCCAGGACGAGATAGCATAGCAAGCCCCGTCGAGTTTGATCGTCAATCTCGTGCATTTGGTGCACGTTCGACGGAAGATCTCGCGCGTCTCCGAGTAGGTATCGTGGGTTGCGGTGGGACGGGGTCGGCGGTCGC
This sequence comes from Occallatibacter sp., assembly GCA_049517315.1. Lineage (GTDB taxonomy): Bacteria > Acidobacteriota > Terriglobia > Terriglobales > Acidobacteriaceae > Telmatobacter. Next base: position 24,993 of record JBEKSE010000027.1, on the reverse strand, counting down.
TAGCTTGCTATCTCGAAGTGGAGTGTCTCAGTTTTTACTCATTGACCCAGATCGCGTTGACATCACAAATCTGAATCGGCTGCATTTTTCAACGCGAGCCGACGCCATCGCTCATCGCTATAAAGTTGATGTTGTGGGTGATGCAATCGCCGAAATAGGCCTTGCTCGATCAGTGGTGCGCATTAATCGGCACGCGGATTCACCGGAATGTCGGGACCCGCTTCGTGCATGTGACGTGATTTTTGGCTGTACAGACGATCACCTGGGACGCAATTTCCTTAATCGTCTGGCGTATTTCTATATGATTCCCGTTATAGACATGGGCGTTTTGATTGACCCCAATGAACAGGGAGGCTACGACTGCTTCGATGGGCGGGTTACGGTTATACAGCCGGGGTATCCCTGCCAAGTCTGTCGCCACCTCATCAGTCCGCAAAAGATGCTCGAAGAAGGGATGCTGCGATGTGACCCAGCTCGATACGAGCAGTACCGGCGCGCCGGATATGTAGCAGGCGGGACTGATCCAAGTCCAGCAGTAGTAACATTTACAACTGAGATTGCGGCAGTTGCGGTTAACGAACTGTTGCATCGACTAACTGGCTTTCGAGGTGCGCAAGGCCACTGCGCGGAACGTGTGCGGCGATTCGATTGGATCAAGGATTCCGACATGGTCCCCGGTGGTAAACGCAGTCCTGACTGCCCCCTTTGCGCCCAAAGGAAATACGACGGGCGTGGAGACATGACACCGTTTCTAAATCAAAGCTAATGCGACCTCTTCCTCTCTTCCTTCTCGAAATCGTTTTCCGATTGCCATTCTTGTCCAGACCGGCATTTCTGGCAGATGTGGTATCGGAATGTCCCGCACGTGAAGAATTACGCTCAGATATGGTGCTTGTTGAAATACGTGACGGCTATTTGAAATGGGCGCACTTGCAATGCCCAAAATGCGGCGATCATATCCAACTACCTCTGGCTGGAAGGAATCGATGGTCTGTTGACGTAGATTTGTTCCGCCGCCCGACGCTCACTCCCTCAATTTGGGAAGGTGGAAGTTGCGGTGCTCATTTCTTCGTGAGGAACGGAAAGCTGGATTGGTGCCGATAAGCCTTCTCATTCAATCCCAGCAACGACTTGCCAGAATAATGCTGGATTAGTAATGGCAAACACCGATCTAGTCGGGACCGATCCTAAGTTGATGCCTTAATCCTGGGTGTCAATGCAATGTGTAACCTATCGGTGCAACCGCTCGTGTGCCACGCATTGTTATTTCCCTCCGTGTCAATATAGTTCCATAGTGGAATGATATTGACATACTTCCTTGAGACGAAGGCGCGCAACGTCAATTCATTCGTCATTGTTCGTGGGATCGCGTTGCGTGCCTCTCTGCGGATGACCTGGTTTATGCTGCCTTCCCCACTGCGCCAATGTGCCGATCAGGCGCAACACGGCAGAACCAAGGGACGCCGACAACGAATACTCCACATGACGCACTTTGGCGCTCTGATCAGAGCGCACTACAAGGCCGTCCATTTCCATTTCGCGCAATTGTTGTGTCAGCATCTTCTTCGATGCGCCGGGAAACAGTCTACGCAGTTGACTCAAACGGAGCGGACCATGTTGTAGGCGAGAGAGAATGCCAATTTTCCATTTCCCTTGAATGAGCGCAATCGCGGCTTGGACTGGTTCGTCCTCGACTTTGTGGTCCGGCAAGGCGCTCTCCATTTTGTTGCGTTCGTCCGAATTCATCGCTATCCGAGCGGACTCGGTTCCAGAGCTCGCGGACTGCTGGCTGCTTTGACAGTTCTGGCCCGGATCGAGTTGTTTATCTGCTTCCGGGTTGCCAGCCATCTCTTCCTCCGAAAAGTCGAAGATTCCGTGTCCCCGCCCTGCATCCGCGAAGACACCCAACATTAACTAAAGGCACCTTGAAGGCTGGTTTGTGGCAGACGGAGAGGAATATTTTTGACAGATTCACGAAACTGTCATCTATACTTGGCGTAACTGGTGCGCAATCCCCCCTCGGGCAGGCGCTCGCGTATGCCACCAACAGATCGAGTTGGGCAGGAACTGAGGTGGAGTTCGGTTTATTCGACCGGGAACGCCGCTTCCGACGAGAAATTGGAAGCCGCTTGCAAGGCATCCTGGTCATACGCCTCTTTTTGTGCCTGGACTTACTTGAACGACATTGACACGGCGCACGACCTGATCGACCACGCAATCGAGAACGCATCTCGCTATATTTCGCGCCACCCTGAACGATCCGTGGACAAGCTGACGGCGCGAATCAAAAGCGTCATTCGCCGCAGGGCAAAACAGCTTGCGGCGAAGACGGGACGTGAGCTTTCATCTGGGCTGCTTGTGGATCTGGAGCACTTTCTCATTGCCACGCCGGATCTAGAGCAACGGACCTACGCAAACGAATTGCTTGATCGTCTCTCCCCGTTCGCGTTATCGGTCCTTAAGTGGCGCTGGCTTGGATACTCGTGGCGGGAGATTGCAAAGCAATTAGAGATGGACCACACCGCCGTTCGCCGTGCATACTTCCGGGAGATAGAATCGTTGCTCCACAATCTTTCCCGGTCCGGAGATTTGCTTGAATGCGATTGAGCTGGAGACAATCCTCACGTTCCCAGGATCGCTTTGAGAAAGAAATTGCGCAGCACTACCAGAGACGGGTGCTGGCCGGCGATGTGGTCTCGACCGGACCCTGCCCGGACGAAGATTTCCTTCGGCGACTAGCAAAGCACTCTAAGCGTCTCGAATTGACGGACCCGAAAGTGGACCACGCCGCAAGCTGTCCGTTGTGCGTAAAGCGCCTGCTCGCACTGCGCAAGGAATATCGCCAGCGATGTCGTATTTGGATCGTTGTCGGCGTGATCGCCGGACTTCTATTGGTCGGCGTTACTTTTTTCTTCGTAATCTGGCACTAAGCAGTTGGCTTTGCCGATGGGCTGATTGTAGCAAGATGCCAGCACATTAACGATGCGCAAGAATAATAACCCGAGGTGAAACCATGCTGATTCTCATTCCGTGGAAGCCGGTCGTTATCGTGTGGGGTTTGCTGAGCGCGATGATACTGTTCGGCTACTTCGCAGGCTCGTTGATGAAAGGACAGAATCCTTTCGCTGAATTCAGTCTGCCAAGGCAACACTTTGTCGGGAAACCGCCCGCGCCGAACTCGGCTCCGAAACAGCCGCACGTTCATGCGGCTGCATCAAAGGGGAGCGTATAAGGTAAACCGATGCGAAAGCTTTAGTGTTCGTATCGGGTCGCAACGATTGTGGAAGCGTGCAACGGGCTGTTGGCAACAGTTGTCTTAGCATTCAGGAATGGAGGAAAAGGCTACGAATGGACTCAGAGGACATGGACCGCACTGTATCGTCTAATCCGTTTGTCTACGATCAACTCAAAGCATTAGGTGTGAGCGCGAGCGTCTGGGATGATGTCCTTGATGAGTTATTCGATGAGCGATTCGGAAATATCCCCGGACCCTTTGGTTTTCTCTTGGCTGATTTGAATGGGAAGATTGGACCTCAGAGGCTGGACTATTCCCGGCCTCAAGGCATTTCTGACCACGACTATGTGCGGAACCTGTTGCGGCAATCTATCGAAGAACTTTCTAGCGACCCTCAGCTATCAGACGATGATGGTTTCGATTGCGATCAAGCGATAGAAGAGTATTGGGCACACCGCGCCTCTCTCAACTGAGGCATTAAACGAAATCGGGTTGGTCGCCGGAAAACTGGTCAGATGGTCGTTTTAAGGGATAAATCGTACAAGGTCCGAGAATCCGGAGCTGAGATACCCTGATTATTGTTCTTTCCCCGCCTGGGGATCCGCGCCACCCGCCGAGGGCATTTGCTCTACAATCACGTCTTTCGCGGAACGGTCACGCCAGATGATGAAAGGGCGAAAAGCCTTACCGTAGATAACTTCCCAGAGTGCATTTCTACGTTTCGGAGGGTAATCTGTCCAGCTCGTCTCATCGCCGGAGTAGTACGCACACCCGGTAAAGTCGGTTCTGGTGCCGAACAAGGCTAAAGCAAACACCAGCGTTATGAACAGAGCTATGTAACCGAGCCAAGAGGAATAAGTGTGGAGGTACTCCGCAACTTTCGGAATCGCACCGACAATCAAAACCGCAGCCCATCCGCACGTTAGGTAGCCCAGCAAACGTTGATTGATTCGGCTAACAGAGAATTGCGGGGCATCACGACACATGATTACATGGGTGAGCCGATTCTTCGTCTCATCTTCCAATAGATCGACGTGCGCCTCCCAGTTCTTTTGCCAGAATTTCGAGCCACGAGCGGTAAGGTATCCAGCAAGGGCAGTGATTACGCCAATCGGTGCCGGGATTAGCAGCCGACCCAAGGGCAGTTGTCCTAGAGAGACGATTTTACCGTCTTTGAAAAGAAGTCCAAGTGTCGTAAACGCGATCAATTGAAAGGCCCAAAAATAGGTCGCCCGCTTCCAATACAGCTCGATCTCGAATTGACGGATGTCGTGCGCAAGCTTGCGAGCGGCTTCGAGCTTGCATTCATCATCGATCCCAATTCCGAGAGCCTCAAAATAATGTTTGCGGAACCTCATGTTGTCGGCCATGCGTTACCCCAATTTCTAAACAGTGACGACGCAATCAGTTTAAGTACTTCGGGAACGTTCTGTAGAACTTCTCCGCCTCAGTGAGCAACCACTTGAAGTAGTCGTTCCACTTCTCTTTAGCCTTGAAATCCCCGGGGGCTGACACCTTGATCCTGCTAGCCTTCTTGCCGGGAAGTTCCATCCATTCCGCCGGGCTGCCGAGATCGGCCTCGATCTCAATCTTACGGTCGAACAATTTTGCGTAAAGTTCCTTGTTGTCATAAATGTAAAGTTCCGCGGCGAAGAGTCCCTTGATCGAATTGATCGTGAGTGAAATGCAAGCTTGAGAACTCCCAATGCTGATGGAAGTCCAGTGCTGGGGCGATGGCTTCTGAAGCCGAAGGGTGGTCTTGTTTTGGATCGCAAACGTCCTGAATTGAGTCCAAAACTCAAATTGTTCGGCGCTGACCCCATTTAAGGCTCCTTGGCTGGCTGAATCCTTTACCGATCGCGCCCAATCGTTTGGTTTGCAGATGATCTCAAAGTGTGGAGCGCGTGGCGATTCATCGATTTGGAGCAGCTCGATCTGAACCAGGTAGAACTCGACATCGTCGTCTGTGTGCTCGTTCAACCAATCGATCGCCTTCCGATGCTCCTCGCGCACGTTGCTTACAACCCAGATCGCGACACCAGCAAGAAGGCCAGACGCATAGGTGATCAGCTTGCCAAGATGGTCATGATTCGTGATCTCAAGCTGGTTTTCGATGATGATCTTCTGTTTTGTGCCTTCGTCCTCTGCGAGTATATCAACGTTGAAGTCACCGCATGCCGCCTCAGTTTTCAGCAGAACGATGTCGTAACCGATTTCGTCGCCGAGCTGCCGGAGGCTTTCCTCCTTGGAAAGCCACTTCGTGAAATCATTGGCCTCGTGCTTCCATTCTTCGCGAACATCGATTTTCTTCAATTTTCCTAAAGCCATCGGCTATCTCCATCACCCGCGTTGCATCAAGTGATTCTTCTCCGATATGGATACTAGCGTACACCCCCACCATTAAGGCTCGGAAAGGGGAGCCCCGAGTCGAGCTGCAGAGTGATTCAAGTCGACTCGCGGTAGAATAGCTCCGGCAAGTCGGCGTCGCGACTCGAATCCACGTCCGATCAGGATTTGAGGATCGGAGTTGGGATTCGCGTTTGTCTATACTTCCTTCACCCACAGGCTTGCAGTCTAGACGATGCGTTATCATTCAGTTGTCCCTTATGGCAAGCTCAACTTCATTTCCGCCTGGCCCACCCCCAGTGATCAGGCCCCCTTCGGCTGAAAAAGTGACGTTGCGGGTAAAAGTCGATCGCTCTCGTTGTAAAGGGACAGATCCAGGGATTGAAAAACGTCTTAAGAAATTGGAGAAGGACGGCCTAACGATCTCGATAGCGCAGATCGTCGGGAATGCAAACCTTCATTTTGCAGGAGCGGTAAAAGATGAGGGCGAAGGAGTAAAGAATGCTCAAATTCGGGCAGCTTGGTCTGAATTAAGGCATTTGAACATGAGAGCTGAGTCGGAAGGGGATGGGAAGGATCGCCGCCGAACACTACGTGTCGACAAAAGCAAAAATTCGAGAGAAACGGCCCGACGTTCTGAAGTTTTGGCTATGGGCACTTCTTTGCAGATCGGAATCGTAGTATTCAACAGGCCATACCGATTTTGGTCTGTGACACCGGGCCTGAAACGTTACGACCTCTCTGCGAAAGATCCTCAAGGCAAGGAGCTTAAAATTGAGGCGCGCGGAAGGATCGATGGGTCGAACGTGAAAAAAGCGGTTGGGCAGATACACAAGAAATTCACGAAGGGTGATTTTTCGAAAGCTATCGGAGTTATTGTGTTTCCGCGAACCAAGGAAGGTGGGAAGGAGGACATCATCGTGGTCGATCCAGATGGAATTGCTGAGACACGGGCGAGCGACGCTCAATTCAGAGACCTTTTACTTCACTACGTTCCTCTATTCACCGTCCAAGGAGGTCGCATTGCGGCTTTTGGCCGGCGGTTGAAGGAGCTTGCGGATAGTCCTGCTCAGGATTTTGCCAATTATCTCTTGAACGGTGACGCCGTCCTTTCCTCGCCTACAGTCAGAAGAGGCCGGTCAGGATTCAATTGGAAGGGAACTCGTTATGTCGGAACCTTCTTCGAGGATGTCGCTTGGCCGGATTGGTTGACTGGCATGGAGACACCTTCGAATGGTGGAGTGTTCTTCTGGGGGCTCGCTTCGCAGGCACTTGATGGATTTCAGACTGGCCATGTCGCCGATTTGAATCCGCCCAATGAAGAAGCAATCGTGGAAGTGCGTGGAGATATCTTCTCAATCGAAATGCCGGATTGGTCTGTGCTCGTTTGGGGTGCGACTTTAAGGGATCTGGAAAACTCCGAAGACAATGAGGTGAAAACAGAAATGGCTCAACTATCACCCTCAAAGCCGGTGGACGAGTGATTCATCGCTCTTAGCTAGGCCCCCTCAATCACGGCGAGAGCGGCTTCTCATGTTGGAAAGTTATGGTGGGTACTGTGAAATCGCCCAGTATCCGCCGATATGCCTCCGTATGATCCGCGCTTGACGTTAACAGCCCGTTGCATGAAATGAGATCTGGAGAGCTTCTAGGTTGCTAAATCAAGATGCTACCCAACTTCGTTCCAGAATTCCTTTGTTCACGCTGTCACTCGAAAAGCACTGGCTGCGACGGTGTGTCTTCAGTCTCGTGGAAGTTGCTCAGGCCAACGCCGACCAGACGGAAGTGTTGTCGTGGACCGAGGCTAATACGCTCTCTTAGCGAAAGGGCGATGCTGGTCAGTTCATCGCACGTGGAGGGCGGGTGCGACGATGTGTGGCTGCGAGTGAGGATCTTGAACTCGCTGGTTTTGAGCTTGAGAACCACAGTGCGCGCTGTCCGGGACTCCTTGCGAGAGGCAGCCCAGGTTTTCTCTGCAAGCCGGCGAATCATCGGCTCTGTCTCTGAGAGCGGCACATCGCGCTCAAATGTGTCTTCAGCCGACACCGATTGTGTAGGTCTGTTCGGTATGACGGGATTCTCATCGATTCCGCGCGCCAACTCATAGAGGCGCACGCCATGGCTGCCGAAGGTGCCTTCGAGAGTCGGCAATTCCAGAGCTTGCAAGTCTCGGACGGTCAGTATTCCGAGCTTCTCAAGCCTTGCTTCCGTCACTTTGCCTACACCGGGGAGACGCCCCACCGGGAGAGGTGGCAGAAAGCTAGCCACTTCATCCGGTTGAATGACAAACAGACCATCCGGCTTGCGCCAGTCAGAGGCGATCTTGGCCAGGAACTTGTTTGGCGCCACTCCAGCCGAAGCTGTCAGATGCAATTCCTGACGGATTTGCTCCCGAATTGCGCGCGCTACTCGCGTAGCGGTGGGGAGGCCGGTCTTGTTTTCGGTTACGTCGAGATATGCTTCGTCTAGAGATAGTGGCTCGACGAGATCGGTGTGGCTCTTGAATATCTCTCGCACACGATGAGACACGGCACGATAACGTGGAAAGTCAGGCGGAACAAATACTGCCTCGGGACACAGGCGTTCAGCGTGAACCGCAGGCATGGCCGAGCGGATGCCGAAACGCCTGGCCTCGTACGAAGCGGCGCAGACAACGGAACGGTTCCCGCGCCATGCAACAACGACTGGTTTGCCGCGAAGTTGCGGGTCATCCCGTTGTTCAACCGACGCGTAGAACGCGTCCATGTCCACGTGTACGATTTTCCGCATAGCCCTCTGGTGAGAATTCTATTCCCGGGTTGGAAATCTGCGCGAGCGTGGAGCACTCTAGCATGATGGTTAAGGAGCACCACTGCTCAGTGAAAGTCATTGGAGCTAATGTCAGCACTGGTAATGTCGAGCGGTGAGATTCTTTGCGCTTTTACGTGGATCACGTCGTTTTGATTCTGAAGTAGTCCTTCGATCAAAAGGAATCGGGTACGCGTGACAATGATGCGGTCGCGCTCAAATACATCGGGCGTGAGGATCACGTTCGCGATGCCTGTTTCATCTTCAAGTGAGAGAAAGACGAACCCCTTGGCAGTGCCTGGGCGCTGGCGGGCGATTACGCAGCCGGCGATGCGGACAGGTTGGTTGCTGTGCCTGTGGGTAAGTTCCTCCGCCGACAAGATCTCTTCCCGCCGTAGCGTCTCGCGGTGATAGGCCATTGGGTGAGGACCAGTTGTGATGCCCGTACCGGCATAGTCGGCGGCAAGGCGCTCGTCAGTGGTCATCTGCTGCAAGGGCGTTTGAATGCGTGTGCCGGTGACCGCATTCTCGGCGGCTCGCAAGAGCGGGCCAACGGCACGGCCAGCTTCTTCTACTTGCCAGAGGGCATCTCGGCGATGCTCGACTTCCCCGAGCGAGTTGAGCGCGCCGATACGGGCAAGCGTAACAAGTTCCTTGCGGTTGAGGGCAGGCACTCGCCGGACGAAGTCATCGACGCAAACAAATGGTCCATTATGGCTCCGTGCGGTGAGAATCTCATTCGCTGACGATTGCCGGAGTCCTTTCGCATAGTTGAAGCCAATTCGGAGCGAGAGCGAGCCGTCGGGTTCTGGCTCCAGCGTACAGAGCCATTCAGAGCGCAGTACATCGATGGGGCGAACGCGCAAGCGGTGTCGTTGAGCGTCTTTAATCAGCACGGCTGGCGAGTAGAAACCCATCGGTTGGTTGTTGAGCAAGCCGCAAGTGAAAGCGGCGAGATAGTGGACCTTGAGATAGGCCGAGGCATAGGCGATCAACGCGAAACTCGCTGCGTGCGATTCCGGGAAGCCATACATGGCGAACGACGAGATGCCCTGGACGATGTTGTCTTGGGCCTCCGGGCCGATGCCGTTGCGTGTCATCCCTTCGCGTAGCCTGCCTTCGAGATCCTTCATGCGCTGCATCGACCTGCGCATTCCCACAGCGCGGCGCAACTCTTCAGCTTCAGCGCCAGTGAAGCTGGCAACGGTCATTGCCATGCGTAAAAGCTGCTCCTGGAAGAGCGGTACACCGAGGGTGCGCTTCAGGACCGGCTCCAGCGACGGATGCGGATAGGTGACCTCCTCCTTGCCCTGGCGGCGGCGCATGTATGGGTGCATCATCTTGCCGACAATGGGACCTGGGCGAATGATGGCGACTTGCACAACGAGGTCGTAGAAGCGCACAGGGGCGTTTTGCGGTATCGATGCCATCTGCGCGCGGCTTTCGACCTGAAACATGCCCACGGTGTCCGCTTTGCAAAGTGTTTCGTAGACGAGAGGATCTTCGGGCAGTGCAGCAAGGTCTACTTCCTTGCCGTTGTGGCGTGGGATCAACTCGATGCAGTCCTTGAGCACCGCCATCATGCCGAGGCCGAGCAGATCGACCTTGATAAGACCGAGGTCGGCGCAATCTTCCTTGTCCCACTGGATCACGGTGCGGCCTGGCATCGATGCGCGCTCAATGGGGACGACGCGGTTAAGCATTCCAGCACAGATGACCATGCCGCCGGAGTGCTGGCCGAGATGACGCGGCAGGTTCTGCATTCGCAGGCAGAGATCGAGATAGCGAGCGATGCGCGGATGGCGGATGTCGAAGCCTGCCTGGGCAAAGTGGTGGGCCATGGTGTCGTTCTCGCCGCGCCATTCCCAGTGGCCGACGAGACTCGCCAGCCGCGTGAGCTGATCCTCCTCGAAGCTAAGAGCCTTGCCCACTTCGCGTGCCGCCGAACGGCCGCGGTAGCTGATGACGTTGGCGGTCATTGCCGCGCCGAGTTGACCGTAACGCTCATAGACGTACTGAATGACCTGTTCGCGTTGATCGCCAGAGGGTAAGTCAAGGTCAATGTCCGGCCACTCGCCGCGGTTCTCGTTGAGAAACCGCTCGAAGAGCAATTCCATGCCGACGGGATCGACGGCGGTGATTTCAAGCGCGTAGCAGACGGCGGAGTTGGCCGCCGAACCGCGCCCTTGAACAAGAATTCCTAGTCGCTTGCAGTAGAGAATGAGATCCCAGACAATGAGAAAATATCCGGCGAAGCCCAGTTTGGCAATGAGCTTGAGTTCGTGCTGGACCTGTGCGCCGGCCTTGTCTAGGAGCGACCGTTTAGCTCCTGTGCCATAGCGTTTGCGGACGCCTTCTTCCACCCGTTTGGCAAGGAAGCTGTCCATTGTTTCACCGTCAGGTACTGGATAGTGCGGGAACTCATAGCCGAGGTCGTTGAGCGTGAAACAGAGACGTTCGCTGGCGATGCGAGTGTTGGCGATGGCTTCGGGAATATCACTGAAGAGCGCGGTCATCTCGCGGGGTGAACGCAAAGAGCGTGAGGCATTCGGCGTGAGCAGGCGGCCAGCATTGTTGAGCGACGTGTGATGGCGGATTGTCGTGAAGACATCGAGGAGCTCGCGGTCCTTTTGCATTGCGTAACGAACTCCGTTGGTCGCAATCACTGGAAGTCTGAGTGCGGATGCAAGACGCAACAGCGATTGATTGCGGCACTCTTCGTCGCGTTGTTGGTGGCGCTGGAGTTCAAGATAAAGGTTGCCGTGACCGTAGATTGTTGCGAGGCGTTCAATGAGCCCGCGCGCTTCGTCATGCCCGCGCGTCAGTGCCGCTGCAACTGGACTTTCGTCACCTCCTGTGAGGCAGATCAATCCGTCGGAAAACTCTTCGAGGTCTTCAAATGTGGCCGCGCCTTCTGTCTTTGTTGTCTCCCGCATTTTGAAGCGTGTGATGAGTTGGCAAAGGTTTCGGTAGCCAGTTTGCGATGTGCAGAGCAATACGATGCGTGGCGGTTCATCTGGACATTGATGTGGGAGCCAGGATGGCGGTGTGAGTTTGTTGCCGATGGAACGGACTGCGATCTCCGAACCGATTTGCGCTTTGATCCCGCATTTCTTCGCCATGGTATGAAACCTCGCAACGCCATAGAGGCCGTTGCGATCGGCGAGAGCAATAGATGGCATATCGAGTTGGGCCGCGTGTTCGGCGAGTGCCTCGGGCTGCGAGGCTCCCGCAAGAAAACTGAAGGCACTGGCGGCGTGCAACTCAACGTATTCGGCGGCGTCAGTCATAGTAGGCTTCCAACCGCCACTGGTTCTTGGTAAGATCCTGCACAAGCAGGCAGGCTACTGTAGTGCCGTTGCCTGTTTGGGCCAACACATCCCACTCTTCCTCGTCCCAGCCAACGGACGACCACCAACAACTGGCGCTGCGCCATGGGCCATAGGCTGCCGAAATCTCGAAGTTGCGTTCGGGATCACGGAATGCTGCGGGTTTGGTTGCTCGTAGTTTTACGCGCACGGGCACTGGTGGCCGCATTCTCCGTAAGGCCATTTTAGGAGGGCTGGATTTCGACGTAGCGGATGTGCCGGAAACAGAAAAGCCCTCCATGCGGAAGCTGCCAGACCGGTGCGAGTCTTCGAGCACAGGCGAGCCGACGCGGTCTTCGCCGGCAATAGCCTTCAAGCGCGCAATCGTTACGTCCAGCCGCGATGGCTCGGGCATCTGTGGCGCAAAGAGTCCGAGTTGTACTTTGCTTGATTGTCCCGCCTCTGCTCTGAGGGTGAGCGAAAGCACCGCGGCCTGCGGAGGGTGAGCTGCGATCTCCAGTTGCAACAGCTTAAGCAGAAACTTGCGGTCAATCGAGGGCAATGCTGGCCGTATTACGCGCTTGTGCTCCCGCCCACCTTCGAGCGACATTTCGACCGTGAGAGAAGCCAGCGACATTGCGCGTGTTGAGGCTCGCTCAACCAGACAATCAATCATGCGCGCGCCCATGAAGAGCAGCGAGTCCATCTGTTCGACGGGCGTCTCGAACTCAAAGAACTCCTTCAGTGTGAACTCTGGCTCGATTGGTTGAAACGTATGCGGTGCCACTCCTCGCGCAAGGTCGCGCCAATCTCTTGCTTGCTGCCCAAACCGCGTAATGAGATCAATCTCGGGCAATACGGCCAATTCGCCCAGTGTGCGAATACCCCATATGGCAAAGGTCTCGGCATGATCATCTCGAAGACTCAAGGCGGCAAGGGGAAGTTTTTGAAGTGCCGCTGCTTCCTGCCCCTCGGGAATTACGGTAATGCCGCGTGTGGCAGCGGCCTTCAATCGGGCAGCTTGGAAGTTGGCGCTTACGGCAATCGAAGCGCGGAAACCGGCCACAAGCAGAGCGGCGCGGAGCCTTTGGGCCAGCATCTCCGGTATTCCGAATAGCAACTCCGTACCAGCAATGTCGAGAACATATGCGCAAACCGCGCTCTCATTTGCCTCTTCAATGCGCGGGGAGAAGTGCGCGACGCATTCCAGCAAAACGGCTCTTGCCGCGGCCTCAACTTCTACGGATCGCGCCAGCAACCGCAATCCTGCGATGCCTTCGGCTTCAAGACGCGTCATTCCGAGAACAGCGCCCTTCTGATACGTCTGCCTATTGAGTGAGCAGATGGTCTCCAAAGGTGCTCGCCCTTCGAGCACGGCCACAGGCTCCGATTGCAGCTCTGGTCGCAAGCGCAACAATGCCTGTGCGGGAAACTCCGCCGCACAAACGCAGGCATAGAGTTCATCGCTCATGCTCGTTCCTCCGCTCCCCATGCGCCTGTTGCTGACCAGGTTGATGCAGGCGGCTTTCGTGCGCCTTGTATCCCCGGCGCAAAACGTTGCCGTCCACGACGCACCTCGAACGAGAAGCCGTTGAGCACAGTGCCGCCCGCAGTGTGCGGCTTGCAGGGTGCGCATTCCAGTACGACCGCTGCGCTCGATTGCGCATAGGCTACTTGGCCCAACACAACCAAGCAACAACGTGTGCGATCCGCCGCCTGACGAAACCGGAACCAAGTCGCTAGCGGAATCCGGCTTCCGTGTTCTGGCGCCATGTCACCCAAGTCCAGCACTATGGCCGCAAAGCCGCCTGCCTGAAGCAAAAGGTCGGCAGCCCGCAACGCCTGATCGAGCCGTGTCCAAATCGGTGCTTGTGTCCTTCCCTTCCAACCTGTAGGAATTCTTGATCTGTTCTCCGCGCTTCCTGCCGAGGCTTCACGGCACCGTACCCAAAGCAACTGCCGCAAACTCACCCCACTGGCCGCCGCCGACTCTGGATCGAATGCGTCCTCTGCATCCACCCAGGCGCAGACGCGTTCATCTTGCGTCTGCTGAGCAAGAAATGAGTGTGCCAATCCCGTCCGTCCAGACGATTGAGGTCCGGTTACTTCGCTGATCGCCCCCACCGGCAATCCGCCATCCAACAATGCGTCAACGTCAGGAACCCAGGTTGTCGCAGTTTCGCGTATCGTCCGCGGAACAGGTGTCAGCGCCGCCGGAAAACGACGGTCGAGAGCGCGCTCGATTTCGATGCGAAGAGCAGCGGCGGACGGCATAGCAGAACCAAAGGCGTATTCGCCATATCTTCGCCTTATCTTCCTGCAATACCCTGCCCGCCGTCAATTGGATTTCACCGGATTTATATAATGCATATATTTATCAATGACTTACCTTGTGCTCGACACCCTAGTTGCTTTGGCAATGCGCCGACCTGAGCGGGCAATCTCTTTTCACCTCTTCGCTTTCAAATGCCTGGTCTGATGACGAGACACTTGACGACTTATCAGTACTGATTTTCGGCACTCAATATCCAGGACTACTGTTCTGCAGAGGGCCAGACGGTGACGTGCCAAACGAATCGAGCGAGCCGCACCCGTTCGCGAAAGATGACAGTGAAATTGGTGGTTACACCGGCTGAACCTGTTGTACTATACTTGCACTTTCAAAATAACGTTCTTCATGGAGTCAATGATGGCTGCTTGGTTTAATGTCGCAAAAAAGCAAACCTTTCTGTTGGGATGTTTCCAAGTGCTGCCTAGGCAGACAACGTTGGCAGTCGCACTTCTAATCCTGCCTCTGGTGGGCGTTTCCAATGCACTAGCCCAAGGCGGAGGCGCTACCCCAATGGGATGGCCAGATGCCACTGCAAACCTCATCCAATTGAAGACGACTTCCGAAACGTGCGTATCGATTATCAAGCAGTACGGAAATGTTAATCAAAAGGCGCATGCCAGACTTGAATACGGCAGTGCCGAAGGCAACGCAAACGCGGTCATCTCTGGGTTAGAAGTGGCATTGTTCAGTTCTGGGAAAATTACAGATCTACAAACGCTGCAAAGCAACCTCAAATTGGCCTCAGACGAGGTTAAGGAGTCTTGCAACATTGCAAGCGCCATGATCCCATCGACCAAAGGACACAAGGGTGTTGTTGACGAAATCGCGAAAGCTGCAATTGAGCCTCTTGTTAAGGCTGTCTCCGATGGTATCGCTGCGCTCTACAATAACCACCGCGCTGATAAGGATCTAACAAAGAGGACGATACAGACGCAACTTGAGGCCGCAAAATGGCAAGACTACGACAAAATCGTCGTTGGGCACTAGTCCTTTACTTCTCATGCCTAGCCTTGGCAATTCACACTTTTGCCGCGGCGCAAAACACAGAACGTCAGAAGTACGATCGACCCGTATTGCGAATTGATCCGGGAATGCATACGTCTGATATAACTTCTCTGAGCGTCGACGTAGGCTCAACAATTGTGGTAAGCGGGTCGCTCGACAAAACCGTTCGGATTTGGAACGCCAAGACTGGGAAGCTAAACGTAATCATCGAGCCACCATTTGGCCCCGATCGATTCGGTCAAGTCTATGCGACCGCACTGGTTCCTGATGGAAGTCTACTCGCATTCGGCGGTTGGACTGAGAATAACTTGATCTATCTCGCCGACCCGAAAACGGGGAAGATTATCCAAAATATTCCCGGAATGCCAAACGTTGTTACCCGATTGGCATTCTCCCCCGACGGAAGGTACTTGGTAGCGGGAACAGTCGGGCTCCGTGTATTCGATGGGAACCGAGCGTGGAAAGAGGTTGCCCGTGACGACGACTACACTGACGCGGTAAACGGAATTTCTTTTGCAAAGGACGGACGATTTGTCGTCTCGACTCAAGATGGTCTTGTGCGCCTTTACAATTCTCAGTTCCACTCTGTGATCAGTGTCCATCCACACGGAAGTCATGGAGTAACATCCATTGCATTTAGCAAAGATGGCTCGTCAGTGGCTGTTGGACTGACTCAATATCCTTGCGTGATGATTTTGGATGGTCGAGCGCTCACAGAAAAAGGCACCCCTCAAACGAACAGCGTTGCAGGTGAGATGGCGACGGTCGCATGGTCATCCGACAGCAAAACGCTCTATTTTCAGGCGAGTTTGGGTGCCTCATTGTTTATCCGTGGAAGGGGTGGGATTGAGTTCTGCATCGACCGCGGATTGGGTGAATGCCGAAGGATCGAAATGTCATTCGATTCAACAACCACAGAAATGGTCGCGACTGAACAGGGAGCGCTTGTCATCGGGGCTCGAGATGCTCCATATCTGGGGATCTATGATTCGGCGAACAAAGTCCGATGGGAACACGGGTCACCGACCGCAAAGTTTCCGGGCATCCACACCTTGGGAGTAAATGAAGATGGTAATGACGTCGATTTTCGTTTCGAGCCGACACCATCTGTCGTCCGGTTCAGTGCGAACACTGAATCTATGTCCAATCATCCTGAAATGGTATGGTCGGACAACAGCAAGGCCATTTCGATCAACAATCAAGGCGAGGTACTTCTAGATCAGAAGGCTGCGCCGATGAGCTTCAGTGGAGAAGCTATTTCAGCTGCCCTGTTTCCAAATGGGGTCGACATTGCAGTAGGCACTCAAACAGGAGTCACTGCTATATCGAAGAGTGGAAAACGATTGTGGGTTCATTCTCTTGAAAACGCGGTGTCCGATGTTCAGGTGAGTGGTAATGGGAAAATAGTTGTGGCGGCAGTTCACGACGGAACGATCAGGTGGTTGCGGGCCGACGACGGTGTTGAACTGATGGCGCTGATGCCGATCTTAAGAGACAAGTCGACCGGGGCGACCGCGCACTATGTTGATGCGACTTCGCTCGACTGGGTAACTTGGACACCTGATGGCTTATATGCGTCAACGACCGATGCAAACGGTGTCATCCGATGGCTCGCGAATCAGAGCGGAACCGACCGAGTAATCAATGTGCCGGTTTCGAGCATACCGGAACTGCGACGCCCCGATGTGCTGAAGCGTCTAATCGGAACCCGAAATGTTGACTTGGCCCTTGGTCAAGCAGATCGCGCATTGATCGCGCAAAAGATTCAGATCGCTACCGGTGCCAGTTCACCACCTGGTGCGCGTCTTTACGCCCTCGCCGTGGGAATCAGCGACTATGGTCCATCCGCTTCTCGACTCAACCTGAAATATGCGGACAATGATGCCATCGAGTTTCTGGAGAAGCTTGACCGGAGCCAGGACAAAGGTGGCCTCTATTCGAAAGTCCAGCCCATGGTTTATCCGAACGACGTGGCCACTAAAGAAAACATTGTCCAGGCGCTCAACGTAATTGAAAGTCAAATGCGTTTGGGTGACGGACGCGACGTAATGATATTTTTTTACTCAGGTCACGGAGCGAGGATTGACGATCAACTGTTCCTTTTGCCATATGGGATCGATGCTTCGACATCTTCGAAAATCGAATCGACTGCGCTTCCGGCAGGCCAACTGCAGAGTAAATTGGCAAGCATCGCTCAGCATGGTTTCGTCTTGACTCTGTTGGATGCGTGCCGGTCCGGTTCAATGACAGGTGACGGAGCCAGTGTGAACCCTGATGCAAGTGCGCTTCAGCACCTCTTTTCTAACGACGGCGTGCAGATTTTGACATCCTCGTCGGGAACAGAAGATTCGATCGAGAAAGATGAATGGAAGCACGGCGCTTTCACCAAGGCAATGATCGACGTGCTTTCGGACCACCCGGAATACAGCGATATTACGGTTGGCGAACTGGCGAGTGAACTCTCGGAGCGGTTGGGTGAACTGACTGGGAATGCACAACACCTAGGGATGAACCCGGACTTTACTCATCTGTCCAGAGTCATCTTTAGAAATGGGAAGTGAGTGAACGCGCCCTCATCGAGGAAGTACTGCGCGTTCGATGAGCGGCTCCGGAGAAGTCAGTTTATGAGAAGTCGGGGTTGCTCCTGAATGATGATCAATCTGGAAGTTATGTCTTTGGATTAGTACCCAGAAACGCCGCAGTGTACAGAGGACTCAATCCGCTATGCTATTCGCAGTATGTGCGGTCGCTTCGCCAGGAAATCCACTCAGGAGGTTCTCGCCGACTGGTTTGGTGTCGAGCTTGAGGACATGCCGTGGTTCGCGCCCAGCTTGAACGTCGCACCCCAAAGCGTTCAGCCGGTCGTGCGTTTGAATCGTGACACCGGCAAGCGAGAGTTCGCGCTGATGCGTTGGGGCCTGGTGCCCGCGTGGGCGAAGGATGCGAAGTTCGGCTACGCCACGATCAACGCACGGGCGGAAGAGGCCGCATCGAAGCCTGCATACAGGGACGCGCTCAAGAAGAGGCGCTGCATGATACCCGCCGATGCCTTCTATGAGTGGGAGCGTCTTGATTCCAAGACGAAGCGGCCATTCGCATTTGGTCTCACGGGCGGCGATCCCTTTGCATTTGCCGGATTGTGGGAGAGTTGGCTGCCAAAGGACGGCGCACCGCTGGAGACTTTCACCATTCTCACGACCGACTCCAACGAGGTGGTGACCATCCACAACCGGATGCCTGTGATCCTGGAGCCGAAGGACTACGACCGTTGGCTTGACCCCGGTGATCCTGCCAGAGCGCCCGTGGACTTGCTCCGCCCGTTCCCGGGCGAGCTGATGCGAGCATGGAAGGTGAGCGACCGTGTGGGTAACGTGCGGAACAACGATCCAGAAATACTGGAGCCCGTGAGTTGAAGGAAGCCGATTCGAGCGAGAAGAGAATTTGCGGATTCTGAACTGCTCTCCGAATTGGTAGGTCACGGCCTCGGCGCGCCTTCGCAGCAACGCGTGGGGAACCGCTCGGCTTTAGTCGGGACATCATCGCTGGTGGGGTGCTGGTGCTGTTTCTTACATCTCTATTCTCTTCCCGTCCGGTCAGTTCGCCCGCGGTGTCATCAGTGGCTTCGAGCGTGCCCGTAGACGCCGATCATATCTAATAAACGGTGCGCTCCTGGCTCATGGTTCAGAGCGAACATTCGCTCCCAGAGTCCCGCACTCGCCAGCGTTACATGCCGTCCATGCTTCACAATCCCCCTGATATGTCGTGGCGTTATCTTCCGTTTATTCGACTTCCTCCAATGGTTCATCCTCTGGTGCGACCTGCCCCGATGTGCTTATCCGCATTCCTGCAAGCTCGGCTGTTGTTAGCCCCCAGAATTCGCCTGCAAGCTCATCGATTCTCTCTGCCGCCTCCGCCAATTCCTCCGCGTCGCCATCAATAGCAGCACGATGACTTCGGCGAGACTGTTCAGCCAGTTGTTGGTGCAACGATGTAGACGCGGAGAAACGCTCAATCTTGACGTACTTGAGAACATGAGTGCTGATCTGGATGTTAATCACGTAGGACTGAATAAAGAAGACCGCAGGGGAGGAATTCAATAGCGCAGCCAGATAGTGTGCCTCATCAGAGGAATTGCAAGCCACGGTGCTGAGTTTGTGGTCCACAATCGCCAGCGGCTGGGTACTTGAGTCCAGAACAGCGCACCTAAAGGAAGAGGTCTGTTCCCTCCAGACAACTTGATAACGTGCAAACGTGTAATTGCCCACGTTGTACATGCTCCAGTACGGCTGCCCGCTTGGTTCAAAATGCTGGCGGTAGTGCGCGCGATTGAGCATTGCCTCGTTGAATGTTTTGAAGTAGGCAAATGTCTTCGGGAACTCTCTTTTCAGACGACTTTCAACGATTGCCTTACCATCGTTCTCATTGTCATAGGGCATGACGATATGGAGTGACGGTTCTGCCTTCCACCGAGAAACATCACGTCCTCGAATCAGAGGCATAACTAGGAGCGACTCCACGGACGCTGTCGTCGAAGGAAATTTATTGCGTCCAATGTCGAAACAATTCTCAATCAACGAAGTTTGTGGACCGTGCTTGATAACCTTAACCCAAAACACTCCAGAAGCTCCTCCGCTATGCGCCCCAATTCGAGCCTGATAAGGCGACTTCCCTGCGATCTTAGGCATACCAGTGGCTACACCCCTAGGTGCAACAGACCATGCAGAAGTCTGGTCAGCCGAGACGGGAATGGCCTCCAACTCACTCGCTATCAAATCAGAAGGATCAATCTCCGCTGAGCGAGGATTTCTGCCATGCTTCGCGGGCAATGTGAACTTGGTGTACTTCACTGGATATTCAGTGGGGGTCTCAGATTTTACAAGAGCCATGGACGCAGTGCGGTTTGTGGCTCCCTCGAATGGTTGAAAGCTCGAAAAGTCATCCACATCTACAACTCGAAAGTAAAGTCCGTTCGGTAAACGGAAGCGTCGAAATCCCTGGCCACCGCCTGAGGACTGAAAGAGGGTTTGTGTAATGACGAAGCCCAACCGGCCACCCGGAACAAGGTACATATCCCCGCTGACATAGGTCATCAGAACGCTGATGTCATCCATCCCTGCTCCCAAGCGCGCGGTTAGCCCTTGCTGAGTGAAGAGACCGTACCGCGTCCAAACTTCCACCATGCTTTGCCGGTATTCTTGCGGCAAATGTCGCCAGTTTATCCATGGCGGATTGCCAACGACGAAATCAACCTTTGGAATGAACAGCGGCGCAAACGCATTCTTGATGATGCGCGCCCAGACGCCATTCTTGTTCTCCCGATCCAGCTTGACCAATTCCGTATATAGCGCCGTGTGGAGAATCGTCTCCGAAATCGGCAACCCCTCGTCAATGCATCTATTTAAGAACTCTTGAGGAGCATAAGCATTGCTGACGCACTGTTCGAGCAACTCTGCATATCGGGCAACGTCTTCTGGCTTCGTTGCGATTTCAGTTGGGATAATGAACGTGGCGGCGGCGGTCTTCAGCTCTTTGGCAGTTCCTAGATGTCCCGCAAACAACCCTCCATGCTCAGAGGGAGTCATGATTGAATCGCACAGGTACACTGGGATTTCAATCTTATCCATGCTTCGGATGAGGTGCCGAATTGCGATGAGGTAATTCGTCCGGGCCGCCATGACCGCAAGCGGATTAAGCTCAAAGCCCACTACGTTGGATAGAATCTTCCTGCACA
This sequence comes from Occallatibacter sp., assembly GCA_049517315.1. Lineage (GTDB taxonomy): Bacteria > Acidobacteriota > Terriglobia > Terriglobales > Acidobacteriaceae > Telmatobacter. The sequence goes on along the minus strand of JBEKSE010000027.1, from coordinate 4,249 downwards.
ACTCCCCCTCGCCATATGGGCAGCTTTCTCGGCGTTCGTCATACCAGTGCAATACGCGATTTATCGCCATCACGAGAAAAGTACCGGACCCACAGGCCGGATCAAGAAGTCTTTTGTCGGGATCGCCAGCGTAATCGAGCTGACCGAGCAAATGCTCCGCCAACCAGTCGGGCGTGTAATACTCACCAAGATCGTGCCGCACGCTCTTCGGAAAGAGGCGCTGATACAGTTTCTTGAGCAGATCTCTACTCTCCGCTGGGTCTTCAAGGAGAGTTCCCGGATTATATTGGTCCAGAGCGTTGGCGAGAGCGCGAATAAGCTTTTCGACTGGCTCCGACCAGACCGAAATGTACCAGGCAAAGAGATCGCCCTCTAGAAAATTCGTAATGTTGAGATGCCGGAACACGCTACCGGCTTCTAGGTCTTGCATTTCTCGTTTGAGTTTGTTGCTCGTGGTTGCCTGCATGATCTTTCGCAGAGGAGTGGGCGTCGGATGGAATGACGCCACAATCTCTGAAGCAAGAAGCTTCATAAACAGGGCGTAATAAGTGTGGAGAGAGAACAGCAGATGAGCCGGTTTCAGTCCTTGTGCGGGTAGCTCGTAGAACTCTGCCAATTGTTGAATGGCTTCCGAGGGAGTATCCACGTCGTACCCACACACCTCGCCAAACAGTATGCGCCACTGGTTGAAAAATACGAGCGCTTTTGGATGCTCCACAACGAGCAAGGTCTCGTAAAAACTCTTAACACCAGTTCGCGCCAGCAAGGCATCCGAACCGAAGTCCTTGGCTAGCTCATCTGGGGAAAACGGCTTGCCCTTGGTGCCAAGGTTAAAGAGTGCCCAAAGAAACCGCTCTGTGGAGTGAGGTGATACTGGGACTGGGTCCTGAACGAACCATTTGTCATCTCTGAAGCGAATGAATACGAAGTACCTCCCGTCCAGACCAACACCGAACAGGGTATTCAGAGGTTGACCGTGTTGAGCACGCATATCGTAGAAGCGACTCTTGATTTGTTCGACAACCTTTTTTGTCCCAGGAGAGTCGGACTTTGGGCCGATTCGGGCACCTGGACTGCTGGGGTTTTTGTATTCGATAATTACTCGGTCATAGACACTATCAATGCGCCCGCTGGCCACAGTGAATTCATGCTTCCCCTCCAGTCGCACGCCTGACGCCTCTTCGATGAAGACGAGTTCTTTCTCCGAGGCGATCCGAATCTCCTCCTCCTTTGTGGCTTTGCCTGCCGCAATTCCAATTCGTTCAGAGTAGATTCGCGCCTTTTCGCTGATGAGTTCATCTAGTCGCATCGTGTTTTCGTCCATTCTGTCCCATTAGTGGGCCATTCAGAATCTCTTGAGGGTAAAGACATAGGCGTCTCTAGTTTAGTCTGTGCGCGCAGATGAGGCTGGTGGAGCAATTTGCAGGGGGCATTGAAATGGGATTGTGCGGCGCCACGCTCTTTGAGCGTGGTGGTCTTCCGCCGAGTGGCCAATTCAGCAAGCGAGAGTGGCATGGGGCATTCTTGATGAATCGAAAACTTCATTCTTGCAGAGTTGTCCCATATTTGCGAGTGACTGACGAGTTCCGCCAGATTCAAAGTCCAGATTTATGTTCACGGTTCAATATCGCCGCTAGCTGGCCCGCTTCTTGAGGTGCGCCGCACGGCGGCGCGCTCATGACCGTCGGGTGGGCCGAGAGAGCCGCTCCTGCCGGCTGGCAGGAGCCTCAAAAAGGGTGGGCAGACGGGCATAGATGAGCAGAAAAAAAGACGGAGCCATTCGGATTGGCTCCGCCAAGGTGCTGAATGGAATTACGCTGCTTTTGAGTTTTTCGCGGCTCTTGCCGGTGGCTTGGGTGCGGCCTTTTTCACGGTCTTGGCCTTGTCCTTGGCGGCGAACTCCTGCTTAACCTTCGCTGTGATTTCCTCGATGTCCACCTTGTAGAACTGAGCGGCATCGCGCAGAACCTTCGCGGTGTCGGTTTGGTTGTGCATTGACAGGAGGATGACCGTCTCCACGATGATGCGGCCAAGTTTGCTTTCCTCCGCTTTCGGAAGAAAGGCCGACAGTAGCTTTGCCGGGGCGTCGCCGTCCTTCGGCTTGCCGATACCGTGCTGCCGGATGAGGACGGCCAAACGCCGTTCGTCTAGCAGGGCGGTCAGCCTTCCCACTGCAAACAGCAGGTCGCGCTTCATCAACCGGACGGGGACGGCTTCGCCGATTGCCGTCAAGACGCGCAATCCGGTCGCCTGGGCAACCGCCTCTTCGCGGCGCTGTTTCTCCTGCTGCGCTTTGAAGGCAGCATCGGGTTGCGTTCGTTGCTGCTGTTTCTTGGGATGATGCACCGGGCATTCGGGGTTGGCGCACACCTTGCGGATTTCCCCCTTCTCGCTGCCCTCGGTGACGATGGCCTCGGCCACGTACCGGCACGTCTTGAACTCCGGCGCGTCGGCTTGGTTTTTCCGCTGCGGCTTATCCTGCCGGATTTCGACGTATTTGTTGCGGGGTATCGCGGCGCTGCCGTCCTTCGGCTGGCCGTAAGCCGTGCTGATCTGTACCAGCTTGGGCTTGGCGGCAACGGTCTGTTTCACGTGTGCATCAACCTTCGCGGCGTAGCAGTTCGGGTCAGAGCACGAATCTGGATGCGCTCCCCCCATGTCCGCGAAAAGCAAAATGTTGTGCCCCGTGCGCTTGGGGCATTCAAGGCAGGTACCGGCCTCTGGCACAAGCTGTGCGTCGTCCTTGGCGAAGGGCGCGAGTGCAAGCTCCAAGAGGATGTTGTGTTCGATCCATTCCCGGAGATTCCGCACAGGCAACAGAATACGCTTGGTCTTGTTACCGTTGCCATAGCTCTCCTGCCAGCAAGCGGCCAATGCTTCCTCCTGCTGGCCCGGCTGGAGCTTCGCCAGCAAAAGGGCATGGCCTACGCCGATCTCATCCTTGGCAAAGGCTTCGGCAACGGGCGCAGCAAGCTCGGTCAAGCGAATCCGGGAAGCCACGTACCCCGGATTCTTGCCAACCTTGGCTCCAATTTGCTCGATGCTGTACTTCGGCTCCTCAAGCCGCATCAACGCTGCGAAACCTTGCGCCTCGTCCAATGGATGAACGTCGCGGCGCTGGAGGTTTTCAACGATACTGGTCTCGATTGCTTGGGCATCAGTCAATTCGACGATGCGCACGGGCGCGGTTTCGAGTCCGGCGAGTTGCGCCGCGCGATAGCGACGGGCTCCGGCCACGATCTCGAAGTGATGGTCCACGGGACGCACGACAAGCGGTGCGAGAATGCCTTGCGTTTTGATTGACTCGGCCAGTTCGTTGAGCGCAGCTTCGTCAAAGCTGCGGCGTGGATTGTTGGCCGACTCGGTGAGTGAGTCAAGCGGCAAGTTGCGATATTCGGATTGAATGGATTGAACTGCGGTCGTCATGGGATTCTCCTTTTGTGGCTGTCGAGAGTGAATGTGTGGGCGGGCAACACTTGCCCGCCCGGTGAGTGGCGGGTTACGCCACCTCCGCAATGGCCTCGTTCTCCTCTGCGGCTTCGTCGGCGAGAATCGCGGCCAGAATCACAGAGGATGTGCGTTGGATAACTTTAAGGCTCTCGGCCAAAAGTGCGGCGTTGCCCGCATACATCTGGATGTAATCGCTCGATGCGGTTCCCATCTTCAAGCCCACGGCCTGACCTACGATGAAAGCCACGGCCTCTGCTTCGGTCTCGCGCACGGTCGCGGTGGTCATCGTGCGCCGCTCGGCCTTGTGCAAAAGTTCGTGCGTCGCTTCGTGTACCAGCGTGGTGAACTCCTCGGCCTTCGACTGGCCGGGAAGAATGGCAATCTTGCCGCCGTAGCTGACTCCCAGCGCGGGGGCAATCTTCTCGTTAAATTCCAGCTTGATGTTCTGCGCGGCAAGAAAGGCAATCATGCGGTCGCGGTGAGCGCCCACTTCGCCGGTGATGTTGTGCTCAAATTCCGGCAGGTCCGCGCCCTCGGTCTGGCCGATGTCAAAGACGTAAACAGCGCGGAAGCCAATCAGCATAGGCGCGGGCTTCGCTTCCTGATTCGCGCTCGGCTCCTGCTCTGCGGCGTCTCTCCTGCGCCGGTATCCGATCATTGGCGCAAGAATCTGGATACCCTTTTCGCCCTTCTTGACAAACCGCCCCAATTCATTCCATGAGCGGATGCCTGCTACTCTCGTTGCTGTCGGGCGCTGCCGCGCGATGGCGAGAATGTTGCCAAAGCTGTAATTGTGAAA
>JBEKSE010000026.1:0-73517 GCA_049517315.1 Occallatibacter sp. | reverse complement strand
CGCTTCCTTCAGACCCCGCCTCGCGGCAACGCCCTTGCGCTTCGCTAACCCTTCACCTCCATCAGGTTGGGTAGAGGACTTTCACCTCCAAGATGTCATTCATGCACGGCGTACCGCAAGAAAGCCGCCCCGAGGAGCGGCTTTCCCGTTGACAAGGTCATTCATTACGGAACGGTAACGGTTGCGCTTCCCTTTGCGGTGGTCCCGTCGGAATTCGTGTAAGTGGCAGTAACCGTAGTAGAACCTGCGGCGACCGCCGTTCCAACTCCGGTATTCAGACCAATCGTGACAAAATTTAGGTTGCCCGATGTCCAAGCCATCCCAGTTGCCGATGTCAGATTCTCCTGAACTCCCGTCTGCGTTGTTCCTATCGCGGTGAACGGATTGCTTGCATTGACCGCCGTGAAGGTATAAGGGTTAGGAGTAACAACAATCGATATCACGTCATCGGTTGTGGATGTGTCCGTAACAGTGAACGTCACTGAGTTGCTGACTATATCGCCGTTGAACCCGGGCGCGCTGGCAGTGATATTGGTAAAGCCCGTCCATGCCCCGGTGGTTGTCCAGCCGGTAGCCGTGGCCAATCCGTCCGTCGCAGGAGTGCAGGGAGAAGGAGAACCGTTCGTGCAGATGCCTGCCACCTGGGTGCCGCTAGAGGCCCAGGTAACCTGACTGGTGATATCCCTGGTCTCTGCCGCATGGCCTGGGTGGGTGTAGTACCCGATGGCCGTGAATTGACTGTACCCCTGCGGAACGCCGGGCGGGGCCAACGTCACCGTAACTGAGCTGGGGCTGATCACGATGGAAGTCAGTGACGGGTCGTTGCTGTTGCAACTAATGAGCGGAAGTAGAATACCGGCACACAAAACCACGCTAAGACAAAAACGGCCACGCATAGGGGACTCCTTGCTTTTCCAACGATTCTACGCCCAGATACCCTCGCTGGATACACAAAATTACCAAAGTTTTTCCGGGGATAAAGACGGTAAACGCGCGCGCCCCGCCTCTGGCTCAAATACCTATTATCTTTATGGCTTTGCAACAGTGTTCTTTTCTGCACACGTTCCGCGCACCTTCGACACCCAGCTGCCGCTCGGCTTGAAAGTGCTATCCTCCTCTGCAAGGGTTAGCAAATGAGCAGTTTCTTCACCATCGGCCACTCCAACCACGCCATCGAGGCATGGCTTGCTCTTCTCGCTCAGCACGGCGTTGAAGTGGTGGTCGATGCGCGCAGCTCTCCCTACTCGAAGTACGTCCCGCAGTTCGACACAGAACTAATGCGGCATTCCCTGGAAAGAGCGGGAATCCGCTATCTCTTTCTCGGCGCTGAATTGGGCGGCCGGCCTGCAAATCCCGCCTACTACGACGACAAAGGCCGGGTTCTCTATAGCCGGCTGCGCAACGATGCCCACTTCCGGGCGGCTATTGCTCGCCTTGAATCCGGCATGGAGCGCTTCCGCGTTGCACTGGTTTGCGGCGAGGAAGACCCCGCACACTGCCATCGCCGCCTGCTCATCGGCCGCGTCCTATGCGAGCGCGGCCACACCATGCTTCATATTCGCGGCGACGGCCGCCTGGAATCCGACGAAACGGTGGCCGCTGAGGCCGGCAAGCCACTCATTGATACGCAGCCCGCGCTCTTTGCGGAACTCGACGAGGACCAATGGAGATCTACAGCATCGGTTTTACCCAAAAAAGCGCCCGCGAGTTCTTCGGCACACTGAAGGCTCATGGCATTGAGCGCTTGCTCGACGTTCGTCTGAATAACACCTCCCAGCTTGCCGCCTTCGCCAAGCAAGCCGACTTGGCCTACTTTGTGGAGGAAATCTGCGGCGCGGTTTATGAGCATGAACCGCTGCTTGCGCCCACGCAGGAGATTCTGGACGCTTATAAAAAATCCAAAACCGGCTGGGAGGCTTACACCAAAGCCTATCTCGCTCTCATTCGCTCGCGAAAAGTGGAGTCGGCCCTTTCCAAAGAAAGCTTCAAGAAGAAAACTGTCCTGCTGTGCAGCGAGCCCACCGCCGAGCATTGTCACCGCCGTCTAGCCCTCGAATATTTACAACAACACTGGCAAGGTGTAACAATCCGTCATCTTTAATTTTCAGCTTGAAGGTGAGTCCAGCCTCATGGGCCTCGACCGAATTCTGTGCCTTGCCAACTCTTACAAGCACGACCATCGCTGCGTTGCCGGAATCAGCCTTGTCACAAAGCAGTGGGTTCGGCTTGTCGGCAAACAAGCTCCCGGCTGCCTGACTCGAAAGGAAGCGAGCTATCCCGATGGGAAGGAAGCCGCGTTATTGGATGTATTCGAGGCCGAACTCGGTGAGAGGTGCGGCTCCAACAGCCATCCGGAAGATGTATATGTTAAAGGCAGCCCTTGGCGTCTGGTTCGGCGCTTCGACTCACCGTCTGACGTCCATTTTTTTGAAGCATATATAAATGAGGAGCCGATTGTTCTGCAAGGATACTGCGATAGAGTGCTGGCTAGTAGATACAAGAGGACTCCAGCGAAATGCTCGCTGGGGCTGATTCATCCCGAAGACCTCTGGTGGTGGATTCGAGACGACGGCGGAAAGCGCAGAACCCGTGCCCTTTTTCGTCTCGGAAAACTCGGCCGCATCCGCTACGACCTGCCTGTCACCGATCCAAAATGGCTCGATCTGCTCAACCTCTTACCTGCCGGCATCCACCCTCACGCACTTCTCTGTGGTTGCAAGCTTCCATACACCCTCCTCACCATCAGCCTCAGCGAGCCTTTCGAAGGCTTCCACTACAAGCTCGTGTCGGGCATAATGTGTCTTCAGACTTGAGTCTGCATCGCCTCCGGTTGCAGTCGCAACCCCAGCCCGTTAGACTGCTTGCAGCATGGCCATCGCTCGCGATAATAATCCAGAACGGCTGGTCAGCGCCGCGCGCGCTGACGAAGAACAAGGTTTTGAACTCAAACTGCGCCCTCGTTGGCTACGCGAATTCATCGGCCAGTCCAAGGCCAAAGAGCAGCTCGCCATCGCCCTTGAAGCCGCCAAATCCCGCGGAGAGGCCCTCGATCACGTGCTTCTCTTTGGGCCGCCGGGCCTGGGCAAAACCACCCTCGCCACCATCATCGCCAACGAACTCGACGTTGGCTTTCAACAGACCTCCGGCCCGGCCCTGCAAATTCAGGGCGACCTGACGGCCATCCTCACTAACCTGCGCGAGCGCCAGGTGCTTTTCCTCGACGAAATCCACCGCATGCAGCCGGTGCTGGAAGAAAAACTTTACACCGCGCTCGAAGACTACAAGCTCGACATCATCATCGGTCAGGGCCCCGCGGCGCGCACACACGTGATGGAAATCCGCCCCTTCACATTTATCGGCGCCACCACGCGACCCGGCCTGCTGTCTTCGCCGCTTCGTTCGCGCTTCGGCATTCTGCTGCGCCTGGAATTTTATACGGAAGAAGAACTGCGCGTGATCGTCTCCCGCTCCGCCGAAGTGATGCAGATTCCCATCGACCAGGACGGGGCCGCGGAAATCGCTCTCCGCTCACGAGGCACGCCGCGCATCGCCAACCGCCTTTTGCGCCGCGTCCGCGACTACGCCCAGGTGCGCGGCAACGGCGAGATTGACCGCTCCACCGCCAACGCAGCGCTCACCATGCTTGAAGTGGACGCCCACGGCTTCGACGAAATTGATCGCCGCCTGCTGTTGGCCATCATCCAAAAATACGACGGCGGACCGGTCGGCCTCAGCACGCTGGCCGCAACTCTGGCCGAGGAGCAGGACGCGCTGGAAGAGGTCTATGAACCATTCCTCATCCAGATCGGATTTCTCGATCGCACCCCGCGCGGACGCGTGGCCACGCGCCTGGCTTATGAGCACTTTGGCTTGACGATGCCCGGCAGGCAGACACCGCTGTTTTAATTGAAACGGATTGTCTCAACAGTTTGGGTGCCCCATCCATTCGCGCTCTTTGCGAACGGGTGGGAGATCACAAACACAATCCGTCCCTGGAGGAAAGCAATGGCACTCACCGAATCCACGATGCTGGAACTGGGCGCGGCAGCCCCTGACTTTGCACTTACTGACGTTGTCACCGGCAGCACCGTCCGTCGCGACGATTTCCACGAAAAGAAAGCTCTGCTGGTGATGTTCATCTGCACCCACTGCCCCTATGTGAAGCACATCGAGAAGGGCCTGGCCGCCGTGGGCAAGGACTATGCCGGCAAGCCCCTCGGCATTGTGGCCATCAGCAGTAACGATGCGGCGACCCACCCCGAAGACGGCCCTGCCGGGCTGAAGCAACAAGCCAAAACATTCGGCTTCACTTTTCCTTATCTTTACGATGAGACGCAGAGTGTGGCGCATGCCTACAAAGCCGCCTGCACGCCTGACTTCTTTCTATTTGACGCCGGCTTGCACCTGGTTTATCGCGGCCAGTTTGACTTGAGCCGCCCCGGCAACGGCATCGCGGTCACTGGAGAAAACCTGCGCTCGGCTATCGATGCTGCGCTCGCCGGCAAGCCGCCTCTCGCGGACCAGCGCCCGTCGATCGGCTGCAACATCCAGTGGAAGGCATAAGAAAAGCTACTTAGCAGGCTGGCCCATTTACACGCCGACCTGCTAACTAGCTGACTCGCTTCTTACCGCTCTACAGATCCAGCCCCTTCAAGTACGCGCGAAACTGCGGCCCAAGATCGCTACGCTTCAGCGCAAAATCTACTGTCGCCTCTAACATGCCTAACTTGTCGCCGGCATCAAACCGCTCGCCCTCGAAGGTATAACCAAAAACTTTCTCTTCCTTGAGCAGCGCGCGGATGCCGTCGGTAAGTTGAATCTCGCCGCCCGCGCCGGGAGTGGTCTGCGCCAGCAGCGCAAATATCCGCGGAGTAAGCACGTAGCGCCCAATAATGGCCTGCTTCGACGGCGCATCGGTAAACTTCGGCTTCTCTACCATGCCGGTGCAGTTATAAATCCGCAAGTTATCAGGGTCCTGTGAGCCGGCCAGCACGCCATACGCGCTGATCGCCTCGCCCTCCACAGTCTGCGTCGCCAACACCGAGCCGCCCCGTTCGTCGAAGACTTCCATCATTTGTTTCAGGCAGGGGACCTTTGCGTCGATCACATCGTCGGGAAGAATAACCGCGAAAGGCTCGTCGCCCACCAGTTCTCTGGCGCACAAAACGGCGTGGCCCAGCCCCAGCGGTTCCTTCTGCCGCACATAGCTGATCCGCGCCAGCGCCGAAACGCCACGCGAAACCGCCAGCAATTCATGCTTGCCCTTCCGCGCCAGTTCTGCGTCCAACTCGAAGCTGTTGTCGAAGTGGTCCTCGATCGTGCCCTTGCCGCGGCCGGTGATGATGATGATGTGCTCGATCCCCGACGCAATCGCCTCTTCCACGCCATACTGGATGATAGGCTTGTCCACCAGCGCCAGCATCTCTTTGGGGATCACTTTGGTGGCCGGCAAAAAACGCGTGCCTAGTCCGCCCGCTGGAAATACTGCCTTCCGTACTTGCTTGCCCATCTCATCTCCCTCGTCTCAATAAGACTGCCCGTTGCCCCAGAATTCGACTTTGCGACCGTGGAATCAACAAACCGGGTGCCCCACCCTCGCCGCGAATTTGTTTTTGCGGCTAGGGTGGGAACTCAAGCCTCTCACAGCGCCGGCGAATCATCCCCCAGCAGCGCTTCCCGCACAATCTTTACAGGCGGAAATCCCTGCCGCAGAAAATCGTCGTGGAACTTCTGAAGCGAAAATGCCGCGCCCTGTTTCTTCTTCATATCCTCGCGCAGCTTCATGATCTCGAGCTTGCCCAGCGTGTAATAAAGATAAGTCGGGTCGCTCGAGCCGCGTTTGGTCTCGATGATAGCGGACTCTCTTGACTGATAGCCCTCTTTCTGGAAAAACGCGATCGCTCCATCAAAGCTCATCTTGCCGGTGTGCATCTCGATGCCCACAATGAAGCGCGCGTTCCTCAGCAGCGCATCCTGCAACTGGCCAAGGCGAAGAAACTTTGCTTCGCGTTCGTCCTTCGCTCCCGCGCCGGGCTGCCCATAACCTTCGTCCAGCATCATCTGCTCAGTGTAGTGCGCCCAGCCCTCGATATCGGTGTTCGCACCCAGCAGCTTGCGCACCCGGCTCGGCGCCTGTGGCAACCACAGGAATTGAATGTAATGGCCAGGATAAGCCTCATGCACCGCCGTTGAAATCACCGTGCCAATATTGAACGAATGCATGTAGCCCTGAACCTGCGCGGGAGTCATCGACGGGTCGGGCAGCGTTACGTTGAAATATGCTTCCGTCGCGTGCGTCTCGAATGGCCCCGGCGTGTCCATACTCGCGGTGGTCGTGGCGCGCATAAACGGCGGCGTCTCTTCCACAATGGGCCGCACATCCGAAGGGATGGTCACTATATGATTCGCACGAATGAAACTGATGAGGCCATCGAAGGTACCACGGAAAGCATTCAGCAGCTGATTGGGCGCAGGATGAATCTCGCCGAGTTCTTCAAGCACAGCCTGTGGATCCTTGTTGGGCTCCAACTCTTTCGCGACTTGATTGAAGTGCGCCTGATTCTTGTGCAAATCGGCCCAGCCGATTTCGAGCAGCTTATCGAGCGGCAAATCCACCATCTCGTCATACTGAAGTTTCTTTGAGAAGGTTTCCGCTCCAATGCGGAAGTCGCCATTTGATTGCGGAAGCAAATCCGTTTTCAGCCAGTCAAGGTAACTCTTCAGCGCGGCGACGACAGTCGCATTGGTCTGCGCAAACTCTGCATTCAAAGCCGGGTCTTTGGCGTCGGCAAAGGCCAGAGGCACATCGTGCTCAAAAAAACTCACAATGTCGGGCAACTGCTCGATGGCAATCTCAGTAAAAATGCGCGGCGGATTCTTCAGGTTCACACGCGCATTGTTGAGCAGCTCAGGCATTTGTTTTTCGCGAGCGATGAGCGAGCGCAGCCGTTCATCCGGCGAGGCAAATTTACGCTCCATCAGCGTGAACGCCCCATTCGCGCATGTGCTCGAATAGTTGTCAGCGTTCTTCTCCCACGGACGAATTGTTTCCAGCGTCAGAAGTTGCGAGCGAACATTCGCAAGTACAATCTCGCGGTCAGTTCGAGGAACGAACTCCGCAGCAGGTTGAATCGCCTCAATGCGTTTCTCGAAACTCTTCAGCGCAGCAATCTCTGAGTCTATATTCTTGCGCGAATAATCTTCTAGCTGCGCGTCGTACTGGTGATAGCCGGCCAGCGTTCCATTCGTCGGAGCATAGTGAAAGTACACCTGGTCGAAGTACTCGTCCGAAACCTTCTTGAATTGCTGCTTCCAGTCATCCTTTGCCGCATGGGCACTGATCGCGGAGGCCATACAAACTCCAATCGCAAACTGCCGAACGAATCTCTTCATCTTCCCTCTCGTCCTTGACTTTATGCGCTCACCGGCACAGGTGCCAAGTTGGCGAGCAATTCGTGAATCTCCAGTAGGACTTCATCACTCCGTGTAGCAGCCAAAGGATACTTCAACAGACCCTGAGGCGTGAACTGCGCGCCACGTTTGGAATTGCGCGCTACCAGTCTCATCAGAGTCTGAGGGTCAACCGCCGCATTCTCCGTGAAGCGAATGTGCAACTCTGTGCGCTTGCGATCCACCTGCGCAATGCCGATCCGTTCGCATTCCAGCCGGATCAGCGAAGCCTCCAGCAGGTACACCGTCGCATCCGGCGGCGCGCCATATCGATCTTCCATCTCGGCGCGCACCTCGGCAACAGCCGCCTCGCTCACCGAGCCTGCGATTTTCTTATAGAGCCGCAGCCGCTGGTTTTCTTCCAACACATAACTCTCGTCAATGCGCAGCGCAATTCCTAAATTGAGCTGCGTCGCCGGCCGCTCCTCGCTGGTTTCGCCCTTCATTTCCTTCACAGCGGCCTCCAGCATCGACGTGTATAACTCGAAGCCCACCGCCTCGATGTGACCGCTCTGCTCGCCGCCCAGCATGTTGCCCGCGCCGCGAAGTTCCAGGTCCAGTGCTGCAATTTTGAAGCCCGCTCCCAAATCGCTGAACTCCTTCAGCGCAGCTAGACGGCGACGCGCAATCTCCGTCAGTTCCTGCTCCGGTGGAATCAGCAGGTACGCATAAGCCCGCCTGTTCGACCGTCCTACTCTGCCGCGCAATTGGTATAACTCGCTCAGCCCGTGCCTATCCGCGCGGTTAATGAGCATGGTATTCGCCAGCGGAATATCCAGCCCGTTTTCGATGATCGTTGTCGCCACCAGCACGTCGTATTCGTGCCGCATGAAGGCCAGCATCACCCGCTCCAGCTCCGTCTCGCTCATCTGCCCGTGGCCCACGCAAACGCGCGCCGCAGGTACAAGCTCCTGAATCCGCGAGGCGATTTCGTAGATTGAGTCCACGCGATTATGCACGAAATAAACCTGTCCGCCGCGTTCCAGTTCGACCTCGACGGCGGAGCGCACAATCTTCTCGTCGAATTTCGCGACCACCGTTTGAATCGCCATCCTATCCTTGGGCGGCGTCTCGATCACGCTCATGTCCCTCAAGCCCACCAGCGACATGTGCAGCGTACGCGGAATCGGCGTAGCGCTCATCGCCAGCACATCTATCTCCTTACGCATTTGTTTGAGCCGCTCTTTATGGCGCACGCCGAAGCGTTGCTCTTCATCAACCACCAGCAGCCCCAGATCTTGAAACTTGATATCCTTGGAAAGCAGCCGGTGCGTGCCAATCAGGATATCCACCTTGCCCGTTGCTACCTGCTCGACAATGACCTCTTGCTCCTTTCGAGTTCTGAAGCGCGAGATCATCTCCACATTGATGGGAAACTGCGCAAATCTTTTCTTGAATGTCTCGAAATGCTGAAAGCTCAAGATCGTTGTCGGCGTCAGCACCGCAACCTGTTTGCCGTCCTGCACGGCCTTGAAGGCCGCGCGCATGGCCACTTCTGTTTTGCCGTAACCCACATCGCCGCACAGAAGCCGATCCATCGGCGTGGTCGATTCCATGTCGTACTTGATGGCGCGTATCGCTGAAATCTGGTCTTCGGTTTCGCTGTAATCGAATGAGTCTTCAAACTGCCGCTGAAACTCGTTGTCCTTGGAATAGGCCGTCCCCTGCGCGGTAGTGCGCTCGGCATATAACTTCAGTAACTCCCCGGCCATGTCCTGCATGGCCTTGCGGACTCTTGCCTTTGTTTTAGTCCATTGCTGCGAACCCAGCCGGTTCAGCACCGGTGCAGGTCCCGCATCTGTCGAACGATACTTTTGAATAAGATCCAGCCGAGTCAGCGGCACATATAACTTGGCCTGTTCTGCAAACTCAAGAATCATGAACTCGACGGACAGCCCGTCCTGCACAATCTCTTTCAGCCCCTGGTATTGCGCGATCCCGTGGTCTACATGAACCACGTAATCGCCGATACCCAGATCGCGGAAATCGGAGACAAACGCCGCTGTCTTCGATCGCTTCGGCTCCGGCCGCGCTGCAACATCCGCGTCGTCGGAGAGATCATTAGCGCCGAACAAAATCAGATTTGAGTCGCCGAAGCTGACTCCCGAAGCTAGCGCCGTCCTGACTATCACTGGCACTCGCAGGTCGCCGGCCATATAACTTGCCTCGTCCAGTATGGTTTCGCCGGGGTGAGGATTGCGGCTGCCCAACCTATAAGGAATCTGATACTCGCGCAGCACCGTCGCTAGCCGCTCCACATCGCCCTGATGCGGCGCGGCCAGCACAATGCGCGTCTCCGTGGTCATCAGCGAGCGCAACTGCTCGGTCAGCGCAGGAATTGAACCGTGGAACCTGAGCGTGGGCCGCGTGTTCAGCTCAATCTCGCCCAGCGTGTTGTCCTCGTCCAGCACGTCCACCACGCCCAACTGGTCGAGGTCGAGACCCATGTGCGCGTCAAGCGCCCATTGCAACACCTCGGGCCGGAGGTAGATGTCTTCAGGAGTTATCAGAGAGCCCATTGCTGACCGCTCGTGCCGCTGCTCGACCTTGTTCCACCAGCGATCAATCTGGTTGCGCACCATGGCCGGCTCATCGATAAACAGCGCACACTTAGGCAACAGAGTTAGCAGCGACTTATCCGCTCCGGCTACCGCAGAGAAGAACTCCCACCCCGGAAAAACGCTAACTCCACCGGCAGCCGCTAACTCGGCGGCCATCTCGTCATCTTCTTCGGCTAACTCCACTCTCTGCCGGTTCAGCCGCCCATGCACCGCGGCGAGCAAACGCTCGGTCACCGGCGTCTCGGTCAGCGGAAGAAACTGCGCTTCGTCCAACCCCGATTGCGACCGCTGCGTCTCCGGATCAAATTTTCGTATCGTCTCAATCTCGTCGCCAAAAAACTCGATTCGCACTGGCCGGTCAGACTCGGGGGAATACACGTCCAGAATTCCGCCACGCCGCGTGAACTGGCCCGGCATCTCCACCAAATCCATCTGCGTGTAACCCACCGATGCCAGGTGTCCCGTGAGCACCTCGACGTCTACTTCTTCGCCGCGCCTCAGCGTCACAGCCAGGCCCGCGTAGTAGTCGCGATCAAAGAGCTTCAGCGCGGCTGCCTCCACCGGCGCAATCAGAATCGAGACCGCACCGGTGGCCAGCTTCCACAACGCCGCAGCACGCTGCTCTTGAACGTCCGGATGAGGAGATAGATTTTCGAAGGGAAGCACATCGTGGGCCGGCAGCCGCACCACGGCGCTAGCGTCCACTGCGCCGGTCAGCTCGCATCCGGCTCGCAGCATCGGCTCCAGCGCTTCGGCAGCCTTGTTGTCGGCTACCACCACAATTACCGGCTGCCGCGCAGCCCGCGCCATCAGAGGCAGATATACAGCCCGCGCCGTAGCCGTCAGCCCGGAGACACGTCTCCGCCCCGCATGCAGGCTCAGATGCCTGCGTACGCGCTCAAATCCCGAAGAGTGCTCCAGCTCCGCAAAGACTTCGCGGACGAACGGGAGAATCATGTACTCCCAGTTTAACAGTCAGGGAGATTGCAGCTGGGCCCACGTCCGTGTTTTGGGAAGAGACAATACCAGAATACGATTCTTGCGGTGAACATGCTGCGGCAATGCGGCAACAATGCCAGCTATTTCACCTTTGGCCGGTGGCTTTGCAACTGCCGCATCTCCTTGCCGCTGTCCGCATCCCACAGCCGCGCGGTGCCGTCGTCGCCTCCGGTGAGCAGGGTCCGGCCATCGGGCGAGAAGGCAACCGCTTTAATACTGTTCGTTTGCCCATCGAAACGCCGCAGCTCTTTACGACTGGCCACATCCCACAAAATGGCAATGCCCGGATCGTGGCCACCGGAGAGCATCAGCCGCCCGTCCGGGGAAAACGCCACCGATACAAAGAGACCTTCCGTCGTCCACAGTTCCTTACCACGGGCTGAGTCCCAAAACTGGCCATTGGTCGCATCCCACAACTGCAGTTCCATAACGTTCGCCAACAGCACCAGACGCCCATCGGGCGAGATGGCAGCTGAGGTTATCTGGTAAGGAAAGTGGCGGCTTTTATAGTGGTCTTTGTTTTCCGGATGGGCTTCGAACTTCCGCACCAGTATGCCGGTCGCTGCGTCCCACAGTACCGCGGTCTCATCCCAGCCTCCAGTCAGCACGAAGCGTCCATCGTGAGAAAAAGCAACCGACATGATTTCGCCGCTGTGCCCTTCAAGCATCCGCAGCACTCGCCCCGTTGCCGGGTCCCACAGCCGCGCCTTCCCGTCCCATCCACCGGTAAGCAGCTGCCGCCCATCGGGAGAAAAAGCCACGGCATTCACAGCAACCTCATCTCCCGCCAAGTGCAGCAGTTCCTTGCCTGTGGCCACGTCCCACAGTCGCGCTGTAGCATCCCGCGCGCCTGTCGCCACTTGCTTTCCATCCGGCGAGAAGGCAACGGAAAGCACGTCGCCGGAATGTCCGGCGAACTGCCGCAGCTGTTTGCCGGTGGTCGCATCCCACAGCCGCGCAAGGTGGTCGGCGCCCCCCGTAACCACCAGGTGTCCATCGGGAGAAAATGCAACGGCGTAAACCAGCGACGTGGCAGGATTCGGCTCTGCCGCATTCAGGACGAATACAGACAACGCAAATGTGCAAAGAAGAAATATTCTTGCCAGAAGCCGCACAGCACACCTCCGTCGTTCGGAGAAATCCTTCCGGAAATCCGCGCGCCCACTCGACCTATGGAATAACGGGCAGCTTTTCGCCGCTGAGAATGTGCTTGAGCAGGCCCGGCGTGTAATGGCCATCCTTAAAGGTCGCCAGCGGCAAGACTCGTACCGGATCACTATCCATAACCCAGTGCAGCGCAACGTTGCCTTCGATCTTGTCGGCATCGAAGCGGCCTTCAGGATCAACCACCGCCCAACTTCCGTCCAAAAAGCCGTACAGGGTGGCGAGTTCTTTTCCGGTTTCCACATCCCATAGCTTCGTCGTGCCGTCTTCGCTGCCTATCAGCACCTTGCGCCCATCCGGAGAAAGCTTTTCAACCGGCTTGGTTCCGAAGGGCGCGTCGAAGTGCCGCAATTCCCTGCCCGTCTTTACATCCCAAACCGAGCCACCCATCAGCACTCTGCTTCCGTTCAACGAAAACGATGGCCGCGACGCTTTCGCAAAGTGCTGAATCTCGTTGCCCCGCTTCACACCCAGCAGAGTGGCAGAGCCGTCGAGATTTTCTGTAATCATGTTGAGCGAATCCGGAGAAAAACCAACGGCAAGGGAGTTGTAAGTATGCACTTTGAGCGCCCGCACCTGGTTTCCTGTTTTCACATCCCACAGCCGCGTCGATCCCTCCGAGTCCGATGTGAGAGCCCTGCGGCCATCCGGCGACAAAGCCAGGCGCTCGACGCCGTCACGGTAATCTCCTTCAGGGTAAAGAAGACGCGGGTGCCATCCGGGATTCACCGTGAAAAGCTGAATTTCCTTCCCGGTCTCCACATCCCATAGCGAGAACTTTGGCCCGTGACTTGCCGCCAGTATTTTGCTTCTATCCGGAGAAAAATCAACTTCGCTGAAGGCTCCGTTAGCTTGCGAATCGAAATGCTGGAGTTCCTTGCCTGTCTCCACATCCCATACTGCCTGGTCTCCGCGCAACGAATTCATGAACACCCGCCGGCCGTCCGGCGTAAGGACCACGGTTGTGATGTAGCTGGCGGCGCTGGTGGAAGCCGCCGCGGACGGCGAGGTTTGCAGGGGTTGCAGCTGCCCCTTGCCGCTCTCTGCATCCCACCGCCATACCATGCCTGCTCCGCTCACTGCCACGATTCCGCGCCCGTCGTTTGCGAAAGCAAGGGCGGCTACCGGGTCGGCGACCCCCACGAGCCGGTGAAGCTCCCTGCCTGTTTCCACGTCCCACAACCGGGCTGTTCTGTCGTTGCTCGCAGTCAGCACCGTTCGCCCATCCGGTGAAAGAGCCGCGCAGTCCGCCGACGTGTTCGTCCCCTTGTCGGATGCCGCAAAGCGCTGCAAATCCTTTCCAGTCTCCACGTCCCACAACCGAGCACTGCCTTCATTACTGCCGGTCAGCAATCGGCGTCCATCCTGCGAGATGGCCACCGAATTCACCACAGCCATGTAGTCAGTCTGATCGTTCCCGGCAAAGTGCTGAATCTCCTTGCCGGTTTCCACGTCCCACATGCGTACTGTGCCTGGGATGGTGCCCCATGCGAGCGAGCGCCCATCGACGGAAAACACAACAGCGTTCACCACGCCATCAGGCTTGGGGAACTGGCGCAGCAGCTTGCCAGTCCCAACATCCCACAGCCGGGGTCCGTCAAAATCTCCCGTGAAAAGCTTGCTCCCGTCCGGAGAGAGCTGCAGCATCCCGGTGACCGGCGCGCCCGGCACCAGAAAATGGCTGATTTCCTTCGCCGTCAGCAGATTCCACAGTTGGATTCTTGTTGCGCCGATGGCAGGCAGCTTGTCTCCCTGCTCGCCGGTTTCGGCTTCGCTCGCCGTCGCCACCGTGCTCCCATCGCGAGAAGCCATCCCGAAAATCAGCTTGCCTGCAGGAGGCGATATCCGCCCCAATTCCTTGCCGGTCGTCACATCCCATAACTGCACTGTGGTCTTTTCATCGCGCGAACTGACGGTGACCACTCTTTGATGGTCAGTGGAAAAGGCCGCGTAGCTTATCCACGCCTCTCCCTGGAAGGACTTGAGTTCCGCTCCCGTCGCCGCATCCCAGAGCCGCGCCATGCCTTCCCTGCCGCCGGTCAGCACAGAGCGGCCATCCGGCGACCAGGCGCAGGCGATCACCTCGCCTGAAGCCGTCTGTGCCATCAACCGTGGATGTTCTGCTGTCTGCGCACCCGCCGCAAACGCACCTATCCCTGCCAGCGCCAAAAGGCAGAGCCACACATACCTTGCCGGAAGCTGCATAGCGCACCTTGTGTCAAATAAAACATTCCCGAAAAACTACACAGAAGTATACGCCGGGATAGCGGATGGACCGAGCTTCAGGATTGGACTTCAGAGCGGATGATCCGGCAGTTCTCGATATTGAGCAGGGAAAACCTGCGCGTGGCCGCGAA
Organism: Occallatibacter sp.; assembly: GCA_049517315.1. GTDB lineage: Bacteria > Acidobacteriota > Terriglobia > Terriglobales > Acidobacteriaceae > Telmatobacter. The sequence goes on along the minus strand of JBEKSE010000026.1, from coordinate 58,987 downwards.
GAGAATCTCGTCTCCCCGCGCCGCGCATCAGTAAATTGATCGCGACCGTGGCTCTTATTCCCCTCCGGTCACCCGGTCAACAAACACTTGCTGCGGGGCGTTCACTGAAACCGCCTGTGCGCCGACCTTTAGCTTGAGAGTCGCCACTGTTGGCTTGCCCTCGAGGCTGGCGGAAAAACCCAGCTCATATTGATTCTCGAGATCGCGGGTGAGCTTCTCAAAACACGGCTGAAAGCTCACCGGGTTGCCAATCCCCGGCCACAAGCTCTCTCCGCCTGTCGCCTGTTCCACCAAATTTAAGAGGCTCTGGCCGGCATTGTTCGCGTAGAGGGAGCGGTCGGCACGGCCCATAACCAAATAGTAGATGGAGTAAACGACTAGGCCCGCGCGAACTGAATCGGTGATCGCAGCCTGGACATAAGGATCTTCGGGATCGAAGCGCCTCTGGTAGTTATCTATGCCGTCGGTCACCATGACCACTGCGCGCCGGGCACCGCGATCTCCTGAAGGCCAGCGCTTGGCAAGGTCCGAAAGGCAGAAGTACGGGCTGGCGCTGGAACCAGGTAAGCCTCCGGGCAGATGCAGCGCTTGCAGCACCTTGGCGTGATCCGCTGACAAAGGTCCGGCAAAAACCGCCTGGCCATTCATCATGTACGCAATAGCGGCCCTGGTATTCGGCGGAAGGCTGTTGACATAATGTTCGATGTCGCTGAATTGACTTCCCAGGCTGCTGCGCGCCGAACTGTCAATCAGGAGCACCAGTTCAAGCCTGTCGTCCGCCCCGCGCAGAGGCTTCCAACTGGTGACCATGGACGGTTTCCCGTTCACCTTGATGTTCAGATCCTGCTGGGAGATGTTCGCTGTCATCTCGCCATGCCCTTTGGGGAGAATTGTCACCACGGCACGTCCTTGACCCATGGCTTTATCACCCTGCGCAAACGCCGACGCAGCCAGCAACAGCCCACCGGCGACCATCCAAATCGCCATTCTGAGGTTCCTCATACAAATTCTCCCTTCAGTTTGCGACCGCCGCCCACAATCTCAAGCGGTTCGCCCTTGCTCAGTTAGACGCGAAGCGGGTCAAACTACCGTACAGGTCACAAAATAGCCTCTCCGGAGCCGGATTTCAAGGCATTAAGGGAACAGCGGGCGGTCAATTTTCTGCTTCTTCCCTGTTTCTTGTCATTTTCTCTACCTGCTCACTGCCTTCGCATCAGTGCTCGCGGGAGTTGCCCTGTTAATCCGCGATAAAATCATAGCTAATATGCCCGCCGCCGCTCTTTCTCCTGAAGTAATGGCCAAGTACGAGCCCGTCATCGGCCTCGAGGTCCACGTGCAACTGCTCACCGCGACCAAGGCCTTCTGCGGTTGCGCCAATCATTTCGGCTCGGCCCCCAACACCAATGTCTGCCCGGTGTGCCTGGGACTGCCCGGCGCTTTGCCAGTGCTGAATGTGAAGGCCGTCGAGTTCGCGACGCTGGCTTCACTGGCCATCAACTGCGAGGTGCGCGGGTGCTCCATCTTCGCCCGCAAGAATTATTTCTATCCCGACCTGCCCAAGGGCTATCAGATTTCTCAGTTCGACAAGCCACTGGCCGAACACGGCTGGATCGACGTGCCCACCGCGGAGGGAACCACTAAGCGCATCGGCATCACACGCCTGCACATGGAAGAGGACGCCGGCAAGAGCCTCCACGAAGGCTTCAATGACTCCGCTACGCACACTTACCTCGATCTGAACCGCTGCGGCACGCCGTTGGCCGAGATCGTCTCCGACCCCGACATTCGCACGCCGGACGAAGCCTTCGAGTACCTGACGCGGCTCAAGGAAATCCTGCTCTATTGCGGCGTCTCCGACTGCAACATGGAGGAAGGCTCACTGCGCTGCGACGCCAACGTCAGCGTCCGCCTCAAGGGTGCGCCTCAATTCGGGCCCAAAGTCGAAGTCAAGAACGTCAACAGCTTTCGCTTCATCCGCGCCGCGCTGGAATATGAGATCGAACGCCAGATTGAAGTCGTCGAGTCCGGCGGCAGCAACCGTCAGGAGACCCGTCTGTGGAACTCCGCCGAGGGACGAACTTACACCATGCGCTCCAAGGAGCAGGCCCACGACTACCGTTACTTCCCCGAACCTGACCTGCCGCCGCTGATTGTGTCGCCGGAGTTTTTGGCCGAAACCAGAAGGAAGCTTCCTGAGCTGCCGGAAGCCCGTCGCGCCCGCATGATCGCCGAGTACGAGCTGGCCCCCAAGGATGCGTTCACGCTGACCGCGACACGCGAGTTCGCCGACCGCTTCGAGGCTGCCGCCAAGAACGCCTGCAACCCGCGCCGCGTGGCAAATCTGTTATTGAGTGAGTTGGGCGGACGGCTCAAGGCGCTCGGACTCGAGCAGGAACAGTCGCCCGTTTCGATGGCCGGAGTGGTTCTGGCCGCCGATCTGCTGGATGAAAACAAGATCAGTTCCCGGCAGCTCAAGCAGTTGTTTGACTTGTGCTTTGAAAAGGGCGAGGATTTCGCCACCGTCTACCAGCGCGAAAAGCCCGAGCAGCTTACCGACTCCTCGGCTATTGAAGCCTTGATCGATCAGGTCATCAGCGCCAACCCAAAGCAGGTGGAGCAGTATCGCGCCGGCAAGAAGACCCTGGCGGGATTCTTTGTGGGCCAGGTAATGAAGAACTCCAAAGGCCAGGCCAACCCCGCCCTGCTTAACGAGTTGGTAACGAAAAAGCTGGACGGGTGAGGCGATATCCTCAGAAGTCCCGCGCCGCTTCCTCGATATTTCTCCCTTAGCTCGCGGAAGAATGCGGGCCTGAGGCAGCCAAATGGCGCATCAATGCTCGCGACTTCCAAGCCGCTGTGCCGCCTCCCGCCAAGGGGTTCGCACAGTGTAGCTGGGAGTTGAGGTAACACTCTTTCTACTTGCTGTGATCAGCTTTCTGCGCAGAAGCCATCGCACCGCGGCCTGCGCGGAACTCCTCGACACTCCCACCGACTCGGCAAGATCCTGATAGCTTGCCTCCACCTCTCCATGGCCGCGTGCTTGTACGGCGGCCAGCCACAGATAGACAAGAAAGCTGGCCGGTTTTCGGTCGTGGCCCACCAGGTCGCGCATCAGCACGTCGATCACATAATCGTCGATAAAAGGCATAGCTATACCGCAATTAACTATAGCATCCACTACCTGATTGAGAAGAAAGCAGATCCGGGATATCTTCGGGAACCAGGAGGACAAAAGATGATAAGAGGTATCAAGTTTGTCGGCATTCCCGTGCGCGATCAAGACGTCGCGCTCAAGTTCTATACCGAAGCCATGGGATTAAAGGTCGTAACCGACCAGCCTTTTACGGAAACGCAACGCTGGATCGAACTGCTGATTCCGGGTGCCGACACCGGCCTGGCGCTCTTCACCCCGGAGGGCCACGAGCATCGCATCGGCGAATTTCAATCCATCTCGTTTTGGTGCGACGATGTCTTCGCGACCGCCAAGACGCTCAAGCAGAAAGGCGTAAACTTCGCGCAGGAGCCGAAGAGCGAGCCGTGGGGGTCCATGGCCATCTTCAAGGACCCGGGCGGCAACCAATTTGCTCTCTCCAGCAAAGGCAAGCAGAAATAGCCGGCGATTTCGTTTGCAAAGCGCGGGCGCGGCCAGGACTGGAGCGCCCCGCTATTTAAGCCTCAGTTCCACCTCGAATATCTTGCGCGTATCCCAGGAGCTGACTGTCTTGACCGCGCTCTTTTTGCCGTTCTTCTCCGCCCAGAGCTCATGATCTTCGGCCATATTCACGCCGGCAAACCGAAAGGTGCCTTTATCTACTGTTGTATAACTGCGGATGGCCTTCGATTTCATGTCTCTCAGAAAGACCGTGGCGCCAACCACTGGATCGGCATGGGCGTCCGCCACGTAGCCCGTGACTACGCGCTCTCCGATGTTCTGCGCCTCGGCCGTGAACGGCCCCGTGTACCCACCCCGTGACCCCAGGGGAACCATACCTGCCGCCAAAACAGCAAATGCCGCCCCAGCTACCAAACTCGTGCGGTTAAACTTCACTCTTCCTCCTCATCATCGCTAAGCAGAATCTCGTCGTCCTCGTCCAGATCCTCGCCCACACGCACCAACTCCAGCGGTTCAACGCCGACCACCTCGTACTCCGTGCCACATTCATCACAGACGACCACGTCGCCTTCTTCCACTTCGTCCAACTCGATGTCAAGACTATTTTCGCATTCAGGGCAACTGGCCATATCAGCCTCCTCTTTCCATGAGATTTCAAACTGCAGTATGACGGTTACTTCTTGTGCGACTCCGCTATTCTTTGAGAAATACCGGCCTGAGGTCAAGAGGGCGAAACCAGAATCTCAACCGGAACTCCCAAGAGGAAGAATACGCCATCATCTCTCCCGCTTCGAGACTCACTTATTCCCTTTAGACGATTTCAGGGCGGAACTACTGCGGAATTCTCGCTTTTCGCAAGTTGTCCGTCCTGACCCGCGACACTTGCCCGCTCTTCGGTTTACCCTGTGACTGACACTATGCCACGGATTGGCTCCACTTCGTTTGCCTTCCCCGAATTCCACGGCGCTACCCGCCGCCTGGTTCTCTGGAACCTGATTGCCTACTTTGCGCTGCTGGTGGCCGGGTTATTCTCCGCGGTCAACGCTAGCCTGCTGGCAGCCTCCTGTGAATTCACACCCAGCCTGTTCCTTCAAGGGGGGCTCTGGCAGCCATTCACTTACAGCCTCGTCCATCCGGCGCTGCTCGGCACACTCTTCGAACTTTTGTCGCTTTGGTTCCTGGCCGGTTTTCTCGAGGGTACACACAGCTCCAACTGGGTGATGGGCCTCTACACCGCCTCCGTGCTGGGAACAGCCATAGCTGCGGTCGCTATTTATGAGTGCAGCCACACGCTGGGCTTTTCGGCACGCGCGGTCTCGCTTTACGGCTGCTTTGGCGGCATCTTCGGGCTGCTGGTGGCCATTGGCACGCTCTACGGCGACGTGCAGTTTATGCTCTTTCCGCTACCCATCGGCATCAAGGCTCGCTACCTGGCTGCCATCTACGCCCTGATCGCCGTGGCCATGCTCTTCGGCGAACAGAAGATGTACGCCTTTGCCCAATTGGGTGGCGCGCTGGCCGGCATGCTTTACATCCACATGGCCCCGCGCCGTGGCCTCTCGCTCGGCCTCAGCGAAAGGTGGTACGGCCTGCGCAACAGGTATTACCGTTGGAAGCGCCGTCGCGCCTCCCGCAAATTCGAGGTCTATATGCGCTCCCAGGGCCGCACCGTCCGCTTCGACGGCCAGGGTCGCCAACTGGACGACGACCCCGACGACAAGAAACGCTGGAACTGAATCACGCGCCCCCGCCCTGATCCGGTAAAATCATCTCTGAAATGTCCATCAAAACCGCTTTTCTATTTCCGGGACAGGGTTCGCAGGCCGTTGGCATGGGCCGCGAGCTGGCCGACCGTTTTCCCGTTGCGCGCGAGACCTTCGCCGAGGCCGACGAGGCCCTCGGCTTCGCCATTTCAAAGCTGATCTTCGAGGGCCCTGCGGAAGACCTCAAGCTGACGGAAAACACTCAACCTGCCATTCTCACCGCGAGCATTGCCACCCTGCGCGTGCTGGCCCTGCATGGAATTGAGCCGTCCATTGCCGCCGGTCACTCCCTCGGAGAATGGAGCGCGCACGTAGCCGCCGGGACCATCAGCTTCGCCGATGCTGTGCGCTCCGTGAAGGCGCGCGGAGCGGCCATGCAACTGGCGGTTCCAGCCGGTGAGGGCGCCATGGCAGCCATTCTCGCGCTGGATTCCGCCCAGGTGGAAGAGATCTGCAGTCAAGCCGCCGCGGAAACTGGTCTGGCCGTCTCTGCAGCAAATCTCAACTCCCCGGGGCAGACAGTCATCTCCGGCGCACTGGCCGCGGTTGAGAAGGCCTCGGCAATGGCCAAGGCCGGCGGCGCAAAGCGCGCTGTCATGCTTCCCGTAAGCGCACCCTTCCATTGCGCCCTGATGCAACCCGCGCAGGAAGAAGTAGCGCGCGTGCTGGGCGCGTTGAACCTGACCGACCCGCGTATTCCCGTAGCCGCCAACATTACCGGGGGTCTGGTCACCACCGCCGCCGAGGTTCGCGACGTCCTAACCCGCCAGGTCACCGGCGCGGTGCGTTGGATTGACTGCATGAAGACGCTGATCGCCGACGGAACTGAAGCCTACATCGAGCTTGCTCCGGGCAAGGTGCTCTGCGGGCTGCTCAAGCAGATCGACCCCGCACAGAAGTCCATGAATGTGGAAGACGCAGCCAGCCTGGAAAAGACTCTGGCCGAGTTGATTGCCTCTGAAGTCACCGTTTAAGACTATCGAGCGGTGGCCCAGACAGGGGTCGCCAAAGACAGGTCTTTGTCCGTGGGGTGGAGATCTCGATTTTGAGAACTGGGAGTCTAGCTCCGCGAACCCCGCCTTGACTTGTTGACTCGCTGACCCGCCCAGTTTACGGCCCTAGATAAAGCTCCACGCCGGGCGGCGAAAAATTGAGTTGGTGCGTCTTGGGATCGTAGTCGATGTTGAGCGCCTTGCTCTTGCGCCCATTCAGCAGCGCCGCCATCAACAGCACATTGCCGTACATGCGAGCCGCCACAATTTGGTGGCTCTGAATAACGCCATACTCATTGTCGGGACTCTGCGAGCTCCAGTCGCCCTGGAAGCGATCGAAAGTATACGGGCCATTCAGCGCCGGATGCCGCTGCCAGTTTTTGTCGTGGATCCAGATGCCGTAAGCCGTGGGCAGATCGTTCTTTTCCACAGCGGTCAGGAAGTGGTTCAGCGTCATTCTTCCCCGCATGTGGTTGTTCCAGTTCCATGGCCAGTCCACCGGGCGGCCAGCCGCTAACCAAAAGCCCACAAACAGGACAAAAAGGAAACCTACCGCGCTGAACAGGGCCACCCGCCGTCGTCGATCGCGAGCTTCGTCATAAACTGGAGCATCGAGCAGAGTCATGGAGCAGATTCCTTTCAGTGGTCAGTAGACAGTGATCAGTAGCCTAACCAGCCAAGACCATTATCGCTCCACACTATCTCTTTAGACACCGCAGGCCAGGGAACTGTTCCACACGAACTGAAACTGACCACTGTTCACTGCTCTCTATTCCCTAGTCCCTGCCTTTTAATCCCTGCTGTAAATCGTCCGGCTTTTCTCCGCCTGCCGTTCCAGCGCCAGCTCAATCAGCCGCGTAATCAGCTCTTTGTAGCTGAGCCCCGTGGCCTCCCAAAGTTTGGGGTACATGCTGATTTTCGTGAATCCGGGCATGGTGTTCACTTCGTTCAGGAAGATGCGCCTCTTGCCCTCCGGCTCCATCAGAAAATCCACCCGCGCCAGGCCGGCCAGATCGCAGGCCCGAAACGCAGCGATGGCCATCTCTCGGATATGGTCTGCCTCGACCTTGGTCAACCGCGCCGGAATTACCGCTGTCGCGCCCTCGGAGAGGTATTTATCCTCGTAATCGTAGAATTCCTTGCCGGGAATAATCTCGCCCACCACACTCGCTTTGGGGTCATCGTTGCCCAGCACGGCAACTTCGAACTCGCGCGCCTTGGTCTTTTTCCCGCCTACGCCCTGCTCCACCACCAGCTTGCGATCGAACTTGGCGGCCAAATCGAGCGCCGCCTTGAGTTCCTTTCGGTCATGAGCTTTCGAGATGCCCACTGACGAGCCAAGGTTCGCGGGCTTTACAAACACCGGATAGGCAAGAGCCGCCTCCACCTGCGCGATTGTTTTTCCGGGCGCTCGTTCCCACTCCGCCCTGAGCAGCGTCACATGCTTCACAATCAGCAGCCCGGCATTGGCAAAAAGCCGCTTCATCACGTCCTTGTCCATCCCCGCCGAGGAACCCAGTACGCCCGAGCCAACATACGCCATCCCAGCCAGCTCGAAGAGTCCCTGGATCGTCCCATCCTCGCCAAAGGTTCCGTGCAGCACCGGGAAGACGACATCCAGCGATTGACCACCCAGCGCCGCGTGACTGTCCAAAGCGGCGACTCTAGCGTGAGTGAGCGCCGCAGCAGCCGGCTCCGGCGCCAGCAACGCAGGCTGCCCTTCGGCCAGCACCCGCGCTCCGGGAGTAGCCGCCGGATCGCCTGCGCGCAGTTTTTTCTGAGCCTTCGGAATGGCTTCTGCCTGCCTGCTCGGCTCGTCTGAGCCCAGCGCTGTCGCTGACCCCTCCAGCAGCCCCTGCGCAGCGCCCGAGGTCAGCCAATGACCGGCCTTGTTGATACCGATCGGCACCACCTCGAACTTCCGCCGGTCAATCGCCTTCAGAATCGAAGCCGCCGAGAGCAGCGAAACCTCATGCTCCCCGCTCCGTCCGCCAAAAAGAATTCCCACTCGCAGTTTTTTTGCCATTGTTTTCTTCGATCACCGCACCAGACGCAAAAACTCAGCACTCAATCAGTGTAGAACGCTTCACAGTATCTTCTTCCCAAATGCTGAGCAGGCCAACTCCACCGCCAGATCCGCCGTGCGATTGTGCTCGTCTATTACCGGGTTCACCTCGACGATCTCGAAGCTCAGCATACGCCCGTGGTCGGCAATGATCTCCATCGCCAGATGCGCTTCGCGGTAGGTGGCGCCGCCGCGCACCGGCGTGCCCACCCCCGGCGCGTCCTCGGGATCAATCCAATCCATATCCAGCGAAATATGATACCCGGCGGTCCCGCGCCCGGCTATGGCGAGCGCCTCTTCCATCACCGTTCTCATGCCCCGCTCGTCGATGTCGCGCATGGTATACACTTTGGCCACTCCGGCGCGGCGGATGTTCTCCCGCTCGGCCGCGTCGATATCCCGCACGCCCACCAGCACCGCATTTTCCGCCAGCACCTTGGGCGCAAAACCGTAGATTTTCGTCAGTGAATCCGGTCCCATCCCCAGCAGCGCGGCGAACGGCATACCGTGAACGTTGCCCGAAGGCGAAGTTTCCGGCGTGTTGATGTCGGAGTGGGCATCGATCCAAACCACACCGATCTTCTCTCCTTTGCGCCGATAAAACTCCGCCACGCCGGAGACTGACCCCGCAGCCACCGAGTGGTCTCCGCCGAGCACCAGCGGCGTCAAGCCTTCCTCAAGGGTCTTTACCACCGCTTCTGCTGTGCGCGTGCAGGTCTGCGCAATTTGTTTCAGATAATGCGCGTTTTCCTTGCCCGACGTCTGGGTCTCGGCAATCTCCACGCGAATGTTGCCCCCGTCCGTCACCTGGTGGCCCAGTGCTTCCAGCCGCGCCTCCAGCCCTGCCACACGCACTGCTGATGGACCCATATCGACGCCGCGCCGGCTCGCGCCCAAATCAAGCGGAACGCCGATCACCCGGATGCGCCGGGGAGGCATGGCCTGCGCACCATAGTGCGAGAAAGAAGATGCGGAAGAGGAAACTTCAGTGGAACTCGACATGGGAACTGCTCCTTCTGGCGGAAATCGGCAAGCCAAACCAGACAGAGGCCGCCAGCGATTTTGGCACAAAAAATTGGGGCTGCCGTACCCCATTGACTATTAAATCAGAATTCATTGGGAGTAGGATTAAGTTGTTAGTCCCCCAAGCCCTTGGCCAGCTACCGTGCCCTCGGCAGTCCCCCGGCGGAAGTGATTGATTCGGCTGCCGTAGCCGATAGGGAATCGATGGTGCCAGCGATACGGCACCGGCTCGACCGGACCAAACAATGAAGAGATTGGTTCTTCCGCTCTCCATCATCCTCGCATGGGCCTCAACCGCCTTAGCGGCTCCACCAGGCGCCCTGACCACTCTGCACGCCATATCCGCCCTAAGCAATGCCGAAGCCAGCCAGTTGCTGCCCGTGGCCTTCGAGGCCACTGTGACTTACTACCGCTGGTATGACCGGCTCCTTTTTGTGCAGGACGCCGGCGTGGCTATCTCTGTGGTGCCCCCCTCCCTGGAAGCAAAGCTCGCGCCAGGAGACCGCGTTATGGTGCGGGGAAGAACCCATGAAGGCTTCCGCCCCGAAGTATTGGCCGATAGCGTTACCGTTTTATATCACGGAACATTGCCCGAGCCTTCACCGGCAAGCTTCGACCAGCTGATTCGCGCTGAGCGCGACTGCTTGCGGGTGACTGTGCATGCCACGGTCCGCAGCGCCGACATCGTGATGCATGGGCAATTTCCCAGCATCTACCTGGGATTGGTCATGGACGGGGGGCATGTCGACGCGACGGTGCTTGGCCACGATACGAGCAAATTCAGAGAATTGCTGGACGCCGAAGTCGAGATCACCGGGGCTGTGGCGGGGAAGTTCGACAGCAAGATGCAACTCGCCGGAGTCGTGCTCGAAGTTCCCACGCTTGCCGACGTAAAGATCCTGAAGCTCGCTGGCGCCCGTCCGCAGCAACTCCCCGTTACGCCCATGGACCAGGTCCTCAGTGGTTACAATGTGCGCGATCTAACGAAGAGAGTTAGAGTCAAGGGAACGATTACATACTTTCAGCCCGGTCAGGCCGTCGTGTTACAAAATGGCGCCAAGAGCCTATGGATCATGACCCAGACCGAGAAACCCCTGAAGGTCGGTAACCTGGCGGACGCAACGGGGTTTCCTGATGCGCGCAACGGTGATTTGACCCTGACCTGGGGCGAGATCACGGAAAGCCAAGAGCGCGCGCCCATCACCCCAACGCCAGTGAGCTGGCCGGAACTGGTCTCAGGCACCAAAGCATTCGATCTGGTTTCCTTCGAAGGGCGGGTGTTGGTGGCGGTCCGGGCGACCGCGCAGGATGAGTATGTTCTGGTCTCAGACGGTCACCTGTTCTCCGTGATCTACCGCCATCCAGATCTATCCAGCCAACTTCCGCTTCCGGCCTTGAAGCAGATCCCGGTAGGTTCCAAAGTCCAGGTTACCGGCATTTGTGTGCCGTCCTACGGTTCCGATCCATTCCACGGGCCAGTAGCCTTCGACATTCTGCTACGCTCCTTCGACGACGTAACCATCGTCGCCAGTCCTGGCTGGTTGAATGTTCGCAACCTGATTGTGATCGTCTCCCTGCTGCTTGCCTTTATGCTCGTAGTCGTCGCCAGGGGCTGGGTCCTCGAACACAGGGTGCGCCGGCAAGCGATTACGATGGCATCCCGCACGGAGATGGAGGCCGACCTGGAGCGGAGGCGCAGCCGTATCCTTGAGGACATCAACGGGTCTAAACCACTCGCCAGCATCGTCGAAGAGATCGCCGCACTGGTCTCCTCCCGCCTGGACGACGTTCCCTGTTGGTGCGAAATCGCCGAGGGAGCCCGCCTTGGGGAATATCCGGGAGCGGTAACCAGCCTGCGCGTCCTCCGCGAAGAAATCCCAGCGCGCATGGGGCCCACTCTGGGCACGCTCTATGTGGCCTTCAATCCGGAAACCCAGCTTGCTGGCATAGAGAAGGAGGCGCTCCTCGCGGGAGCGCGCCTTGCCACGCTGGCAATTGAAACCCGTCGCATGAACGCTGACCTGTTGCACCGCTCGGAGTTCGACCAGCTCACTGATATTCATAACCGTTTCTCGCTGGGCAAACACATAGACGCCCTGATTAAGACAGCGCGCCAGAACGCTGCCATTTTCGGTTTGATCTACATCGACCTTGATGATTTCAAGCAGGTGAATGATATCTATGGTCACCACATCGGCGATCTCTTCCTGCAGGAAGCGTCGCGGCGCATGAAACTCCAGCTTCGTTCCCACGACCTGCTTGCGCGGCTGGGCGGCGATGAATTTGTAGCGCTGCTCCCCACGGTGCGCAATCGCGCCGATGTTGAGGAGATCTCCGAGCGCCTGGAACATTGCTTCGACGATCCGCTCGTTCTCAAAGAGCACACCGTGAAGGGCTCTGCCAGCTTCGGCATTGCCTTATACCCCGAAGACAGCGCAACGACTGACGGCCTGCTGAGCTCCGCCGACGCCGCCATGTACACGGTGAAGCGCCGTAAGAAAGAGTTCGCGGGAACTCGCCGTACGGCGCTTGAATCCTGAAGTTGAATCCGGCGACCTCAAATAAAAGGACCCGGCTTGCGCCGGGCCCTTCAAGTAAATCGACAATCGTTACGGTTCTAAGCGAAGGAAGATTTGCGGCTCTTACTCGGCCGCCATCTCCTCGGCCTCGCCCTCCTGGCGCATAAGCTCCAGTTCGCGCTCGGCGGCTTCAATCTCAGCCGTCACTTCCTGTTGTACGCGAGCCGCCGCTTCTTCCAGCTCAGGTGAGAGCTGCACATTGCGGTAATACTCCAGGCCCGTGCCTGCCGGAATCAGCCGCCCGACAATCACGTTCTCCTTTAGCCCGCGCAAGTTATCGATTGCGCCGTTGATGCTAGCCTCTGTGAGCACGCGCGTCGTCTCCTGGAAGCTGGCCGCGGAGATGAAGCTGTCGGTCGACAGCGATGCCTTGGTGATGCCCAGCAGCAGCGGTCGCCCGGTCGCTGGACGGCCTCCATTGGCGAGCACCCTTTCGTTCTCCTCGCGGAAGCGGAACCGGTCCACCTGTTGTTCGAGCAAGAAGTTGCTGTCGCCCACATCGTCGATCCGCACCCAGCGCAGCATCTGGCGCACAATAACCTCAATGTGCTTGTCGCTGATCGCCACGCCCTGCAGCCGGTAAACTTCCTGAATCTCGTTCACCAGGTAAGACTGCAACGCCTTTTCGCCCAGCACATCCAGAATGTCGTGAGGGTTCAGCGGGCCGTCCATCAGCGGATCGCCCGCGCCCAGACGTTCGCCTTCCTGCACGTTCACGTGGATGCCGCGCGGAACCAGGTATTCTTTCTCGTCGCCGTTGTCAGCAGTTACGTAAATCTTGCGCTGTCCCTTGGAAACCTCGCCGAAACGCACCACGCCATCGATCTCGCTGATGATGGCTGTCTCGCGCGGTTTGCGCGCTTCAAACAGTTCCACCACGCGCGGCAGACCGCCGGTGATGTCCTTGGTGCGCGTGCTCTCTTTTGGAATCTTCGCCAGCACGTCGCCCGGGCCCACATCTTCTCCGTCCTGCACCATCAAGTGAGCGCCGCGCGGCAACAGGTACCGCTTGTGCGCCTTGGCGTTCTTCACCACAAAGGTCGGCTGGCGCTTCTCATCCGGAGAGTCGGCTACCACCCATCGCGAGAGGCCTGTAACTTCGTCTACCTCTTCGTTCAGCGTGATGCCTTCCTGCAGGTCCTTGAACTGCACCGCGCCGCCGATTTCGGTAAGAATGGCGTAGGTGTAAGGATCCCACTCGGCCAGTACCTGGCCCAGCTTCACCGGCGCGCCGTCCTTTACCTTGAGGCGCGCGCCGTAAACCACTTGGTAGCGCTCCTTTTCGCGGCCGCGCTCGTCCTGAATGGCAATTGAGCCTGAGCGGTTCATGGCCACCAGCGTGCCGTCTCTGCTTTCCACATAGTTCAGGTTGATAAAGCGCACAAAGCCATTGTTCTTGGCATCCAGGCGCGACTTGTCCTGCACGCGGCTGGCCGTGCCGCCCACGTGGAAGGTACGCATCGTCAACTGCGTGCCCGGCTCGCCGATGGACTGCGCCGCAATTACGCCGCAAGTCTCGCCCAGCTCCACCATGCGTCCCGACCCCAGGTTCCGGCCGTAGCACAGCGCGCAGACGCCGCGCCGTGATTCGCACGTCAGCACCGAGCGGATCTTCACCTTCTCCACACCTGCGGCCTGAATCGCCGAAGCAATATCCTCGTCGATGCCCTGGTTCACATCCACCACAACGTTGCCGTCGTAGTCCTTGATCCGCTCCAGAGATACGCGGCCGATGATGCGGTCTCTCAATTCCTCGATGATCTCGCCAGACTCCACGATCGATCCGACGTAGATGCCCTCCATCGTGCCGCAATCGTATTCCGTCACGATCACGTCCTGGGCCACGTCAACCAGCCGCCGCGTCAGGTAACCGGAGTCGGCCGTCTTCAACGCCGTATCCGCCAATCCCTTGCGAGCGCCGTGCGTCGAAATGAAGTATTCCAGCACAGTCAGCCCTTCGCGGAAGTTCGCCGTGATGGGCGTCTCGATTACTTCGCCCGAAGGCTTGGCCATCAATCCGCGCATTCCCGAAAGCTGACGAATCTGCTGCTTCGATCCGCGCGCGCCCGAGTCGGCCATGATGTAAATCGGGTTCATGGCTCCTTCCTGGTCAGCGCGTTTCATGTTGTCGAACATCTCGTCGGCCACCTTCTCGGTCACCGCCGACCACATTTGGATTACCTTGTTCGCGCGCTCACCGTTGGTGATGGCTCCGTCCATATACTGCTTCTGAACTTCAACCACCTTCAAATCAGCCTCGCGCACAACCGTGTACTTGCTGTCTGGAATCACCATGTCGTCCAGCCCCACTGACAGGCCGGAACGTGTCGCGTAGTTGAAGCCCAGTGCCTTGATCTTGTCCAACATCCCGACCGTCACTTCAAGGCCCAGGTTCTGATTGCAATAGTTCACCAGTTGCCCGATGCCCTTTTTCTTCAGCAGGCCGTTGATGTACGGCATCCCCTCCGGCAGTTCGTCGTTCAGGATCGCGCGGCCTACCGTCGTCGAGATGTACTGCTTGTTGAAGTCCACCGGCTCAATGTGCGTCAGATCCTGATCGTCATAGGCCGTGGTCAAGTCCAGCACCTTGCCCGTGTAGCGCAGCCGGATTGGCGACAGCGTCTCAACTTCCTTGGCTTCCAGCGCCATCAGAATCTCTTCTGTATTGGCGAAGACCCGGCCCTCACCTTTGGCATTCTTCTTTGCCTTGGTGAGGTAATAGAGCCCGAGCACCATGTCCTGCGAGGGCACTGTAATGGGCTGGCCCGACGCCGGCGAAAGAATATTGTGCGTGGCCAGCATCAGGACGCTGGCCTCAATCTGCGCCTCTGGAGACAACGGAATGTGCACTGCCATCTGGTCGCCGTCGAAATCGGCGTTGAAAGCCGTGCACACCAGCGGATGAATCTTGATTGCCTTGCCTTCCACCAGCACCGGCTCAAAAGCCTGAATGCCCAAGCGGTGAAGCGTTGGCGCGCGGTTCAACAGCACCGGATGGTCCTTGATGACCTCTTCCAGAATGTCCCACACCACCGGCTCCTGCATCTCCACCATCTCTTTTGCCTGCTTGATGGTTGTGCAGTGGCCCGTCTGTTCCAGGCGGTGATAGATGAACGGCTTGAAAAGCTCGAGCGCCATCTTCTTGGGCAATCCACACTGATGCAATTTCAGTTCCGGACCAACCACGATTACCGAGCGGCCCGAATAGTCCACGCGCTTGCCAAGCAAATTCTGACGGAAGCGTCCCTGCTTGCCCTTCAGCGTGTCTGACAAGGATTTGAGCGGGCGGTTGTTGGCGCCCCTCAGCACGCGGCCGCGTCGGCCGTTGTCAAACAGCGCGTCCACAGCTTCCTGCAACATGCGCTTTTCATTGCGCACAATCACTTCCGGCGCGTGCAGATCCATCAACTTCTTCAGCCGGTTGTTGCGGTTAATTACGCGACGATAAAGATCATTCAAATCCGAAGTGGCAAACCGGCCGCCATCCAGCGGCACCAGCGGGCGCAGCTCGGGAGGAATCACGGGCAGCACATCCAGAATCATCCAATGCGGCTTGTTATCGCTCTTGCGGAATGCCTCCACAACTTTCAGGCGCTTGGCGTACTTCAGCTTTTTCTGCGCCGAGGTCTCGGTCTTCATTCTCTCGCGCAGTTCAATGCCCAACTCGTCAATCTGCACACGCTTGAGCAGTTCCTTGATCGCTTCCGCGCCCATCATCGCCTTGAATCCCGACGGACGGAATTGCGTATCCAGTTCGCGGTACTTGGTCTCGTCCTTGATGATCTCGCGTTCCTTCACCGGCGCGTCGCCCGGATCGACCACGACATACGATTCGAAGTAAAGAATGGCTTCCAGATCGCGAAGAGAAATGTCCAGCAGGTGGCCGATACGCGAAGGCAGTCCCTTGAAGAACCACACGTGCGAGCACGGCGACGCCAGCTCGATGTGACCCATGCGCTCGCGGCGCACCTTGCTCACTGTCACTTCCACGCCGCATTTGTCGCAGATTACTCCGCGGTGCTTCATGCGCTTGTATTTGCCGCACAGGCACTCCCAGTCCGTCACAGGCCCAAAGATGCGCGCGCAGAAAAGCCCGTCGCGCTCCGGCTTGAAAGTGCGGTAGTTGATGGTCTCCGGTTTGGTGACCTCGCCATGCGACCACGAGCGGATCTTCTCGGGCGAAGCCAGCATGATGCGGATGGCGTCAAAATCGGTAATGGGGCTGGAAAGCTCAAACGGGTTCGAACGGAACAAGGCGACCCTCCTTGGCGGGCCTCATCGGCGCCTGCCGCGGCTTTTCCCGGGATTTATGTTGGATTCTTCCTTCCCGGGAAGCGGCGTTTACCGCTTTCAAGAAGAACCCTGATACCACTCTGCGGGTGCCCCACCCTCGCCGCGCTTTTGTTCTTGCGGCTAGGGTGGGATACCAAACTCAATCGGCGACTGCCGCCATCTCCGGCTCGGGAACCTTGCGCACAAGATCCGCGCGCTTGATCAACTCCACGTCCAGGCACAGCGACTGCAACTCACGAATCAAAACATTGAACGACTCCGGCACGCCCGGCTCGATAGCAGCCTCGCCCTTCACGATGGCCTCATAGATCTTGGTACGGCCATACACGTCGTCGGATTTCGCGGTCAGCAACTCTTGCAGGATGTATGCCGCGCCATAAGCCTCCAGCGCCCACACTTCCATTTCGCCGAACCTCTGCCCGCCAAACTGCGCCTTGCCGCCCAAAGGCTGCTGCGTAATCAGCGAGTACGGCCCGATCGACCGCGCGTGAATCTTGTCGTCCACCAGGTGCGACAGCTTCAGCATGTAGATGTAGCCCACCGTCACCGGCTGCTCAAACTGCTCTCCTGTCATGCCGTCAAACAGCGCCGTCTTGCCCGAAGAAGGCAAACCGGCCGAAGCCAGCAGCGCCTTGATCTCTTCTTCGCGTGCGCCGTCAAACACCGCCGTTCCGAACCAGATGCCGCGCTCCATGCCCGCTCCGACGCGCAACAGCATCTCGTCGTCTAGGTCGAGCAACTGGCGAAGCGCAGCTGTTCCGGCAAACTCCTTCTTCATCAGTTCGCGCGTGTAAGCCGCATCCGTGTTGGCCTTGATCAGAGCGGCAATCTTCTTGCCCAGCTCATGCGCGGCCCAGCCCAGATGCGTTTCCAGAATCTGACCCACGTTCATACGAGAAGGCACACCCAGCGGATTCAGCACAATCTCCACAGGAGTTCCATCAGGCAGATACGGCATGTCTTCTTCGGGAAGAATGCGCGCAATCACGCCCTTGTTGCCGTGCCGGCCCGCCATCTTGTCGCCCACTGAAAGCTTGCGCTTCATGGCCACATAGACCTTCACCAGCTTGATTACGCCCGGAGGAAGCTCATCGCCCTTTTGCAGCTTCGAAACTTTCTCATTCGTAATCTTGCGCAGCACTTCGATCTGCCGCGAGGTCATCTCTTCGATCTCGTCGATCTGCTCGTTGACCCTGGGGTCCTTGTCGGCATAGCGGATGCGCTTCAGGTTCTTGGTCGAAATGCGTTCAATCGTCTCCCGGTCAAGAATCGCAGCCTTGGTCAGCAGGCGCTTGTTGGTCCGCTCGTCGTGCAGATCGGCCAACACTTCCTTGCCGCCTAGAATGCCTTCCAGGCGCTTCAGGCGCTCATCGGTCAAAATACGAATCTCGTCGCCAAGGTTCTTTTCCAGCTTGGAGATGTACTCGGCCTCGATCTGCCTCGCCCGCTCGTCCTTGTCCTGGCCCTTGCGGCTGAAGATGCGCACATCGACGATGGTGCCCTCGATGCCCGGAGGACAAGTCAGCGACGCATCGCGCACATCGCCGGCCTTTTCGCCGAAGATAGCCCGCAGTAGCTTTTCTTCCGGTGTCAGCTGCGTCTCTCCCTTTGGAGTGACCTTGCCCACCAGAATGTCGCCGTGCTTGATCTGCGCGCCGATGCGGATGACTCCGCTTTCATCCAGATCCCGGAGCGCGTGCTCGCTCACGTTGGGAATGTCCCGCGTGATCTCTTCCGGTCCCAGCTTTGTGTCGCGCGCCTCGATTTCGAACTCCTCGATATGCACCGAGGTGTAGTAGTCCTCTCTCACCAGCTTTTCGCTGATGAGGATTGCGTCCTCAAAGTTGTAGCCGCGCCACGGCATGAAAGCCACCAGCACGTTGCGCCCCAGCGCCAGCTCGCCGCGCTCCGTGCACGGTCCGTCGGCGATTACCTGCCCCTTGATAACCCGGTCACCCTCGCGGACAACAGGCTTTTGGTTGATGCAGGTATTCTGGTTCGACCGCTTGAATTTGATGAGCGTGTAAATGTCCGAGCCCACCTCGCGCGAAAGCTGCGTGGGGTGATGCTCGCCTTCCACGCGCACGATGATTCGCTGTGAGTCCACCGAATCCACAATGCCGTTGCGCTTGGCCAGAATCACGGCGCCTGAGTCGCGCGCCGTCACGCCTTCCATTCCCGTGCCCACCAGCGGCGCTTCGGCCACCAGCAGAGGAACAGACTGGCGTTGCATGTTCGCGCCCATCAGCGCGCGGTTGGCGTCGTCATGCTCCAGGAATGGAACAAGGCTTGCGGCCACTGAAACCAACTGCTTCGGCGAAACGTCGATGTAGTCCACATCGGTGCGGTTCACCAGCACAAAGTTCCCCATGCGCCGCGCATTCACCAGGTCCTCGGTGATCAGGCCCTCGTCATTGAACTCGATGTTGGCCTGCGCAATCGTGTGCTTGTCCTCTTCCCATGCCGAGAGATAGAAGCTGAACGGAATATGGTCGATTGGCCGCTTGCCAGCCTTCTTCAGCCCAGCGTTCAACCGCCCCGCTTCTTCTTTCTCGATGTGGTCGCCCACTCTCAAGCCGCTCTCGCCCGCGTTGGCAATCTCCACATAGTCCAGAATCTTCGAGTCCTTCACCTTGCGGTAAGGCGACTCGATGAAACCGTATTCGTTGATCCGCGCAAAGCAGCTCAGCGAGCTGATGAGTCCGATGTTCGGACCTTCCGGCGTCTCAATCGGGCAGATGCGCCCATAGTGCGTCGGGTGCACGTCGCGGACTTCGAATCCCGCGCGCTCACGCGACAGGCCGCCCGGTCCAAGTGCCGAAAGACGGCGCTTGTGCGTAATTTCCGAAAGCGGATTGGTCTGGTCCATGAACTGCGACAGCTGCGACGAGCCGAAAAATTCGCGAATCGCCGCCATCACTGGCTTGGCGTTGATCAGGTCGTGCGGCATCGCCGTCGAAAGCTCCTGATAGACGCTCATCTTTTCCTTGATCGCGCGCTCCATGCGCACCAGGCCGATGCGGAACTGATTCTCCATCAACTCGCCCACAGCCCTCACACGACGGTTGCCCAGGTGATCGATGTCGTCCACCATGCCGATATTCTTGCGCAGCTTCAGCAGATAGCGGATGGTCGCGTAGAAGTCCTCGGGCGTCAGCGTGCGATGGTGCAGCTGCGTGGCGTCCTGGTTCTCGTACAGCTTGATGTTGAATTTCAGTCGGCCCACGCGCGAAAAATCGTACTTGCGCGCGTCGAAGAACATGCCTTCAAACAGCGCCGTCGCCGTGTCGAGCGTCGGCGGATCGCCGGGGCGCAATTTGCGGTAGATCTCAATCAGCGCCTCTTCCGGCTTGCGAATCGTGTCGCGCTTCAGCGTGTTGGCAATGATGTTGCCTGCATCGTCGCGCTCCGGGAAGAAGATCTCAAAGACAGCCGCGCCGCTGGACAAAATCTTGTGCAACCGGTCAGCCGTCAATTCGACGTTGGCTTCCACCACCACTTCGCCGGTATTCAGGTCCACCACGTCGGCCGCGGTATGCGCCCCGTCCAGCTCGGCCACTTCCACTTCAATCCTGTCGATGGCGGCCGCACGAATCGCCTTCAGCGAGTGAGGCGTTATCTTGCGTCCGGAAAACGCGATCTCAGCGCCGTTGTGCACCACCGCGTGCGCCGGCTTCACTCCTACCAGGTGCGTAGCGCCTTTGCCTTCCTCAACAACCGCCCAATGCAGCTTTCCGTCGGCGATATGCACCCGGTCAACTGTATAGAACGTCTTGAGAATTTCTTCATCTGACCGCAGTCCCAGAGCGCGCAGAAAAATCGTCCCGAGAAACTTGCGCTTGCGATCGATGCGCACATAAAGCGTGTTCTTCTGGTCGTACTCAAACTCTACCCACGAACCGCGATAAGGAATGATCTTGCCCAGAAAATAAGTGCGGTTGTTGGCCGTCTCAAAAAACACTCCAGGCGACCGGTGCAACTGCGAAACAATTACCCTCTCGGTTCCGTTCACAATGAAGGTCCCGTTGGGCGTCATCAGCGGGATGTCGCCAAAAAACACTTCCTGCTCTTTAATGTCGCGAATCGTCTTGTTGCCCGTCTCCGCGTCCTTCTCATAAATTGTCAGCCGCACCGTCACCTTCAACGGCGCAGAGAAGGTCATTCCCCGCTCTTCGCACTCCTGCTGGTCATATTTCAACTGCAGGCTCACCGGGTCGCCGCACTTGTTGCAGAAGTCGGGCGTGTTCTTGTTGTACGTGCCGCACTTCTGACACAGCACATCCCCGGGATGAAAAGGATCCGTGATGACCATCGCTCCGCAATGAACGCAGGCCGTCCTCAGGTGATGCAGACCTTTCAAGTGGCCGCACTTGCACTCCCAGTTGCCAATCGAAAAATCCACAAAATCCAACTGCGAGATGCCGCGGAAATCTGAAATCGGAAACACCGATACAAACACCGACTGCAAGCCCGCATCGTCGCGCTCGTTGGGCAGTTTGTCCATCTGCAGAAATCGCTCATACGAGCGGCGCTGCACTTCGATCAGGTTGGGAATCTGGGTTGCGGTGGGTATCTTTGAAAAATCGAGTCGGCTGCGAATCGCGCGCTTCTCGTTGGGCATGCTTCACTCCTGAGCCTCGTCGCTCCGGCACTGTGTGCTGGCCGGGCCAGCGCCTGAGTCTCTTCGGCGCCGGCTAATTTCGGTAAGTAAGTTAAAAGAACGGACTGGCCCGCTACTACTCTCCAGCCCCCGCCCCTGCAAGCCCCCAAAATACAATTTGCAGTCAGGCCGCAAACACACCGGGGAATTCTTCACGGCCCTGCTCTTCCGTGAGAGTTTGGTCAAAAACGCGTGGTGGGCATTGCCGCACATCCGGCAGGTGCGCTAAACTGCGCACAATTGAGGAGGACAGCGCATCAATCAAACCTGTTTACAAACCATGTACGCACTGGGCAGATGTTCCCGCAAGTGCTTCAAAATTCACTCTGCCACTGCTCGGAGACACGAAAAGCCCGCAAGGCACAATGCCTCACGAGCGCGGCCCATCGCCAGTGCCCCCATCCGAATTCATATGCGCTGCTCTCGCCGATCCCAAAGCTCGCTTCTGCCGCTCGCTCGCCAGCCACTCGCAACGTCAACGGTTACCGGCCCTGACCGCCAAAGTAAACCATTGACCCTAAGGCACTTAACTTAAACGCAAACCTCGCCGCCAGAGGGCTTGGCTCTGCCCCGGCCAGCGGACGCTCGCGTGCCCATTCACATCCCTCAAGACGCGCCGGCAAAACCGGCAGCATTCCCGGCAAAAATGGGAATGTGCCGAAAAGGCGCGCAACGATCATTCTAGCGCGTCCAGACGAGCCTTGCAAGTGGCTCAGCCTCGCGGCCGAGCCACCTGACCGAGCCTACTTGATTTCAATTGTCGCGATGCCTTCAAATTTCTTCCGGATCGCCTCGGCCTCGTCCTTGGTCGCGCTCTCCTTGATCGCCTTAGGGGCGCCATCGACCAGGTCCTTGGCTTCCTTCAGGCCCAGCGACGTAACCTCACGCACCGCCTTGATCGTGCTGATCTTGTTCGCGCCGAAGTCCTTTAGAATCACCTGGAACTCCGTCTGCTCTTCCGCCGCCGGGGCCGCTGCGCCTGCCGCTGCCGCTGCTACCGGAGCCGCTGCCGCCGCCGAAACCCCAAGCCGCTCTTCCAGCTTCTTCACTAGAGCCGCCGCTTCCAACAGGCTCAACGCCACAATTTGCTCTTCCAACTGCACCAGATCCGCCATTTTTCTTCTCCAATCAGAAACGTTTGAAATTTGTTGTTCCCGGCCCCAAGCCCAGACTGAAAGTTTCCGATGCGCCAGACCCGCGCACTTTCCGCCTGCACCTCAGACCAAATCCCTTGAAAAACTCCTGGGTGCCCCAACCTCGCCGCGTTCTTGTCTTTGCTGCTAGGGTGGGATGACACAATGCCAACGCTACGGGAGCAATGAAAGCGCCCTAGGCCGCAGCCTCTCCAGCGAACTTTTCCTTCTCCACGCCCTGGCCCAGAACCACCGCCAGATCGTGTCCCGCCGCGTTGATCACCGTCGCCAGCCTCTGTGCCGGCGCGTTGATCAGGAACAGCAGCTTCGAGAACAGTTCTTCCTTGCCCGGCATTGTCGCCAGCGCCTTGACCTCGGCGACTGTGAGCAGCTTGCCGTCCACAATGCCCAGCTTGAACTGGAACTCCGCGTTCTCGCTCGCCCACTTGGCGAAAACCTTGGCCAGGGCCACCGGGTCGCCCGCCGTAAACGCCACCGAGTTCACGCCCTGGAGTCCCTTCAGCGCGGCCTCCACCTGCGTGCCCTGGCCGGATACGGCCGCCAACTTGTTTTTCACCACGCGGTACTTGCCGCCCGCCTCGCGAATCACCTTGCGCAACTGAAAGTCCTTGGAAACCGTCAACTTGGAAAAAGTGCCTATAATCGCCGTCGTCGAGCCTTCCAGCTCACCTGCCAGCGCCTTGACCTTCTCCGTCTTCTTCGCCCTTGAAATCGCCATCGTCCTGCTCCCTCAGCCGGTCGCGCCCGCAAGTCTCAAGCCCTCGCTCACGCTCCACGCTCTTAACTGTTTCTTGAACTCAAGACAAGATGGAAAGGAACCAAACCGAATCAGCCAGTCCCTATTCCCTAGTCCCTAGTCCCTGCTTTTAGTGCTTGCCCGCCGCGTCCGCAACCGCCGAATCCAGCGGCACTCCGGGGCCCATCGTCGAGCTCAGCGTCACGCTCTTGATGTATTTTCCCTTGGCCGCCGACGGCTTGCTGCGCACAATAGCGCCGATGACCGTCGTCGCGTTGTCCACCAGCTTTTGCGGGTCAAAGCTCAGCTTGCCCACCGGCACATGCACCAGGCTCGTCTTGTCGGCGCGAAACTCCACCTTGCCGGCCTTGATCTCTTTTACTGCAGCGGCCACGTCCATGGTCACTGTGCCGGTCTTGGGATTCGGCATCAGACCCTTGGGCCCCAGAACCTTGCCCAGACGGCCAACCACCTTCATCATGTCCGGTGTAGCGATCAGCGCATCGAAGGCGGTCCAGTTTTCTTTCTGGATCTTCTCCACCATCTCCTCGCCGCCCACAAAGTCCGCCCCAGCAGCCGTCGCTTCCTTCTGGCGGTCGCCAGAAGCAATCACGGCCACGGTCTTGGTCTTGCCCAGTCCATGCGGCAACACGACGGTTCCTCTGACCATCTGGTCAGCATGACGCGTGTCCACACCTAATCTCATCGTCAAATCGACGGTCTCGTCGAACTTGGCGTACTTCACCTGCTTCAGCAGGCCAACTGCTTCGGGCAGAGGATACGCGGGCTTGACCACAGCGGCGCGCGCCTTCGTAATATTTTTGCTGGTTTTTGCCATTCTTCCCTCGTCTCCCACCGTCCCTGCCAGCCCCGCTCTGCGGGGAGTCTGGTGCCGGCCGCACGGGCAAACTTCTTTTTGCCCTGCATGCGCCAACTCGAACAGACCCAGAAACCGTGGTGCTATTGACGGTCCAGGGATTTCCCCCGGACACATATTGGAATCATAGCGAAACGGCACGCAGATTGCAAACAGGCATCAAATAATTCCCTGCTCCTTGTGATAACCTGAAAAACCTACCACTTCGAGGCCCTTTTTGTGACGTCTCCTCCTGCTTCCGCGCCGCATGGCAAATCACAAGGCGCTCCGCTTCACATGATCGATCTGATTCGCAAGAAACGCGACGGCGGCACGCTCGACGCCCGCGAAATCGGCTTCCTCGTCTCCGGCGCGGCAGATGAATCAATTCCGAAAGACCAGCTCGCGGCATGGCTTATGGCCGCATGGATTCGCGGCCTCACCTTCGACGAAACGCGCGCGCTGACCATGGCCACACGCGACTCCGGAGACAAGTTCTCGCCCTCCCGGCTGGGCAAGACCGCCGTCGACAAGCACTCCACCGGCGGAGTGGGTGACAAGACCAGCTTCCTCATCGCTCCCCTGGCCGCGGCCTGTGGCGTGGCCGTGCCCATGATCAGCGGGCGCGCCCTCGGCCACACCGGCGGGACACTTGATAAATTGGAAGCCATCCCCGGCTTTCGCACTGCCCTTACGCTCGAAGAATTTGAGGCCGTCCTGATGAGGTGCGGCGCCTCCATCGTCAGCCAGACGCCGACCCTGGTGCCCGCCGACCGCGTCCTCTACGCCCTGCGGGACCACACTGGAACCGTCGAAAGCCCGGGGCTTATCTGCGCTTCCATCCTCGGCAAAAAACTGGCAGCGGGCCTCGACGCCCTGGTGCTCGACGTAAAAACCGGCTCGGGCGCATTCCTCCGCAAACCGGAGGAGTCCGAGTATCTTGCCACCCTGTTGGTCTCGACCGCCGAGGCTGCCGGAACCCGCGCCGTGGCACTGCTCACCGATATGGGCCAGCCTCTGGGACACACTGCCGGCAATTGGATTGAACTGGCCGAGTCGGTCGAGTTGCTGCGCGGCCAGCGTCCGGCCCACAGTGAGGACCTGCGCGAGCTTTCGTTGATCCTAGCCGGATGGATGATCCATCTCGGAGGCCAGGCTGCCACGCCTGAACTAGGGTACGCCCGCGCCGAAGCTGCACTGGCCGATGGCTCGGCGCTGCGCACATTCTTCGCCATGATCGAGGCCCAGGGCGGCGACACGCGAATTTTTGATGACCCCAACTTTCATAAGCCCGGCGCAACTCAAGTTGTGGAGGCTTGGGAAAGCGGCTTCATCTCCTTGATGGACACCACCGCTCTCGGGTGGGCCGTTCAGCGCACCGGCGCGGGACGCGAAAGAGCCGGTGAGCCTGTCGATCCTCATGCCGGAATCGACTTCCATGCCCGCCGCGGCGCGCACATCGAAAAAGGCCTGCCCATCGCCACGATCTATGCCACCACCTTCGAAATGCTGGCCGAGCCCGAAGAGATTCTCCATCAGGCCATTCATTTCTCCAAAACTCCGCCACCGGAAGTGCCACTGGTCAGCCGCATCTACACGCGCGAAACTGCGGAGGCGCATCTCAGAGCGCCTTCGAACTCCTAGCTGTGCGAATTATTTCTTACGCGTTATCGGTCAACGGTTTCGAGAGTGTAACTGGCTGGCATGAATAGAATCAGCAAGAAATGCGATCTCCACAATCACCGGCGGCGACTGATCGAAGTCGCTATATCGAACCCATCGGGGCCGCACAACGAAATAAGCGATTCCGGGCCAACTCATGCGTGCCGGTCCATCGGGCCATGCGGAAAAGTACACCTCCTGGTAGCGTTTCAGCTCCGCGCCGTCAGGCTCGAAAGCAACTCCCTCGAACTGAACCGTCTGCTCTCCACCCCATCCCACGACAAACGAACACGATGGGCGTTCGACCAAATTCGAATATTTTCTGGAAGACTTAACTGTATCGAAGATGATCTCCAGTCCAGGAGTCGTCGCGATGCCGACCAGTGCGGACTGTGGAATACCGTCCCTCGATATGCTGGACACGACGCCATAGCGAAATCGCGCCATGAACGAGTAAATACCGGCACTATCCATCCTCGACCTCCAGGTGCCCAATCGCAATATAATGCAGACTTGCATTCCCGCAGCTTGAAAATTGCTGAGAATTCGGACTTTTCTTCAAGTTAAACGCACAGACTAGCAGCTAAAAGCTGCTTCACAGGGAGCAATCTCTTGGATCGATTTACTGGAGTGCTTGGTATTCTTGCCGTGCTGCTGGCGGCCTATTTAGGCTCAACCGACCGCAAACGCATCCGCTGGCGCACCGTCGCCTGGGGATTGAGCCTTCAACTGGTCTTTGCCTTTTTCGTGCTGCGCTTCAACTACGGACAACAGTTCATGGCGTGGGCCGGAGACGTGGTCAAATCGATGCTCGCCTCCACGTATGCGGGCACCAGAGTCCTCTTCGGCACCACTCTGGGCCTGCCCACTGGTTCGCTTGGCTCCATCTTTGCCTTCCAGGTTCTGCCCACCATCATCTTTATCTCCGCCTTTTTCGCCGTGCTCTACCACATCGGCGTCATGCAGATCATCATCCGCGCCATGGCCTGGGTCATGCTCAAGACCATGCGCATCTCCGGCGCGGAAAGCATGAACGTGGCCGCCAGCATCTTCATGGGCCAGACCGAGGCGCCGCTTACCATCCGTCCATTCCTCTCCAAAGCCACCCGCAGCGAACTGATGGTGATCATGACCAGCGGCATGGCCCACGTCTCTGGCGGCATCATGGCCATGTACATCGCGCAGGGAGTCGAGCCAAGGCATCTGCTGGCCGCCGTTATCATGACCTCGCCCGGCACCATCCTGATTGCCAAAATGCTCGTCCCGGAAACCGAAGTCCCAGCCACCGAAGGCAAGGTGGTCATTCCTAAGGACGAGTTGCATAAGGATGAAAACTTCATCGGAGCCATCGCCCGCGGCACCATCGATGGCGGCAAGCTGGCCATGAACGTGGCCATCATGCTCATTAGTTTCCTGGCGCTTGTAGCCCTGCTCGACGGCGTGCTGCTCTGGACGCACGGCCTCGCTTACATGCACTGGGTTCCCGGCTCGCTCGGCCAGATTCTCGGCTTCTTCTTTGCTCCAGTCGCGTGGCTCATCGGCGTTCCCTGGCACGATTGCGGGGCAATTGGTAATTTGCTCGGCACACGTATGGCGCTCAACGAAGTCATCGCCTATATCCAGTTGGGCGCGCAAAGAGCTATGCTCGCGCCGCGCTCCTTCACCATCGCCACCTTTGCCCTGTGCGGCTTTGCCAATCTCGGCTCCATCGGAATGCAAATCGGCGGCATCGGCGCATTGGTTCCCGAGCGCCGCAACGACCTCGCCAAGCTAGGCGTTCGCGCCATGCTGGCCGGAACCATGGCAAACTTGATTTCCGCCTCCATCGCTGGAATGTTTTTGGGGTAGAAATTCTCGATTCACCCTTATATCTGGGTGCCCCATCCTTTCCGCGTTTTTTGCGGAAAGGGTGGGAAAGCACCAATCTCAATTCCCCGCCCCTATCCGCCGCACACGATACACCACCGTCAGGAACGTCACGCTCCCGCAGGTCAGCAAACTCGCCGCCATCCCCAAGATCAATGACCAATCCCGCTGATAAACCCCATGCACAATCCCCACCATCTGCAACACGCTGAACCCTCCAAAGGTAATCAGCGAAATCCCCTCATCGCTTTTCTTCCGCCAAAGAGCTAAAACCTGCGGCACAAACAGCAGCGCATTGCATCCCAGCCCCAACCCGAAAATCACTGCGACAATTTCCTTCATCTTCATCTCCCGCGCACAATTCGCTTTCCCTTGTTCATCCTCTCACTCCGCGGCAATCCAGCTTGTTATCCTTAATGTGTGGAGTACGAACGTTTTACCTACCCGCAGTACGATGCGCCTCTTATGGAGGCTTTTAGCGGTCAATTCGAATCTCTCTTCGTCATCCTTCATCCATTTGTCAGCGTGCCGGAACATCTCGCCTGGAAGGTGACTAAAAAATATCCAACCGACGAACAGATTCTGAGCCTTGGCACAAAATGCCCGTGGGCCAGCGTCGCCGCGCAAACAGGCATTGACACCTGCGCCAAGCTGAACCAGGCACTGCTGACCTCAATAGAATCGATCGCTGATGAATTGTGCGATTTTCCGGCCAGCAATGCTCTGCAGAGCTTCCTGCAATCCAGATCCATCTGGATGCCCGGGTCGGGTACATTCGAAACTTTGCTGCAAGTGGATTACCTCAATGCCTTCGCGGCAGCCAACCAGGAAGAGTTGGTCTTTGTTCCGGAATTTCCAAGTGTCGATCCCGTCCAACGACTCAATGTTTCCCGGCTCAGGAATCGCCTGGATCCATTTCCACACCGTGGAACTCTCGTTGCTCCGGATAAATCTTTCCTGCTCACCGTGGATTGGGATAGTTTCTTTACGCTCTTTTATGGCCCTCGTGAATTTGTGGCCAAAGTGGCCCGTGAGCAAAATCTCGAAGGCTTCTTCGCAACCCCGACCACCGAACACTTCTGGTTCAACTATTCGCTTGGATGCTGCGTAGTCACACTCGCTCCCGAGGTCTGGGCTTCTGCCTGAAAACCAGCAGGCTGCAAAGCCTCTGCCCTCGCTCCGCGCCTGTAGAATGACCACAGCGCAAATTCAGGCAAGATATGACCTACTACGAACAAGTCTCTGAAGCAGCCGCGTTCCTGCGAAGCAAATTGGGCTCGCTCAATCCCCGCGTTGCAATCGTCCTCGGCTCCGGACTGGGCGCCGTCGCCGACGCGGTCGCCGAGCCAATCGTTGTTCCCTGCTCCCAGATTCCGCATTTTCCGCAGTCCACCGTCGAGGGCCACTCCGGCAGGATTGTCGCCGGTCTCATGGGCGGCGCGCCGGTCGTCGTCATGCAGGGTCGCGTGCATTTCTACGAAGGCTACACGCCCCAGCAAGTCACCTTCCCCATGCGCGTGCTGGGCGCGCTCGGCCTTCAATCGGTCATCCTTACCAACGCCGCCGGAGGCATTCAGGAGGGCTACCGCGTGGGCCAGCTAGTTGCGCTCGGCGACCACATCAACCTCATGGGCTGGAACCCGCTCATCGGGCCAAACGAGCCGCGCTTCGCCGCCCGATCCGGCACCGGCCTTCGCTTTACTGACATGACCGCGGCCTACTCGAAGCGGCTTCGCGCTCTCGCGAAAGAAGCGGCAGTTGAAGAGGGATTCGATCTTGCCGAGGGAGTCTATCTTGCCGTCAGCGGACCCAGCTTTGAGACTCCCGCCGAGATACGCGCCTTCCGCGCCCTGGGCGCAACGCTGGTTGGCATGTCCACCGTGCCCGAAACCATCGTCGCCCGCCACATGGGCCTTGAAGTGCTGGCTTTCAGTTGCGTCACCAACCTGGCCTCCGGGATGGGAGCTACGCCGCTCAGCCACCAGGAAGTTTTCGAGACTGGCCGCCAGGTGGAGCACCGGCTAGCCCGGCTGCTGGAGCGGCTTGCGCCCAGAATCGCAAAACGGATGGAGCCGAATACGTGAGCGCGGAAGACGCCAGAATAGACTCACCGCAGGCGCCAGAAGAGCGCAGCGCGCCCCTTCCTTTTCCGCCCGTTGTGTTGGGAATTGCCGGCTGCTCGGGCTCGGGCAAAACCACCATAGCCGTCGAACTGGCGCGTGCACTCAATGGCACCCACTTCCATCTGGATAGCTATTACCGCGACCTCTCTCACATGCCGCTGGCCGAGCGCGCAACCAAGAACTTTGACGACCCTGCCATCATCGAGAGCTCTCTGCTGGCCGCACACGTTGCAGCGCTGGCCAGGGGCGAGGCAATCGAGCGCCCGCTCTACGACTTTGCCACTTTTTGCCGAATTCCCGGCCAAACCGAGACCGTCCACTCCGGCCGCTTCCTAATCGTCGAGGGAATCTTTTCGCTCTATTATCCCGAACTTTTGCCGCTCTATCATCTGCGCGTTTTTGTTGACGCGCCCGACGAGCTCTGCTTCGAGCGGCGGCTAAAGCGCGACATCGAGCAGCGCGGGCGCACGCCAGAGTCGGTTCGACGCCAATACGAGGCCACCGTAAGGCCGGCCTGTATCGCCTTCATCCGGCCCTCGGCCGCGAACGCCGATCTCATCGTGGACGGGACCGGCGCGCTCGACTGGAAGGTCCAACAAATTATGTCTCAGTTGAACTCCCGCAGTTTGTTGAGCTTCCCCGATTAAGCATTTTTCCACCGCCCGCTCGCGTGCTTTCTCACGCGTTCCGTGAGAAACTATCTCCTCAACTCTGTGTCCAAATGAGCAGGCGAGTATGATGGCGAGATTCATCGAATCCGCGAAGCGCAAAGTGGCCAAATGGCTGCGCCAAGGCATCTCGCCCCAGCGGCTGGCTCTCACGCTCGCTCTCGGATTCGCCATCGGCTGCATCCCCGTGCTCGGCGTCACCAGCGGCGTTTGCTTCGTCGTAGCGGTCGCCCTGAAGCTCAACCTGCCCGCCATTCAAGCTGCAAACTGGGTCGCCATGCCCATGCAAGTGGCTCTGATTGTTCCCTTTGTCCGACTCGGAAGACGGCTCTCTGGCTTTGGCGCAAGCCAGCCTTTTGACGCCGGAGCTTTGCTGCACAGCTCTCCCTCGGTCATCATTTCGCGGATGGGCAGCCTGACCGGCCAGGCGATGCTTGCTTGGCTGGTAATCGCCATCCCTGCTGTGGCGCTGACGACCCTGATACTGACCAAAGTTTTGCGGCACGTTCCGGCCGTGGCCGCAGCCGAACTCGGCGACTGAATAGGATTGATGGAATCAATAACTCTGGGTGCCCCATCCTCCGCGCTTTTTGCGAAGGGTGGGGCGAAACGCTATTTTTGCGCGTAAGGGTCAGGCACCGGCTGCGCGCTTTCCAGCCATGCGGTATAAATCATGTCGCGCAACATGCTCGCTCCGGCTCCCAACCGCTCTGCGGTAAATTGCCGCGATTCCGGCGTCCCTGCGCCAATAAACCCACCCACCTTGTCCAGTTGATAGACCTTTTCCACATAAGTCTTCGTGGTACGCAGGTAGGCTACGTACGCGTCAAACATATCGCCGTCTATTGCCTTCACCGGCGTCATCGTCGCCCGCACATCGGCCTCGTGCATATTGGCTTCCACAAACGGCCCCTCAAACTGCCAGTGAATCTTGTGATCCGTGGTGTAGCCGTTGGGGTTCGGCCCCGTCCAGCCGTTGAATTGGATAGTGACGTGCAGCGGCTGCGAACCGTCGCCCACATAGTGGCCGAGCCATCCAGCATAAAACATAATCGCCTGCTCCACCGGGCGTGTATCCAGCTTGGCTGCGGAGAGCTTGCGATACTCGCGCATGGCCGACTTCAGCCGCTCCCAAACCTCTTCAGTCTCCCAGGGTTGAAGGCCGATCTTTTCCGGCCGCTGCCCGGCTGCAAAGACCTTGGCTTCAAAGTCAAAACGGCGATGCGGCAACGGACCCAGCGCGTCAGCCAACTCCATGTCCATGAAGTGTTCAGGTGCCTGCGCGGCCACCAGTTCCGGCTCAGCGGGCGAGCGCCAGCGATCCGGCTCGGGGCCCAGGTACTCGATCTCGGTAATTGCATCCGGCGAACGTAGAAACGCCGGCACATCAGCCGGTAACGAGCTTGCCGCCAGCTTGTTAATCATCTTATGGCCGCCATTGCCCCACGCATGGGCCGCGGGCGATTGAGCAAAAAAGCAGACCAGCCCAGCCATAGCCAAGGCTGACAGAAATTTGCGATGTGTCCTCGATAGAAAGCGCATTGCGCAAGTATACCGCTGCCCCATCAAGCCAATATCAATACCTGTAACCGCGATTGGGATCGTAATCGAACTTCACCAGTCCATCCCGATAGTCAATGTGGATGGTCAGCTGATCCAGCGTGTTTGCTCCCAGGAATCCCGATATCTCCATCCCCGTGTCCTTTGATATCCGAGAAGTGTCAATGGAAACGACGCTCTGCACTTTCTGCGAGACATGCGCAAAAGTGAAGGTGACTTCGTCCGCGGCATAAACATTCTCCACCTTCCCGTTGATCCCTTTCACATTGAAGCCAAAAGAAGATCTGACCTTGGTTACTTCTCTGGCAGCTTCCGGCGAGATGGTCGTGGCCATCGAGCCTGTGTCCAGCGCAAATAACTTGAGCTTTTGGCCATTGAGCGCCGCAGGCAACATCAGCAGGTGGCCAACGCGATAGACGGGAGTGTAGCTCTTCATCTCCGGCGCAATATAGCGGTCATAAGGGCCATGATCGTCCGATTTTTGAACCGCCCCATGCTGCGCCGGCGCGACTGCATCGTCCCGGTCCTCGTCACTCGTTTTCAGCGAGGGCGCCGCAAGGGCCGCCTCTCCCGGCCGCGGCGGCAGGGGGCCAAGCAGCAGCTTGCGCATGGGAAAGTCCAGCGTCACCAGAAAATGCGAAAACACATCCATCCCGATAAGGCCGTCGACT
The DNA here is from genome assembly GCA_049517315.1 of Occallatibacter sp. Taxonomy (GTDB): domain Bacteria; phylum Acidobacteriota; class Terriglobia; order Terriglobales; family Acidobacteriaceae; genus Telmatobacter. The sequence continues at coordinate 26,703 of JBEKSE010000026.1, read as the reverse complement.
TCATCCAGTCCGCTTTTGCTGTCGAGTACACGCACCGCGCAATCTTGAAACTCAAGATTGCCGATGCGGATGGAATCGGCATACGCGGTATAGCCGAGCTTGTCAGCCTGATCGCCCACGCCGGACATCTGCGTTTGTGAAAAGGCCTTGAGGTGCGCGTGTTCCGCCACGGAATGAGAGATCACCAACCCGTCGGCGCCCGTATCGATCTCCAGCCGGGCACTGCGCCCGTTCAGCTTCGCCTCCAGCCCGAATGCGCTAATATGCCTAGAATCGCGCATGAACACGGCGAATGGAATCTCTGTAGACGCCGTCGGCGAAACCAGGCGGCAGGTCTTGTGCGGCTCGGCCGCCATCTTCTTCAGGTTCGCCAGATACAACCGCCAACGAAACAGCTCTTCCTCGTCTTCGCCTCTTGGAGCCGCCAGGTATGCCTCTGTCTCGGCAATCCTCTCCTGCAATGTAAGAGTGTGAATCCACTCCCTGCGAATCTCCGGGTCTTCGGGATCAAGCCGATGCGCAACGTCAAGCTCTTTGCGGCTTGACGCAAAGAGCGAATTGATGTGATCCAGATCAGCCAGCAGCAGGCGGGTTCGCGAATTGCAAGGGTCCAGCTTGAAAGCCTCAAGCGCAGTCTCAGTGGCTGTCCAAGGCATCCCCTGGCGAAGCTCGACTTCGCCGCGCAGCATAATCAATGCTGCCGAATTGGGCGCAACGGCCAGCGACGCCTTCACCGCATCCGCCGCATCCTGAGTCTTTTCCTCATGCAGCAGCGCATGAACCAATCCTTTGGTCAGTTCAGCATCGCCCGGATGGCTGCGTAACCCGCCCCGGTAAAGAATGGCGGCCTGCTCATATTCGGCTCCGAGCAGCGCCTTGTCGGCCAGGCTGGGCGCGGGATGCTTCACCAAACTGCAACTCACCGCAAACAGACTCTTCCCCGGTAGCCACAGTAGGGCAATCAACAGCACAGCCCGCAAAATCGCTTTCGCCAATGAAACTCGACCCGGCATTCCCGCTCCATTTTCCCTACGGTCAAAAGCTTACACTGCGCGTGGGTTTCTCGGCATTTGAGAGGCGGGATTAAACACCCGCCTACACGAAGCCGCCCCGAAATGCACTAGACTCAAACCGTGGGCTTCTCAGATTTTCTCGGCAATTCGGCAACCGTCACCCGGCTCCGTGAGAGCATCGGCGTGGATCGTTTTCCCCAGTCCCTCATCTTGGCCGGGCCGCGCGGCGCAGGCAAGTATACCCTCGCGCTGATGCTTGCCAAAGCCGTCAACTGCCTCCAGCCCACAGAATCAGACGGCTTGCCCGATTTCTGTGGCACGTGCTCGAATTGCACACGCATCAACGACTCCGCTGACCTTGAAACCCGCGTTGCCGAGGCCGTGGCCGCCCGCGAAGAGATGCGCGACGCCGACAAGCGCGAGACCCGGATCCTCATTCAGACCCATCCGGACGTGCTCATCGTCCCGCCCGACCCGCCGCAACTGCTTATTAAACTCGGCCAGGTACGCCAGGCCATTCACGTGGCCTACTACCGCCCTCCGGTCGAGGCAAAGCGCACCTTCACTATCTTCACCTCGTCCGCTTTTATGAAGGAGGCGGCCAACTCCCTGCTTAAACTCCTGGAAGAACCGCCCACGCACACCTCTCTGATCCTGCTCACCGAGAATCCACAAGAGTTGCTGCCCACCATCCGCTCACGCGCCGTGGTTCACCGCCTCGGCGCCATTCCCTCTTCCGATCTTGAATCCCTGCTCGCCCGGCGACGCCCTCTGCTCAAATCCTCTGACCGCGCTCTCGCCGCGCGCCTCGCCGAAGGAGCAGTTGGCCGCGCCCTCACCCTAGACCTCGGCGTTTACCTCACCAGCCGCCAGGACGCCCTTATCCTGCTTCGCACGGCTTTGCGGGAGCCGGACTACTCGGCGCTTTTTCATGCCACGGAGAGTTACCGCGCCGGCGCTGACGGCCAGGAAAAGACCATCAACCTGCTCCGCGCCCTCGGCAGCCTCATCGAAGACCTACTCCTCATCGCGGCTGACTCGCCGCAGCTCATTCGCAATCTCGACATCGAAGCCGAACTCACTCGCCTTGCGCAGGACGTAAGTGTAGACTGGATTGACTCGGCCGCTCATGCCCTCACCCAGGTCGAACAAGGCATGAGACGCAACCTGCTTCGTTCCGTCTCGCTCGACGCCATGGCCCTCAGCCTCGACCGCAACTAGTCAACCTCTTCCCTCGGAGGAATTCAATTCATGACCACTAATCTCACTCAGCCCCGCTCCCAGGCGAACATTCGCTATCGGCCGGCTGCCATCGCGCCCTTCCGCCTGGCCGCTTATGGCCTCGGTCAGAGTCACGAACAAGACACTCTTCAGCAGCAAGCCGAGCTCTTCTATTTACAAAAACAGATTCAGGCGCAGACTCCCATGGTCCTCGTACTCGAAGACGGGGAGCAGATTGAAGGCTGCATCGAGTGGTACGACCGCAACGCTCTCAAGCTCCGCGGGCGCCAGAAGAACCTCGTCTACAAATCCGCGATCAAGTATATGTACAAGGTCGGCGACCAGGGGTAATAAGCCTTCAGGGAATAGGGAATAGAGAATAAAGAACAGCAGCCCGCATAAGCTGGAACATTGCTGGCTAGCTGACCGGCTGGTCCCTAGTCCCTGGTCCCTAGTCCCTAGTCCCTGCCTTCAGCAGCCGGTCCCGTATCGCCGCGCCAATTCCCTCAGCCGGCGGCAACGGACACAAAATCACCGTGCAGCCCTCGCCGTCCAGTGCACGCAATCCCCCATAAAGCCCTCGAGCCATCTCCTTGGGAGCAGACCACCGTCCCCAAGCGGCCACCACTGCCACTCCAGCCGGCGCGTCAACCTCAGCCGGCAACATCACACCTACCCGCTCGCCCACATGGTCCAGCACCGCCTCCGCCAACTTCGCACTCAACTCCGCCAACCTGCCTTCAATCAGCACCAGCCGCGCCCTGGGCGCATAATGCCGCAGCCCCACTCCCGGCGAAGGCAGTGCCGCTCTTGGTTTCTCTTCAAGCACACCGACGCCGCGAAAGTACTCCACCGCCCCGGCGGTCTCTCGAATCTGGACACTCGTCACCGCTCCCGGCCGGTAAATCACCATCGGGCTCTGGCAAGGGTCCAGCACCGTGGACTCGACCCCGTGTTCGGTTGGGCCCGCATCCAGCACCGCATCGATTCGCCCATCTAGGTCGGCGAGTACATGTGCTGCCGTCGTCGGACTCGTGTGACCAAAAATATTCGCGCTGGGAGCGGCCACCGGAACCCCGGCCCGCCGAATCAACTCCAGCGCCACCGGATGCGCCGGCATCCGCACCCCCACCAGTGGCCGCCCCGCCGTCACTGCATCCGGCACCGCGCCAGTTCGCGGCAGCAGCAGCGTCAACGGTCCCGGCCAGAAAGCTTTCATCAGCATGCGCGCCGGCTCGGGAACATCCCGCACCAGCCCCTCCAACATCGTTTCGTCGGCCACGTGCACAATCACGGGATCCCACGACGGACGCTCCTTTGCTTTGAAAATCCGCTCCACTGCCGCCGCGTCCAGCGCATTTGCGCCCAACCCGTACACCGTCTCCGTCGGCAGCGCCACCACCCCCCCGTCGCGCAAAATTTGCGCCGCACGGTCCAGCGCCTTCTCTGCCTCGGAGCTCTCAAGGTCTGCCGGGTCCACCGCCAATCGCAATGTCTTCATCTCTTTCATTGTCGCCTGTTTAACTCAACCATGCTAAGACACGCATAATAGCTTCGCGCAGGGCCCTTGACGCAGGGTGGCCACCAAGCATATCGTCGCTCGCAAATCAAAACCTGCTATCACAACTCATCCAGGAAGACCGGTTCCTCTGCCTGATCGTGATGGCAACCCTGGAATAAGGAGATTTTCATTCGCAGATTTACCTTGTGCCTTGCTTTGGCAGGCATCGTTTTGTGCCCGTTGGCTCTGGCAGCACAGATTATGAAGCCGGTGTCAAAACCTGAATTCAAATCTATTGAAGTCAAACATTTCACCGCTGCCGAGGGAGTTCAGCTACCGCCGAATTTCTCCAAGGCTTTCTACGCAAGTTTTCTCGCAGAATTGCAGAGGCTCACCGTTGCGGAACAGGCAGTCGAAGAGGGAGCGCCGGTAAACGACACCCAAGGCCCCCACGGCTTCAAGCCCCTGTTCATCGTTCTGGAAGGCAAATTCGTGGCCGTCAAGGAAGGCCGCCAGAATGGCGACAAATTTGAGGCAGGCTCAGCGAACATCGAGATTCGCTGGTTCCGAAGGAGCGATCACAGGGCACTCAGCTTCCCTCCCTGCGCTGCTTGTGAAGTGTTCAAGACCAAGGTCGCGCTGAACGGATCGCTCCAGAATGACGAACAGAAAGTCGCCGAATCTGCCGGAGTTGAGGCTGCGGATGCGTTCCGCATAAAAGTAGTACCAGGCAAGGCGAGCTGGCTTGAAGTGTTGGGCATGTAACGCAGTAATTCGATCGACCCCCGCTTCGAGCACGACCGGGAAAGAGACCAACACCGACCGGAGAAGGGCCGCTGGGGCGGTGTCAATTCGAAAGGCGAGAACTCATGTACTCGCGTCCGAGTTCTCGCCTTTTGCAGCAGAATTGCCAGAAGCCCACGATTTTCGGACAAACCACTCCCCTGCCGTATACTCACTGCTGACCATGCCCGTCGAAACCGAGATCAAATTCCGCCTCGATACGCTCGCTGATGTTGCCAACCTCACTCAGTGCCTCCAGGCCGCAGGCTTCACGCTGCAAACCCCGCGCGCCTTCGAGAGCAATGTTTTATACGACACGCCCGACCGCCAGATGCGCGCCCGCACCGAGATTCTGCGCATACGCAGTTATGCCGGCCACTGGACAATCACTCACAAGCGCCTCCCGGACTCCGGCCCCGGCGAAGACACCCACAAGCACCGCATCGAAACCGAAACCGAAGTCGCCGATGGCAATGCGGTGGCCGAAATCTTCCTCTCGCTCGGCCTCGTTCCCGCCTTCCGCTACGAGAAATGGCGTGCCGAGTGGACCGACGGCGAAGGCCATTGCGTCGTCGATGAAACTCCCATCGGCAACTACGCCGAACTGGAAGGCTCCGCCGAATGGATCGACCGCGCCGCCGCGCGCCTCGCCATCGCGCCCGCGCAATACATCACCCTCAGCTACGGCCGCCTCTTTGACCTCTGGCGCGACGAGCACCACTCCATCGCCAAGGATCTCACCTTCGCCGCCGTAGTAACCGCTTCTAGCTCCTAGCTTCCAGCTTCTAGCTCAAAACCTGGCGTGGTAAATATTCGCTGCAAACCGAGGTGGAAAATCGACCGTTGGTTCGCCCCATTATGCGGCTGGGAGCTAGAAGCTAGAAGCTTTTTCTCCCGCCCGCCATTCGGTAATTAACCTTTCCATATGAACTAAAGATGACTCCCACCGCGCCGATAACCTCAATGAGCAGCTAAGAAACATTGAGGTGTCCCAATGAAGAACATAGGCTCTGTATTGCGTCCCAGCTGGTTGCGGCGTGCCGGACTGCGCTTTGCGCAGGCAGCAGCGCTCGCGATCGTGTTTTCGCTGGCCATGCCTGCCAGGGCGGACGGGCGCGCAATCAAATCACGCTTTCAGCCCCCCTATCCCGAGATTGCCAAGCGCCTGAGAATCAGCGGAGTGGTCCGGCTTGCGGTCGCCGTGGACGCTGAAGGCAAAGTGACCGACGTAAAACCGCTCAGCGGAAACACAATGCTTTCAACGGCCGCCATGGAAGCCGTGCGCAGATGGCGATTCGAACCCGGTAGCGAGTCCACAGAGGAAATATCGCTCAACTTCGCTCTCCAATAGTCAGCGCCAATCTCGACCGCGCAGAAGAGCGGTGGCAAGTTAGCGCCCTCCGACGGCAGTCCCTGGTCGTTCGGGTGAGAGCAGCAGCCGCCTCGCACGGGAAATGCAAGAGCACGTGAATTGGAGAGCCGCCCAAGGCGTCTGCGCTCCATGAGTTTCGGGCTGTACCCGGCCCCGACGCAGTAAGATGGAAGCAAAGCCATGCCCAGCCCTGCCTTCATGTCCGTTGCTTCCGGCGCCGGCGCCATGTCCATCGCCATCATCGATCCAGATGTTCAACGCCGCAAAGAGGTAGCCGGCGCATTGGCTGAATTCCAGGGCATTTTCGTCCACCAGCATGATTCCTTCCCTGCCGATCTCGACGATCTGCCCCAATTACTCGAGCAGCATTACGACGTCATCCTTGTCGGCCTCGACAGCGACCCGGAGTACGCCTGCGATGTGGTTGAGAACCTCTGCGCCGATAACTCGATCTCCGTGATGGCCTATTCGAGCCAGACCCGGCTTGAACTGGCGATTCGTTTCATGCGCGCCGGCGCGCGCGAGTTCCTTACTCTGCCCCTGCTTCACGCCGACGTGGCTGGAGCCCTCGCCCGCGTTTCCACCCGCCGCTCGGCTACCTCTCACGGCCGAAAAACGTCGAGGAAATTATTCGTGTTTCTTGGCGCCAAAGGCGGGTGCGGAGTCACTACCATTGCCTCCAATTTCGCCGTGGCCCTGGCTCAGGAGTCTGGTCAAGGCACCCTCTTGATCGATTTTGGAGTTCCTCTCGGAGACGCGGCCATCAACCTCGGCATCGCCACCGAGTACTCGACAGCCAACGCGCTGCAGGACACCAGCCGGCTTGACGCCAATTTCCTTCGCTCGCTGCTCGCCAAGCACAGTTCGGGATTATCCGTGCTCGCGGCGCCCGGAGAATTCTCTCCCGTCAACGCCTCTCACGCCGCCATCGATAAACTGCTGGCTATCGCGCGGCAGAGCTTCGACTACGTGGTTGTTGATGCCGGCTCGAGAATCGACATGCGGGCGACGTCTCTCTTCGAGGAATCCGCCTATCTCTACCTAATCACGCAGGTCGGCGTTTCAGAGTTGCGCAACTCCAATCGCCTCATCAGCCAATTCTTTTCCGCGCGCGGACGCAAACTCCAGATCGTGCTCAATCGCTACAGGCCCAATGCCCTGCTCTTCGATGAGCAGCAGATTGTCAAGGCCATCACCAGGCCCGCTCTTTGGAAGATTCCAGACGATTACGCCTCCGCGCGGCGCACGCGCAACGCGGCTGCTCCCGTGGTCCTTGCAAACTCGCCAATCTCCGATGTCATTCGCCAGATGGCCAGAACCGCCTGCGGTCTGCCCGCTGTTCCGGCAAAGAAAAGACGCTTCTCCCTGTTTTCGAAAAAAGACCCCTTGCCTTTTTCCAAGGCATTTCTACAAGCCGTCGAAGCGGGCGGAAAATAGTCCGCCCGCCATACGATTCTCACTATTACTGGAATCTGGGTGCCCCACCCTCGCCGCAACGGGGTCCCCACGGACAGGCCGTCGTCCGTGGGGTGTTCGCTCTTGTTCTTGCGGCCAGGGCGGGAAGCGCCGCTACTTCCCCGTCCCATGGCACTTCTTGTACTTCTTCCCGCTTCCGCATGGGCAGGGATCGTTGCGTCCCACCTTCTCGCCTGTCCGCCGCTGCGTCGGCTGGCTCGCGTCTCCGCCCGACCTGCTCGCCGCTTCCAACTCCCGCTCCTTCTTGCGGCGGAACTCCTTCTCCAGCGCGTCGATAGTCGTAGAAGGCTGCCGGGTGTGAATCGAAATCTCTCTCGGCTCTGCATCCAGCGTCAAGGGATGCGCAGCGCTGGCCACAGGTGGCGCTGCGGGAACAGTACGAGTGATCCGCGGTGGCCCATCCACCGGCTCACCGTCGGCCCCGAGAATCTGCATCCGGAAGAGGAACCGCACCGTGTCTTCCTGGAACTTCAGCATCATCGCCTCGAACATGTCGTAGGACTCCCGCTTGTATTCCACCAGCGGATCTCGCTGCGCATAGCCGCGCAGTCCGATTCCCTCTTTCAGGTGGTCCATTGACAGCAGGTGATCCTTCCACAGCCCGTCAATCACGCTCAGCATAACCATCCGCTCGTGGTAGCGCATGGTCGCCGCGCTGAGAATCTTCTCCTTGGCCGCGTACTGTTCCTTCAGCTTCTCGAAGATCGTCTCGCCCAGCTCATGCCGACTCAGTTCATGCAGCTTGATCCCGGTGGCTCCGATATTCAGCGAAGCGTATGTCAGCCCGAAGTGATCGACAAGCTTGGCTTCGAGTCCCTTCATGTTCCATTGGTCGGGACGCACTTTCTCGCCGGCAAATTCGTCCAGAATGCTGCTCAGAATCCCGCCGACATAATCCTCCAGAATCAACTCTTTTTGATCCACGCCCTCCAGCAGTTGCCGCCGCAGCCCGTAAACCGCCTCGCGCTGCTTGTTCATCACATCGTCGTATTCCAGCAAATGCTTGCGGCTCTCGAAGTTCTGCGCTTCCACTGCCTTCTGCGCACCCTCGATGCGCTTGGAGATCATCTTCGATTCGATAGGCACGCCTTCTTCCATGCCTAACCGTTCCAGCAGCGTGCTCACCCACTGCTTGGCAAAGATGCGCATCAAATCGTCTTCCAGCGACAAATAAAATCTTGACTCGCCCGGGTCGCCCTGACGTCCCGCGCGTCCCCTGAGCTGGTTGTCAATGCGCCGCGACTCATGCCGCTCGGTGCCCAGAATAAACAGCCCACCCGAAGCGATTACCTCGTCGTGTTCCTTCTGCGCCGCCTCCGCATGGCCTTTGTAAATCTCGGCCCACTCCGCTTCGCCAACCTCGAACTCCTGGCCCTGGTAGTAGAAGCGCAGAAATCCCGCCGACGCCATCGGGTTAATCGCACCCTCGGCCACGCTGATGGCCCGCGCCTTGTTCTTCTTCGCCAACTCCTGGCGAGCCATGAAATCCGGATTGCCGCCCAGCAGAATATCCGTGCCGCGGCCTGCCATGTTGGTCGAGATGGTCACCATCCCCAACCGTCCGGCCTGCGCCACAATCTCCGCCTCGCGCTCGTGGAACTTGGCGTTCAGCACCACATGACGCACGCCCTTCTTCTGAAGAATCCCACTTAGCCGTTCAGATTTTTCAATCGATACAGTGCCTACCAGCACCGGCTGTTTCCGCTCATGAAGAATGGCGATATCATCGGCCGCCGCTTTGAACTTCTCCTTCTCCGTCCGGTAGACTACGTCAGGATTTTCCAGCCGCAACAGCGGTTTGTTGGTCGGAATGACAACAATCTCCAGCTTGTAAATCTTCTCGAACTCCGCCGCTTCCGTCTCTGCTGTGCCCGTCATGCCGCTCAGCTTTTTGTACAACCGAAAATAGTTTTGGAAAGTAATCGTGGCCAGTGTCTGGTCTTCCTTGCGGATCGCCACGCCCTCCTTGGCCTCAATGGATTGATGCAGCCCGTCACTCCACCGCCGTCCGGGCATCAGCCGCCCTGTGAACGTGTCCACGATGATGACTTCGCCGTCCTTCACCACGTATTCCACGTCCCGCTTGTAGAGCGCGTGCGCCTTGATCGCCGTCTCCACGTAGTGCTTCAGTTCCCAGTTTTCCGCGTCGGCAATGTTGCCGATCCCCAGTTCCTTTTCAATCGTTACCCAGCCCTCGTCGGTGACGCCGATGGTCCGCTGCTTCTCGTCCACAATGTAGTCGCCGGTTAGGTATTTCTCGCCCTCCCTGAGATCCAGGCCCAGCTCCGCCACGCGCTTGGTATTGGTCGCATCGATCTCCTCGCCCATCTCCAGTGCGGGAATGATCTTGCGCACTCGCGCATACTTGTCCGTCGTCTGATCGGTCGGCCCGGAGATAATCAGCGGCGTCCGCGCCTCGTCAATCAGAATCGAATCCACTTCGTCCACGATTGCGTAATAGTGCCCGCGCTGCACGCAATCTTTTATCTCAAATTTCATGTTGTCGCGCAGGTAGTCGAAGCCGAACTCGTTATTGGTTCCGTATGTGATATCCGCGGCATAAGCGGCTCTGCGCTCGCTGTCGTCCAGGTCGTGAACAATCACGCCCACCGTCAGCCCCAGAAACTCATAGATCTTGCCCATCCACTCGGCGTCGCGCTTGGCCAGGTAGTCGTTCACCGTCACCACATGCACGCCGTGCCCTGCCAGCGCATTAAGGTAGCAGGCCAGCGTGGCCACCAGCGTCTTGCCTTCGCCCGTCTTCATCTCGGCGATCTTGCCCTGGTGCAGCACCATGCCGCCGATTAGCTGCACGTCAAAGTGCCGCATTTGCACCGTGCGCCAGCCTGCTTCGCGCACCACCGCAAAGGCCTCTGGCAATATCTCGTCCAGAGCCTCGCGCTCGGCCGCCTTCAGCTCGTCGGCATCGGTGATTCCTTCCAGCCGCGCCGCAATCCGCGCCCGGAACTCCACCGTTTTGGCCCGCAGTCCGTCGTCCGTAAGTTGTTTCGTGTCTTCTTCAAGGGCGTTGATCAATGCCACCAACGGCATCAAACGCTTGATCAGACGCTCGTTCGCCGTGCCAAAAATCTTGGTAAGAACTTTATCGAAAACCACAATTATCTCCGCTTACAAGTGTAAATGGTGGCCACGGTGCTAAGAGCCATATGTTGAACGCTATATGCCTCATCTGTGCCACAAGCTCCTTTGAATGAATGCTGTTTAACCTCCACGTGAGCGTGTCCATCGCAAAGAAGCTCCCTCCGTGGCCCGAATCACCCTCCGCCGCGCGCCCCAATCGCGCATCATCAAATCTCCTCGATCTCCCTGCTCCGATCATCCTCAACCTGTGATATAAAGGCATAATTCTCCAGGTCCCGCGAAAAGTCCCCCGATCTATTCGGTAATGAAAGGGGTTCGGTATGCCAAAGCTCCAAATCCTGGTGTTCGCATGGTGCTTCCCCGCACTTACTGCCTGGGCCGCCCCTGCGAGTAGCGCCCTTCAGCAAGAACTTCCTGTGGTTGTCGTCAATGCCCATGCTGACCCAGCACTACCTGTTCAGGGCGCGCGCGTCTCGTTGAGCTTCGTCTCCGGATCAGAAAAAGTAGTAGACGCTAGAGATGCCACCAATCGCGCCGGCCAGGCGCTGCTCCTTGTATCTCCTGAAGCTGCGCAACGCGGTAGTCTGCGCATCGAAATCGCCGGCGTCAGTAATCTTGTCGTCTACACTCCAGCCGACGGCCAATTGGCCGGACTGCCTGTCACCGTGACCATCCAGCTGCTACCCAAAGGATCTCCCGCCCTCCTGGGCCCTGCACAGATCGAAGCCATGCTGCATCGCTTATCGGTCCAAAGCAATGCGAAGAGTCAGGAAATCAATGCGCTGAAAGGACAGTTGACTGCGGCGCAGGGTCAGAAACCGAACGATCTGACAGTGGCCATGACGGCGTGGGCCACGGCGAACGGCTTTGCCATCGTGGAAGCCGACAAGCAGGTCCAGCAATGGGCAGAAGAGATTCAGCAGCGAAAGAATCAGGCCACGGCGGAGCAACAGGCTCTGTCAGAGTTGGCGCTCAAGCATTATGGCGTTGCCGCTAAGTTATTCAACCAGGCTGCCGATGACATCGGCCAGTCGATGGACGAGGAAGAGCAAAAGTTCCTTGAGGGCCGTCGAGCTCAGTTGCGGGCGTTTGTCGACAAGAAATTCCAAAGCTCCAATACCTATCAGTTGAATAGTGAGTATCACCTGGCAACCCAGATTCTCGAGCAGGCACGCACTCGTGCAGAGTCGGAACACGGCCGGTATCCGGAAGACGCCCCCCTGCGCGACATGTGGATGGAGACTGTGCTTCGCCTGGCAAACGCGCGCCGCGATGAAGGCGAGGTTGGTGAAGCCAGCGCAAGCTCTTCGCTACTAACCCAATCGACCAAGGACTATCAGGGCTTGCTAGAGGCATACTCAGTGGCGAAAGAGCGAGAAGACTGGGCCAGGACTCAGACCGATTACGGATACGCTCTCATGGATCAGGGTGAGCGAAGCCGCGGCACACAGGCAATGGAATCGTTTACCCATGCGGTCGAAGCGTACCGGGCTGCATTGGAGGTACAAACCAAGACGAATATGCCTCAGGACTGGGCAAAGACTCAAAGCAATCTGGGTAAAGCTCTAACCAGCCAGGGCGTGCGGAGCGGCGGGGTTAAGGCGTTGGACTTGTTGGCGCAGGCAGTTGATGCCTATCGGGCGGCATTGGAGGTACGAACCAGGGCAGACCAGCCCCAGAGTTGGGCCTCGACACAAAACAATTTGGGGAACGCCTTCCTTCGCGCAGGGGAGCGGGCCAACGGCGCTCAGGCAACCGAATTCCTCGCTAAGGCAGCGGAAGCCTACCGGGCTGCGCTGGAAGTATTTACCAAGGCAGACTCGCCGGAGGACTGGGCCAGGACTCAGAACAATCTGGGGGCCGCTCTACAGGATCAGGGCGAGCGGAGCAGCGGTGAGCAGGCAAGGGCGTTGTTTGCACAGGCCGTGCAGGCCTACCGCGCCTCGCTGGAAGTTTATACCAAGGCGAACGTGCCCCAGCTTTGGGCCGGAGCACAGAACAATCTGGGTATCGCTCTTATTTTTCAGGGCTACCTGAGCAGCGGTTCACAGACGACGGATTTGTTTGCCCAGGCTGTTGCAGCCTTCCGGGCTGCATTGGAGGTGCGGACCAAAGCCGACCTGCCCCAGGACTGGGCTATGGGGCAGGACAATCTGGCGGGCGCTTTCGAACAACAGGCAGAGCGAAGCAGCGGACAGCAGGCGGCAGATTTGTTTGCCCAGGCTGTCGAAGCCTATCGGGCGACGCTCGAGGTGCGGACAAAGGCAACCCTGCCCCAGGACTGGGCTATGGGAGAATCCAATCTGGGCAATGCGCTAACAAGTCAGGGGGAGCGAAGCACCGAGGCGCAGGCAAAGGATCTGTTCGCCCAGGCAGTCGAAGCCTACCACGAGGCGCTCGAGGTACGGACAAAGGCCGGCCTGCCTCAGGACTGGGCAAGAACGCAGAAACAACTCGGGGTCGTTCTAACCGATCAGGCGGAGTTGAGCGACGGAGCGCAGGCAAAGGAATTGCTGGCTCAGGCCGTTGAAGCCTTTCGGGCAGCGCTGGAGGTGAATACCAAGGCGGATCTGACCGAGGAATGGGCCGAAACTCAGAACAGTATGGGAAAGACGCTGGCAGATCAGGGCGACCTCACCGGTGCTTCCAATTCCCTCGAAGCAAGCCTCGAAGCTTTCCCTGACAACGTTGAATACCTTCAAGGCGCAGTGTCAATTTATTTCAACAAGCTTTTCCTTTACGACCGCGCGTATGAGTTGGCTGAGCATTGGCTCAAGCTTGATGCTTCTCCCGATGCCCGGCTTCACGCGGTGGAAACGGGCCTGGCAACGAATCGCTTTGAAGACTGCGCAAAGCAAGCGGCGATGATCGACGATACAGCCTTCCCTGCCCCGGCCGCGCCCATGATATTGATCCGTGACTCCATGAAACTGACTTGCCAGTGGGGCGCGGGACAAAAGGCCGCCGCGCTGGAGACTGAAAAGGCGCTCTTGTCCAAATCTGCGCAGATGCAGAACATAAATTGGGAATCAACCGGCACACGCCACTTTTTGGCTTCTTCACCCGCCTTCGAGTCGGGCCGCTCATCGTGGATTGCCCTGTTTGAAAGCATTGATAAAGGAGACGGCGCCGCGATGGCCGCGGCCCTGCATCGACTGGATGAGGTGATGAAACACTGACATGCTCTGGTCACGCTATGATGTTTTTCTCAGTTACTCGCGCGCCGACGCGGAGCGTGTACAGCCGTTGCTCGACGAGTTGCGGCGCCTCGGCTACAGAGTCTTTTTCGATGTCCAATCCATCGCCCCCGGTGAACAGTGGAAGAAGCGCCTTGATCGCTCCATTCGCGGCTCGCGCACGCTTGTGTTGTGCTGGTCGGAGCATGCGCACGGGTCCGATTACATCGCCTTCGAATACTCCCGCGCTGAGGCTCTTCACAAGCCGGTCTTTCCCTGGCTCCTTGACCGGACGCCCTTACCGGCGATGCTGGAAATTCAGGGTATCAATGAGCCTGACGGCATTAAAGTTGCGGCCGCGTTGCGGCCCTACCTCGGCTGGAGGCTAACGCGCAGGCATTTCGTCCAGGCAGTCGTTGCCCTCCTCATCGCCATTGCCATCGCCATTCCCGTTTGGCGCAAACTCAACCCGCCCCCTCCGCCCGCCTGGGGGTTTCAAGGCCAGGTCACCGGCCTCAAAACCGGCCTGCCCATCTCCGGTGTTGAAGTCACTTTGAAATTGGAAGATAGCAAACCGCACGTGGCATTGACCGACAGTCACGGTGTATACACACTGCAAAACCTGCCCGCGCCGCGCCCCGATCATATTCATCTCGAGTTCCGAAAATCTGGATTCGCGCCAGAAGGCGACACCATTTCGTCCTCTAAAACCGACTTCGATCCAAGGCTACAGGAGCAACCGTAAAATCCGCCCACGGGCTGCAATATCTCTTGACTGCCAATTTGCGTTTTGCTACCGTGTTCTCTACCCGGCAGGGGAGGTCCTGCCGTACAGCCTCTCCCGGTCATCATGCTTACTGAACCTGATATTCACGCCAACGCCAAATTCTGGTTGGACGTTGCCGACGCGATTGTAAAGTTCGCCGCCCTGGTGGTTGGCGGATTGTGGGCGCTGATGAACTATCGGCGCGGTCGCACCTACAAGCGAAAGCTCGAACTGGGAATCACGGGCAAGCTTTTCAGAAGGAACGGCAAACTCTATCTATCCATTCTTTGCCGCTTGAAAAACGTCGGACTGGGTGTGTATCCCATCAAGCAGGAGGGCTCGGCCTGCCAGATATTTGCGTTCATGCGGCTCAAGCCCGAACACGTCCGTACCTACTCGGTATTTACTGATCATGGCTGGATTGAGCCGGGAGAACAAATCGAGCACCCGCTGATAGTGCGCATCGCGGTCGATGAATCGAAACTAGTTGGTCTTCAGGTCAAGCTGATAATCCTCTCGGGAGACATCGTGTGGACCTCCAGTTGCATCATTGAGTTTCCCGACATGGAGCCGCCAACCGCTGCCGTTTGAAATCCGCATTGAGTCGAAAAAGGAGGAGAATCTGATGCAGCAGCAGCAACAGCAACAACAGCAACAGCAACAGCAACAACAGCAACAGCAACAGCAGCAACAACAGCAACAACAGCAACAACAGCAACAGCAACAACAACAACAACAACAACAGCAGCAACAGCAACAACAGCAACAACAGCTGCAGTCGAATGAGATCGAATATCTGAAGCGCTGGTCGGCACAGCAGGATCAGTTGGAAGAAGAACGGGCAGCCGCTGAAGAAAGAGCAAAGGAGTTAGCCAAGACTCCTTCCCACTAGCGAAATCTCTGCCAAACGCGCTTGAAGATTGCCGCTCAAGGAGCAAGGAGCCGTGACCACCCCTAAACAGAAGTCCCACACTCAACTCGCCCAGGCCGCAGTCCGCATCTTTGCCGCTAACGATCTCATGAACCAGGCTCTCATCGAACATCTTCACTTTGCTGTCTGGAATGCAAAGCTGCCACTCAGATCACTCGGCAACACGCGCACCATTACGGCCATCTTCACGCATATGCACAATGCCCGCACCAAGTGGATCAGGCTTTCTGCTCCGCACCTCAAGGTTCCGCTCCAGCTCAACCGCCTGCATTGCACGCCGCTGCAGGCCCGTGTCGGATTGGCCGAGAGCGCCGTCCGTTGCGAGGAGATGCTCGCTGAAGCGCTCAGCGGTTCCAGTGGCCGCATCAAGCAGTTTCTCAGAGACGGTTGGGCCCGGCCTTGGCCGGTTGGCCCGGAGATGCTGTGTTACATGGTTGCTCACGAAGCCCATCATCGCGGGCAGGTGTGCATGCTAGCGCATCAGCTCGGCTCCCCGCTGCCGCAAAAAGTCATGTCCGGAATCTGGAATTGGGAAAAGCTCTGGAAGAAGTGCGGGACGCCTGGCATCCCTGGGTTTGATTCTTAAGGATTCGCCCAAGGGCGCGGTGCCCGAGGTCTCGTTTCCGAGGCTGGGGAATTGGCGACTCGCAGACTGGCTGACTGGCTGACTTGCTGACTCCCCAACTTGCTGACTTGCTGACCCGCTACAATGGAAACGGAAGCCGCACCCCAACCGACCGATGGCCGACGAAGAACAGAACAAACCCAAAAAGCCCGATGACGAACCGTCCGGCAAGGTCTACGACTCCCGGCTCATGCGCCGTCTCGGCCACTATCTGCGTCCCTACTGGTGGCAGGCTGCCGTCTCCGCTCTCTCTGTCTCGCTCAAGTCCCTCTGCGATGTCACCGGCCCCTACCTGGTCATGGTGGCCATTGACCGTTACTTCCCCCTGGAGCCCGGCGCACCCGCCATCAACCTCATCGCCCACGGACTCGGCGCAACCAAATGGCTCGCCCGCCACCTGCCCACCGATCCATACCAGGGCATCACCCGCCTGGCACTTATCTTTCTGGGCGCCCAGCTTGCTTCTTATCTCTTCGAGTTCGTCCAGATCTACCTCATGCAGTGGACCGGACAGAAGCTCATGTTCGACCTGCGCCGCGACATCTTCCGCCACATGCAGCGCATGCACATCGGCTTCTTTGACACCCACTCCGTCGGCCGCCTCGTAACACGCATCACCTCTGACGTGGACGCCATCAACGAGATGTTCACCGCCGGCGTGCTGGCCATTGTCGATGACTTTCTCAATCTCGCCATCATGGCCGCCCTCATGCTTACCATCAATTGGCGGCTGGCCCTGCTCGCTTTTTCCGTCCTGCCGCTCATCCTAATCGTCACCCGCCTCTTCCGCGATCACGTCCGCGAAAGCTATCGACGCGTGCGCACTGCCATCGGCCGAATCAACAGCTTCAGCCAGGAATACATATCGGGGATGAGCGTGGTGCAGTTGTTTAATCGCGAACAGCAGGCATTTGATGATTTTGCAGTCGTGAACAGGCAACACCTGGTTGCCTTTAAGGACACGATCTTCGCTTATGCGCTCTTTTATCCCGCCGTTGATCTGCTTTCCATCGTCGCCATCGCCCTGGTTGTGTCGTTCGGCGGTTTCGGCGTGCTCTCCGGCGCGGTCACCATCGGCGTGCTGAATATGTTCATCCAGTACTCGCTGCGCTTCTGGCGGCCCATCCAGGATATGAGCGACAAATACAACATCCTGCAATCGGCCATGGCCGCCAGCGAGCGCATCTTCCGGCTGCTCGACACACAGCCGGAGATCGTCAGTCCGGCCAAGCCGCTCGCTGGCGACGGAAGCAACAGAATCGAATTCCGGCACGTCTGGTTCACTTATCAGTCGCTTACGGAAGACCAGCAGGCCGACGTGAACCGAGTGGCCGACGGCGATTCTTCTGCCGCCAATCTCGCCGCTATCGACGGCATTGAGTGGATTCTTAAGGATGTTTCCTTTACCGTCGAGCCGGGGCAATCCGTCGCCATCGTCGGCCACACCGGAGCGGGAAAAACCACCCTCACCAGCCTGATGATGCGCTTCTACGAAGTGACCGCCGGGCAGATTCTCATAGACGGTATCGACCTCCGCGAGCACGATTTGACAGCGCTACGGCAGCACTTCGCCGTTGTTCTGCAAGACCCATTTCTCTTCACGGGCACGCTGGCCGAGAACATCCGCTTCGGCAATGAGGCCATCACCGAAGCCGATCTGCGCCAGGCCGCGCGTGACGTCAACGTTCTCGACTTTATCGAGAGCCTTCCGCATCAATTCGACGAGCCGGTGCAGGAACGTGGCAACTCGCTTTCCACGGGCCAGAAGCAGCTCATCAACTTCGCGCGCGCTCTGGCGTTTAATCCTCGCATTCTCATCCTCGACGAAGCCACATCGAGCGTGGACACCGACACCGAGCTGCGCATACGGGGCGCGCTGGAGCGCATGGTCGAGGGCCGGACAAGTGTTTTGATTGCTCATCGCCTCTCCACCATTCAGCAGGCCGATGAGATTCTGGTGATGCACAAAGCCCAGTTGCGAGAGATGGGCACCCATCAGGAGTTGCTCGCCAAGCGCGGCCTCTACTGGAAGCTCTATCAGCTCCAGTACAAAGACCAGGAGACGAATGGACTTGCCACGCCTGCGCGCGAGCCGTCTGTTGCGCCGGCGGTGTAGCGAGTCAGCGAGTCTGGGTGAGGTTCGTGGATTCCCACCCTAGGCGCAAAAACAAAGACGCGCCGAGGATGGGGCACCCGGCAGAATCGCTGGCGGTCTTCGACCTGCCGGGAATGTCTTCGAGGTGTGCGATTCTGTGCAGTTGGCTGATAGAAGGATCAGATAAAGTGAATCCTCCTCCGAGCCTCGGAGGGAGTGGCGCAACGCCGGGGCCTATGGCCGCGGCAAAGGTTGAGAAAAATGGATTTAACGGGATGCAGACGAACAGTTGGTCTTCTCGTGACCACCGGTTTTGCCTTCCTTTGCGGGGGGTGCGGGGGCACTGGCGGCGGTAATTACGGCGGCAGTCCGGCGCCTTCAAACCCTACTCCGCTTGCCTCTGGGAACATCAACCTGATCTTTGTGGTAAGCGGGGATTTGGATTATCAGGGTGCCGGAGACATCAATGCAAGCACAGGCAACCTGACCAATCAGGGCTTGCAGCGGTCGCTCCTGATGGCTTCATTTCTGCAAAGTAAGGTCCTGGGGATGAATAACGTAACCGGCATCTACGCGCTCGAGCCGATGACCCATCAGCAAACCACCAACGGTTACCCCGATATGGCGGCCGCAGAGACCATTGAGCAGTTCGCCCTTCTCAATCAGATCACCCTCTCGAGCAACCTTACCGGCGGGGCCTTCTACACCGGCAGCAACTTCCCGATCTATGCTTCGTATGCGCTGGGCTCCGTGCCCAGCGGAGTTGCCGAGCCGTTATCTGCCTGCCCTAATTGCCAGGGCCTCGATTTCAATGATGTGGGCGGCGACAACGAAACCCTGGTAACCGGAATCATTAATGCGGGCGTTCAAGGGTATTATGTTTTTTCAGCGCCATGGGAGACCACCCGCTCTCTGTTGGCAAACATCAATACTTTCGAGCGTTACAGTCTGAATCTTCCTTGGGATTATCGTGGTCCCAACTTCATTTATGCGATCTCGATTCCGCCATCGGGAACCGCCAGCCTGGCTACTTACAACAGCAGTGTGAATCCGCCGAACACCTACCCTGTGCTGCCTCCGCCGGCGCTGGTGAGCGCTGCTTGCACGACGAATGTGCCGCCCAGCATCACGGTGACCGGAGGCGTGAATGGCGCCCAAATTCCCGCGGGAGCCAACACCAACGAAATCCTTTACTTTGTCCGTCACGCAGAGGCGCATCCGCAGGGCTACTGGTCCGACAACAACTATGTTGGCGCGGGACAATGGCGAGCGCTTGATCTTCCAAATGCGCTTCAGGGAAAGATCAGCCCCAACCAGGTTTGGTCGGGAGACATCTCTCAATTTTCCATTGGAACAACGACCGCTTCGGGCGAAGATTATTGGTCGGGCATTGCGCCGGCGTTGACGGTCGAGCCATACGCAATCGCCAATAACCTGCCGTATTACCTGGTATCGAGTTTCGAGTTATCCACTCCGACCACGACCCTGGCCCAGCAAGGCCAGCAAATTAGTAATTTTTTCTTCAAAGGGGGCAAATTCTCCAACCAGAAAGTCCTCGCAGGGTGGTCTTACCAGCAATTCAATCCGATAGTCAATGCGTTGCTGGCAAGCTATTATCCGAGCAACCCCACACCCCCAACTTCGCCCATTTGGTCGCCCACCGACTACGACTCCGTGTGGACGCTGACTCTGGATGGCTCGGGCAACTTGACGGCGGACTTCACGATGTGCGAAGGCATCAACTCCGCTGCGCTGCCTGCCGCGGCTCCACAGTTTTAGTCATGTCCAAGGGGCGAGTCGGGAGGCGGCTGGTTTGTCAGGCGGCGGCAGTGTAGAAGGGGCGCCCACTTCCGGGGATGTAGCCGAGTGATCTGGCATCGCTGCCGCCGCTTTTGGTGAAAGCGCCTATGGAAGTGTTTTTAGGCGGATGAGGCAGTGATTGCTGGTCAATATTGAACAGTGCAGTTGTACGGCGCAGTATCCTGGACTCATCCTATGCCGCCGCGGCTTTACCTGGGCCTGGAACTTCTCTGGCAAATACCCCGGCGGGGACCGGCTCGGCGAGATAGTATCCTTGTGCTTCGTCGCAGCCTTCATCACACAGAAATTCCAAATACTCGGCCGTCTCAACACCTCCGGCAACAACCCGCAGGTTCAGGCTCTGGCCCATGCTGATGATCGCGCTCACTTTGTTTTTCTTATAGGGATTGCCCGCAATCCCCTGGACGAGCGACCGGTCGATCTTGAGAGCACCGAGAGATAAATCTCGCAGAGCGCTCAAGCTCGAGTAACCTGTGCCGTAGTTATCGACCGATACTTGTATTCCTTTTTCCCTGAGAGCGTTGAGAGCCGGTATCGAGCGCCCAGGGTCACTCATCAGAACGCTCTCGGCTATGTCCAACTCCAGAGATCCAGGATCCAGCCCTGTTGCAGCAAGGGTTGCAAAGAGACTCTCCAGAAAGTCCTCGCTTTGAAGCTGCGTGCCAGAAATATTGACTGCTACCGTCCTGGCGGGCTCACCCGCGTCCGCCCATGCTCGGGCTTGCGTACACGCCTCACGAAGGACCCAGGCGCCAATGGGCAGAATGAGACCAGACGCCTCCGCGATGGGAAGGAACTGCGCCGGAAGGACCGTTCCCCGGGTGGGATGAATCCAGCGCAGCAATGCCTCGGCCCCGATAATCGCTTTCGTCTTCAAATCGATCCTGGGCTGGAAGTGTAATTTGAACTCGTTCCGTTCCAGTGCACCACGAAGATCCTGCTCGAGGAGTTGGCGCTCCATGGTATCGGCATCGATCTCTGAGCCGAAGAACTGATAGCTGTCGCATCCATTTTTTTTGGCTCGATACATGGCCGTGTCTGCATGGCTGAGTAGTGTTTCCGTGTCCTTTGCGTCGTCGGGAAAAAGGCTTATCCCGATGCTGCCCGTAACGGAAATGCGATGCTGATCGATAGAATGAGGCTCCGCCACCGCCTTCAACAATCTCGTCGCCGTAATGGCGGCATCTTCAGGATGGTGCATTTCCTGAAGAAGCACGACAAACTCATCGCCTCCTTGCCGGCTTACCGTGTCCGGAGAGCGCACACAATCCAGAAGCCGTCCTGCAACGGATTGAAGCAGCTTGTCGCCGATCGAATGTCCCAGGGAATCATTGATGTGCTTGAAGCCGTCCAAGTCCATGAACAACACTGCTGCCTGTCCATGCTGCCGCCGCGCCAAGGCAATCGCCTGGCCGACCCGGTCATTCAGGAGCAATCGATTGGGTAACCCGGTAAGAGCATCGTGTTGGGCGTTATGGGTTAATATCCCCTCCAATGCTCGCGTCGCGGTCACGTCGCGGAACACAATCACAGCCCCGGTCACTTGCCCTTCCGGGCCGCAAATGGGAGCGACGGAGTCTTCGATGAAAACTTCATTTCCGTCGCGGCGGATAAGAAGACAATTGGACAGCAATCTTCCGATCTGATTTTGAGGGCCTGCCTTCCCTATCAAATCCAGAACATCTTTGCGAGTGGCTGCGCCCACGATCCGACAGGCCTCGGACATGGACCGGCCGATAGCATCGGCCTGCAGCCAGCCGGTCATTCTTTCCGCTACGCGATTGAGGAAGGTGATGTTGCCCGATGTGTCGGTACAAATCACAGCATCGCCGATGCAGTTGAGCGTGACCAGGGCCCGTTCCTTTTCAGCGAAGACAGCCTCTTCAAGTCTTGCGCGCTCAGCGACGTTGAGCAGGGCCCGCATCAATTCACGCGGCTCGATCTCTCCTTTGATGAGATAATCCTGCGCGCCCTCCTGGATCGCCTGGGCAGCAAACGGTTCATCGTCCGAGCTGGACAGCAAGACAATGGGGACGCGTGGCCTGGCCATGCGAATCCGCCTGACCGCCTCCAGTCCCGGCGCATCGGGCAACCCAAAGTCAAGCAGAACAATGTCTATCGAAATACGGGCGAGAACCTTCTCGGCCTTACTGACAGAATCGACATGCGCCAATTTGAAGGCGTGTGTTCCCTGGACGTCAAACATCTTGCGGATCGTTTGAGCTTCATCAGGGTCATTCTCGACCAGAAGTATTGTCCTGGCTCGCCTTTCTTCCATGGGTCTCGGTCCCGGCCTAGCGAGCCCCTCATCCGGAATCTCGAATATTCTCATGCTCTTGGCCTCCGTCCTACACCCACTCCGTTTAAATTTATCCGCGATAATAACCTGGAGTATGGTCATTTTTGCTCAGCATATAGGAGCTCGCTGGTGAGGGCTTGTGCGGTTCAGAGGCGGGCTGTTCGCTCTGGTTGCGCTCTGGTTGCGCAATCTTTAATATGCCGGTCATAACTGCGCAACATTCACTTGTTATTGATCTCCAAGCGGCACTGCCGTTGAGTCCGGGTTCCCTGAAGAATCACCCCGGAAGCCTTCCGCAAATGCCGCAAATCCCCAATTGGAGGTATCAATGTCCACCATTCCCTATTCCCGTTTCCTTGCCGGGTTTGCCCTCCTGGCCGTACTTTGCGTTTCGAGCGCCAACGCCCAGGACGACCGGGAGATCAAACACGTGTTCGTCATCGCACTGGAAAATCACGACTGGACTCAACCGGCCACTGTCCCTGGCGGCATTGAGCCTATCTTTCAGAATCCAAACGCGCCGTTTATCAACAGTCTTGTGAACGGAACCGCGGCTGCCTTCATCAATGGCCGCGTTGAGAACATCAGCCGGCACGTGGCCTACGCTACGGCCTATCACAACGTTTTGGCCACGCCCAGCGGAAGCAACCCGCACATTCATCCCTCCGAGCCCAACTATCTGTGGGCTGAAGCCGGAACCAACTTCGGCATCCTGAATGACGACGATCCTTATGCGGACACTCCGCCGAATGCCCAGAACACGACCCAGCACCTGACCGGTCTTCTGCAAAAAGCGGGAAGATCCTGGAAGTCGTATCAGGAAGATGTTGACCTGACGCCCGCCGGCGGCAAGCTCATCAATCTGCCTCTCGCCGAGAATCAGTGGACCGTTCCTTTGGTGAGCCTCTCGGGAGTGTTCGGCCCCGGCAGCTACCTGAACGCGTATAACGATTCGAACCAGTACAACTATGCCTGCAAACACAATCCGCAGGTGTTCTTCAAAGACACCAACGGAGGCAACGATACAAGCACCTCGAATCCGTTATCCAGACACTATGCGCCGCTGCAGCAGTTGGCTTTTGATCTGGCCAACGACAACGTGGCCGATTACAACTGGATCACGCCCGACCAATACAACGAAATGCACAGCGGGCTTACCGGCGGTTTTGCGGGCCTGACCGGTGATGCGGCAATGGTCAAGGCTGGCGATAACTCGCTCAGCCGGATTGTTCCCCAAATTATGGCCTCGCGGGCGTACAAGGACGGCGGAGTCATCATTCTGTGGTGGGACGAAAGTGAAGAAGACGGTGAGCCCGGCGATAACGCGGACGATTTCAACCACACTGTTGGCGAGATCATCATCTCCGATCTCGCTCATCCCAACGAGGGAGGCCTTCCTTACGCAAGCTCAATCGACTATTCTCACTCCTCCGATTTGCGCACGATGCAGGAGATTTTCCACGTGAGAGCAACCGGCGGATCGTCCCCCTTCCTGGGCGACGCGGCCAACGCGACTGACTTGTCAGATTTGTTTGCGCCTGGCGTCATCCCCTCACATCCATAAAAACTGTGCGGCACGATGGATGCGGGAACGCCAGCTAACAAAAGGCCACTCCGCGGTTGCGAAGTGGCCCTTTGCTTCAACCGTTCAAGTTAGCCTGAGTTACTTTGCGGCGACCAGCGGCTTGGTGCTGAGCGAGCCGTCCTTGTAACCTTTGGCGATTTCGGTGATGGAGACGGCCTTGTAGTCGCCGGCGTGGCCGGCCTGGCCGAACTGCGTCATGCGCTGGGCAACGACCTTCTGCATGGCCTCGCGCGCGGGCTTCATGTAGTCGCGCGGATCGAACTTCTCCGGGGTTTCCGCGAAGACCTTGCGGATGGCGCCGGTGATGGCCAGGCGGTTGTCGGTGTCCACGTTGATCTTGCGCACGCCGTTGCGGATGCCGAGCTGAATCTCTTCGACCGGCACGCCCCATGTCTCTTTGAGCTTGCCGCCGTACTGGTTGATGATGTCCTGCAGATCCTTGGGCACCGAAGAGCTGCCGTGCATGACCAGGTGGGTCTTGGGCAGGCGCTTGTGAATGGCGATGAGCACGTCCATCTTGAGGACGGAGCCGTCGGGCTTCTTGGTGAATTTGTACGCGCCGTGGCTGGTGCCGATGGCGATGGCGAGCGCGTCAACGCCGGTCAGCTCGGCAAACTCGACCGCCTGATCGGGGTCTGTGATGTGATCGAGGCCGGAGCCGCCCGCGCCGTGGCCGTCTTCCACGCCGCCCAGCACGCCGATTTCGCCTTCGACGGTGACGCCGCGCTCATGCGCGTAATCGACCACCTGCCGGGTGACTTCGACGTTCTCTTCAAACGATGCCGGGGTCTTGCCGTCGGCCTTGAGCGAGCCATCCATCATGACGGAGGTATAGCCCAGTTCGATGGCGCTCTTGCAGGTTTCGAAGCTGTTGCCGTGGTCCTGGTGCATGGCGATGGGAATTTCTGGATTCAGTTCGGCCGCAGCCAGGATGAGGTGGAAGAGATACTTGTCCTGGGCGAACTGGCGCGCGCCACGACTGGCCTGAATGATGACCGGCGAATTGGTTTCCTTCGCGGCGCCCATGATGGCCTGAATCTGTTCCATATCGTTGACGTTGAAAGCGCCGACGCCGTAACCGCCCTTGGCGGCCTCGTCGAGCAACTGCCGCATGGAGACTAGAGGCATAAGAGGATTCTCCTTCTGGTTCGGGTCCGGCCGCCGCGCCGTGACACTTCAAAGCAGACGTTCAGCCCGCCGGGCGACAAGAACCGCAATCATCCTTATGGTAGCAGGAACGTGCAAGGAAAAAGTGTGCGCTTGCGCACAGGCGGGCTTCCCGCTGAATGGCCCTGGTGTGGAATAATCCGTGCGTGCCTCTAGCCGCCTCCATTATCCCTCCCAGTTGGTTTCTGCTGGCCTGCGCCGCAGGAACCGTCGTGCTTCTCCTGATCCTGATTGCCTGGGTGCGTCTGCATCCCGCCGTTGCTCTATGCATTGCCGCGCTGAGCTTGGGCGTGGCCTCGGGCATGCCACTCGCGCAGGTTCCCGTGTCTTTCACCGCCGGCGTGGGCGGCCTGCTGGGCCACATCGCCATTGTGCTGGGTCTGGGCGCCATTCTGGGCAACCTGCTGGCCCGCTCCGGCGGCGCAACCGCGCTGGGCACAACCCTGGTGGACGGCTGTGGCGAGAAGGGCCTGCCATGGGCGCTGTTGGGGCTGGGCATTCTGGTGGGGATGCCGGTCTTCTTCGAGGTTGGCCTGGTGCTGATGCTGCCCATTGTGGCCGCCGCCGCGCGGCGCAGCGGACGCCCGCCGATTCTGGTCGGCCTCCCGCTGATGGCCGGGCTCTCCATCGTTCACGGCACGCTGCCGCCGCATCCGGCGGCCATGCTGGCGGCTACGCAATATCACGCCGATCTGGGACACACGATTCTGTGGGGACTGGTAGTTGGCCTGCCTGCGGCGGTGGTCGCCGGTCCGGTTCTGGGCTGGTTCCTGACCTGGCGGTGGCGCAGACGAGTGGCGAAAGCCGGCATCAAGGCCGCTGCGGAAGGCTCGGTTCTGTTTGAGGCTCCCTCCGAGCCGGTTCCTGTTCAAGAAACCGCGGATGCCGCAAGCTCGGACCCTGATGCCAAGAGCGCATATCTGGCCGAAGTCGAGATTCCCGCGCACGAACGGGTACCCGCGCCGGCCGGTCCGGTGCGGGCGGCGGCGGCCATCCTTCTGCCGGTGGCGCTCATCTTCCTCGGAAGCTGGGCAGACACGCTGGCCGCGCCGGGAGGCAGTGTCAACCGGGTTCTTCACTTTGTGGGCAGCCCGGATGTGGCTTTGCTGATCGCCGTACTGGCCGCGCTCATCACGCTGGGCGGTCACATCCAGACCGGGCGGCAGCATGGCCGGGAATTGCTGCGGCGGCTTACCTCGGAGTCGTTTGAGCCCATCGCCGGCGTGCTCGTGATTCTGGCCGCCGCCGGAGGACTGAGCGGCATCCTGAGGGACTCCGGAGCCGCACAGGCCACCGTCGGCATGGCGCTTGGCGCTCACATCCCGCCGCTGCTGCTGGCCTGGATGCTGGCCGCCGCCGTGCGCATCTCCATGGGTTCGGCGACAGTGGCTATGGCTGTGGCTTCAGGAGTGCTGGCGCCCATGGTCGGCCACCTGAGCGTACGGCCCGAGTTGCTGGTATTGGCCACCGGCACCGGCTCGATCATCCTGTCGCATGTGAACGACCCCGGCTTTTGGATGATCCAGTCCTTTTTCAAGATGGACCTGAAGGAGACGCTCTCCACCTGGACGGTGCTGGAGACGGTGCTGTCGGTGGCGGGGCTGGGAATGACACTGCTGCTGGCGGCGGTGTTGCGGTAGTGAAAATGGCGGCGGTCCGAAAGATCTAGCGGCGCGTGCATTCAGTGAATAGCTTCCGAGTTGGCGGTGACACGCCCGTGATGGACCCGCACGACCTCTTCAGCGTGAGTAGCCCCGTGCACAGCAGCGC
>JBEKSE010000025.1:0-75213 GCA_049517315.1 Occallatibacter sp. | reverse complement strand
GGGCAAACCCTGGACGCGCGCGTACAGAGCTTTGGCTATCTTTCGCGCTGCGGATTCGGCGGGAAACAAACGGTCTTCGTGGATCAGCATGGCTGCAACTTTGCCCTTTCGCGGCGAGACTATGAGGATCTACTCTCGGAGAGGTCAGACCACAGTATACACATCTGGCAGGCAAACGGCAGAACGGCGGACAAAATTTCTCCGGCACGGACGAGGGTCTCCAGTGTTAATCTCGTCTTGCCCAGCATTTTAAGATGATGCCGGCCTATTATGCCGCAGATGAAGCAAGACCTGACGGACACGCAGCGGACCATGCAAGTGGTGAACCACATCCGCGCCCTCATAGAGAACGGCACCCTGCAGCCAGGCGATAAGATCCCCCCAGAGCGCGAGTTTGCGCGCTCTTTGAATATCAGCCGCGCCAGTCTGCGTACCGGGATTGGCTACCTGGCAGCGATGGGGGTTATGAAGGTGCGTCACGGGGTGGGAACATTCGTCGCCGACGGGCCGGCCGAATTCGGCAAGGCGTCTTTCAGCCTGATGGGCGCGCTGCACGGGTTTCAATCCTGGCAGATGTTTGAGGTACGGTTGATTCTTGAGAGCAACCTCGCCGCTCTTGCCGCTAAGCGCGCTAAGAATGAGCATCATACCGCGCTGGCCGAAGAAGTGGCGGAGATCTTTGCCTCTGTGGACAAGCCCACGGATTTTCTTATCCACGACGTGCTCTTTCACCGAATTCTCTCGCAGGCATCAGGTAACCCCATTCTGGCCGCACTGATGGAGACCATTACATCAGCCCTCTACGACAAGCGCCGCAAGACTGTCGAGCGCTCGACCGACCTGCGCGAGTCCGCCGAGATGCACCGCATGATTTATCGCGCCGTTCGCGCACGCGATTCCGTCGAAGCGCGAAGGCTTATGGAGCAGCATCTGCGCATGGCGCAAGCCGCTCAGGGCATGGAACGGTCCACCACGCAGAAAGCGACCAAGGCAAATGCCCGGCCCGAAACGCTTACTCGAGACCTTGACTCCGCTTCGGTCTGACGATCAACGGGCAATTGACGGAAGCTTCCGACTGTAGCGGAACAGCCTCATATCCCACCCTCTGAGTCATTCGAAAAGCCAGTAAGGTCTGACCATTGGCTTTGCGCTGCATTACCTCTGCGCGTGTTAACTCGTTTGTTTTTATAGCATTTCATGAACTTTTCGAGACATGTGTAATTCTGGCTTGACAGATTAATATGTTGTGCTCGACACTATTGTGGTTTCAATAGTGGTCTGACCACTGGCGGCGAACCCGCTGGCCGGGACCAATTGTGCGGGTTAAGAACCTAAGCAACAAGTGAACAATTTTATGGAGGCTTGAATGAGGAGTATGGCCGTAGAAGGACAGTTGAATTTGAGCGGAACATCGACGAGTTTGAAACACGGGCCCTTGTTCTGTTCCAGGTGGGGATGGCTGGTACTTTTGGTCGTTGCCATGATGGCGCCCCTGGGCGCAAAGGCGCAGCTTGGCGCATCGGCAACCATCCAGGGCACGGTCACTGATGCCACTGGCGCCTTGATTGCCGGCGCGAACGTAACAGCGCAGAACGTGGCAACGGGAGTCAGACTGACACGTATCGCAGACAGGGCGGGGTATTACGTGCTCTCTCCGCTGGATCCGGGGGATTACACCGTCTCCACCTCGGCTGCGGGTTTTGAGTCTCTCATCCGCAAGAACATTCGTCTGGATGGCATGCAGGTGCTGGGGCTCAACCTGACGCTGAAAATCGGCACGGCAAATTTGACAGTGACCGTCACCGACGCTCCGCCGCCCTTGGAAACAGAGAATGCGACGCTGGGCGTTGCGATGGAAAACGATGCCTATGAGTCGCTCCCGTTGGAGATGGGCGGCGCAAACGGTGTCAGTACCGATCAACGCCGCTCGACTGACATGGCCATACTCATGCCCGGCGTCACCAACAACGAAACCAAGAACAACGAATCCGATGAGCCAATGGTGGTCAACGGCAACTCCCAATCCACCGAGATGTATATTGAGGGCCTTCCGTTGGAATCCGCTTCGGTCAGCGGCGACCCGCGCTACATCTGGTCTGCCATCTCGGTCGAGGCAGTCGAACAGTTCCAGCTCAAGACCACGGCTTACTCGGCTGAGTACCAGGGTCTGGGCGTGGAGAACTTCACCATCAAGTCCGGAACCAATAAAATCCACGGTTCGTTTTACGACGTGATGCGCAACACCGCGTTCGATGCGGCAGGTTTCATTCCGGCTCAATATCCGGCTACTTACCCCATCGCCGCGCTGGCTGGCACTTACTACAAACCGCCGGAGCATATGAACGAATACGGCATGACCATCGGCTTTCCAATCTGGCGCGACAAGATCTTTCTTTTCGGAAATTACATGGGCTTCCGGTTCTCGACGCTGACCAAACCGCAAGCTCAGACCATTCCCACCCCGGCAGAGCTTTGCGGCGATTTTTCCACTACCGGAGTCAACATCTACGATCCGACAACGCAAACCTATAACGCCGGCGCTAAAGCCTACACGCGTACACAATTCGGTGGCGGCGCCGCCCCCAACGAACGGTACGCCATGAACTCGACCGGCACATGCGTGGACCAGGGCACCAAGGCAGCAAACGTGATTCCGCAGGGCGAGCTTTCGCCCGTTGCCAAGTACATGGAGCAATATTGGGCGGGCGTGAATTACCTCAATACTGCCAACTCCAACAACTACATGGGATCCTATAACTTTGGCTTGAACAACTGGTCAACAACCGAGCGCCTGGATGCCAATCTTTCTGAAAAGCACAAGATGAGCGTGATCGTTGCGGCTGGCCGCCAGGGCCTGATCGGTCTGGCCGGCAGTCAGACGACGGATATAGGTCCGATGCCGTATTTCTATGCGAAGCCCTATGCTCCCATTACCAGGGTTGCGGTCTTCCAGGATACCTACGTAATCAAAGAAAACCTGATTAACCAATTCAAGTACGGGGCGGCGCAATACCACTCGCCCCACACCAATCCGAGTACGGAGACTGCTGGTTTTGCGGCGACCGCTGCCGGCATCGGCTTCACCAACTCGCCGTCGGCCGTCACGGGGCAAGTGACCAGCAGCTTCCCGATAGTAAAGTGGCCCAGCGGAGGGATCAACGAGGCGCAGTGGGGACCCAATACGGGCGCGGATGATCAAAACACCGACACCTACGCACTCGCGGACAACGTGCAGTGGGTCAAAGGCAAGCACTCCTTCACTTTCGGCGGCCAGCTTGAGTTCCTCGAATTCAATGATCTCTGGGCTGTCGGGGGATCCACGCCGCTTACGCTGAATTACGGCCTTAACGAAACTGCCAGCATCACCGGCACGGGCACCGCCGGCACTACCAACGACGCAACGCACGGAGCCGGATTGTCCTACGCCAGCTTCTTGATCGGCGCGGTCGATTCGGCAAGCTACACCGAGTACGCGCCAAATGCCCAGGAGACTGGCGCGCGCTACCACCCATTCGCGTTTTATGTAAACGACGACTGGAAGGCGACCCCCAAGTTGACGGTCAATGTCGGCCTGCGCTGGGATACGATGCCGCCTATGCGCGAGGTGCAGAATCGTTTCTCATTCCTGAACCCAACCGGGACCAATCCTTACTCCGGCACAAATGGCACGCTTCAGTTCGCCGGCAGTGGGACGGACAGTTGCAACTGCTCCACTCCCATGAACACATACCACGGCGACTGGGGTCCACGTCTGGGCCTGGCCTATGCAGTTGACAACAAGACCGTCATCCGCGCCGCGTATGGCATCTACTACGCTCATGGCGGCGGCACATCCGGCGGAAATAACATATTGCCGGTCACTACAATGTTGCTTGGCCTTTCGGCCGCGCCAAATGTGAAGAGTCCCGGCGCATTGCTTCCGGCCTTCTACCTGAACGGTAACCAAACAGCTTTTTCAGGCGACTCTGCTGCGACTGTTGTCAACGGCCTTTCCAACGACCCGAACAACGCGAACTTTGGAGGCCCGGGTTATTCCGTTACCGCGCCTGGAACCACGACAGTCAACCCTGGCTACGGAACCATTTACTCCTCAGCATCCGTAGCCCCCAACAATGTCTCCTCCACACTGTCCTATCTGGACCCCAAGTATGGCGGCCGCACGCCGACCTTCGAGGGGTGGTCTGTTGGCTTCCAACGGCTACTGACCAAGGACCTCACTCTTACAGTGAGCTACGTGGGTAATGAGGGACACTTCCTGCTGCCAAGCGGTGCCGCGCGCGGCTATTGGCAAAACCAGTTGGATCCTCAGTACCTGTCCCTGGGCAGCAACGCCCTGGCGGCAAAGACCGCCGCAGGCAATATGCCGGGCGGCGCCTTTACCTATCCGACCTTCAACAATACGGTCGCACAAGATCTGGTGGCGTTTCCGCAATACAGCGGTATAACCGACCAGGTTGATTCGATCGGCAACTCAAACTATAACTCGCTGCAAGTTACCGCCATCCAACGGCTTGCTCGCGGCCTGGCCTTCACGCTGAGCTATACCTTCAGCAAGACGATTGACGACATTGGGACCTTCCGCTCCGGCTTTGCCATCCCTGCGGGCGCCCTGGCCAACAAACCCACAAAGTCCGTGCCGATCGACCGCATCGAACGTTCGCTCAGCACCCAGGATCAACCTGAGAACCTTGTCGCCACCATGACATATGATCTGCCCTTTGGCAAAGGACACATCGGCGGCGGCAACGCTATTGTGAGCAACATCGTGGGCGGATGGCGGTTCTCTGGAGTCTACTTCTATGTCTCCGGCAATCCGCTTGCGATTACTGCCACCGGTTGCACCGCTCCGGGCCAGGGCACTTGTATGCCAGCCTATAACACCGCCTTCACCGGCTCGGCACGCACGAACGGCAAATGGGGCCAAGGCGCATCCAGAACCACTTTGGCTACAACTCAATACATCAACCCTGCAGCATTTGAATTGCCAACCGCGCTCTCAAACCCTAACTGCACAGCGACCGGAACACCGTCACCGTGCATCGGAATGGTGCTTGGCGACGTCTCTCGCACAGCTCCCTACGGGTTGCGTGGGCCCTCCAACTACGACGTTGACGGCACCGTTCGCAGGACCATCGATCTCTGGAAGGATGGACGCGTAAAATTCATCTTTGAAGCGAGCGTCTTCAACGCCGTCAACCACGTCTGGTTTGGCAGCCCTGCAAGCACAGCGGACGGCACGATCGGCTCGTCGGTCACCTCATCGAACCCTGCCAGCGATACCACCCTGGGTACGATTGCTGGTCAGGCAAACAACGCCCGTCAGTTCCAATTCGCGGGGCACATCAACTTCTAAGACGCTCTCGCGTTTCAGTACACCGGGAGGGGTTGGGAAACCAGCCCCTCCACTTTTTTGCAAACTTATTCCATGCAATTGAGAAGTTATATGCAGCTCAAGAGAATTAACACGCCCCACTACCATTCCAATAGGAGACTTATGCGTTCACTTTTCAGTTTCTCAATCTCTGCCTCGTCGCTGTTGTGTTTTGCTCTGGCCTTATCTGCGCAGGATACGCGCAAGGTCACGGAACCGCATATCCCCGCTGCCTGCATCACGCTGAACGCAAACATCGCGGCTGATCACGGCGTGATTGCGTCTGAGGATGAACAGCGATTAGATACCGAGCGCATTCAGCACGCGATGGACAACTGCGCCGCGGGCAAGGCTGTTGTGCTTCGCGCGACCGGACGGAAGAACGTGTTTCTGACCGGCCCCATCGCCTTGCGCCCCGGCGTAACGCTGGTGGTCGATGCCAACACCGCGCTGGTGGCCTCGCGCGATCCGCGAATTTACGATCTCGCACCTGGCAGTTGCGGCATCGTCAGCGAACATGGCCACGGATGCAAGCCGCTCATTCTGGGCGATGGCGCAAAGGGCGGCGGCATCATGGGCATGGGCTCCATTGATGGCCGGGGCGGCGCCAAACTTTTGGGGCAGAATGTGACATGGTGGGACCTGGCCCATCAGGCCAAGATTACAGATAAGCAGCAGAGCGTGCCGGTGATGATTGTTTTGCGTCACGCGGATGACTTCACCATGTATGAGATCACGCTGCGCAACTCGCCTAACTTCCACGTTGCGGTGAACGAGACGGATGGTTTCACGGCATGGGGCGTAAAGATCATGACGCCCAAGACTGCCCGCAACACGGACGGCATCGATCCTGGTTCTTCGCGCAACGTGACCATCGCCTATTGTTTCATTCATACCGGAGACGACGATGTCGCAGCTAAATCCGGCAGAGCGGTACCGTCTTCGAACATTTCCATCCTGCACAACCATTTCTATACGGGCCACGGCATGTCTATCGGCAGCGGAACCAGCGGCGGAGTGGATCACATGTTGGTTGACGATCTGACTATTGAGGGCGCGGACAACGGCATCCGGATCAAGTCCGACCGCAGCCGCGGTGGCCTGGTGCATGATCTTCTCTATCGCAACGTTTGCATTCGCGATACGAAGAACCCCCTTGTCTTCACACCGCTGTACACAACCTTCACAGGAGACCAGCTTCCTGTCTATCGAGATATCACGCTCGAAAATGTTCATGTGCTTACAGCGGGGAGTTATACCTTTCTCGGGCTGGATGCCCAACACAAACTCGGATTGAAACTGAACAATGTATTTGCCGACGATCAGGCGCACTCCACTATGTTGGTCAAGGACGTGGAGTTTGTTATCGGAAGCAAACGCGGAAATCTGGAACCAAGCGGAGACGATGCAACCGTGCAACAAACGCCCGGCTCAACAGTCGGTGCACCCCCGGCTTGCGAGTCGCGCTTTGTTCCCTTCCCCTCCCTTGCCACGGCTCCTGAGATGGCAGGGACAATTCCGCCAGAAGATGAAACCCTCTACGTTGCGGCCGACGGCACGGGCGATTTTTACTCCATCCAGCGCGCGCTTGATGCGGCGCCGAAAGACGGAGCCCTGGTATTGGTGGCTCCTGGAATCTATCGCGAGGTGCTGACCATCGACAAGCCTAACATCCGCCTGCGCAGCGCCAACGGCGATGCGTCCAAAACAGTGGTAGTGAATGATCGCAGCGCGGGTGCGAATGGCGGCACGCTCCGATCCGCCACCGTGAATGTGACAGCTGATAATTTTTTTGCGGAGAACATTACCCTCGAAAACGATGTCAACCGCACTCATGCGCAGGTTTTTGCCGGCTCGCAGGCCCTGGCGTTGCTGACAACCGGCGACCGGGGCGTTTTCCACAACGTTCGCCTGCTAGGCAATCAGGACACTGTTTATGCGGGCAGCCGCAACTGCGCTCCAGACGGGCAGAACTGCATCCCCGCGCGGCAGTATTTTTCTGATTGTTATATAGCCGGGAACGTCGATTTCATATTCGGAGACGGCAAAGCTGTCTTCGATCACTGTGAGATTCATAGCACTGCTCATGATGGCGGATTCATCACGGCTCAGGCAAAACACTATCCGGAGGAAGATTCTGGATTCGTACTCAACCGATGCAAGCTCACTGCCGATTCAGGAGTAACCAAGCCTGTCTATCTGGGCCGGCCGTGGCGTCCGTATGCCACTGTTGTTTTCCTTGATACCGAAATGGGCAGTTACATCGATCCGGCAGGCTGGCGAGAGTGGCATCCGGGAGAAACACATTCGATCGATACCGTGTTCTATGCCGAATACAACTCAACCGGTCCCGGCGCGCGGCCTGACCAGCGCGATCCGCATACCCATTTTTTAACTCAGGAACAGGCCAGGCAGTTCGCCCCTTCTGTTTTTCTGCGCGGCGCCGATAACTGGGACCCCTTGCAGGTCATCAAACAGTAGCATTAACTTGCCGCTCGCCCTGTCCAGTCCAGTTGGTATGGAGGAACTGACCTCGCGGTTTGTCAGTGCGTTCATAAGTGTGCGCGCCGAAAAAGTCGCGCTGCGCCTGCAGCAGATTAGCGGGAAGCAACGCGGAACAGAACGAGCGAATGAGCAGGGATATAGAAGCCGCCGAAATCGAGTTGCGCCAGGCTGAAGCACAGTTCTTTGGCTTGGAAGGGGGGCCTCACTTTCGCGGAGAAGATCATTACGAGTCTGGCATGGCTCTGGATTGACTTCTCGGTTGACCAGCGGCAGAGGCTACAACTGACCCATTTCCCCAGCGGACACGCACTCGACGGTGAAGGCTTTGGAACACCTTCAAGCTACTCATTCTTCAGCACGTTAAGGAGCATTTCTGGATGCGGATTAACTTTGGCGTCCCCGACGGGATTTGAACCCGTGTTATCGCCGTGAAAGGGCGGTGTCCTAGGCCGGGCTAGACGACGGGGACGCTGAAAGGGCTTACCAGCGGCCGGGAGTGGCCACATTCGCCCTTATGAAGGCTACCAACTCGACGGGGCCATGTCAAAGAAGCGGAGGCAGTGCCCCAACCTGGCCCAACAGCCGAAGACCTAAAATTTGAGTCTCTGACCCGGTCCCAGGCGTCACATTACAATAAGGAAGGCGACCTGAAATTCATTCTCCGCTTGAGTTCCGCGCACCAACTGGCGGATGATTTCGCGAGAACTGCAATTCCAGACGCGGTCCGGCCTGGCCAGCCAGAATCGAATTCTTATCCGGCACAAACCGAAGGACTTGGCAGGGTTTCGAGGAACTTCGGGCAGAAGATTTCCGTAGAAGAGATAAAGTGAGGAAAATCGCTTTGAAACGCATAATTGGGTTGGGTTGTTTGGTGCTTCTTGAGTTGGCGGCCACGGGTTGCCAGAAGAAGCAGGTGGCTCAGGCCGCGTCTGGAATGCAGGCTATGCCGGTGCAAACGGTGGCCGTCACACTGGCGCCTGTACCTCAGTCGAGCGAGTATGTGGCCACCATCAAGTCTCGCCGCTCGGCGACGTTGCTGCCGCAGGTAAGCGGCATGTTGACGAAGATTGTCGTCCGCTCAGGCGATCACGTGAAGGCGGGGCAGTTGTTGATGGAGATCGATCCGCGCCTTCAAATGGCCACCGTTGCGTCGGCGCGCGCCACCGAGCGTCAGAAGAAAGCCACTTACGATTACAACGCGGTGGAGGTTGAACGGCAGCGCAAGCTCTTTGAGGCAGGAGTGACCAGCCGCGACGCCTATGATCAGGCGCTGCAATCCTTCGGCAACACCAAAGCGGATTACGAATCGTCCGTAGAGCTGCGCAAGACGCAGGAGGAGCAACTGGCCTACTACGCCGTTCGCTCGCCTTTTGACGGTGTGGTGGGCGATATTCCGGTGCACGTGGGCGATTTTGCGTCACCATCGAACTCCCCGGCCACCGTGCTGACCACGGTGGATGAGTACAAAGATTTGGAAGCCTACATCTATGTTCCAACAGAGCGCGCGGGGCAGGTGCGTCAAGGGCTTGCTGTCGAGCTGATGGACAATGCCGGCAAGCTCCTGGAGAAGACGAAGATCGATTTTCTCTCGCCGCAGGTGGATAGCACCCTGCAGGGGATTCTGGTGAAGGCGCCGGTCCACGCTACGCCCGAGTTGCTGCGCAACGCGCAGATGATCAAGGCGCGCGTCATCTGGAGCACAACTCCCATGGCCGTGGTACCGGTGCTGGCGGTTACGCGCCAGGGCGGGCAGAGCTTCGTTTTTGTGGCTCAGCAGCAGAACGGCCGCTTTGTTGCCCACCAAGTCGCGGTCACGCTGGGAGATACGGTAGGCAACAACTATTCAGTCTCCTCGGGCCTGAACGCCGGCGACCGGGTCATCGTCTCCAGCACTCAGTTCCTGATTAACAACATGCCGGTCATGCCGTTGCCGGGAGCCTAGAGCACAGCTTGCCGGCGTCCCCGGCAGCGGGCCGAGGGCGTGTACTCGGCGAGAGTCAAACCGTGCCCGTAGCGGGCAAAAGGGAAGGCCAACTTTGTTTGTCGATTTCTTCATTCATCGGCCGGTGTTTGCGACGGTCTGCGCACTGCTGATTATTCTCGCCGGTGCGGTGTGCATTCCCAATTTACCTGTGGCCATGTACCCCACGCTTGCTCCTCCCCAGGTGGGGGTGGACTGCAACTACGTGGGCGCCAATGCCGAGACGGTCGAGACGGCCGTCACCATTCCTCTGGAAGAAGCCATCAACGGCGTCGAGGGAATGCGCTATATCAGCTCGTCCAGCACCAACAGCGGCAGCAGCGACATCACAGCCACTTTTAAGACCGGCTATGACCTCGACATCGCCGCTGTGGACGTGCAGAACCGCGTGGCCAGCGTTACGGGCAGGCTGCCCGCGGCGGTCAACGCAACCGGCATCAGCATCAGCAAGGCCAACAGCAACTTCGTTCTTGGCGCCGGTTTCTACACTCTGGATGGGCGTTACTCGCCCGAGTTCATCTCCAACTACCTTGACGTTTATGTGAAAGACGCCCTCAAGCGCGTGCCCGGCGTGGGCGACGTATTAATCTTCGGCGAGCGCAAATACGCCATGCGCGTCTGGCTTGATCCGGTGCGGCTGGCCGCGCGCTCGCTCACGGCTACCGACGTGGTCAATGCGCTGGTGGAGCAGAACGTCGAAATTCCCGCCGGCCAGCTCGGACAACCTCCATCGAACTCCAAACAGGCCTTCCAGATTCCAGTGCGCGTAGTGGGCCGGCTCACGAGTCCTGCCGAGTTCGACAATATCATCGTAAAGAACTCCGCCAACGGCCTTGTGCTGCTCAGGGATGTAGGCCACTCGGAGGTGGGCGCGGAAGACTACAGCACCGTACTCAAATACGGCGGCCGCGAAGCCATGGGCATCGGAGTCATGCAGCTCTCCAATGCCAACTCGCTGGAAGTGGACAAGGCCGCCAAGGCCCGGCTCGCCGAGTTGTCGAAGAGCTTTCCGCCGGGGCTGGAATACGCCATCGCCTTCGACACCACAACGGTAGTCAGCGACTCCATTCGCGAAGTGCTGCAGACCCTCGGCCTGGCCATCTTTATCGTCATCACCGTCATTTTCCTTTTTCTTTTGGACTGGCGCGCCACCATCATTCCCGCCGTCACCATTCCGGTTTCGCTGATCGGAACCTTCGCCTTCATCAAGTTATTCGGCTTCTCCATCAACTCGCTCACCCTCTTCGGCATCACGCTGGCTACGGGACTCGTGGTGGACGATGCCATCGTGGTCATCGAGAATGTGCAGCGGCACATTCACATGGAACACTCCGACCCGCACGCCGCCACTTCGCGGGCCATGGGCGAGGTGACCAGCGCAGTTATCGCGACATCTCTCGTTTTGATCGCGGTCTTTGTGCCGGTCTCGTTCTTCCCCGGCACCACCGGCATTCTCTACCGCCAGTTCTCGCTGACCATTGCTTTCGCCATCGCCATCTCGGCTTTCAACGCGCTCACGCTCTCACCGGCTCTTTCGGCCATGTTCCTGCGCGGCGAAGAGGACCGTCCCCACCAGCTTGACTTCCTGCACATTCGCCCGGTCTCGCGGCTCTTTGCTCGATTCATTCACTCCACCGACGCTCAGATCAGTTGGCTGTCCAGCGCCTATGCAAAATCCATTCATGTCGCGCTCCGCCTGCGCTATGTGCTGCTTGTCTTATTCTTCGCCGGCTTGGGCGCAACAGTGTGGACTTACCAGCACGTTCCCACCGGTTTCATTCCGCAGGAGGACCAAAGCTTCCTGATGGTGATCGTGCAGGCGCCTCCGGGCTCCTCGCTGGCCTACACCACTGCACTCTCAGATCGGGCGGAGGCCATTATCGCCCAGAATCCTGATATTCGAGGAATGTTTTCGGTGATGGGTTTTAGCCTGGCCGGCAGCGCTTCCAACTCAGGCATGATGTTTATTTCGACCAGGCCTTCCGATGAGCGGCGCGGCAAGGGCCACTCGACCGCCGACATTGTGGCCGACCTCTCGCCCAAGCTGATGAGCCTCATGTTCGCTCCCAATGGTGGCTTGGTGGCCATGTTCGAGCCTCCTGCCGTTTCGGGCGTCGGCAGCTATGGCGGCTTTCAGTTCATGCTCCAGGACCAGGGAAACAACACCCTCAGCGACCTGGACCGCGTGGCTCACCAGATTGTAGGCGCAAGCCGCCAGCGCAAGGACCTCACTGGCCTGCTGACCACCTTCTCTGCCAACGACCCGCAGGTGCTGGTCACCATTGATCGCGCGAAAGCCAAGACGATGAACATTCCGCTCTCGCAGATCACCACCACTCTCGGCGTCTTCATGGGCTCGGAATACATCAACGATTTCGACTACAACAACCGTACCTATCGCGTCTTCGTCCAGGCGGACCAGCCCTTCCGCATGTCGGGCAGCGATCTGCACAGCTACTACGTGCGCTCCGACTCCGGCCAGATGGTGCCGCTCGACAACCTGGCCAAGGTTACCGAGAGCTCTGGCCCGCCCGTCATCACTCACTACAACCTTTTCCGGGCGGTCGAAATTGACGGTTCACCCGCGCACGGCTACAGCTCAGGTCAGGGCCTTGCGGCCATGGAATATCTGGCTAGCGACAAGGCCAAAATACTGATGCCCGGCATGACGCACGAGTGGACCGGACTGACCCTCGACGAAATTGAGTCCAGCGGCAGGGCGCTCATCATCTTCGGCCTTGGCCTTCTGGTCGTCTATCTCACTCTCTCGGCGCAATACGAAAGCTTCGCGCTGCCCTTCATCATTCTTCTCGCCGTGCCTATGGCGGTGCTCGGCGCTCTCGGGCTGGTCGCCTTCCGCGGCCTCGCCAATGATGTTTATTGCCAGATTGGGCTGGTCATGCTCATCGGTCTCTCGGCGAAGAATTCAATTTTGATCGTCGAGTTTGCAGAGCAATTGCGCAAAAAGGGACGCTCCATCGCGGATGCCGCCGCCGAGGCAGGCGAGTTGCGTTTGCGGCCCATCTTGATGACTTCCTTCGCGTTTATCCTCGGCGTTCTTCCGCTGGTCTTCGCCACTGGCGCGGGCGCGCTGGGCCGCCGGTCTGTAGGCACCACCGTTGTCGGCGGCATGTTGCTCTCCACCGTTCTCAATCTGTTCTTTATTCCGGTTCTCTATGTGATTTTGAGCAGACTGCTCAGGCGCGGCGACGAGTCGCAGCCTGAGCCTGCCGAGGAGTAGCGCCAAAGCTCATTGCGCTTCACGGTGGGCAATCACATAATCCTTGATGCGGTCGTAGACCTGACTGGTCACCACGCCGTGCTCCACCAGATCCTGCTTGGTGCGATATGGCCGGAAGCGAACAATGCGTCCAGCCCAACTGCGTGTCATGCCCGGAACCTTCAGCAACTCATCTACGCTGGCATGATTGATGTCGATGCGCGCCTCCGGCTGAGGCGCCGTCGCCGATGTTTTGGCCACTCCACGAGTGTCTCGATCCTGATATTGCGCCGTCCCCGCCAGGCAAACGCCCAGCACCCCAGCCGCTGCCGCCGTAAATCGCATCGTTGCTCGCACGGCTCCATTTTCTTCCCTGCCGCCCACTGCCCGCAAGTTAATGATTTGACACGCGCCCGTTTTTCCCTTAACCTGAAAATCAGATGCAGAGCAGCCGCAATCACGGTCATCACCACCACCATGGAACTTCCATGCCGGCGGACTGCCATGGCCTGAAGTAAACGGCCAGAGAGATCTAAAGAAGCACCCAAGCCCGCCGGCGACTCAGCCAGCGGGTTTTTTCGTTTCCCCAAAGAATCTCAACCAGAACTAGGAAAAGACATGATCAATACGAGTCTCACAATCGATTTCGACAAGATGGATGGCCTCGCGCCCGGCATTGTGCAGGATGCGGCCACCGGCGAAGTGCTGATGCTGGGCTTTCTCAACCCCATCAGTTACGCCAAAACCCTGGAGACCGGCTTCGTCACCTTCTGGAGCCGCACTCGCCAGAAGCTGTGGATGAAGGGCGAAACCAGCGGCAACCGCCTGCGGGTTGTCTCCGCCTCAACCGACTGCGACAACGACACGCTGCTCTTTCGCGTGGTCGTCGAAGGCGACGGACTCGTATGCCACGAGGGTACGGTCAGTTGCTTCACCAAATCATTGCCCATGGCCGGCGCTAATCAGCCATCCGGCGCAAACAAGGAGATGACTCGTGGCTAACAAGCTGAGACTCGGTATTCCCAAAGGCAGTTTGCAGGATGCCACTATTGCTCTGTTCAAGCGCGCCGGCTGGAACATCTATGCCGACGGCCGCTCTTACTTTCCATCCGTCGATGACACGGAAATTGAGTGCATGTTGATTCGTGCGCAGGAGATGGCGCGCTACGTCGATCACGGCGTGCTCGACGCTGGACTCACAGGCATTGACTGGGTCGTCGAAAGCGGCCTTGATGTCACCAGCGTTACCACTCTCACCTATGCCAAGCAGAGCCGCCGCAAGGTGCGCTGGGTGCTGGCGGTTCCTGAAGGCAGCGGCTTTGAGAAGGCCGAAGACCTCGAAGGAAAAATCGTCGCCACTGAATTGGTTGAAGTCAGCAAGCGTTACTTCGCCGCCAAGGGCGTAAACGTCAAGGTCGAATTCAGTTGGGGCGCAACGGAAGTGAAACCACCCATGCTGGCCGACGCCATTGTCGAAGTCACTGAGACCGGAAGCTCGCTCAAGGCCAACCATCTCAAAATCATCGACACGGTTATGGAGAGCGAAACGCACTTGATCGCCGGCAAACAAACTCTCTCGGACCCGTGGAAGCGCGAGAAGCTCTCTCAAATTGCGCTTATGTTGCGCGGCGCCATCGATGCGCAATCGCAGGTCGGCCTGATGCTCAATGTGCTGCGCGCCGATCTCGATGCGGTTCTCGCTGTGCTGCCCGCGCTCAACTCGCCCACCATCTCCCAGCTCAGCAACTCTGATTGGGTCGCGGTCAATACTATCGTCGATGAGGGCGTTGCTCGCGACGTAATTCCAAAACTTAAAGCAGCCAATGCAACGGGCATCGTCGAGTACCCGCTCAACAAGGTAGTGCTGTAGATCGAGAAGGGAACGATGAAGACAATTCGCACCAAGGGGCGAGGCGCACACCAGACAGCGGAAATCCTCGCCGCACTCGAACAGCGTGGCGGCGCGGCACTCGATGCCGTGCTGACCGCCGTCAAGCACATCGTCGCCGATGTGCACAAGCGGGGCGACCGCGCCCTACTGCGTTACGCCGCTCAATTCGACGGCCTGGCCGGGGCGAACTCTCTGCGCGTTACGCCGGATGAAATGGCCGCTGCGTGGAACGCAGTCACTCCTGCTATGCGCGACGCATTGTCCATGGCAGCCACACAGATTCGCCGCTTTGCTGTTTCTCAACTGCCCGCATCATTCAGCGACGAGCCCATCCGCGGCCTCACCACGGGTCAGCTAGTCCGCCCTCTTCAGTCGGTAGGTTGCTATGTCCCCAGCGGCCGTCATCCATTGCCGTCCACGCTGCTGATGACCGTCATCCCCGCACAGGTTGCAGGCGTCGAACGAATTGCGGTGGTCTCGCCCAAGCCTGCGCCGGAAACTTTCGCCGCGGCGCATTTATTGGGAATTACAGAGTTCTACCGTCTCGGCGGTGCGCACGCCATCGCCGCACTTGCCTATGGCACAGCCAGTATCCCGCGTGTAGATAAAATCGTCGGCCCCGGGAATCTTTATGTCACCGCCGCAAAGCGCCTCGTCGCTTTCGACTGCGCCATCGACATGCTCGCAGGTCCGACGGAGATTGTCGTCACCAGTGAACGCGGCAACGCGGCATGTATTGCCTCCGACCTGGTTGCGCAGGCTGAACACGACCCGGAAGCGCTGGCTATTTTCATCACCACGCGCGCTGATCTCGCCAAAGAGGTAATTGCAGAAGCAACACTTCGCTGCCGCTTGAATCCCGTCGCGCGCCAAGCCCTTGACTGCAATGGACTGGCCATCATTGCAGCAAGTCTGGATGAAGCCCGCGCAATCACCAATCGTCTCGCACCCGAACACCTCACCGTAGACTCCACAAGCGATCTCGATTGGGTGTGGAACGCCGGTTCGGTCTTCGTAGGCCGCTGGTCCGCGCAGCCCATGGGCGATTACATTTCCGGACCCAATCACACGCTGCCTACAGGCGGCATGGCGCATGTGCGCGGTGGCCTCAGCGTCAACGATTTTGTCAAGCTCATCACCGTGCAGCAATATTCGGCGCAAGCTCTGCGCACACTCGGGCCGCACGCCGTCCTGCTGGCCGAGGCCGAAGGACTCACCGCCCACGCCGAATCCATTCGAGCACACTTGCAGAAGAGGAGTACCCGTGACTGAATCCGCAACAAACCACACCCCCAAGCCGCGCGCACGCGTGCAAGCCATGAAGGAGTATCACCCGCCGCTAGGAGGCCGTGACACTCTGCGCCTGGACTTCAACGAGAACACGGTTGCCTGCTCACCCAAAGTGCACGAGGTGCTTGGAAGCATCAGTGCAGGCAGCCTCACGAGGTATCCAGAACGTGAGCCAGTTGAGGCTCTTGTCGCCGCGTATTTCGGCCTCGCGCCAGCGAAGGTCGCGCTCACTAACGGCGTGGACGAAGCCATTCACGTGGTCTTTGATACGTTCCTGGATGCCGGCGACGAATTGCTGCTTCCTGTACCGACTTACACCATGTACGAGGTCTATGCCTCTGCAACAGACGCGCGCGTGGTTTCAGTACTCGCCGCAGACGATCTCAGATTTCCCTTTGAGCGCCTGCTCTCAGCCATCACGCCGCGCACCAAGATCATCGCCATCGCCAATCCCAACAGCCCCTCCGGTTCCGCGGCCACTCGCGCTCAATTGCTCGAGATTGCCGCGCGCGCTCCGCACGCTGTACTGCTGGTT
Organism: Occallatibacter sp.; assembly: GCA_049517315.1. Taxonomy (GTDB): domain Bacteria; phylum Acidobacteriota; class Terriglobia; order Terriglobales; family Acidobacteriaceae; genus Telmatobacter. The sequence continues at coordinate 58,420 of JBEKSE010000025.1, read as the reverse complement.
GACGAAGCGTACTTCCACTTTTATGGCGAGACGGTCCTCGATCTCATCGGCAGCGTGCATAATCTCATCGTTGCGCGCACCTTTTCAAAGGCTTATGGTCTTGCCGGATTACGCCTCGGCTTGCTTGCCGGTCCTGTGGAGCTGATGCACTGGGTCAAGCGCGTCCTCTCGCCGTACAGCGTCAATTCGCTTGCTCTGGCCTGCCTGCAGCCGGCACTCGAAGATGCCGCGTATATCGATTGGTACGTCGGCGAAGTACTTGCAGCGCGCGCGGAGTTTGAGGCGGCACTCGATAAAGCCGGAGTTCGCCGCTGGCCCAGCGAAGCCAACTTCGTTCTCACTGAAATCGGCGCGCAGCACAAGGAATTTACGCGCCACATGAGCGCCGCCGGTATACTCGTCCGTGACCGCTCAAGCGATCCCGGCTGCGATGGCCTCGTGCGCATCACCATCGGAACGCGGGAGCAAATGCGCAGGGCCGCCGGTGCTCTCAATTTGGTGCTGGCCGCACTCCACATGAAAGGAGCCGCTCTGTGACGCCCAGGAAAGTCGCTAAACGCGTTGCCCTGCGCACGGCAAGCTTTGAACGTAACACCACCGAGACGCGCATCAGCATCAAGCTGACCATTGAGGGCAGCGGCCAATACGAAGTCAACACCGGCATTCGCTTTTTCGATCACATGCTGGAGTTGTTCACGCGGCACGGCGCATTCAATCTCGAACTCAAATGCGATGGCGACCTTGATGTGGATCAGCATCACACCGTCGAAGACGTCGGTATTGCACTTGGCGAAGGATTCGACCGCGCACTCGGCGACAAACGCGGAATCTTGCGCGCCGGTTACTTCCTTATGCCGATGGACGAAACTCTCGCGATTGCGGCCGTGGATCTGAGCGGGCGCGCGGCCTTTGCCGTAGAAACCAAAGTCCGCACACGCCTCGTCGGCGATCTGCAAACAGAGCTGGTGACCGATTTTTTCGAAGGCTTCGCCCGTGGCGCAAGAGCCAACGTCCATGTGAAGACCATGTACGGCCGCTCCAACCACCACAAGATTGAGGCCATATTCAAAGCCTTTGCGCGCGCGCTCCGCGTAGCCTGCTCGCGCGACAAGCAACTGGGAAAGATGCTGCCTTCAACGAAGGGATTGCTCTGATGCGCGTAACGGTGATCGATTATAAGGCCGGCAATCTCACCTCGGTGCTCAAGGCGCTGCGACACCTGGGCGCAGAGACGGTCGTCACCGACAGCGATCTGTCACTCGTCGAAACTGCTGAGCGCATCGTTCTCCCCGGCGTGGGTCACTTTGCGGCCACCCAACGCCTCGACGCAACCGGCCTCACGACCGCTATTCGTGCGGCGATTGTGCGTGGCGTTCCTTTTCTTGGAATTTGTGTGGGAATGCAGTGGCTCTATGCGGGATCGAGCGAAGCGCCCGTGCAGGCGGGCCTCGGATATTTCGAGGAATCTTGTACGCGTTTCTCAGTGAGTCAGGAAAAAGTCCCGCACGTCGGATGGAATTCTTTGGAAGTGCGAAAAGATTCGCGTCTACTTGCCGGCGTCGAACCTGGCGAGCATGTCTACTTTACTCACTCCTACAAGGCTCCGGTCACAGCCGACACCGCAGCCGTCACGCACTACATTGAACCGTTCGCCTCAGCCGTCGAGCGCGGCAACGTCATGGGCGTGCAATTTCATCCTGAGAAGTCCGGCACAACCGGCCTCAAGATTCTCGGCAACTTTCTCAAGTGGGAAGGAACTGAATGATCACCAAACGCATCATCGCGTGCCTCGACGTCCGGGACGGCCGAGTCGTCAAGGGCGTGCAGTTCGTCGACATCATCGATGCCGGCGATCCTGCCACTCAGGCCGCGCGCCATGCCCGCGAAGGCGCGGATGAAATTGTTCTGCTCGACATTACCGCGACACATGAAGGTCGCGCGACGCTGCTCGATACAGTGCGCCGTACTGCGCGCGAACTGTTCGTTCCATTCTGTGTCGGCGGCGGCATTCGGTCCGCCGGCGATGCTGCGCAAGTCTTCGAAGCCGGCGCGGATAAGGTCAGCGTGAACTCCGCCGCGCTCGCCGACCCTATGCTGATCGACGCCATCGGCCGCACCTTCGGTGCGCAGGCCGTCGTCGTCGCCATCGATGCGCGCCGTGACCCTGCAGCCGCTGATCCCGTTCGCGATGCGCAAGTGCTCGTTCAAGGCGGGCGCAAACTGACTGGCCGCCGCGTAGTTGAATGGGCGCGTGAAGCCGAAGCACGCGGCGCGGGCGAAATCCTGCTCACCTCAATGGACTCAGACGGAATGCGCACCGGCTTCGATTGCGAGCTGACCGCCGCCGTCAGCGAGGCCGTCAACATTCCCGTCATCGCCTCCGGCGGCGCGGGAACTGTCGAGCATTTTGTCGATGTCTTCGGGCGCGGCAAAGCCGATGCGGCGCTGGCAGCCAGCATCTTTCATTTCGGCGTCTCCAGCGCGCGCTCGCTCAAAGAGGAGCTGGCCAGGGCCGGCGTCTCCGTGAGGCTTCCATGCTGATTCCTTCCATTGATTTGCTGGGCGGCCAGATCGTTCAGCTTGTGCAGGGAGAAAAGCTGCGCCTCGCCTTCGACGACTTTGAATACTGGATCGAAAAGTTCTCCATATTCCCCTTAGTCCAATTAATCGATCTCGACGCGGCCATGCGCCAGGGCGATAACTCAAAACTCGTTGCGCAAATTGCCAAGCGGTTGCCCGTTCAGGCCGGAGGCGGCATCCATTCCATCGAACGCGCGCGGCAGGTGCTCGACGCCGGCGCCAAACGCGTTATCATCGGCTCTGCTCTCTTCTCCGCAGAAGGCGCAGTCAACACCGAGTTTGCCGCCGCGCTGGCCGACAGCGTTGGCGAAGAGCATATCGTAGCGGGCATCGACACCAAGAATGGCCGCATCGCCGTGAAAGGATGGAAAGCGCAGGTTGCGCTCACTCCCGATGAAGCGATTCCGCAACTTGAGGCCCACGCCTGCGCTTTTCTTTACACGCACGTAGACGGCGAGGGAATGATGCAGGGTTTTCCCGTCGTTACCGCCGCGCGACTGCACAAGCTCACTCACCGGCAACTCATCGTCGCCGGCGGCATTCGCAGCCAGTATGAAGTGGATGCACTAGACGCCCTCGGAGTCGATGCAGTGGTCGGCATGGCCGTCTATACGGAATCGCTTGCGATCTGACCTTTGCGACGACCGCCGACCGTCTTACTCATGCATCTCGCCGACGGCGAGGCCAGTCTCTAGGCGCGATGCGCGCAGCAGCCGTGCAATCTGCTTCAGGTGGAGTTGCAAGGCATAAGCGCGCAGAATCTCAGCCTGCGAAAACTCAATGCCCGTGTGCCGCACCGTGTCCATGCGCGCTTCCAATTGAGCGATGTCCTCTTCCAGGCTCATCCCTGGCGGAGGAATATGAAAGCGCCATTCGTGGACGCATTCCGCCACGTGATGGAAGCCCGTCCGAATGTCCACCGCAAGCTTGCCGAGTTCCGGTTCCAGTTGCTGTGCAAACGCATCGTGGTGGCTGTCTTTGACTGAAAATTCCAGCGCCACCAGGGCGTCGAAGATTGAGTGGCCAAACTGTACGAGCATTCCAAGGCCCTCGCGCCATCCCTGCCCGCCGCTGGGCTCGTTGCGCGCAGCTTCCAGCAGTTGGTTGTTCTTGCGCACCAGGGCCAGCAATTCCTCCCTCTGCGTGGACAATCCTTCGGCGGGTGTGCCGCGAAAGCCTTCGAGAATTTGTTCAAAAAACGTTCCCAACACCAGAATCTCTTGAGCCAGCCCGTCGCGCAGCCGCAGCCTCGCGCGATCGGGAAACACCAGCGTCGAGACAGCCAGCGCCACCACAATGCCCAGGAAAACCTCTATCACTCGGTCCAGCGCGATGGTCCAATGCGATCCACCATTCTGCACCAGCATCACGATGGTGATGGTCACCCCTGCAAGCCGCGAACTGTTGCGCAGGCCAAGCAATCCGCAAACGGTGATCGCTGCCAGCACGGCCAGAATGTAGTTCCACGGGAGAGCGCCAAACTCTGTGAACAAAAAGCCAAACAAAGCGCCAATTACCGTGCCGAGGATGCGATCACGCGAGGCGGAAATCGTCGAACCAAAATTTGATTGCAGCACGATGATGGCGCTGATTGCTCCCCAATAACCATCCGGCAATCCAAAGTGAATTGCCAGCCACCAGCAGAGCGCAGCGGCCAAAGCTGTCCTTGCCGCGTGAATCAACAGCCGCCGTCGCTCTCCTGTAAGGAATCCTGGATTCTCTTCCCGCTCCACGCGCAGCTTGATTGCAAGCTGGTGCTGGGCCCACGTCTTTTTCGTCTTCAGGCGCATGGTTCGATTCCACGATGCAATAAACTCATACTCCTAGAATGCCCCACTTCGGCGTGATCGGGCTGTGATTAGCCTTACTGTATGCCCTCCATTCATCCAATGTAACCACCAAGTTTTCCGCGCGCAAATATACTTTTCACGTGTAACATAATAATCAGGCGCCCGCATCCCCGGGGCTGCTAGCCCCATGTTGCGTGTAGGATACCCAGCCACAATAGCCGCGGATTTGTTGCACGATTTTCCTACGGAAATCGAACTTATTCCCTTGCCCGACAATCTCGACCACGATGTCGATATCGATGTCTGGATTCCTAACCCTTATCCCACGCGGGCCCTGCGCATCTGGCCGCATCTGCGCGGCGTGCGCCTGATCCTGTCGCTTATGACCGGCACGGAGTGGATTCCCGGCGTGGCCGGGCCGCACGTCACCATCTGCAATGCCCACGGCGCGCACAGTATTTCCACCGCCGAGTGGACCCTCAGCGCTATTCTTTCCATGCTGAAGTACCTCCCGCTTTATCTCGATGTGCAGCATTCCGGAGTTTGGAAACGCCGCTTCGAGGCCAGCGCCCACTACGCGCAGGTTACCGGCGATACGCGTCCGCTTTATCCACCCGTCATGTTGGAAGAACTTACCGGGAGGAAGGTGTTGCTTGTGGGTTACGGCGCTATTGGTAAGGAGATTGAGCGCATGCTCGCGCCCTTTAATGTCAAACTCGTGCGCGTCGCCCGCACTGCGCGCAGCAATCCGCCGATTCATGCGGTCAGCGAACTCGACACTCTCTTGCCGCAAGCTGAGATCGTGATTCTGATCCTGCCGTCCACTGCCGAATCGTATCATCTGATCGGCGCGCGCCAGTTCTCACTGATGCGGCAGGGTGCGCTACTGGTGAACGCCGCGCGCGGTCCCATTGTGAATACTGACGCATTGGTTGAGGCGCTCAACGCTGGCCACATTCGTGCTGCTCTCGACGTCACAGATCCCGAGCCGCTGCCTGATGGGCATCCATTGTGGAGTTGCCCCAACCTGTTGCTCACGCCTCACGTGGCCGGCTCCAGCCCACAGTTCGCTCCGCGTTCACTGCGCACAGCCGCGGGTGAGTTGCGCCGCTACATTGCCGGCGAGCCGCTGCACAACGTGGTTCAGGCCGCAATCTGAGTTGCCTGCGCGCGCTGCCAATCGCGCAGTCCCAGTATGGCCAGGGCCACAAAAGCCGCATAGAGCAAGGCAGTTAGCAAAAGATTCTTATAGAGAAACTCGCCAACATAGGCCACGTCCACCACAATCCACAGCCACCAGTTGGCGATATGTTTGCGCGCCTGCCACCACCCCCCCAGCACGCTAAGACTCGTCATCATTGCATCCAGATAGGGCAGCGAAGCATGGTAGTGCTTCATCCAAGCTCCAAGCGCTAAACCTCCCAGCACTCCAGCAGCCGTGCCAATCAGAAGCTTTTTCAGTGGCAGCGGAACCACGCGCACCTCACCTTCGTCGCGCACACTCCGCTCCCAATACCACCACCCATAAATAGTCAATGGCAGACCGCCAACGAGCAGCAGCGCAAAGGAGAACAGTTGTGCATGATAGGAGATCACTAGATAGGCAAGGTCGGAAATGATTCCAATCGGCCAGCAGGCTATCTTGCGCTTTGTAGTAAGCCATATGCTCACAATGGCCGTTACAGAGCCAATGATTTCCAGCCAGTGAGCGGCGATGTAGTTGGCGATTGTTGTCCAGTTCATAGCTCAGTAACTCCGTGCGCTCGGAGTGCGCGTCTATCGGTCCATCGCTGAATCGCGTCTAACAGCTTCTGACCACCCGCGCCTCGAAACCATCGCGCATGACCCACCAAGTAATCAATCGAGGCCACTCGCGCCTTTTCTTCGGAATGTAGCGAGCCTCGGTAGTAATCCGCCTCACTCAGCGCGAACTCCGCGTGACAGAGCGCGGTCATCGGCGCGAGGGCAGCGGCCTCCGCATCGTTCAATGGTCGCGCTGATTCATAGCCATCGAGCATCGCATTCAGGTGATCGAGATGAACTGGAACGCTGTCCGTATCTGCAATCCCCGAGCGCAGTTCAAGCCACTCCACGATATTGCGTTCAATGGCCTGTGCAAGATCATGGACAGCGTTAGTACGATCTGCAAGCCCAAAGTCGATGACTGCTACAGCTCGTGCATTGTCGGACGCATCGCTCCACAACAAATTGGAAGCGTGCGGGTCGTTGTGCGTCCAGAGCGGTTTCAGTGCGGAAAGAAGCGGCCGAAGTTGTGCATGAAACGGCGCCAGCAATTCAAGAGCCTCATCGCATCCCTGGCGCGCAACAACATCTTCGGCCAGTGCAGGGCGCGCCGCGAGATAATGTTCCATTGCTGCACCAGCATCATTGGCGGCAAAAATCGTGAAACCTCCCACCAGCGGTTGCGTCTTGCGCACAGGCGCATCGAATCCCTGCGATGCCTGATGCAGTCGCGCCAGCGCCTCGCCCGCTGAGCGTGCGTGCGCCGTTGAGCGAAACGGCGTCCACGAGAGCGCCTCTTCATAAATATCCATGCCCGGCAGCGCTTCGTGAACTTCGAATGTCCATTCGCCACTTTCGATGGCAGTCTCGCCCGATGACGCGGCAAACACGCGTGGCACCTGCCCGTTATGCGCTCGCAGATGATTGAGAAAGCGATGTTCTTCAAGCAATCCCTCGCGGTCGCGCACCGTCTTATGATGGCGCTTGATGAAAACACGACCGCTTCCCGTCGCGACCACGCTTGCAGCGGAAAACGGTCGCGGACTCACCGACAGAATCTCAATAGGCTCGCCGCATCCGGGGTAAGCAGCCAGCAGCGAGCGCACCTCGGTGAGGGTGAGCGGCGGCCAGTCCGGTTCCATCAGACTTCCGTCCAATCCATGCGCCTTTGCCGTCATGCTCATTGTTCGTGCATCCTTTGCGCTCAATCGCAAAACTAGAAAGTATAGTGCGCCGAGAGCCGCACCGTTGTCGGCGCGCCGAGCCAGAGAAAACTATCGCCGGCACTCGCGCCCGTGTCACTCCAATAGCGTTTGTCGGCGATGTTATTTGCATAAATCCTGAAGGCCAAGCGGCCCTGATCGCCGCCTGGCGTATAGCGCGCGCCCAGATTGAAAATGTTGACACCGGGAACGCTCACTGCGTCGTTACGCGTGGCTTCCTTGCGTCCGGAATAGCTCCAGCCCGGCAGCAGATGCAGCCCGCGGATGCGCGGCACCGTCAGGTCAGCAAACAGCGTAGTGTGCAGGTGCGGAACATCGAGCACCTGCTTGTTATCGAAAGACGGCGTGCCCGTATCATCGGAGACGGCTTTGAGCGCCGCAGCGGAAGCCGTTAAGCGCAGCCATGAAGCAGCCTTGCCCTCCACGTTCAACTCGATGCCGTTGTGCGTTTCACGGCCTTCGGAGACAAAGGTAAAACTGCCGCTGGCTGGCAGAGGATACATAAACGGAGCTCGCATATGAAAGAGCGCAGTCGTCAACAAGATTCGCTGGCCCGGCTCATACTTTGCGCCAATCTCGACCTGGCGCGTGAAAAATGGATCGAGAAACTGATTTGCATTCGTCACCCACCACGGCGCCTGCGGCCCCAGTGAAAGCATCACTCCGTAATTCCCGTAGAGCGTAAGATTACTAACCGGATTGTAAGTAACTGCGTATTGCGGAAGCCAGATGTGCTTATCAGTCTCATTGGGCAAAGTTGGAACGGAGTAGATCGGATTGTTTGACGTGTCGTAGGTCGTCGGGCACGGATCATTCGCCGGTCCAGGTTGATTGGGATTAGCGGCGGTGCAAGGAGTGCCGGCGGCTAGCGAGTAATTATGGTCGCGCAGCGAATCGTCCCGTCCGCTGATGAGCAACTGAATACGCCCCGGTATATGAATCCGGTCCTGCGCCACAGCAGATGATTGATGGCTATCTTCCCAGAGTCTTCGCGGGCCGGCGGATTCGAGCGGGCTCTCCTGTGGAGCGAGCGTGATGGGATCGTAGATGTTTTCAGACCCGACGTATGTGTAGACCGCGCCGTCGGCAATGATAGCGGTAGATGGATCTGCGAACATATAGAAACCCGGCTGCTGCACACTGCGCAGAAAGAGAGTCCCGCCGCCAGTCACATCTTGCGTAATGGGTCCTGTCTTGATGTGGCCGGTAATCATTGCCTCGGCTTGCGCGTCGATGCGCAATTCGCCGGGGTCGCGATAGTCGTAGATGCCATAGTCGCCACCGAGGTAATTGATGCTCGGAACCGCGGGACAGAAAAAGTAGGCAGGAGCATTTGGTGCGCCGGGGCAAGCGACATTGCCGTTCGCGTCAAACGGTGTCCCATAAGCGTAGATCACGTTATCTTGAATCAGCGAGTGGCTGTAATCGGCTGCGGCAAAGGCGCGCCAGCTGTGCGGCAAATCGTAGTCCAATCGTGTACCTGTGTTGAATGTGTCGTAGGTGTCCGGCGGGCCCCAGGGTTGGTCGCCGAGCATCGTCGATGGGTAAATTTGATTTATATCCGGCAGCGTCATGCCGCCCAGCAACTGGTATCCGCTGCCGTCGCGCTCCGTTTTGTGCTGATACTCGAAGTCGCCCTTCAAAATTGCCTTGGGGCTGATGTGCCAATCAGCAGCGCCCGCTCCCATCGCGCGCCATCCATTGGTGTCGTTCATATAGCTCGCAATTCTTTCGCCTGCCAGATTGATGCGCGTTCCCACCTGCTTGCGAGCGCCGAAAAGGCGGCCAAAGTCGAAAGCGCCGTAGGCGCTTCCGCGTTGATCGGTAGCCATATCAACAGCACCCACGTTCACCGGCCGCTTGGTCACATAGTCGATGAGCCCGCCGGCCGAGGCCACGCCGCTCTCCACTCCGGCGAGGCCTTTGAGAAACTCCACGCTCTGCTTGTTTTCCAAGGGAACATCCTGCTCGCCGGCGACGGTCATGCCGTTGATTTCAAGTCCCGATCCAAGATCGATGGGAAAGCCGCGAATCTCGTAAGTGCCGTAGTAACCCACCGGCACATAATCGTCGTTGATCGAGGCATCGTTCTTCACCACATCTGAGAGCAGCCGCGCACCCTGATCATTGAGCATCTCGCGTGTCACGACCGTGGCCGAAAGCGGCGCCTGCTCCAGCGGGATGCCGTCCAGATTGCCCACCGTAACTGCCTCGGGAAGATACTCGTCCTGCGTCTCGCCATGCACCACAACCGTGGTGGTTACGGGAGGAATCTTCTGTGTGGGCGTGGCCGGCTTCGGGGCTTGCTGCTGCGCTGTGCCGCTCGGACCGGGAGTGGGATTCTGCGCAAATGCGATCGCAGGCGCGGTCAGACAGCAGAGCATCAATCCCGCTGCCCAGGGCAACAGACTCGACTCCCGTCTTTTTCGCGGAGAGAATCGAACGCCCAGGTCAATGCATTTTTGGGCAAGCTCTATAAGCGGGAATGATTGCGATGCGATGCGAACCGGACCGGCAACAACAAAACTGAACATGGATTCCCCTTGTTTCTAGCTTTCATGAAACAAAGGAACGCTGAAATTCGAGGAAGAAGGCCGTTCGGCTTCGAAAGCTTCCCACGCCGGTATTATCCGGATCGGGTTCTAGGGTATTTCTCAGCCCCACCTCGTGGAGCACCCCTGTTTCAATGACCTCATTCAAACACTCCCGGCTAGAATTTGCAAGCGCTCGGTCTCGCAGCTCATCCGCAAATGCAGACCAAGGCCACGGCGCAAAACAAAATTATTTTCAGAAACTCGCTCGGCGAAAGCCAGGGTATAGTATCGTTCCGTGTTGTGTGGCAATAGGTATTCTGAACTCGTCTCTTCGCGTTGTGACTGCCGTCACAGACGGTATTTTGGACAGTGTTAGTCTAAAAAACAACCTCGGGGGTTTCGAAAGGCACGATGCAATCCTTTCCCGCTGTTGATCCAATTCCCTTGCCCGCGCCGATATGGCTCTTGAAACTGCTGCATATCGTCACGCTCGCTCTGCACTTCGTCGCAGTGGAGATGCTGCTGGGAGGACTGCTGCTGGCGGTCCTGCTCAGCCTCTTCCGCCACTCGCCGCGCTCGCTCGTCACGGCGCGGGCGCTTGCGCGCCGGCTCACCGTGGTCATGACGTTTGTCATCAACCTGGCCGTGCCGCCGCTGCTTTTTGCTCAGGTGCTCTATGGCCGCGCGCTTTACACCAGCAGCGTGCTGATCGGGATTTATTGGATTTCAATCATCGGTCTCCTCACGCTGACTTACTGGCTGCTTTATCGCTTTACCGCGCGTCTTGAGGCCGGTAAATCCGCCTGGTGGGTCGGCCTGAGCGCGTGGCTGCTCGCTGGCAGCATCGCCCGGCTGCTCTCTACCAATATGACGCTGATGCTGAGGCCCGAGGTCTGGCGACCGATGTATTCCGCTTCGGCAATGGGAGCGTATCTGCCAACAGGCGACCCCACGCTCACGCCGCGCTGGCTGATGATGATAGCTGGCGGACTTTTTATCAGCGGACTCTGGCTGGTGTATCTGGCCGGCCGCTCGACCTTCACCGCTGAAGAAAAGCGATTCCTTGCTTCTCTGGGCGGCAAAGTTGCCGCTGTCTTCGGTGTTGTCTATCTCGCGGCTGGGTTGTGGGCCGCAGGCGTGCAACCGGAGATTGTCAAAGCCGGTCTGCGCAGCGACGCGCTTTACAAGTTCGCGGGCTTTGCCGGTTACGGCTGGCTCATTCTGGTTGGGCTGGCCATTCTGGTCGCGCTGGTTGCCGCATTCGGCAAAGTCACGGCAAAGTGGATGAGTATGGCTGTCGTGCATCTTGCCGTGCTCATCGAGATCATGCTCGTTGTTTACCGCGACGGCGTGCGCGACCTTACCTTGCTTGCCAAGGGCTATAACGTCTGGGATCGCGCCGTGGAAACCAACTGGTGGGTTGTGGGCCTGTTCCTGGTGCTTTTTGTTGGCGGTCTGGGCGTCATCGGCTGGCTCGTCTCCGTTGTCGCCCGATCCAGAAAAGTCATGGAGGGCGCTGCCTAATCGCGCGTGAAGAGATTGCTATGATCGAACAAACCAATCCTGCCGCAAATATCATCGAGGAGCCGGGCGAAAGAAATACGCGCCGCGCTTTTCTGGCCGCCGCCGGCATCGCGGGGCTCGCATACACGGCGGCCCTGGCCTATCCCATCTACCGTTACCTGGCCTCGCCTGAGGAGATGGCGATGAACGCCACTGCGGTCACCGAAGTTACTCTCAAGGACGCGCAAAAGCTGCCCCTGGGCTCAGTGCTGATGTATAAATTCGGCCGCTCTCCTGCCTTACTGATTCACCATCAGGACGGTCGCTGGATTTCCATGACCGCGGTCTGCACGCATCTGGGCTGCACCGTGCAGTACGAACCCGAGGCAGACCGCATTCACTGCGCCTGCCATGGCGGCGTTTACAACCCGTACACCGGTGCCAACGTCAGCGGCCCGCCTCCCAAGCCGCTCAAGCTCTTCAAAGTGGCTGTAAATGATGCCGGCGTGAATGTCTCTCTTGCGTAACGCGAACAGTATCCAAAACCCAAGGATTGCCGCATGACTTCAAAGACCGTTGCAAGCTCCGTTTACGATTGGGTCGATGAGCGCCTGGGCCTCTCTGAACTGGCCGCCTTTGCGCGCCACAAGACCGTCCCCGTCCACTCCCAATCCTTCTGGTACTACTGGGGCGGCATCTCGCTGTTCCTTTTCATCGTTCAGTGCTTCACCGGCGTGTTGCTGCTGGTTTATTACCAGCCCGGCGCCGATGCCTACGAGTCAGTTCGCCAGATCACGTTTGTGATGAACTTCGGCTGGCTGATCCGCTCGGCGCACGCCTGGGCCGCCAGCTTGATGATTTTCTCCATCCTCGTGCATATGTTCTCGGTCTATTTCATGAAGGCCTACCGCAAGCCGCGCGAGCTTGGCTGGCTCAGCGGCATGGCACTACTGGGAGTGGCCTCGGTCTTCGGTTTCTCCGGGTATCTGCTGCCCATGGATGAGTTGAGTTACTTCGCCACCAAGGTCGGACTGCAGATTCCGTCGGCGATTCCGCGGATAGGCGAGGCCATCGCAAATATGCTGCGCGGCGGCCCCGATGTAAGCGATTTCACAGTACAGCGCTTCTTTGCTCTGCACGTCGTAGTGTTGCCGGCCATCTTTGTGCCGCTGCTCGGGTTTCATCTCTGGCTGGTCCAGCGCTACGGCAACGCCGTTCCGCCCAGCGAAGAAGCCAAACCCGCCGCCGAGCGCAAGACCATGCCCTTCCTGCCTAACTTCCTGCGCAAGGACCTGGCCATGTGGCTCATCTCGCTCAACATTCTGGCGCTGCTGGCCTCGGTCTTCCCCTGGTCGCTCGGCAAACCATTTGATCCCCTTGCACCCGCGCCCGTCGGCATTCATCCCGAGTGGTATTTCATGAGCCCCTTCGAGATGCTCAAGCTGCTGGGCGTCGTGCTTCGCGGTGAAGCCGGCGAGATCGTGGGCATCCTTCTGTTCACGCTCGGCATCGTGCTCTGGGTTCTGATTCCCTTCTACGACAGAAGCAAGGAATTCGGACAGCGCGCCCGCGCCGCTCACTACTTCGGCCTGCTGGCGGTGTTCGCTCTGCTGGCCACCACCGTCATCGGTTATTGGACGATTCGGTAAGGAAGAAAAAATGAACTATCCGTTTTGGGACATTCCAATTCTCGGCTCGGGCTGGGTGATCGGCATCATCGCCATCTTCCACGTCATGATCTCGCAGTTTGCCGTGGGCGGTGGCCTCTATCTGCCGCTTGCCGAGCGCAAAGCCATGCGTATGCCCGCAGGCCCGCTGCGCGACGCCTGGCTCACACAATTGGCCGTCTATTCCAAATTCTTCCTTGTCCTCACGGCCGTCTTCGGCACCGTCAGCGGAGTGGGAATCTGGTTCGCCATCGGCCTCACACACCCCGAGGCCACCAGCACGCTGATTCATAACTTTGTCTTCGGCTGGGCCATGGAGTGGGTCTTCTTTCTCGTCGAGCTGACGACCATCGCGGTCTACTACTCCACGTGGGGCAAGATCGATTCCAAACTGCATCTCAAAGTTGGCTGGGTTTATGCCGGCGCTTCTGCCTTTACGCTCATCATCATCAACGGCATTCTTACCTTCATGCTCACGCCGGGCGACACCTGGCTGGCGGTCGCCGGAACTGGTCACGAGGCGAGCAAATTCTGGTATGCCTTTTTCAATCCCACTTACTGGCCGAGCCTCTTCCTGCGCACCTGCGTTTGCTGCGCGCTGGCCGGCATCTGGGCGCTCATCACCGCCAGCCGCATCGACGGCGACAAGCAGCCCGAGCTTAAAACCACCCTCGTCAAGTGGAGCGTGAAATGGCTGGTGCCATCATTCGTTGCCACGCCATTCATTCTCATCTGGTATTTATGGATGGTTCCTGAATCTCAGCGCGCGCTGCTCACCCTGGGCATTGGCACCATCGGCTCCGGAACTTTCTCTGTAGTCACGCGCATCGCCCTGCTCATCATCATCACCTCGGCGACAATCGTGGGCGTCGCTTACTTCCTCGCCTATCGCAATCCGCGCGACTTCAATCTCTCGCACGCCATTGCTCTGCTGCTTCTGGCTTTGATGGCCACCGGCGCGGGCGAATATTCCCGCGAGATGCTGCGCAAGCCCTACGTCATCGGCCGCTGGATGTTTTCCAACGGCGTCCGCGTTCCCTACGTCAGCCGCTTCAATCAAGAAGGTTATCTGGCTCACTCCATGTGGGTATGGCAAGATCCGAGGCCGATGTTTTTGGATAATATTGAAACTCCAGGCGAAGATAAGATGTCTGATTTGCCCACAAGTTACTCCCGCGGCGAAGCCATCTTCCGCGGCGAATGCGGCTCTTGCCACACGCTCAACGGCTACCGGCCTCTCGCAAAACTCCTTGCCGGACGCGACCAGGCCAACATCCACAGCTTCATCACCATGCTCCACGACTACAAGGCCGACTCGCCCTACCACCGCTTCATGCCACCCATGGTCGGCACCAAACAGGACATAGACGATCTGACCAACTTCCTCAATGTCCAGGTCAACCCGCCGGCTCCCGCAGCGCAAAAGCCAATGCAAACTGCACAAAAGTAGCTGGGTTTCCCACCCTTCCGCGCATTTTGCGGAAGGGTGGGAAACCACAAATCTCCGCTTCAGGTAAAACCCCTCACGATTGCATCACCGGCAATCGCACAATAGCGCGCGCCCCTTCGCCATCCTCTCGATTGACGAGTCGAATTTCGCCGCCGTGTGCTCGGGCAATTTGTTGGGCCAGAGCCAGCCCCACTCCGCTTCCCGCAGGCTTGGTGGTATAAAACGGCACAAATAGATTCTCAGTGTTGGCAATACCCAGGCCGCGGTCTTCAATAGTAACCATCGCGGAATCTCCCGCAAGTTGCCAACCCGCGCGCACCGGTTGCGCTCCATTGGCCAGCGATGCATCCACCGCGTTGGCGAGCAGGTTGATGAACATCTGCTCCAACTGATCTGGGTCCGCGTACAAAACAACAGTTGGCCCGGGATCGAGCTGTACATGCAATCGCTGCTCCAGCAGCACTACGCGTTCCATCAGCGCCGCCAGCGGCACCGGCTTCAGCTGCGGCGGGGGCAACTGGGCGAGCTGTCGATACGACTGCACAAACCGATGCAACGCGTCGGCTCGGCTCTCGATCACGCCCAGACCGCGGCGAAAATCGCGCGCGGTGGCATTGTCTCCGCCCATCGCGTCTGCCCGCGCCAGCAAACTGCCGGCGATTGATTTGATGGGCGCCAGCGAGTTTGAAAGCTCGTGGCCGAGGACGCGAATCAGCCGCTTCCACGCCATCTGTTCCTCTTCTTGCAGTGGCAGGCTCACATCGGCCAACAGCAGCATTGTGTGCGGCGCGCCATCCTGGCGAAAGGTGGCCTTCCGCAGCAGCCAGCGCGAAGTCTTCGCGCCGAATGAGTGAATTGTCTGGTCCTGTGCGGCAAGCAGGCCTTCCAGATTCAGCTCGTGCGCGCTGCGGCCAAAGCAGCGTGCATGAGGCATTTCCAGCAACCGCGCGCCCGCGTCGTTGACCAATTGCAGCCGATTATCGCGGTCAAAAGCAAACAGTGGCGCGTGCATCACCTCAAGAATGCGCGCCAGCAAAGCCGTCGCTTCGAGCGACCGGACCCGCTGCTTTTGCAGCAGGTCGGCAAGCGCGTTTACCTCCCAGGCCAACTCGCTGAGCGCGTCCTGATTTCCGCTTTCGCTCGAGCGCGCCCCGCGTGCGCGAAAGGAATAATCGCCCTCGCGCAGCGACGACACCACATTGGAGAGTGTTTGCAAAGGGCGGATAATGCTGTCAATCAGCGCAGCCGCTACAAGCGCAAGATAAAGCAGCAGGCTGCTAATGAGCAGCAGAGCTGGAGCAAGTGAGATTTGTCGCTGATAAAAAAGAAAGCCGGTGAACGCCAACGCAGGCAATGCCAGCAAAAAACAGAACAGCCACGCTCGGCGGACGGCCGAGCGGCGACTGCGACGCACACCTTTCTCATAGTCCATATTTTTCTATGCGGCGATAAAGCGCAGAGCGGCTGAGACCGAGAGACTCCGCGGCCTGCGAGATGTTGCCGTCACAGCGACGCAGAACCTTGCGGATGAGTAGCGCCTCGACCTCGTCGATGCTCATGTTTTCAAACGACTGCGTGGACGTGCGCGCGGCGGCAATGGCAAGATCCGCCGGGTCAATCTCGTCGCCGCGGCATAGCAGCACAGCGCGCTCCACAGTGTGCTCCAGCTCGCGCACGTTGCCCGGCCACGCGTACTGAATCATCTGTTGCAGCGCGGCAGGCGAAAATCCGATGGTCTGCTTGCGGTAGCGAGTGCGGTTGCGCCCCAGAAAATGCTGCGCCAAAAGCGGTATGTCCTCACGCCGGTCGCGCAGCGCGGGCAAGTGAATCTCAACTGTGTTGATGCGGAAGAGAAGGTCTTCGCGGAAGTTGCCGGCCTTGGCCTCCTCGTCGAGCTTCGCATTGGTGGCGGAGAGAATCCGCACATCGACGCGCCGGGTTTGCGACGAGCCCACGCGCTCCAGTTCGCCAGTTTCCAGCACACGCAGCAGCTTGGCTTGCTGGCGCAAGGGAACATTGGCAATCTCGTCCAAAAATAATGTGCCGCCGTTGGCCAGCTCGAACCGCCCTATGCGGTCAGTGCGCGCATCGGTAAAGGCACCTTTGACATGGCCGAAGATCTCGCTCTCGAAGGTGCCTTCGGGCAACCCTCCGGCGTTCACGGCTACCAGCGCCATGCGCGCACGCGGCGAAGCGGCATGCAACAGGCGAGCCACAATTTCCTTTCCCGTCCCGTGTTCGCCCGTGATGAGCACGTTGGCGTCCGATGGGCCAACCTGCGCAATCAGCTCCAGCACTCCCCGCATCGAGGGTGCGCCTGCCACAAACTCCGGCATGCCTTCTGCGCGGAGCAAGCGGTTTTCCAGTTCCAACTGGCGCGCGCGCCGCAGCGCCTGGCGCAACTCGGCGTGAACGCGAATCAGCGAGAGCAGCCGCTCGTTCTCCCAGGGCTTCTGAATGAAGTCGCGCGCGCCGCGTTTGATGCTTTCGACGGCCAGGTCAATGTTGCCCCACGCCGTCATCACAATCACCGGGAGACGCGTATCGAATTCATGGATGCGGGCCAGCAGGTCGAGGCCCTCCTGGCCGGATGTGGTGTCGCGCGTGTAGTTAAGGTCGATCAGCAGCACATCGTATTCGCGATGGCCCAGTTCCTCTAACAGCGCCTGCGGCGAGCGCACACAGTCCACCTCGATGCCCTGCGGGCGGAGCAACAGCTCCACAGCCTCCAGGATGTGCGCTTGATCGTCAGCAACCAGTACCCGAATTGGCTCCGCTTTATTGGAGATGACTTGCCTCCACTGCGCCTGTTTTGGCATCGGAGATCGCGATGCCATATCCTTCGAGGACGCTGCCAGTGGCGCGCCTCACCTCGATGCGTGCCTTCTCGTAGGCGGTCTCGGCCGCCACCAGCGCCGACTCGGCCAGTGCCAGGTTGTGCTCGGCCGAAAGTGTCTGCTGATTCGATCCTGCGCCCAGCTTTTGCTCCTTCTGCATGATATCCAGCGTACGCTGCGCCAAGTCGCGGGCCTTGCGGGCCGCATCAATGCGACTGGCGCCCTGCTCCAAAGCATAGCGCGCGCTGCGCACTTCGATGCGAATTTGTTTTTTCAGCTCCTCCAAATATACCTGCGATTGCCGGTACTCAAGCTCGGTGCGATCCTGCTCGGCCTTGGCCGCGCGGTTGCGCAACGGCACGCTCAACTGAAAGCCCACCTGATATTCCGGCGATGAGCCGTTCAAAGCGTTTTGCAGTGTGCCGCTGTACCCGCCCGGCGCCATGATTTTGCTCCCCTGATTCGCCGCGCCGCCCGCCCCGGTACCGTTGTAGAGGCCGTAGACCGCCAGCGACGGTAGCAATGCATTGCGCGCCGTTTTGCGGCTCAATTCGCTGTTTTGTTCAAACAGAGCAGATTCCTGCAACTCGGGGCGATTCTGGAGCGCCGTAGCAATCATATCCTGCACTGGCTCGGAAACAGTTTCAATCTGGCCGCCGATTTTATCCACCGGGACCACCGGCATCTCTTCCAAAATAGGATTATCGAGAGAGCGGGTTATGGCGTTTTTCATATATAGCTCTTGTAATTCAAGGTTAGTTCGAGCTATGGTCAGATCCTGCTCCCGTGTAGCTAACTCGCCCTCCGCCTTCAGTACATCCATCTCCGGAATGGCCTGTAACTCAAGCTGCTTACGGCTCGTGTTCAGCGTCTCCGTAGCAAATGCGACCGACCGCTCGCCCACCTGTTCGGTGTCATAGGCGCTCACCAAATCCCAATAGATGCGGCAAATCTGCATCACCGTTGCGCTGACCTGAGCACGGAATGCTATGTTGGAAATCTTCTGATTAGTACGCGCGATTCTCAGAAAGCGCAAGTTAGGGCCAAACCCAAATCCCGCCAACAACGGTTGCGCAATCTGAACTCCCGTGGCCACGTTGAGCACTGGATTCAAGCCGTTCTCCGGGCTGTTCGAAGTCTGACGGTTATTGTTCCATTGCACAGCGAGCGAGGTACCCGTTGGAAAGGATTCAGTATAACTCATATTGAAAAGGTTCGTGTTGAGATGGTAGATTGGCACGCCCAGAGTTACCTGGTTAGTAAGCAACTGCGAAGTATGGTCGTTGTAAACTGTCGCGTTGATCACTGGATCGTAGCTGGCCACCGTGGTTCCGATTCCCAGCGTGGATGAGACAATGCCCGAAGCGCCCGCGCCCGCTCCGCCCGCGCCACCGCTGGTTCCTCCAGCGCCTGTGCCTCCGCCGGCACCTACGCCGCCGCCGCCGGGCGTGCCTTGCACCACTCCGGTGTTTACGCCGCGAGCAATGCCGCCGGATTGGGTGAGCAATATGTCGGTCTGCGCGATTGGCAGGTTATAGCGCGCGATCACCATGTCGAGATTGTCTTCGAGTGCAAGGTCAATGGCGTCGCGCAACGACAGATAGAGTTTGCCGTCGCGCACCAGGCTGTCAAGGCGCGCTGAGTTAGCCATACTGGGTGGCGGTGCCGTCTTCCCGCGATAGGCGTCAATGGGGTTAAAAGAACGGCGCAACAGCCGGTCAAAGGGAATGCCGTTTTGCACCGTCTGCACACTTTCGGCTGCCGGCGCTGGAGACTCAATGGGCGCTTTTGCAGGCGCTGGCTCTACGGCCAAGGCGATGCTGGCCTGCAATAGCAGAATCGCAGCCAAGAAAATTGCGCAATAACCCCGCTGACTAAAAGCTTTATGCGCCTGCCGTAAGATCATAAGACTTTCTTTCGGATTTATATTCATGAATTTCATTTGACGCTTACCTCCCTTGCATGCACCATCTCATCGCGCTTCAGCCAGCCATCGCGCAATTCGATGATTCGCTTTCCGTAGCGTGCGTTTTCTTCAGAGTGCGTCACCTGCACGATGGTTGTGCCGGCGCGATTTAGCTCGCAAAAAAGCTCCATGATTTCGCGCGCCTGCGTGGAGTGCAGGTTGCCCGTCGGCTCGTCGGCCAGCAGCAGCGCAGGCGCGTGAACCACGGCGCGCGCAATGCCCACCAGTTGCTGCTGTCCGCCGGAAAGCTGCGAAGGAAACAGATCCTTTTTGGCGACAATCTGGAAGCGGTCAAGAATGTCGGCCACCATCCCTTGCCTCTCCTGGGCCGGAAGATTCTTGTAAGAGAGCGGAAGATCGATGTTCTCGGCGACAGTAAGATCATCCAGCAGGTGATAACTCTGGAAAACCATGCCGACGCGCTGGCGGGCCAAGTCGGCTCGCTGTTTTCGATTCAGCTTATGCACTGCCGTTTCGCCAAACCAATACTCGCCCAGCCACCCGTCATCGAGCAGCGCCAGCACGTTGAGAAGCGATGACTTTCCCGCGCCCGACGGGCCCATCACGGTGACAAACTCGCCCTCCTTGATAGTGAGACCAATGCGGCGCAATACCCAGGTTTCGGCGTGGCCTGCCTTATAACTGCGTTCTACGTTTTTCAATTCAATCATCAAGTTACTCCTATCTCGAACAACTAGTTACTCCGTGCGCAATGCCTGCATGGGTTCAATGGAAGCGGCGCGGCGGGCGGGAATGAAGCCCGCAACGGCAGCGCAGAGCCCAAGCACTAACGTTGCGCCGGCCAGGGCAAGCGGGTCGGCGCTGCTGACTTCGTAGAGTTGGCTAGCCATCAGATGACCGGCAATGAGCGCGGCCGGAATGCCGAGGCCAAGACCGACAAGTATCTGCCACAGTGCGCCGCGCAGCACCATGGCCACTACGCTCGAGCGCGTTGCGCCGAGCGCCATGCGGATGCCAACCTCGCCGGTGCGGCGTGCGACAAAGTAGGACATGACTCCATAAAGACCGACCGAGGCAAGAGTCAACGCGAGAATTCCGAACAGGCTGGTGAGTCGTGCAATCAGCCTTTCCTGAGTGAAGTTTCCGGCTACCTGTGAATCGAAGGAACGCAGATCCATCACTGTGAGATTTGGATCGATGCCGGCCAGGTTGCGTCGAATCAGCGCCTCCACATTCTGCTGAGGCGCGTTGAAGTCGAGAATCATGGCGTTCACAAACATCGATTGCGTCTCGGTCGAAATCATCATGTCTTCTTTGAAGCCGGTAAACTGCTGAGAAAGTGGCCGCAAGAAAACAGGGCGCGCTGGATCGCGCGGATTGTTCATCTTGAAATCGTGGAAGACGCCCACAATCTCCCAACTGCCTGAGTACTGCGGCAGATCGATGCCGAAATGCTGGCCCACCGGGTCCTGCTTGGGGAAGAAGCGCTTGACGAAGGCTTCGTTGACCACGGCAACCTGCGGCGAAGTAGCCGTGTCCTGCTCGGTAATGCCGCGTCCGCGCACTATGGAGACGCCAATGGAATCGAGAAAATGCGGAGTGACGCGATCCCAGGTCGATCCGCATTGGTCGTTTGGCCCGGGCGCTGGATGACCTTGTTGGATGACGCACTCGCCCCAGTTGTCGCCTTCAAGCGGGCTATAAAGCGCCATGCTGACGTTGGCGAGGCCCGGCAGCGCGGCGAAGCGGTCTTCAATCTGGCGATAGAGCGCGGGCAGACGGTCAACGGTATAGCCTGCGCCGGCCGGATCAAAATGCAACACGTAGCGATTGGAAGTGGTGACGCCCAACTTCTGATGCTCCAGGTTGGCCAGAGATTCGGTCATCAAAATGGCTCCGGCAAGCAGGACCAAAGACAGCGCAGCCTGGAATACGACGAGAGATTTTTGCGGCAGCGAAGAGCGGTCGCGTGTGGAGCGGTTCACACCGCGCAGCGCCTCGGCAGGTTGTGCATGCGATGACAACCACGCCGGCCCCGCGCCAAAGAGTATGCCGGTAACAAGCGAAACTAGAAAGGCAAAGCCCAGGACGGCCAGGGATGGACTCGCGCTGATGGGCAGGTGTGTGGCGTCTGGGAAAGCGAGTGCAAGAATGGTGTGTGAGCCGGCATATGCAACAACCAATCCAGCCAATCCGCCCAGACAGCTTAATATCACGCTCTCGGTGAGAATCTGGCGGATGACGCGACGACGGCCCGCGCCCAGGGCCATGCGCAGCGCAACGTCGGCACGTCGCGTTGTGGCGCGCGCCAGCAGCAGGTTGGCGATGTTGGCGCAGGCGATGAGCAGTACGACGCAGGAAAGAATCATCAGCATCTTCAGACCCTTGCCCGTCTCCTGTTGCAAGTTCTGAATGCCGCCGCCGCCGGGTGTGATAACCACATGCTGTTTGGGAATGACGCTCGCGCCGCCGTTCGCGGTGAGCAGCGGGCGAGTATAAAGCCACTGGCGCAACGCAGCGGTAAGCTTCAATTGCAATACGCCAATATTCGTACCGGCGCGCACTCTGCCTAGCGGGTAAAGCCAGTTGGACTCCTGATGATGGAGAATGGCGCTCGGACCCCGGACATAAGGCTCCGTTTGAACCGGCATCCAGAAATCTGGTGGAGAATCCGATACGCGGTCTCCAAAAAATCCGGGAGGCGCAACGCCGATGACGGTGAAGGGCCGCGCCTGAATGTAAACCGTGGATCCGACAATCGACGGATCGCCGGCGTATTCGCCCTGCCACGCCTGGTAGCTGAGTACGGTAGTGGGCTGCGATGCGGGACTGTCATCGCTGTCACTGAAAACGCGCCCTGCATAAGCGCCCACGCCCAGCGTTGAGAAGTAATTGCCGGAGACGAATTCGCCGCGAAGTGACTTCGGCAACGCATTGCCGCGCCGCATGCTCCAATGCCATTGGCCCGCCTGCGCCGCGGCCAGTTGCTCAAACTCCGGCGCGGAGTTTTTCAGATTCAGATAAAGGTCGTAAGAGAAGATGGAGTAATCGCCCGTGGTCCCGGCATCACCTGGAAAGCCGCCTTCAACGCAGCAGTCGTCGTTGTCGCCGATGCGATAGAGACGTGCGGGGTCGGTGACCGGAAGCGAGCGCAGCAAGATGCCCTGGATTAGCGTGAAGATCGCGGTATTGGCGCCGATGCCCAGCGCCAGCGTGATGATCGCGGTCAGCGTGAATCCCGGCGACTTGCGCAGTTGGCGCAGCGCGTAGCGAATATCCTGAATGATTATCTGCATCTTCGCGGTTCTCCGATTCTTCGATTCCGTTTCTATTCCGCGCGCAATGCCTGCATGGGTTCGATTGAGGCCGCGCGACGCGCGGGCAGCAGGCAGGCGGCGGTTCCCACAGCCACAAGCACGCATACGGCGCCAGCGGCGATTGTGGGATTGTACGGGCTTATCTGAAACAACAGACTTCTTACCAGGCGCGCAAATACAAACGCGACGCCAATTCCGGCAACCGCGCCCACCAGGACCGGCAGGAGGCCATCTCGCAGCACCAGACCGTAGATATTTGTCCGTTGCGCGCCCAGCGCCATACGCAAGCCAAGCTCATGCTGGCGCTGGACGACGGAGTAGGTGACGACGCCATAGACGCCCAGTCCGGCAAGGAGCAGCGCGCTTACGGCGAAGAGCATCAACAGGTCCATCTCAAAGCGACGGTTGGCGACCGAGTCCGCGACGACTCCGTCGAGGGTGCGGATCACGGGGATGGAGACCGCGGGATCCACGCTCCAAACGGTCTTGCGAACGGCATCGGCCATCGCCGCCGTATCCTGTCGGGTGCGCACGATGATTCCGCTCGTGCTATCGCACCGGTACCAGTAAGGCATGTAGACCATCATCGGGTCGGCATTCGCCAGAGAGATCGTCCGTGCGTCTTTGACCACGCCGATTACGGTGAAGGGCGCCTCGGTCGAGCCGGAGCGGTTAAATTGGCGGCCGACGGGATTCATGCGCGGCCAAAGTGTGCGCGCCGTAAACTCCGAGATCAGCGCAACGTGTTTGCCTTCGTCGCTGGAGCTCAGGTAGCGCCCGGCGATCAGGGGCAAATGAATCGCCTCCAAATATCCGGGGCTCATCCAGCGAAAATGCTCGGTGGGAAGTTGCATGAACGGACGGGTGTCGTCGGGAACGCGGATCATGTCGATCCAACGGTCTCCCGCGAGGGGTGGCACGCTGACCATACCGGCGGACTCGACGCCCGGAAGCTGACGCAGGCGTTCTAGCGCCGACTTGTAGAACGCCGCACGAGCCTGGAGGCCTTGGTAGGCATTGCTGGGCAAGTTCACGTCAGCGGTCAAGACGCGATCGGCATCGAAGACGCGATCGGTGTGCATAAGCCGGACCATGCTCGACGTGAGCAGACCTGTGAGGAGTACGAGGGTGACACTGACGGCGACTTCCACGGCAACCAACACTCTGCGCAGATGCTTGCTGCTACGCGATTCGCTTGCCAGTCGCGACTCGCTGTGCAGTACATCGTGTGGCTGCGTTCGGGAACCAATCCATGCCGGGACTGCGCCCGCAAACAGCGTCGCCGCAACCGCAAGCAAAACTGCGCAGGCAGCTCCTGCCCAATCCAGGTGCAGAGGCCCCCTGAAATTTAATGCCGGCGGAAGGTAATGTTGCATCGACGGCACAAGGATTGCCGCCAGTAGAATGCCTAGCGCGGCGCCGAGAGCGGCGAGTAGCGCGGGCTCACGCATGGCCATGCGCAGCATCTGGCTGCGTCTCGCGCCGAGCGCTGAGGCTACGGCCATTTGCTGGCGGCGACTTACGGCGCGAGAGAGAAGAAGATTGGCGATGTTGACACAGCCGACCAGGAGCAGTCCCGCGACCGCGGCGAGCAGGATGAGCAGTTGGGTCCGATCGCCGCCGACGAGGGACTGCTGAAAGGGCGTTAGCACGGCCGAGAGAGTGGCCTTCTCGTCCAGCGGTAGCGAAGCGGAGATGGTGTGCTGGAGGGCATCGAGCTCTGCGTTGGCCTGTGCGACGGTCACTCCGGGCCTGAGCCGCGCGAGTCCGAAGTAATTGAAGTCGCCCATCGCTTCCGCCAACTGATCCTGAGTGAATGCCTTGGGCATAAGAGCTTCGACCGGCTTGGCGCGATCGGTGTTGTTGGCGAAATCCTGGATGACGGGCAGATGAAACGACGACGGCATCACACCGATTACGGTATAGGGGAATCCATCGAGGGTGATGGATTTGCCCAGGACACCGGGGTCGCTCTGAAACTGCGTCCGCCACAGATCGTTCATCAGCACTACGACACGGTCGCGGCCGGGCTCGGCCTCCTGGGCTGCAAACGGACGGCCTATCTGCGGCGCGACGTCGAGCACGTCGAAGATGCCGGGCGTTGCGCGGACGACTTTCACCTGGAGGGGATGCCCGCCGATGCCCAGAGGCATGGAGTCTTGTTCCATTACCGCCATCGACTGAAAGCTGCTGCTGTTCCGCTGCCAGTTGACGAAGTGGTTGGCGGTTAGTGGGAGCTTCGGATAAATGTCGAGGAACTCTGCAACCCGCTCTTCCATCACAACAAGCCGCTCAGGGTGCGTATAGGGCAGCGGTCTCAACAATGCGTCGCACACAAGCGTGAAAATAGCCGCGGTCGCTCCAATTCCCAGTGCCAGCGTAAGCACCACGGTCAGCGTAAATCCTGGCGACTTGCGTAACTGCCGCAGCGCGAGACGAATGTCCTGAATGATTGCCTGAATCATCGACGCCTCTCCTATTCCGTTTCTATTCCGCGCGCAGCGCTTGCATGGGTTCAATGGAAGCTGCGCGCCGCGCGGGAATGGCCGACGCCGCGAGCGCGAGCAGAAAAATGGAGATCGCAGCCAACCCAATCACCATCGGATCCAGCGGATCCACCTCGAATAACAAAGAGCGCAACAGGCGAGTAGCGAACAAGGCCGCCATTGCTCCTATGCCGCAACCTGTCAGTCCCAGCTTCGCGCCGGAAACTAGCACCAGCCGAAGAATGCCGGCGCGCTGCGAGCCGAGCGCGAGTCGAATCGCCATCTCCTGGGTGCGCATCGCAGCCGAAAACGCTATGACGCTATAGATGCCCATCAACGCCAGCAGCACCGCCGCGCCCGCGAAGCTTGATATCAGCACCGTGTTGAAGCGGCGCGATACCTGCCCCTCGGCAATCAACTGGTCCATGGATTCGACCTGCGTGAGCGCAAGCTGTGGGTCGATGGAACGAACCACGGTGCGCAGCGAATCCTCCATCTGTTCGGGCGGCATGCTGGAGCGCAGAACGATAGTGCCGTAATTGCCTGTGACCATGTCGGGTGAAGCGAACTGGCCCAGGCTTGTCTTGAACTGGCTTGCCGGCTGATAGAGCTGGTACGTTGTGTCGGCGTCAGCCGAATATTGCTTGATATCCCCAATCTCGCCAACTACAGTCATCCAAGGAAGCGGAGTCTCTTGTAATCCGAGGTGAATGCGCTTGCCAATGGGGTCTTGTCCCGGCCAGAATTGCTCTGCCAGCTTTCGATTCACGATGACTACCAGCGGCGATCCCAGTGTGTCGGCTTCAGTGAATGAGCGCCCGCGCAGGATGGGAATGCCGGCTGCGCTGAAGTAGTTTCCCAGAATCTGTGAGTGCCAGGAAGAAAGCATCCCGGCTCCTTTGGCCGGCGCGTAGCCTTCTGGATAGAAGGCATCATTGCTATTGTTTCCAGACAAGGGGAGGTTGGATGTAATGCCCACGGCGTGCACGCTGGGCATTGATTGCAGTCTGCTCAACAGTTGGATGTTGAATCCGTCGGCAGCTGCCTGCGTGGAGTATTGTTGATGAGGCAGGCCATAGCTGGCAGTGAGCATATGATCGGTCCGGAAACCGACGTCGACCTGCCGTAGTTTTTCAAAGCTGCGCAGCAACAGGCCGGACGCAGTGAGCAGTACGAGCGCAACTGCCAACTCGGCGATGACGAGAGCCGAGCGAAGTCTTGCATGACCACTGCCCGCGGTTCCCGTGCGTCCACCCTCTTTCAGCGCCTCGTTGACTCCTGTGTGCGCGGCAGATAGTGCCGGAAGCAGCCCACATATAAGGCCCGTCAGCACCGCCAATCCAAGAGCGAAGGCCGCAACTTGCCAGTCAAGTGCGATCGAGTTGACGCGTGGAAGAGTTTCAGGCAGAAAGCTGACGCCCACTCTCAATGCAACAGAAGCGAGAACCAAACCAACCAGTCCTCCGCCTATACTGAGAAACATTGCCTCGATAAGAGATTGACGCACAATCGTCCCGCTGCTGGCGCCCAGGGCGAGGCGCACGGAGATTTCGCGGCGGCGGCGAATGACACGGACGAGCAACAGTCCGGCAAGATTTGCGCAAGCGATAAACAGAACCACGGCGACGGCCAGAAATAGCGTGCGAATCAGCGGCCGGGCCTCGGCGACAGCGGCCTCTTGCAGAGACTGGATTGCGGGAGCGAGTCGGAGGCTGGCCATGGCGGCCGGGAAACCCTTGACGATGTCTCGCTGGGTACGGGCGATATCTTCGAGTGCTTGTGCGGGTGTGACGCCAGGCTTGAGCCGCCCGACGATAGTGTAGTTCCAGCTTCCCGCAGCGCTTGGCGAACGTTCCGCCGGACTCAGGCTCATTGGCACCCAAAGTTCACTGCGGTTCAACTGCCCGGAGACCAACGGGAATTCGAATTCGCGCGGCATCACGCCGATGATCTCGTAAGGCTTGCGGTCAAGCAGGAGCCTCTGACCGAGGACTTTCGCATCGCCGTGGAAGCGGCTGCGCCACATCTGATAACTAATCACTGCGACCTGCTGGCTGCCGTCGTCTTCCTGCTGCGTGAAGGGCCGGCCGATTACAGGCGATACGCCCAGCGTGGGGAAGATGCCCGCGGTAAGCCGCGTCGCGTTGATCTGCGCAGGCTCGCCGAAGCCTGACAGTTCAAAGCCTGTTTGGCGATAAGCTCCCAGGCTTGAAAAGGCGGTGAGGCCGCGGGAATACTGGCCGATTTCGAGCGAAGTAGTGGATGGCATACTGCCGAAACTCGCACCTATAATGGTGTCTCCAACCGCAGTCAGCCGAGCGGAATCGGCAAACGGCAACGGCCGCAGCAACACGCCTTCGACGATGGAAAAAATCGCGGTGGTGGCGCCGATGCCGAATGCCAATGTCAGCACCGCGGTCAGCGTGAATCCCGGCGATTTGCGCAATTGGCGCAGCGCGTAACGAATGTCGTGAACGATTGCTTGCATCATAGGTGCCACTCCAATTCCGTTCCTATTCCGTGCGCAATGCTTGCATAGGTTCTATTGAGGCCGCGCGCCGCGCCGGAAAATAGCAAGCTGCGAGCGCGACCGCGCAGAGCAGGATAGCCGCCGTCGCAAGGGTCAGCACATCGTTGGGGCCCACTCCGACAAACATGCTGCGCAGGAAACGGGTCAGAACAAGAGAAGCAGCAAGGCCGACGGTCAATCCTGCAAGCGCCAGTCCCAGTCCCTGCTTCAGCACCTGGCGGAAGACATTTCCCTTGGCCGCGCCAAGCGCCATCCTGATTCCAATTTCATGTGTGCGCTGTTTGGTTGTGTAGGCAACCACGCCATAGATTCCAACGCTTGAAAGAATCAGCGCGAGCAAGCCAAACGAACCTGCCAACACCACTGCGATACGCTCAAAAATGCTGCCCATCTGCATATTCGCCTTGAGAGTGGTCACGTTGAACAGTGGGAGATCGGGATTGAGCTCGGCGACGGTCCGCTCCACGGCAGAGGTGAGCGCCAGCGGATCTCCGGCCGTGCGGATGTGGAGAATCGCTCCAAATCTGTAGCACTGCGACATGGGCACGAGGAACAGCGGCGCGGGCTCGTCAACGAGCCGCCGATACTTGCCATTGGCCGCCACGCCCACTACCTTTAGCCATACTCCAGACCATTGAATCCGCTTGCCAATCGCATCTTGACCCGGCCAGTAGCGATCGACGAATGCCTGGTTGACGATGGCCACCGGCTCCGTATTGCTGTTGTCCGCGTCCGTAAAGTCGCGCCCGGCCCGCAGAGGCGTTCGCATCGTTTGCAGATAGTCCGGCCCCACAAGCCCGCGATCGATCTCCATAGATTCACGCGGTTGCGGCACGTAGCCTGCAGGCAGCATGGCATCGGAGTGAATGGTGAAGCTGAGCGGTGAAAAATCCGCCAGGGTGACTAACTGGACACCAGGCAGCGCCTTCAGGCGCGCCAACAATTGCCGGTCAAACTCGATGCCCCTGGCGCTGGTGTAGTTCATGGGGCCCAGGTCGTACCATGCGAGCAACACATGGTTGGGATCGAAGCCGGGGTCGGCTCTCTGTGCCTTGTCGAGACTGCGGAAAAACAATCCCGCGCAGGTGAGCAGGACTAGTGACATGGCAACCTGTGCGATCACAAGACCAGCCGCAAGACGGGACTTCTGAAGCCCTCCGGACGTATTGAGAGCCTCATCTTTCAAAATCGACATTGGGGAAATGGCGGAAGCGCGCAACGCCGGGGCCACGCCAGAGACCACTGCCGTGAGGATTGAAACGAGAATCGTTGCCAGCAACACCGTGCGGTCAACCCTTCCGTGGATCGAAAGCGGAAGAGACGTGAGAGGCAGAAAGGCGCTCAGAGTGCGGGCTGTCCAGACCGTGGCCAGAAGCGCCAGGCCTCCGCCGGCCAAAGCGACTAGCAGATTCTCTACCATGAGCTGCCGCACCAGTCTCCAGCGGCTCGCGCCCATTGACAAGCGAATTGCGAATTCGCGGCGCCGCGTTACTGAACGCACCAGCAGAAGATTCGCCACGTTGGCGCAGGCCAGCAGCAACAGCACCGCAGCGAGCGCCAATAGAATCGGCAACGTTCCTGACAGATAAACGTTGGCACCAAACGGGGAGCGCCACAGAGGATCAGTGGAGATTTGATTCTGGCCTCGGTGCAAAGTCGGGTACTGGGCGACAATGTGCTGCATTAGCAGATTCAATTCGTTCTCTGCCTGATGACGATCGACTCCCAGCCGCAGAACGCCAAGAACATTGAGCCATCCGCCTCCGCCGTCATTGAGCGGATCCCAACCCCAGACTTGCCGAGACATGCCCAGCGGAATCCAGATATCGGTGCGCAATCCGCTCTTGCATCCCTCAAAGCCCTTGGGAGCCACGCCCACGATGGTGTAGGAATGCAGATTGATCTGAATTGTCTTGCCTACAATCGCCGGATCCGCGGCAAACTGGCCGCTCCAAAGGCCATAGCCGAGCACTGCCTCCGCAACTCCCGTCCGCTCACTCTGTTGCGATGAAAGAAAACTCCGGCCGAGAATGGGCCGCACGCCGAGCACATCGAAATAGTTTTCTGAGGCCGTTGCCCCATAAACGCGCACTGGCTTCCCGGTCCCTGTGATGTTCATGAAGTCGTCGTGATACGCAAGCAGTCCTGAGAGGCTCTTGGCGTTCTCGCGCAAATCCACGTAATCCGGATAGGACAGCGGAGGCGACGGATGCTCGGTTCTCTCTCCCCGCTGGATCGTGATCATGTTGCCGGTCCCGTTGACGCCAGGGATGGGGTTGAGCAAGGTCGAACTGATCCAGCTCGCAATCGTCGTAGTGGCGCCTATGCCAAGCGCCAGCGTGAGCACCGCCGTAAATGTGAAGCCCGGCGACTTGCTCAACTGGCGCAGCGCAAAGCGAATGTCTTGAACGAGTGTGTTCATTTCAATTTCCTCGAAGACGCGCTATTCGGAACGCAGCGCTTGCATGGGTTCAATCGAAGCCGCGCGCCGCGCCGGGATCAGCCCCGAAAACACGACTGCAAGCGACAGCAACGCGGCGGCCGCAATATAAGACAGTGGATCAGAGGCGGTCACGCCGAAGAGCATCGAGCGTAAGAGACGCACTGCGGCAATCGAACCAAGCCCGCCCGTCACGAGACCGATCATCACAACCGCGGCGCTGCTTCCTAGTACGAGGCGGAAGACGCCGGCGCGCGAAGAACCGAGAGCCATGCGCAGCGCGAACTCGCGGCTGCGCTCGACAACAGCGTAGGCCATGACGGCGTAGAGGCCGAGCATGGCTACCAGCAGGCTCGCCAGTGCGTAGACGATGAGCAGCTCTGCCGGAAGACGCGACATCTGGTACATCTGGGCGATAACCTCGTCGTAGCTCATCAGGTTTTCGAGCGGCAGCGAGCGATCGAGCGAGGAGACCACCTGACGCAGCTCGGGCGCAAGCGTGGCCAGGCTCGAGTTGGTGCGGACGGCAAACTGCGCGTAGCTCGGATAGCCTTCCTGATCGATGGGCAGAAAGAGCAACGGAAGAGGATCGGTATTGGACGGATCGTGATACATGAACTCGGGCACGATGCCGACGATCTGCCAGGTCTTTTTGTCGTAGGTGATGCTGCGGCCCAGTGCGTCACCCTGGGGCCAGTACTTGCGAGCCATGGTTTCGTTCACGATGGCCACGGGCGTGGATTGCGCGTTGTCGCTCGCAAGGAAATCGCGGCCGCGCCCGATGGCGATTCCCATGGTGCGGAAGAAATCCGGGCCTTCGAAGTCGGTGATGACCTCCATGTCCTCACCCTTGGCGGGCGTGTAGCCCGCGACGGCGAAGTCCTGCGTATTGCCGGAGCCTTCGTCGGCCATGGGTAGATGCGAGGAGTAGGTCACGCCGGTGACGCCGGGCAGCGCGCGCAAGCGATCGGCGAGCGCGGCGCGGAGCACTGGAACCTGATCCTTCTTGTAGCCGGCGCGAGAGAAGGTTAGCTCGGCGGTCAGGCAGTTCGCGTGATTGAAGCCGACCGGGCGGGAGAGGATGTTCAGCGCCGTGCGCGTCATCAAGCCGCAGCAGACCAGAACCACAAAGCAGATGGCGAGTTGCAGGCCGAGCAGCACGCGACGGGCAAACTGTTTGCGTCCAGCGCCCACCACGGCGGCGCCACCGGCGCTGATGACATCTTTCTGCGATCCGCTGAGCGACTGGCGGACCGGAGCCATGCCGCAGGCCAGCGTAACCAGAATGGCCACTGCGGTGACAAAGACGAGAATGCGCGAGTCGGTCTGGAGATTGAAGGCTAGAGTCGCGCCGAAGCTGGGCAGCAGGACGTAGAGCGCGCGCGAGACGCCGAGCGAGGCCAGCCAGCCACAGAAGGCGCCGGCTGCAGCGAGCAAGGCCGTTTCCGTGAAGGTCTGCGCAACAATGCGGCGCACCGGAGCTCCGAGCGCGGTGCGAATGGCGACCTCGCGGCGACGGCGGGAGGCATGCTGTCCGAGCAGAGAGGAAACATTGAGCACGACCAGAATCAGGAGCAGAATCGAGGCGCCATAAAGCACCGGCAACTGCTCTCCAATCAGGCCATAGAAACCGCGCGCAAAGTGCGCCGCATCATCCAGATTGAGATCCCAGCCGTTCAGGTTGTCTTCGGCGTGCTGTGCGGCGAAGCGGCGCGCAAGCTGGTGAAGTTCGGTCGCGGCCAAGGGATTGGCTACGCCCGGGCGCTGACGCACGACCACCTGCAGGCCGCGATGCGCCAGCGGATCGGCGGCGGAATCGGACGCGAGAGAGCGCGTGGCCGAGAGCGGAATCCAGGCCGACTCGGCCAAGCCTCCAAAGACGCCGGCAAAACCGGCCGGCGCGACGCCAACGACGGTGAACAGATGACGGTTGACCGAGACGGTGCGTCCGACGATAGAGCGGTCCGCGTTGAACAGCGAATGCCAGAGCGCGTCGGAGAGTACGATCTCGTCGTGCTGGCCAAAGGCGCGATCCGAAGCTGAGGGGTCGAAGAAGCGGCCCAGTTGCGGCTGGAGGCCGAGCAGACGGAAGTAGCCGGATGAGACGGTATCGGCCCAGATGGCTCGCGCCTCGCTGCCCTCGGCTGCCAGGCTGAGCTGCATCAAGTCGAATGCAGCGGCATCGGAAAAGCTGCGGCCCTGGTCGCGCAGGAAGTTAAACTGGCGGTAGTTGACCGAGTAGCCGGTTGAGCCGAGCACGGTGGCCGAGACAAAACGAAGCTGCCGCGGCTCCTGGACATGCGGCCAGGGGTTGAACAGCACGGCGTTGGTCCACGTTGCCACCGTGGTCAGCGCGCCTATGCCTAGAGCCAATGTGAGCATTACGGCGAAGGCAAACCCCGGAGCGCGGCACAACTGTCGCAACGCGTAACGCAGGTCTTGAAACAGCACGGCTATGCCTCCACTTCCTCTTCGAGCTTCTTCAGCTCCTGCTCTGAAACAACTTTTCCGTCGAAGAGATGCACCTCGCGCTGCGCATGTTTGGCAAAGCGCGGATCGTGCGTCACCATGCAGATCGTCGAGCCTTCGCGGTGCAGATCGGTCAACAGATGCATCACCGCCTCGCCGTTCTTCGAGTCCAGGTTGCCGGTGGGCTCATCGGCCAGCAGAATCGACGGCGCGCCGGCCAGTGCGCGTGCCACAGCCACGCGCTGCTGTTGGCCTCCGCTGAGTTGCGCCGGATAATGCCTCATGCGATGCGCCATGTTCACCCTCTCCAGCGCTTCCTTCACGCGCTTCTTGCGCTCCGCCGACGGCATCCCCGCGCGATAAGTCAGCGGCAACTCAACGTTCTCTTCCACTGTCAGATCGCCAATCAAATTGAAGCTCTGAAAGATGAAGCCGATCTCCTGGTTGCGAATTCGCGAGCGGTCGCCGAAACTCAGGTTCTCGACAGGGCTGCCATTGAGCAGATACTTGCCGCCGGTGGGCGTGTCGAGCAGGCCGAGAATCGAGAGCAGAGTGGATTTGCCGCAGCCCGAAGGCCCTGACATGGCCACATACTCGCCCCGCGAGATGGTCAGGTGGATACCGGAGAGCGCGTGCGTCTCCACTTCGTCGGTGTAGAAGACCTTGGTCAGATCTTCAATTTCAATCAGCTTGTCATTCGATACCATTACTCTCCCCCTCATGTGATTGCGAATCGTTTTGTTATTCCCTATTCCCTGCTCCCTATTCCCTGCCTTATCACTCCAGCCGGATGCGGTCCACGTTGTCCCAGCGCGACATATCGGAAAGAATCACCGTGTCGCCTTCCTTCAGTCCTTCGAGCACTTGAATTTCGTTCACCGATGCGCGACCCACCTTCACCGGCACTCGCGTAGCGCCCTTGCCGTCGGCATCAATTCTGAACAGGCTCAATGTCGAGTTCTCGTTGCCCAGCGCGGGACGGCCAACATAAAGAACATCCGTCATGCGCTCGAGGTCAATTGTCCCGTCTACACTCAGCGATGGAACCGCGCCCGGCGGCAGCGGCCCATCAAGCTCTACGTCAACCGTTCGCGTTCCGTTCACGACAGTGGGATCGATTCTGGTAACGTGGCCGGGAATAACGCCGTTGTGCGTATCGATCGAGGCCGGTTGCCCAATCTGAATGTCGCGCGCCTGCGTCTCGGCAATTTGCAATGCGGCCTTGAGCTTGTCGAGCTGAATCACCTCGGCCACCGAAGTGCCCGCCGTCACGTGCTGGCCCACCTGCAACGGAACCGTTAACGCAGCCACTGCGCCGGAGATTCCCGCCCTCACCTCAAGCGCCTGCGATTGTTTCTCGTAAAGGTCCAGCAGCGCCTTGGCCTGATCGATCTTGGTCTGCGACGAAGCAAGCTGAACCTCGATAGCCTTCTGGTTCACTTCGAGCTGCTGCTGGCTGAGCTTGTGCTGAACGGTCAGTTGATCGGCCGTGTTTTTTGATTTGTTATAAGCAATGCCGGCAATCACTCCCAGGTCATAAAGCGCTTTGTCTGTCTGCGCCTGCAACTGGTCCTGTGTATAGTCGGAGTTCACCTGCGCGGCCGCTGTCTTCTTGTCCATCAATGTGCTTTCGAGCGTCGCCTGCAAGCTCTTGTAATCGGCCTGCGCCGCCTTCAGCGCCAACTTTGCGTTCAACAGCTCCTGCTCAAGCTGAGGGTCTGCCAGGTCCATCAGAATCGTGTCCGGCGTGACCTTGGCGCCGGGCAACACGCGTATCCGAACAACGGTCGCATCCGTCTGCGCGGGAATCAGCTCGATGCTGTCTTCGCGCGGAACCAAAGTGCCCGTAGACCCGCGCACCTGCCGGACCATCGGTCCGCGCTTCACCGTGTCCGGCCAAATCGTCGAGCGGTCTACTGTGGGCGCAGCCGGCTTCAGCCGCGACAGCCCAAGCAGCGCCACCGCCAACCCCACCACAACCACGCCGGCCAGAATCCAGCGCCTGCGCTTCATCTTCTGCAATAAATCTGGGCGTGCGATATCCATGCCAACGTCATTGCACTTGCCGTGCCAAAGATACCACCGTTCATTGCCTTGAAAATAAATAACTTAACAAAACAACAAGCCAGGAATATCGCCAGGAGTGACCGATTCCATCTCGCCACTGTTCGATTTCGAACACTCAGCGCGCCATGGCGCAAGTGCTGAGTACAATGGCCATATGAACGGTTTAGCTGAATCTGTAGCTCATGGTTTTGTGCGCGCCATCAACCGTCAGGACGTTGAGGCACTCGCCGAATTGATGGCCCCCGAGCATCGGTTCATTGACTCACTCGGCACAGTTTCCGAGGGCCGCGAAAAAATGAGGGCGGCCTGGACGGCATATTTCCGCTTGGTTCCGGATTACGCCATCGCCGTGGAAGAGACCCTCTGCGATGGCCCGGTTGTAGTGATGTTGGGCGTGGCGCGTGGAACCTATTCGCCTGACGGCCAGTTGCGCAAAGAGAACCAATGGGAAACGCCGGCTGCCCTTCGCGCCTTGATCGAGGACGGCAAGGTGGTGGAGTGGCGCGTTTATGCTGATAATGAGCCCATCCGTCAGAAGATGAAGACGCCATGAAAATCCTCCTCGGCATTCTCGCAGTTATCGTCATCGCCGCCTCTTTCTTCGCCGACTACAAATGGCGCCAGTGGATCGCCGTCCGCCGCCGCGACCGCGAATAGCCTCCTGACTCCTTCTGATTTCCTCCGCTACAATGCTCTTCAGCGAGCCTCTGTTCGAGTTCCGATTGTGTCAGGGCACGACTTTAGTCGTGCCGCAAATGCAACAAAAAAACGACGGGCTTTAGCCCGAGCGGGAAAGTTCATGCAAATTGGCACACTACGAACGCGCCTGCTAACGCACCCAGGGTGGTTACAATAATCAAGAGGGAGCCGTCTAATCAATATGTCTCATTCTTTAGCCTTTGCCCATCGCTTTTCCCGTCTTCGTCCGCACACCGGCCTCTGGCTCGGCCTTGCCGCAGCCGCGCTCGTGGCCTTCGCCGCCGCTGCCCAGGCCCAATTTGTCCCTCCGGCGCCCGGAACTCAGGTGCATGACGCCTCCGCTCTCAAGCCGCCCGCCGGCGCCCGCGTGGCCATCGTCGAGTTTGCGGACTATGAGTGCCCCGACTGCGCCCGCGCCAACCCGCTCCTGAAAGAAGCCGCGGCCAAGTACAAGATTCCCTTGGTGCGCCACGATTTTCCGCTGCCCATGCACAATTGGAGCTTTACAGCCGCGGTGAATGCCCGCTGGTTCGATACCAAGAGCAAAGCCCTGGGCGACGAATACCGCGACCAGGTCTTCGCCAACCAGATCTCCATCTACAGCCCTGCGATTCTGGCTCAGTTCACTGAGAAGTTTGCCGCTGACCACCACATCGCCATGCCCTTTGCCCTTGACCCGCAAGGCAAGCTGGGCGCCGAGGTCAAGGCCGACTACGCCCTCGGCCAGCGCATCGGCATCGAGCACACGCCCACCATCTGGGTCGTCACCGCCAACTCCAAAGGCGCGCCCTTTGTCGAGGTCGTCGATCGCAGCAAGCTCTTCCAACTCATTGACCAGGCCATCGCGGACACCCGCTCGCGGTAACCCACTCAGTAAAAAATGAAAACGGCGCACCCCGCTCTGGGATGCGCCGTTTTTTGTGGAGTGTATCCGTTTCGGTTGGCAACACCTCTATCCGTAAACGTTGACACCGTTGCTGCCCATGCTGGTGCCGGTGCTGGATGCCGACGTTGCGGCGCCATATGCGCTTTGTAGAGCTTCGGTCGCCGGGTCGGTGCTGGTAGACGCGGAGTTGAGGCTCAGGGCGTTTTGTAAAAGCGCAGCTGTCGGGTCGGAAGATGTCGAGGAAGAACTGATCGCATTGGAAACATCGAGCAGATCGTTCACCCATTGCTGCACCTGGGCCATGGCCGCGTTGGCGTTTGTCATAGCTTGCGAGGGGGAATTCTTCATATCGGCCTGGACGGTTGCGAACGCAGATTGAGCCGCCGACAGATTGCCTGAACTGAGCGCCGACCCCAATGCCGTCATATCTGTAGAAAGCTGCGTTGTGGAAGAAGAACTGCCGCTGATGTTCGTAAGATTCTGGTTCAGTTGCTGATAGCTATTGAACGCCGTTTGCGCCGCAGACAGGTTTCCGGCGGCCAGGCTCTGCTGCAGGGTTTGCCACGCCTGCTGCGACTTTGTCAGGTTGCTTGAAGCGGAAACGTATTGCGAAAGGCTTCCGGCAGAAATCGCGCCAATTGACATAGTTTTACCTCGTCCGGGAGCGAAAATGGCGCTCTCGTGAGCGTAACCATCGGCATCCCCGGAAAAGAATTCAGCGGAAAATCGCCCGATCAATGACTAAAGTAATGTATTTCGATTTCTCGGCTTTCAATCTTCGCCGTCTGGGCGCGCGAGCGCCGTCTGCCCCACCGCAGGTGGCTGAATCTTCACCAGCACCTGCGTCTCCGCTCCCTGCCCACCCGGCGAAACCATGCTCGTCTGCGGCGCTCGCCAGTGGTCGATGTAGCTGATCTTGTGGACGCAGCCGATGGTGCAGTTAGGCGAGCAGCTTTTCGCGGTCAGAAACTCTCGCTTTACGTCCGCTGTGGTGTAGCCTGCCAGCGGCACGCCGGGATACCCGCGCTGTTGAGAACAGTAGTGCACCAGCCCGTTCTCGCAAATATACAGATACCGCGACCCTGCGCGGCAGCGCCACTCGTTCGGCCTTCCCTCGGCAATCGCTTCCTGAAAATGGTCGAAGCGCGAGTAGTTGACCTTCCTTCTGTGGTTCATGGCGTAGTAGACTTTGGCCTCGTCCCCTTGCAGCGGCTTCAGTTGCCCGTCTCCGTCGTGGATAATCCCAATCGTCGAGGTAAAGCCCAACTCTATCGCCCGGTTGCCAATCACCAGCGCGTCGTTGGGATTCTTGAATCCTCCGCCGACCACCGAATTAATATTCACGTGAAATTCGGCGTACTCCGACAGCATCACCAACTTCTTGTCGAGCACCTTGAGGCTCTTTTTCGACACCTCGTCCGGGTCAACGTTATCAATGGAAATCTGCATGTGGTCCAGGCCGGCGCGGTTCAGCCGCTCGATCCGGGCTTCGTTCAACAGGTAGCCGTTGGTAATCACTCCGGCAATCGCCCCGGTGCGCCGTATGCGCCGGATAATCTCATCCAAATCAGGATGCGTCAGCGGCTCGCCGCCACTGATGCCCACCATCGCTGTCCCCAACCGTCCCAGGTGGTCGATGCGCCGGAACATCTCGTCCAAAGGAACGGGTTCAGACACCTTGTCGTACTCGTTGCAATACCCGCAACTCAAATTGCAGAACCGCGCCGGCACAATCTGCACCAGCACCGGATGCCCCTTATGCAGCAACGCGCTGGCCACCATCCTCAGCTCGCGCACCTTCCGCGTAACCGCAACCCACCGCCCGTGCAACGTCATTTTCCGCGCAATTGCCATCTCTTTCATTGAATCACACGTGGCTCCCTTGAGAAGGCTGAAGCCGCCTGTTCCCTCCGCTTGGTCCTTATCTCTCTATGCAACATGCCATGTCTTCGCAACTTGGGATCGATGTAGCCACGTCGTTCTTCCGTAGGGAGAAGATGAAAATAGCCCCGGGTGGAGCGCAGTGCAACCCGGGGTAACCGGGAGTAAGATGACATATAGGGCCACGCGGCTTTGCAAACTCCCCGGCGTTCCTGCTGGGGTCGATATACAATGTCGCCTGTAGCGTATTAATTCTGCTCAATGGGTTGAGCAATTTGCATTGACAATTACGAAAAGCGGGAAAGCGGCCGTGGCCCCACCTAGCTTGAAACTCGGCGGAACAAATGAAGATTTCCGAGCTGCGTTCCTGTCCCTCTCCTCCGCAAGAGAAGTCGCCGACCTCCTTGAGGTCCCCTACAAGAAGCTTTGCTTCTATCTCTACAAGAAACAAAACTACAAGAAGTTTGAAATTATGCGGGCATCGGGAAAGCCGCGCATTATATCCGCTCCCGAAACGCCGCTAAAAATAATTCAGCGTAAGCTCGCTCAGATTCTCAACGCGGTCTATGGATCAAGATCAGTGGTTCATGGGTTCGCTAGAGGCAGAAGCATTCGATCAAACGCCGGACGACATTTAGGGGCGGAATGGGTCTTGAATTTCGATTTGCAGGATTTCTTTCCTACCATCCACTTTGGGCGAGTAGCTGGGCTATTCGCTGGGAAGCCCTACAACTTACCCGATGAGGTTGCAAAAACGCTGGCACGCATATGCTGCTTCGAAGGGTCTCTCCCAATCGGAGCCCCGACATCGCCGATAGTCGCAAACCTGATATGTGGGAAGATGGACTCAGAGCTAAAGGCCCTTGCATGGAGTTGCGGGTGTATCTATACACGCTATGCCGACGACATCTCGATTTCTACAAAAGCTCCATCTCTTGACATGAGAATTGCTGGAAAGAATCCGTCGACAAGGCAGTGGGAGATTGGTGCCGAGGTCCAAGGTTTAATCGAAAAGAACAGCTTCAAAATAAATCCGTCCAAGACCCGTGTTAGAGGTCGGCAGTCAAGCATGGAAATAACTGGGGTTCGCATCAATGCTGGACTCAACGTCAGCCACAAGTTCTATCGACGGGTCAAAGCCATGCTTCACCCTTTCGAGAAATACGGCGAAGAAGCTGCGCAACTAGAGCATCGGTCTCTATACGCAAAGAAACAGCGCGGAAATGGCGAGCCACCTTTTCGAGATATTCTGAGGGGGAAAATCGAATTCCTAGGATTCATCAGGGGAAGAGATGACCGGATCTACGTAGGTCTCCTTCAACGTATGCAAGAGCTAACACAGGCGCACGCAAAACCCATCCTCATTGGAGCATCGACCCACGAGTCGGTGATTAGGCAAGGAATTTGGTTGCTTTATGACAAATCGGAGGAAACGCAAGGGACGGCATTCGCAGTCCAGGGCAACCGCCTCTTGACGGCTGCCCACAACACAGATCAAATAATGTGGGCTTCGAGGCCTAGCTATGGCAATCAGAAGCACCTCGTCGAAATCGTACGCCGCAATGATGAGTTGGATATCGCGGAAATAAAGATCCCTTCGTTTCTCCCAGTCCAGTTTTGTCTGTCTTCGCCAAGCGAGATCAATCTACAGAACCCGGTCTGCGTAGTCGGCTTTCCAAACTTTCATTTAAAAGATAGCGTTGCGTTTCGATTCGGGAAGATCGTCCAAGAGCGATGGTACATCTCGTTGAAGGACGATGATAGCAGTCAGCAGGTTCTCGTAAAGCACTATATCGTCGATGCTGACATTGTAAAAGGCAACAGCGGGGGCCCCATCCTTGACGCTCACAACCGCGTCATCGGGATTGCCGTCAAGGGGCTAGATGCCCCCGGCTCCCTTGGCGAGGACGACCAACTAAGCAGCTTCGTTCCGATCGATTCCTCAACGCTTCCACCTGAGCCGCCAATCCCTGATCACTCGTCTTAGACTTGGGACGCCCTATCTCCCCGACCCGGCGCGGCGTTCGGCCTCCATCAGCTGCTCAGTATATCGTTGATGCGGGTAAGGCGCCTTCGGCACGGGTTTGCAGAAAATAACCCTTCGCCGGCACACAATAGAAATCATGAACGGGAGCGGAATCTTATCGATGCCTGGTCCAATCTGTCAGTTATGTGACCGGTCTGTACCCCCTGAAGGCACCCCCCTACCCCCCTATATTTATTTTCAAAACCTTGCAGGTAATTATTTGTATATAC
This sequence comes from Occallatibacter sp., assembly GCA_049517315.1. Lineage (GTDB taxonomy): Bacteria > Acidobacteriota > Terriglobia > Terriglobales > Acidobacteriaceae > Telmatobacter. The sequence goes on along the minus strand of JBEKSE010000025.1, from coordinate 18,135 downwards.
CCATGAAATCGTAGATACTTAAATAACCCACGCAGATTCAATCGATTCCTCACTGCAATCCTCAGAAAAGCCCTGCTCTCTCGTCGTCATAGTAATCTGGAATTGACCGCCACGCCGAGAGAAGGGTGCAAGAACCAATGACAAAAGCCGCAAGAAACGTGGAGATTTTTGACACGAGCCTCAGGGACGGGCTGCAACAGCCGAACCTGGAGATCTCAGTTCCCATCGCTCTAGGCCTTCTTCAGCGCATGGCGGCCTTTGGCGTGCACTATGCGGAGATTGGCTTTGCGGGCGCCAACAAATTCGTCAGCGAGCTGGCAACCGCTCTCGACGCCGTTGACACCAAGGCCATGAAACTGGCGCTCTTTGGCAGAACGCGCGGGCGCGGAGCCAAGTTGAGTGATTGGCCCGACGTGCAGTTCATTCTCAGGCATAAGAAGCGCGTTCCTGTCGCCGTGCTGGTGATCAAGTCGCGGCTGTTGGATGTGACGCTCTCATTGGAGACGCCGCCGGAAGAGAACCTGCTCATGGCATACGAAACTATCGCATGCCTGCAGGATGGCGGCCTGGAAGTAATTGTTGACCTGGAACACGCCATGGATGCCGCGTGCGGCCGGCGCGAAAACGGCAATCCATGCGACGCCGATTTCAATAAACGCAGCCAGGACTACCTTTATCAACTGACAGAACAATGCGCGGGCCAGAAGGTGAGCCGCATTGTGGTTTGTGACACCACAGGCGGGGCCAGCCCGGAAGAAGTGACGCAGGTTATTGGCGGGCTTGTGTGGAGATACCCCGATGCCAGTTTCGGATTTCACGGGCACATGGATCGCGGCCTGGGAATTGCGAATACTCGCGCAGCTATTCTTGCCGGAGCAGTTCAAGTGCAGGGCACGCTGCTGGGAACGGGCGAGCGCTGCGGCAACGTGAATCTGACAACGGTGATCGGCGGCATGCAACTGAAGGGCGAAGCGGAATTCGTCGCGCCGCAATCGCTGACGGGACTTACCGGCCTTGCACATTCGGCTTACACGGCTTTTTCGCTGGAGACGCCGCACGGCGCGCCGATTGTTGGGCCCGGCGCTTTTGGCACGTGGGCGGGAATGCACGGCAGCAGTGAGCGCAAGAATCCGGGAGCGTATCTGTGGTGCGATCCGGCGAAGGTGGGCGCAAATCCGGTTATCGGAGTGAACGCGCAATCGGGGCGAGCGAATATTATTCTGCTGTCGAAGTCGCTGGGCGTTGGCCTCGATGCGGAACAGGCGCAGGCTTTGATGGACGCCAATCAGGGAATGATTGAAGGCGGCGGCTTCACAGCCAGCGAAGTATCGTTTCGGCTGGCCTGCATGAAGGTGCTGAATACATTAGAGGATCGCTTCAGCGTGAAGAGCTGGCGAGTTCTGGATGAATCCGATCAAACCGGCGACAGGTACGTGCAGGCTTCGATGTTATTGTCCGTCGGTGACTCGACTGTAACTACGCGAGCGGAAGGCCGAGGGCCGGTGGACGCGCTGACCAAGGCGATGCGGCGCGAATTAGAAAGCTGGTACCCGGCCATCGCGCAGATGCGGCTGGGCACGTTCAGCGTGACGGCTCTTGACGTTACTGCCCACGACACGGCGGCGCACGTACGCGTTACGGTGAGCTTCCATGCCGACGGTCATGAGCCCTGGATAACTGCTGGAGTTAGCAGCGATTTGAACCAGGCAGCTCTGATGGCAATCGTGGATGGGTTCCATTATTGGCTACTTAAGAAACCAGCCAACTAAGTCGAGTTACTAACAGCGCCAGATTGCCTGCGGGAAACTCCGGTTGACGCTCCAGCTTTCCGCAGTGCTTTGAATCCACCTGGAGCGTGATCGTCTGCTGCTTTCTGTCGCGCAGAACGGTCACCTGCACCTGTCTGCCGCGATGCGCATGAAGCGCGCGCTCCCAGTCTCCCATCGTCTTGACGGTCTCCGGCCCGACCTTGAGAATCACGTCGAAGGCTCGCAGTCCGGCCACGGCGGCTTCGCTCTTGCGCGCCACCTGCTTGACCATCAACCCGTTGGGCACACCCAGATACTCGGCCATCTGCGCGGTCAGCGGCTCCACAAGAGCGCCTACATTCAAGCTGCCAAAGGATGGCAGGTGAAACCCGCCCGGCGGCGACGCGGCGCTCTCGTCTGCCTGGATGCCCAACTCCGGCCCCTGCGCGAGTGCGTCTTCGCTGGTGCCGATCTTGTTCCACACGTCGTGTTCCATGGTGCGGCGGTCGGCAAGTTGAACAGTCAGGGTTTGAAGGTTCCCGTCGCGGCTGATTTCGATATTCACCGTGCGTCCCGCGGGAATCTGGCTAAGCAGTTGCCGCAACTGTTCGGCGCCTGTCACTTTCTGCCCGTTCAGTTGGAGCACCACGTCGCTGACCTTCAGCCCGATCTTTCCCGCCGGAGCGTCATGGTCGACCATCGTAATGATGGCCCCGCGAACTTCCTTGAGCTTGAGCGTCTGCACGCTTTGCTGATCCACATCCGCCAGATACACGCCAAGGTAACCCTGAGAGTTGGAATGGAGCAGCGGAGTGTGGTCTTTTAGCTGTTGGAAAACACTTCGTGTTTGCGCGGCTGCCACAGGCGGAGCCATTGCGGCCCACGCGCCTATCAACACTAGAAATCCAAGACTACGATGCGGCCTCAAAACGTGCGTCATTTCTTCTTCCTCTGCAACTGCGATCTCTCGATCCCGCATTCTTGTTTTTGCGATGCGGTCATCGGCAGCATGGCAGCTCCTACTGAATCTCCGGCACGCTATTCAAAACCTGGCGCGAAACATTCCGGATATAAGGATTCACATCCGTATTGGAAACCGTATGCAGCACCTGCCGCACGCTGGTATCGGCTTCCACCGGTTGCAGAATGTTGATGGCCGCGGTGCGAATGCCAGGGTCGCCATCGCTCATCAGCGCCTCCAGAACCGCATCGCGCACCCGCGTATCCTCGGCCACATAAGGCTCCAGCCCATGCAGAGCCTTCTCGCGCACGCCCGCATTCTTGTCGTAACGCAGCACCATCAGCAGCGCATCGCGCACGCCCCCCGCCCTGCAACTGTGCCCGGCGCGGCACTCGTCCGCCAAGAGCCCCACGGAGTCGCCGCGCACCCTGGCCGAAGCCGAGTTCTCGCTGGCCAGCATCAGCAACTGCCGAATCGCCGGATCGTCCAGCGAGCCTTCCATTCGCTGCGGTACCACCTGGTTGTAGCGCACCTCTACCATGTGACTGTTTGGCTGCCGCACAATGCTGGAAATGTTGGCAATCTCCGCCGGCGCGCCAGTGTCCGCCGTTTTGGCGATCGCCGGCAGCGCCGCCGCGTTCAGCACCGGGGCCGATTGGGTCGCGGCTGTATGTGTCGCGCGATTCTGCGCAAACCGGTATCCGCCCAGCGAGCCCGCGCCCGCGCCAACCAACAGCAGCAGGCAAGCGGCCAACGGCGCGGCCCACACGCTGGCAAAATTGTTCATCACTTGCTGACCCAGCCGGTGATACCAGCGCCGAGGCGGCAGCGCGTCCAGCGATTCATCCAATTTCAATCGGGCGCGCGCAACCAGGTTTGCGTCCGGCTCCAGCACCAGAAGATTGTCAGCGAACGCCTTTAGCGACAGCATTTGCTCGTGTACCCCGGCGCACTCCGGACACATGGCCATGTGCAGCTCCAGTTCGCTTGCCTGTTTCTCGGCCAGCTCCCCATAAGCCGCCAACACAATCTGCTCTTGTGCAATTTGGCATTTCATCTTTACGTCCTTCCAGCCTCAAAAACTAGCCCCCTACCGGCAAAAATCCGCATCCCCTCAAGGGATTGCCACCGGCATCTACCGCAACCCCGCCAATTGCGTTCTCAGCTTCTTCGTTGCTCTGAAGAGCGTATTCTTGGCGGTCTCTTCCGTGGTATCCAGCATCTCCCCAATAGCGCGCAAACGGAGTCCCTGGTAGTGCTTCAATTCAAAAACCATCCGCTCGCGCGGCGTCAGCTTGTCCAGCGCCGATTGAATCCGTTCGCCCAGCACCTTGCGGTCCAGCTCCTTGCCGGGATTCGAAAACGACCGGTTATCCGACACCGAAGCCAGCACATCAATCTCGCCGCCGGACTGATCCAGAACCACCGCGCGATCCTCGCGCCGCGTCTTGCGCCGCCGCAGTTGGTCCAGGCAAAGATTGGTCACAATCCGGTAAATCCACGTGTAAAAAGAACACTCGAATCGAAAATTCCCCAGGTAACGGTAAGCCTTTAAAAATGCTTCCTGATAAACGTCCTCCGCGTCGTGCTCGGAACCCGTCAGGTGATACGCCAGCCGAAGAACCTGTTGCTCATACTGCCGCACCAGCGCATCGAAGGCAGCCCGCGATCCAGCCTGCGCCTCGCGGATTAACTCCATTTCCGGCTCGCGCGCCTGCTTCCGCTCCTCGGCGCTTTTTGCCCCGTTTGTTGACTTGGAATCAGCCATGCCTTGGGAGGATTGTACCCTCCTGGCCGACGGCCAAGCCATGTAACCCGGAGCCCAAACCGGAGAACTGGGGTAAATCGCCGCATCCGTTGCCATCGAATCTGCTCCGGGAAGAGATTTGTCCGCACTGCAATAGACGCGGAAGGCTGCCGATGGTAAGCAGCGTGCCGCAAAGGTTACGCGCGGAATTAACCCCCGCCCCGGCACCTGAAATCACCGTGTGCCACAAACGCTGGGGTGCCCCATCCTTGCCGCGTTTTTGTCGTTGCGGCTAGGGTGGGATAGCACGAACCTCGCCCCTCCCGTTCATCGGGCAAGACGCTACACTAGAACTCAATGAACGAATCCCTATTTGCAGACCCAACCCCCTCTGCCGACGCGCCCAGCCCGCGGTTCACAGCCCACTGCGACGGCGGTTCCCGCGGCAATCCCGGGCCCTCCGGCTATGGCGCCGTTATTGAAGATGCGAAAGGCCAGGTTGTCGCCGAATTGAGCGAATTCCTCGGCATCCAGACCAACAACTACGCTGAGTACTCCGGCCTCCTTGGCGTGCTCCGATGGTCCGTTGAACACGGCGTGAAGCACCTGCGCGTGGTCTCCGACTCCGAACTGATGGTCAAGCAGATGCAGGGCAAGTACAAAGTCGCCAGCCCCATCCTGCGGCCTCTGTTTGAAGAGGCCCGGAAGCTCTCTCGCAGCATTGCCAGCTTCGAGATCCGCCACACCCTGCGCGGCGGCAACAAGCAAGCCGACAAGCTGGCCAACGATGCCATGGACAAAGGCATGGGACGGAACCGGCCGGGCTAAGAGAAAAATTTGGAAGTCTCGACAGGCGGTTGGCCCATTCCTGAACCAACCACAAAACTGGGTGCCCCATCCTTGCGCTTTTTTCTAGCGCATCGGGGTCCCCGACGACAGGTCCTCGTCGTTGGGGTGATCAAGGGTGGGAGAGCACTCCCCCCCAACCAGCGGTCTCCAGTGTAAAATTCCTATGCCATGCCGGGTGCCGGGTGCCCCAGGTGCCTCGCCTTTGTGCACCTGGGATAGCACATACCTCGGCAGTCCGTTTCTGGTTCTTCCTCGACAACCACCGCGATTCGTCGTAAGCTTTCCTTCGATGCCGCACGGACTTATCCGATACGAACACACGGGGAATTTTCATTTCCTCACCTTCAGTTGCTATCACCGATTCCAGCATCTCGGCGCGGCGGCGGCGCGCGATCTTTTTGAGGAGGCGCTGGAGCGCGTACGACAGCGTTACCGCTTCGTGGTGGCCGGTTATGTTGTGATGCCGGAACATGTTCATTTGCTGATCGGCGAGCCGGTCAAAGGCGCGGTTTCCGGCGTGATTCATGCGCTCAAGCTCTCGGTGGCGATGCGCCGCACAGAGCGGCCATTCTGGCAGGCGCGCTATTACGACTTTCTCGTGCACAACGAGGAGAAGCGGGTTGAGAAGCTGCGCTACATGCACCGCAACCCGGTTGTGCGCGGACTCGTTGCCAAGCGCGAAGAGTGGGCGTGGTCGAGCCTTCGGCATTACGCGACCGGAGTTAAAGGAAGAGTCGAGATTGAATCGCAGTGGAACGCGATGCGGCGGGGCAACCAGTTGCCGGAATACCTGCGTTACCGGGAAAAGGCCGGTTGAGGTCAGAGGTTTCCCAGGTGCCCAAAGGCGAGGCACCTGGGGCACCCATCTTCAGTGGGTCTGCTTACTTCCCACGGCACTCGGGCCACCCGCCTACATTCATTTGTTATATGGTTGGGAGTTGACCCCTATTCTCGCGATGACCGCTGAAGCCAGCCGAGGAGCCGCGCACGAACAAACATCCAGCGCTCGTGGTAGCTCAGTTCGTGTCTATAAGGCTCAGTGATTCCGTGTTCAATGAACAGGCAGAACAGCTGAGTCGCCATATCGTAGTAGTCTCTCCCCTCCCATAATGCGTGAGCGTGGTAGATGTTCTCATCGAGATCGGTTCCATCAATTGGAGAGGGAACGACCGAGAAAGGGGAACCACCATGCGGCGGCTGTCGGAGAAACTTGAAATGGATTACCCTCCATCCGTTAAATTGCTTTGGCTCTTTGAAGTCTCCCGCGGCCTTGACCGCCCGTTGGCCAACATAGTTGCGGACCCGCTTATCGATGTTTGACTGTCCCATCCGGTCGAGCGAGGTTTCGCAGTCGCCTCTCTTCTCAAGAAAGTGTTCAAGCCTCAGGCGGTGTCCAGGTTTTTGGTCAAGCGCACCTATGAGCTGCGGCTTGTCAAAGAGACGGCGGCCTATGTGTTCGTTTGGGCCGATCTTATCGGTGTTCGGTTTCCAAAGAGCCATGCTTCCCCGTGCGTAGTGATTCGGCCAGTTCTTTCAGTTCGGATCTTAGCCCTCCCTCTCCGCCTTCGGGGCGGATCGTCTTTTTGATCGGGGTTCCGCCAATGATCGCGAACAAGAGAGTAGTGTTGGGTCCGATAATGCTAGTTAGCGTGCCCTTTTCTCCATCGAATTCCGCTATTAAATCTCCCAAAGGAGAGCCGTAGATGTATGGCTCTCCAGGGAGCAGATCGCTTGCCGCTTCAAAGAACTTGAGCGCCGCGATTGCGGTCGCCTGCGACAACCAACGACCGCTTCTCGCCAAATTTGGGTCTCTTGTCGAGGATTCGGAGATTCGCTTCTGGACTAGCCGAAACCAAGATGCGCCAGGCGGACGAGGCGATGGAGGCTCGCTGCTACCCCAGATCACATGAACTGTTCCTTCGTTGGTCTGGATGGCCCTAAGGAAGTCCTCGAGCCGCTTTGCCTTCTCTGCGTCCCTCGCCGGCAATCCACCACTGTATTCGAAGTCCCGTGTACGCGCCGAGACGGTACCGTTTGCTGTTGATAGCATCTATTTCTCCCTGAGGGCTTCGATCGTTTCTGGTTTAAGCAGCCGGAAGAACTGCGCCTTTTCCTCTTCATGCGCGAATTCGGCCCAGTCTCTTACAGCGCCGACGGCAGTCGCCTTAAACCCAATCTTCGTTGAGACGTCAACGTCGATCATAAGGGTAGCGCTGGCGGGGACGGTCCCGATCACGAAGTCGGGAGTGGCAATTCTTACCACGCTTTGTGTGTCCCTCTCATGTTCGTTCATGTAGTTGACGGTCACGCTTGACCCGATTTGGCTATCTGCGACCATTACCCGCAAGTTCAGGTCGCCAATCTCTGCTATGCCGTGCAGTTCCAACGTAGCAGCGTTAATGTAGCGCAATCCCAGACGCGAAACACTTGGGTTTTCAGTTTTTTCAAAGACTCCCTCGAAGAGCTCTTCGAGTTCTGCGCTGAACTGTGTCCAGCCCACATAAGGTGCAGTGCGGTGGTAGGAGACGACGTTAGGACCAATCCTGACCGAGCGGCGTCCCGCCTCGCCAGATAGCTGGAGGATCGGTTGGTAGCGGAGATTCGGGTCGGTCTGCCGCATCACCGCAGGAATGCTATATGCTGGCAGCGGGTCCTGATGGAAGCCCCGCCAGGGAGTGTGATCCGCAAGGCGGCCAAACAGAACCTCCGGAAATGTGGACATCTCCAATCGAAGTTCAAACACGACCTCAAGAATGAAGTCGTGCGTTAGCTTCAGCGGAATAGAGGGTCGATTTTGAGGCATGGCCAATCCAGTCCAGTATACGTTCCTGTTTCGGTGTGTCCAGAGTACCTATCGGCATGGCCTGCTCAAATCGGAGGAAAAGGCGGGACAAATTAGCCGGACGATTCCACTTTGACCGCAAAATCAAGAACGCGGCGGAGATGGGGGCGTCCCGCCGGGTAAGTCGTTTAGTCGGTGCCTCCACTTTGCCTAATGGCGCTTTGGGTCGGCCAAGCCTGAATCAAACAAATCCCACTTGAGATGGCGAAATGTCATACGCAGCGCCCACGTCGTCTCCACTCCGTAGCAGTGCCGGACAAGATTCTTTTCGCAGATAATTACTCTCGCGTGGCGCACAATCATCTCACGGTGTCCTTCACAATCGGTGCCGAGGCGACGTGCCCAGGGTTTGACGCAGGGCGGCTGGACTCCTACGAGCGTCAAAAAACGCTGTAACTCCTTTGATATGAAGATTCTGCAAATAACTCCTTTGTTTTGAAGATTTTGCAGCGATACCTATGCCGCATCTCATTGAAAACAAGGATTTTGTTTGCAAAATATGGGTGGGGGTATACCCATGTAGCTATAAGTACACCGCGCCCTATCCGTGCTGTCATCCTGAGCGTAGCGTAGCGGAGCCGAAGGACCTGCGGTTCGTGGACTGGGTCGCAAGAATGGGAGACTACGAATCTCAACGCAACCGGCTAGTCCCTGGTCCCTCAGTCCCTAGTCCCTAATCCTTTACGCCTTCCGCCCCAGATTATTCCGCCACGCATGTCCGCCGCGCTCCAGCAGGTGATCGGAGCACTCCGGACCCCACGAGCCGGCAATGTAATTGGGAAAGACCTCAGGCGATTTGTTGGCCCACGCATCGAGAATCGGCATGCACAGCGCCCATGTGGTCTCCACGCCGTCGCGATGCGCAAACAGCGTTTGGTCGCCCAGCATCGCGTCCAGCAGCAGCCGTTCATAGCCGTTGGCGCTCGATTTGCCGAAGGCCTCCGCGTAATCGAAGTCCATATTCACCGGGCAGACGGCCATGTCCGCCGACGTGGGCACCTTGGCCCCGAAGCGCAGCGCAATCCCCTCGTCCGGCTGAATGCGGATGGTGAGCAGGTTGGGCTGAATCTCGCGGCACGGCCCGCTCGCCTGCAAACGGTCGAAGATCAACAGCGGCGGTTGCTTGAACTGAATGTTGATCTCCGTGGCCCGCTTCTTCAGCCGCTTGCCCGCGCGCAGATAAAACGGAACGCCCGCCCAGCGCCAGTTCTCGATTTCGACACGCATCGCGGCATAAGTCTCCGCGCCAGACTCGGGATTGACCCGGTCCTCGTCACGGTAGCCCACCACGTGCTGGCCGTCAACCGACCCCGGCCCGTACTGGCCGCGCACCGCGTTCAGGATTGGAATGGAAGGAATCGCGCGCCAGACTTTCAGCTTCTCGCGCCGCACGCTGTCTGCCTCAAAACTCGAGGGCGGCTCCAGCGCGACAAGACTCAGCAGTTGCATCACGTGGTTCTGCACCACGTCGCGCAGCGCACCGGCCTTTTCGTAGAACGGACCGCGACCCTCCACGCCCAGCGTCTCGGCCACGGTAATCTGCACGTGATCGATGTAATTACGATTCCATATCGGCTCGAAAATTCCGTTGGCAAAGCGGAAGACCAGAAGGTTCTGCACCGTCTCCTTGCCGAGGTAGTGATCGATGCGGAAGACCTGGTCCTCCTGGAAGACAGCATTTACCTGGCGATTGAGCTCGCGGGCCGACTCCAGATCGTGACCGAACGGCTTTTCGATCACCACTGCAACCTTGCCTTGGCCCGGCTGCGCCATTCCCTGCGCGCCCAAGTTCTGGATGATCCCGGCAAAAAACTCTGGCGCGGTGGCCAGATAGAACAGCCGGCCGCCGCCAATTTTTTTCTCCTTGTCGATGCGGTCTAACTCAACTTTGAGCCCTGCATAATCCGCGGGATCGTCAAAGTTCAGCGCAAAGTAACTTATCTTCTTTACGAAGTTATCCAGCTTCGGGTCGCTCGCCTCCACGCTGCCGTGCTCGACGATGCCCGCGCGCATATCCGCGGCAAACTCATCGCCCAGCGCGCGCCGCGCCACGCCAACAATGGCGAAATTCTCAGGCAGCAGCTTTGCCTGCTCCAGGTGAAAAAGCGCAGGAAGCAGCTTTCGCTTGGTCAGGTCGCCCGAAGCGCCGAAGATTACCAAAATACCCGGCTCTGGAATTCTCTCGCTGCCCCGCGAAACCTGAGACAGGTCTTCGGGGCGAACACTCATTTGCATCGTTGCCATAACTAAGTCGCCTCCGGCGCTCTTCATGCGCCACCTGAACCAGCTAACTCACCGAGTTACTCCACTTTCACCGCGTGACCGCCAAACTCGCTGCGCAGGATAGCCAGCATACGGTCAGTAAAGTTATTCACTTCGCGGGAGCGAATGCGTCGCATAAGTGACTCGGTAATGACCGGCGCGGATACATTCAGGTCGATCGCCTCGACTACCGTCCAGCGTCCTTCTCCCGAGTCTTCCACGAAAGCCTCCAGCCCCTTCAACGTGGGATTCTTGCCGAGCGCGTCCGATATCAAATCGAGCAGCCAACTGCGCACCACGCTGCCGTAGCGCCATATCTCGGCTACCTGCGGCAGATTCAGCGCCATCTCCTGTTTCCTCTCAAGGATCGTAAATCCTTCCGCATACGCCTGCATCATCCCGTACTCGATCCCGTTGTGAATCATCTTCACAAAGTGGCCTGCGCCGCCCGGACCCACGTGTCCCCAACCTTTGTCCGCCGCCGGAGCCAGGGTTTCGAAGATAGGCCGAAGATACTCGACTGGCTCCTTGTCGCCGCCGATCATCATGCTATAACCCTCTTTAAGTCCCCATACTCCGCCTGAGGTGCCCACGTCTACAAACTGAAGGCCTTTAGTTGTAACTTCCTTAAATCTGCGCATCGAATCTTTGTAATTCGAGTTACCGCCGTCAATCAGAATGTCGCCGGGATTCAGCAGCGGCTCGAGCTTTGCAATTGTCTGGTCTACCGCTCCGCCCTGCGGCACCATGATCCATATGGCTCGCCGGCCCTTTAGCTTTAGAGCGAGATCCTCAAGAGTGGATACGCCCACATTTCCAGTGGCCGTCAGCCGCGCCACCGCCTCGGCACTGAAGTCGAAGCCCACCACCTGGTGGCCGCCCAGCCGCAGGCGCTCCGCCATATTGCCGCCCATCTTGCCCAGGCCAATCAATCCCAGCTGCATTGTTTCCTCCTGTGTCTAAAGAACCCCAAGGCTCGCCAGCTCGCGCCGAAGCGACTCAGCCCCCTCAAACCGGATGGCCTTCATTCCGGCGGCTGCGGCCCCGGCCACATTCTCCGCGCGGTCATCGATGAAGAAAATCCGTTCCGCCGGCCTGCCAAGAATATCCAGCGCCCGCCGGTAGATCGCCGGTTCCGGCTTGCGCAAGCCAAGATAGCAGGAACTGAGCGCCACCTTAAAAAGTTCGCGAAGCCCAAAATGGTCGAAGCGGTATTCGTTCGTTTCCCGCGCTTCGTTGTTCAGTGCGCCCAGCAGACACTGATTCGATGCAGCAAGTTCCGCAAGGATTCCCAGTGCGCCATCCGGCTGCTGCTTTGATTGGGCGATCATGGAGGCGAAGAACTCGTCGCGGGAGAAGCTGCGCGGCTCGTAAAAGACCGTGGCGTTCAAGTATTCCGTCAGGGAGATAGCCGCGCGCTCCCACACGTCGTAATAGTCCACGTGCAGGGCCTCAAACTCCGCCAAATCGAGGTGAAAGTGTTCGATGACAGCGGCGCGCTCGCGCTGGTCCCAGCAGTTGGTCAGCAGGACCCCGCCCACATCAAAGAGTATTACGTCGAAGGGGAAGATCGGCGCCTCCAGTGCGCTCTCGCGCGTTAAGCCGGCTTCGTTGCGTCATCGCGCTGGTACTTTGCCTCGATGGCCAGCACCTTCTTGAAGCGCCGCATAAATCGTTCTTCCTTAGCGCAGAACTGTGCCCCAACAAACCGGTCCACAATCTCGAATGCCAGCGCCGAACCAATGACGCGAGCGCCCAGCACCAGCACGTTCATGTCGTCATGCTCCACGCCCTGGTGCGCCGAGTAGGTATCGTGGCACATTCCGGCGCGAACTCCCGGAATCTTGTTGGCTGCTACACACACTCCCACGCCCGAGCCGCAGATAAGAATGCCGCGCGGCACATCGCCGCGCTGCAATGCCAAACCAACCTTCTCGGCAAAGTCAGGATAGTCCGACGGTTCAGTGTTATAAGCGCCCAGGTCCACCACTTCGTGGCCGGCTTTTGCAAGATAGGCGCGGACTTCCTCTTTGAGAGGAAACCCGGCATGATCCGAACCGATGACAAGCTTCACGATGCACTCCTCTGGAGTCACGGGTCAGGGATCAGAAAAGCTGACCAACTTTATCTGGCCCTAAACGAAAACGGGTTCTCCATCCTTCTGACTTCTTCTCGTTACATGGGTGAAGACCATTTGGATCTATTCACACTCTGATCTCTGACCCCTGATCCCTACTTTTTCACCAGCTTCCGCGCCCGCGCCGCAACATTTGCCGCGCTGAAGCCAAGTTCCGCCAGCACCTTCGCTCCCGGCGCAGATGCCCCAAACCGGTCGAGGCCAACCACGTCTCCATCCCGGCCAACATACTTCCACCAGCCTATGGTAGCGCCCGCCTCGACCGCCAGCGTGGGCACGCCTGCCGGAAGGACGCTGGCCTTGTACTCCGCCGATTGCTCCTCGAAGAGTTTCCAACTCGGGAAGCTCACCACTCGCGCGGCGATTCCTTCGGCGGCCAGCAGTTTCGCAGCCTCCACACAGGGCCAAACCTCAGCTCCCGTGCCGACCAGCACTAGCTGCGGCTTCGCAACATCCTCCAACACGTAAGCGCCCTTACTCACTCCTGCATACAGGTCGCGTGCCGCTGGGTCAATCACCGGCAAATCCTGCCGGCTGAGAGCAAAGAAGCTCGGCCCCTTGCGTTCCAGAGCCAGTCTCCACGCCGCCGCTGTTTCATTGGCGTCCGCCGGACGGAAATCCGTCAGCCCAGGAACCGCACGCAACGCCAGCAAATGTTCGATTGGCTCGTGCGTCGGCCCATCTTCACCCACTGCAATCGAGTCGTGTGTGAAGACAAAGAGCGAATGTACCTGCATCAGTGCCGCCAGCCGGATTGCGGGTTTCGCATAATCGGAAAACACAAAAAACGTTGACCCGAATGGAATCAGTCCGCCGTGTGCGGCAATTCCGTTCACCGCCGCGCTCATGCCGAACTCGCGAACGCCAAAGAAGACATTGCGCCCGGCTGGATCTTCGTGGAAGTTTGCGCCCGGTTTGAAGATTGTTTTTGTCGACGAGGTCAGGTCGGCAGCGCCGCCAAACAGCTCCGGCACTTGCTCCGCAATCGCGTTCATCACCGCCCCGCCGGCGTTGCGCGTGGCCATTGCCTTGCCCGGCGGAAAGCTGGGAATTGCAGCTTCCCAACCAGCCTTGAGCGCGTCCTTCTGCGTGCGCTCAAACTCCGCCGCAAGCTCCGGATTGGCAGCACGATAGCTCTCGAAGAGCGTCTTCCACGCCCCCTCTTGGCTCGCGCCGCGATCAACCGCCTTGCGCCAGTTTGCCAGAGCCTCCGCGGGAAGATAAAAACTCTGGTCCTCCGGAAAGCCGAAGAATTTCTTCGTCGCGGCCACGCCTTCCGCGCCGAGCGGCTCGCCATGAGACTTACTGCTTCCGGCCTTCGGGCTGCCATAGCCGATTACTGTCCGCACCGCAATGAACGACGGCCTGGAGGTCTCGGCCTTGGCCGCCGCAATTGCCGCCTCCAGAGCGGCCAGATCGTTGCCGTCAGCCACGCGCTGCACATGCCAGTGGTAAGCCGCGAAGCGCTCCAGCGGGTCCTCGGTATAACTCAGGCTCGTCGGCCCATCCAGCGAAATCTGGTTGTCGTCGTAAAGAGAAATCAGCTTGCCCAGGGCGAGCGTTCCGGCCAGCGATGCCGCCTCGTGCGAGACGCCTTCCATCAGGTCACCGTCGCCCAGCATCGCAAAAGTGTGGTGGTCCACTACATTAAATCCGGGACGGTTGTACACCGCAGCCAAGTGCTTTTCCGCAATGGCCATGCCCACGGCCATCGCAATGCCCTGTCCTAGCGGCCCGGTAGTCACTTCCACACCGTCCAGATGCCCGCGCTCCGGGTGGCCCGGCGTACGCGAACCCCACTGCCGGAAGCTCTGCAAATCTTCCATCGTCACGTTGTAGCCGGAGAGGAACAGCGTTGCATAAAGCATTGCCGAGGCGTGGCCATTCGACAGCACGAAACGGTCCCTGTCCGCCCATTTGGAGTGAGCAGGATTGTGCTTCATCAGCTTGTGAAAGAGCAGGTAGGCCATGGGCGCGCAGCCCAGCGGAGCGCCGGGATGGCCGCTATTGGCCTTTTGCACCTCGTCCACGGCCAGCAGCCGCAATGTGTTGATTGAAAGTTGGTCGAGTGAGTGGTCAGCGAGGCTGGCAGTCATGAATTTCCCCTTAAGAAAATCATACCTGTTCCATTTCGCTCAAGTGGAATACATCGAATTTCCCGCACCCTGCCCGTACCCTCGTGCATCCATTGAGGTACAGGCCGTTCCGGCAGGTGTGAAGATTGAGCTTCATTCCGCCGCGGCCAGAATTTTCGGCCCCTACAGGCTCAACGCAGAACTCTGCACAACCCGCAACATCAAGATGAAGGAGTTTTCCCCGATGGCATATGAACTTGCGCCGCTTCCCTACGACTACGCCGCACTTGAACCGTTCATCGACACAGAGACGATGAAGATTCACCACGACAAGCATCACCAGGCATACGTGAACAACCTGAATGCCGCGCTGGCTAACCACCCCGAGCTGGCCGCGAAACCCGTCGACGACCTTATCCGCGACCTGGCCGCGGTTCCCGAGGAGATTCGCACAGCGGTCCGCAACAACGGCGGCGGCCACGCGAATCACACAGCTTTTTGGCCCCTGATGGGCAAGGTCGGCACGGCGGGCGTGGGCGGCGCGCCCTCCGGCGCTATCGCCGCGCAGATCACCGCCGACTTCGGCGACCTTGAGGTCTTCAAGAAGACCTTCAACGAGACAACCGCCAAGCAGTTCGGCTCCGGCTGGGGCTGGCTGGTTTTTCAGGCTGGCAAGCTCAAGGTGATCAGCACTCCCAATCAGGATTCGCCGCTCTCACAGGGCATCTTTCCTATCCTCTTTAACGACATTTGGGAGCACGCCTATTACCTCAAGTACCAGAACCGGCGCCCCGACTACCTCGCAGCCTGGTGGAATGTCGTGAATTGGAACGAAGTCAATCGCCGATTTGCCCTGGCCAAAGGCTGAAGGGCGGAGACGCAGGGAGATGGAGGCGAGGGACTGGTCTGCGGTCCCTCGCCTCATCTCGCGCAACTTTTTCTCCCATCGCGTGTCTAAACTCAGTGATTCGATGGAGAGACTTATGCGAATTCTTGTTCTGCTCCCGCTGGCGGCTGCTCTTGCGCTCACGACCGCTGCTCGCTCCCAGTCCGGCAACTTTGTTGTCGCGCAACACGGTACACCTGTCGGCACGGCCAGCTTCACCGTCACTGCCCTACCCAACGGCTATGACTCCGAATCGCAGGTCAGTATCAAAATGGATAAGCTCGATTACACCCTGGCCAAAACCGAACACCTATCCCGGGCTAACCGTCTTCGCAATGTGCAGTTGAACGCCAGCGTGAACAGCAAGGCCGTCAACGTCACCGCAGCTGCTAAACCGAAAACTGATCCGAACCCAGGCGTGCTGCTGAACATCACGGCGGACGGCAAGACCACTAACACGGCCTTGCCCATGCACCCCGGCGCTGTGTTTCTTCCCGACTTTGACCCTGGCGCCCTTGAGACTCTGCTGGCTCTCGGCGTTGCCCAGAATAACCGCGACCTGTGGGCCATCATCCCCAAAAAGGCCGGCTCCATTGAGCCAGTTCAGTTGGCCACCTTCGCCGACGAACAGGGCACACTCGACGGCAAGCCCATCGTTGTCCACCACCTGGTCGCTACCATAGCCGGCGCCCCTACGGATCTTTTCTCCGGACCGGATAATCAGCTTCTTCAGGCCGAACTGCCGCACCAAGGCTTTGCCCTGGTCCGCAAGAATTTCGTACTAACTCCGCCCGCCAAGCCCGGCGCGCCGCCAGCTGACCGCGCATCGGCGACGCCCGCCGCCCCGCCGGCTCAGTAAGGATTTTTGCTGTCAACTGTAATCTGAGGGCGGTTCGCTGCATTTTTCAAACCGCCCTACCCGCCGCAACTCCCGATGCCCATGCCCACTGGAAGTTGAACCCACCGAGTTGGCCGGTCACGTCCACGGCTTCTCCGATAAAGAAAAGCCCCGACGCCGATCGCGCCTCCATGGTCCGCGCCTGTAACTCGCGAGTATCCACGCCCCCGGCCGTCACCTCGGCCTTCTCAAAGCCCTCAGTGCCCACTGGATGAAACTCCCATCGGCGCAACTGCCGCTCGCACTCTTCCAAAGCCGCATTTGACCAGCCCTTGGGAGCGCCGATATCAGCTAGATAATTGGCCAACCTTTGAGGCAGCACTTCGCGCAGCGCCTGCCGAAGTGCCACGATATCGCGCCGCGCCCCAGGTTCTCGCAAAGCTCCCAAAAGGCCCGCCTCAACGGCAAGTTGCGGCGCAAAATCCAATATCAGCGGCTCACCCGGCCGCCAGTACGACGACGCCTGCAAGACCGAAGGCCCGCTTAGACCGCGATGCGTCACCAGCATTTTTTCCCGGAACTTTAATTTGCCCGCGGAGGCCACAACGTCTGCCGCAACTCCTGCGAGCGCGGTCCAGCCAGCCTCAGCACCGCCCAGCAAAATCGGAACCAGCGCCGGGCGCGGTTCAACCACCTTCAAGCCGAACTGCGCGGCGAGTTCATAGCCCAGCCCCGAAGCGCCCATTTTCGGTATCGACAAACCGCCGGTAGCCACCACCAACGCATCGCCAGTAAACTCTTCCTGCGA
The DNA here is from genome assembly GCA_049517315.1 of Occallatibacter sp. Taxonomy (GTDB): domain Bacteria; phylum Acidobacteriota; class Terriglobia; order Terriglobales; family Acidobacteriaceae; genus Telmatobacter. The sequence goes on along the minus strand of JBEKSE010000025.1, from coordinate 982 downwards.
GGAAGAAACGCGGAAACCGCCCGAGCCGCCACGCTCCACCGCAATTTCGTGCGCATTCAGGACAAGCTCCACGCCGCCAAGTTCGCACTCCGCCAGCAACATGTCGAGAATTGCCCGAGCCGAACCATCGCAGAAGAGTTGCCCCAGAGTCTTCTCATGCCACGCGATGCCGTACCGCTTGACTAGCTCGATAAAATGCTGAGGCTGATAGAGCGCCAGCGCAGATTTCGCAAAATGCGGATTCTCCGAAATGAAATTGGCCGACCCGCAGCCGAGATTCGTGAAATTGCATCGCCCGCCGCCGGAGATCAGAATCTTTCGCCCCGGCTGCCCGTTGTGCTCCAACAGCGCAACCCGCCGCCCTCGCTGACCGGCAACCGCCGCGCACATCAACCCAGCAGCTCCCGCACCCAAAACAACCACATCGAATTGGCGCTGCTCGGCTGACATATGCTCTTGTTCAGAATAGCCGCAGCCGGTCATCGGGGCATGAAGCAAACTAACGTGCAAACGCAAAAAAGCCATGCCGTAGAGGCATGGCTTTTTTGCTTAAGATAATTGCCGGCGATCACCTAATCTCCCACACAGTTACCCGTGCAGTACCATCGGCCCAGCGAGGCTTAACTTCCGTGTTCGAGATGGGAACGGGTGATCCCTCGCAGTATAGTCACCGGCAAACTTTGATGGCGCTTGGCGGGTGGTTGCCCGCAGCCTGCCGCGGCGTCTGTTTTATTCCGGATGGTTTCTCCCGGAGGCCCACAGGAACGCGGATTGCAATCTGGCGCCAAAAACTTGCTGATACAGAAAATTTGCAACGAAATTGATTGGTATTACAAGGCTTGCAAGAAGAACGTCCGCTTTTACTGCGCGGAGTTAATTCTATGGACAAGCCGAACGGGCGATTAGTACTGGTAAGCTTCACGCATTACTGCGCTTTCACACCCAGCCTATCAACCAGATGGTCTTTCTGGGCCCTTCAGGG
>JBEKSE010000024.1:0-76450 GCA_049517315.1 Occallatibacter sp. | reverse complement strand
ACAATCTCCACGAGGAGACCCATGGCCGGAGATATGCAACTTACGTGCAGCGATTGCGGGCAGGACTTCACCTTCACCGCTGCTGATCAGACGTTCTTTCAGGAACGTGGTTATTCGACCCCTAAGCGTTGCAAGAATTGCCGTCAGGCAAAGAAGAACGATCAGGGAGGCTCCGGCTACCGTTCGGCTCCAGCACAGGGAACACCTGTGATTTGTTCGGGTTGCGGACAGCCTACAACAGTGCCTTTTGAGCCGCGGGGCGACCGCCCGGTCTTTTGCCGGGATTGCTACCAGGCGCGCAAAGGCAGCGGCGGCGGTGGCGGGCGCGGCCGGTAATTGGTCCAAGCGGGTCTGGCAGCGGGCTTCATCGTCTGACCCGCTTTCACTTGAACAAGGCAAAGTTCCACGGCGACAGCTGAATCGGCTGCGGTTGCCAAAGGTGAGCTTCGTCCTTAGTCATATGTTTAATATCCGAGCTCCAAGTCCTGCGTCACGATCAAAAGGGTAGCCGCCGTGCAGGCAGCTGCCCTTCAGTTTTTTGGGGCTCGCAGTATCGCCTTCTGCTCCGCTTTCCTGCATTGCCGTTCTCTGATCAGTGGCATGCTCGAATGAATCCCTTCTGATTACGAAACACTGAATGGACACAGCGAGTGCCGGTCGATAGACTGGTTGTCAAGAGTTCCTCATTTAATCTGGATTTCTGAGGGTTTTCCCTAACGCATGGCCTCCCAACTCTCATTCGCATGGTTTGCATGGAAGAATCTCTGGCGCAGACGCCTCAGGACGGCGCTGACGCTGGGCGGCATTGCGATGGCCATTGGCGCATTTGTAGGATTGGTGGGCTTCTCTCGCTCCTTTGAGCACGAATGGTTGCGCATGTACTTGAGTAGCGGCACTGACATTGCCGTTGTTCAGCAGACTTTCCTTAACACCTCAATGGACGAGTCGGCCGGTGCGACGCTCAAGGCATTGCCGACGGTTCGTCAGGCAACTCCGATGATCTTGAACCTCATGGACCTGACCCCGGAGGTCAATGCGCTGGCGTATGGCTGGAAGGCTGACTCGTACGAATTTGAATCGCTCACGTTGAAGTCGGGACGGCGCTTCAGTGATGGCCATCCTGAAGTGATGCTCGGAGATCTGCTTGCCGAAAGCCTGAAGAAGAATGCCGGCGATACGCTGGAGATTCAAAGTTCGACCTTCACTGTGGTCGGTGTTTACCACGGTGGCTCGGCGCTGGAAGCTGGCGCTGTGATTATGCCGCTGGATCAGATGCAAAAGCTGGGCAGCCTGGAAGGCAAGGTGACTGCGTTTCACGTGCGGCTGCGGCCGGCTCCGATAGGCGAGACGCCCGAGCACTATCTGGCACGGGCACAGGCTCAGATTGAGAATGCGCTGCCAGGTCTGCGCGCGGTTCCAGCGGCCGAGCGCGCCAGCAACAACCAGCTTGTGCTGCTAGCCCACGCCGCAGCCTGGGGCACATCGTCCATCGCGCTGCTGATCGGCATTTTGGGCATCGCCAACACCATGGCAATGTCGGTCTTTGAGCGGACGCGAGAGATAGGCATTCTGCGCGCGCTGGGGTGGAAGCGTTGGCGAGTGATGGTGCTGATTGAGATGGAAGCAGCTGTGCTAGGGCTGGCCGGTGGGCTTGTTGGCATTGTCGTGGGTTGGGGCTCTCTTCGCGTCCTGGCATTGCTTCCGCAAACCGCCAGCATAGTCTCCGCGTCGTTTCCCTTATTGCTTCTGGCGGAGGCATTGGGCATAGCAGTCGCAGCGGGATTGGCGGCAGGATTCCTTCCGGCCTGGCGCGGGGCGCATCTCTCGCCAGTGGAGGCTCTGCGCCATGACTAGTCCGCAACTGCAAGTGCGTGACTTGCGCAAGAGTTACGACGAGGGACGCATCGAAGCCCTCCGCGGTGTTGATCTCTCCATCACCGCAGGAGAATTCCTCGCCATCAGCGGACCAAGCGGCAGCGGCAAATCCACCCTGCTGCAACTCTTGGGCGGGCTCGACACTCCGACCAGCGGCGAGGTATTCTTCAAGAACGCCTTGCTCGGCTCGACGATCAACCTGGATGTTTATCGGTCGCGAAATGTTGGATTCATCTTCCAGGCGTTTCATCTAATGCCCACCTTGCGCGTTCTTGAAAACGTGCAGGTGCCAATGCTGGCCCTCAGCCCCTGCCCGCTTAAGCGTGCAGAGAAAGCAGAGGCTTTGCTGCGCGAGATGGGCCTCGAACATCGTTTACGGCAGTATCCCAACGAGCTATCTGCGGGCGAGCGGCAGCGGGTGGCGATTGCGCGAGCGCTGGCAAACTCGCCGGAAATCTTATTGGCAGATGAACCGACCGGAAACCTGGACAGCGTCAACTCCGCCCGCATCATGGACATTCTTACGGGAATTCAAAAACAGCGGGGGATGACTCTGATTGTAGTGACGCACGAAAACGATATCGCGCACTCGGCCGCACATCAGATTCGCCTCCGTGATGGAAAGATCGAGGAATGAGAGTCTCTTCACTTACGCTGGCTGTTGCGCTGTTCTTCGTGACGCCTTCCCACGCAGCAGATGTGAAGACGCTTCTGGCAGCTCCGCGGCAGCGCATCGAGACGGCAGATTATCGCGCTAGTGGCCATTTGATTCGCGTGGACGCGAATGGCAATCGCCTTAGCTTTCCAATCACCATCAAAGCTCACTGGTTCACCGGTGTGCTGCGCGTGTACATTGAGTTTGGCACAGGCTCAAAGACGAGCGCGGACTCATTAGTAAGCAGCCGCGCCCCCATACATATTCTGCTCGAAATGCGACCCAATGGGAGGAGTATGGTCCAAATTGCACACCCAGGCAGCGCGACGGCGTTTACACTGCCTTTTGAGCGGTGGAGCGAAGGCCTGTTGGGTGCCGGATTCGGCTACGAGGATTTTCTGGAAGCGCAGTATTTCTGGGCAGGACAAACAGCGCTCGACAAGGCGAAGGTTGGCACGCGCGATTGCGACGTAGTTAAAAGTAAACCTGGCGTGGCCGATAACACGCACTACACGGACGTCACCACCTGGCTCGATCACGACACTGGCTTTCCAGTGTACGTGGAGAAGACTCTGAAAGGCGGTATGGTGAAAGAATTTACCTACTTCGGGCTGCGCCAGAATGGCGGTGTATGGTCGGCACATCAAGTGGGAGCGAAGATCCGCGGGCAGGCAGGCTCATCTCTGCTCATCATCGACCGCGGCACGCCAAAGGCAAAACTCACCCTTAAAGACTTTAGTCCCGCGCAACTGACTCATTTCTAGGACACGGAATGGTTTTGTTTGCTTCTATGTTCGGTTTGGTGGCAGCCCTGGTTCTTTCGGGCGTCGTGTACCAGTGCCTTGGGGAGCGAAGTGACCGCCGGCGCTATACCAGAGAGGGCCGCTGGATCGACATCGGAGACAAGCGCAGGCTCTACTTGCTGGAGATGGGCTCGGGAGACGCTACCGTTCTGTTTGAAGCTGGAATTGCGGCCACTAATCTGAATTGGTTTCACATCCAGGCGACAGTTTCGCGGTTTGCTTCAACGGCATCTTATGACCGATGCGGACTGGGCTGGAGCAGCCCAAGTCGTACAGCGCGCACTCCCACGAATATCGCCACTGAACTTCATCAACTCCTAGCCGGAGCCGGCATCAAGCCGCCCTATATCCTCGTGGGACATTCCTTTGGTGGACTGGTGATGCGCCGCTTTGCGCTGAACTATCCAGAAGAAGTGAGCAGCATTGTGCTGGTTGACCCCATGCGCTGCGAGGAGTGGCCGCCAATGAACCCAGGCAAGCAAGCCGAGATTGATCGTGGAAAGAAACTATTCCGTTTTGCCATCCCAATCGCGCGCGTGGGGCTTGCCCGCCTCGCTGTTACTTCGCTTTTCCTGCGATCGGGCGTGGCTGCACAGCGGCTGGCAGGCGCCGCAGGTGATGGCGGCACGCACGTGCTCGACCGCGTGAAGAACGAGGTGGGCAAGATGCCGCGAGAGGTGTGGCCTATCATTGCCGCCCATTGGTCGAGGCCCAATAACTTCGCCGGAATGCGCAGCCACGTCGAGGCCGTGCCCGACACCGTTCGCGAGATGCAGAACGCCGGGCCTATTCTGAAAATCCCCGTGCTGGTGCTGACCCCGGAAAAATCCACGCCGCTTTCTGATGATTGTCTCGCTCAGATAGGCTGTCGCGTGCGTCAGGTGATTGCGCCCAAAAGCGCTCACTGGATTCATCTCGATCAACCGGATCTGGTGATTGATTCGATACGGGAGATGGTGGTGGCCACCACCACAGAGACGATGGCCGTGGCTGACTGAGACCGTCGGGCGACGCGACTATGCACGTGTGCTTTCTAGATCTACTTCTTCTCTCCGGCTGCAAAGGTAGTCCATGGGCCTGATTTCATATCGATAAGAATCGGTTTGAGGTAATCGTACTCCGGGTGCGCCGCCAGGAAAGGCTTGGCAAGAAAATCCTCGCCACAAGGGTGGCCGGCGTGAGCAATCAGTGAAAGGTTTGCGGCCAGACCCGAGTCAGTGACCTTTCCGGTTACCGACCCGGCGGGATAGTAGGGAGCCCAGTCAAACTCCGGAATGCCGCGCTTGTTCTTATCCACGTGGCCGCAGAGTGAGCGTTCGTCGGCTTCGTTCTTGCCGGTGAAACTGTCCTCGTGGTCGGCCATGAACTGCTCTGCCAGATCAACATCGATGCGGCCCCTGGATTCGGCCATCTTCTTTTCCCATGTCACGCGGCGGGCATTGGGAGAACTGGCCAGATTGTTGAAGTCGAAGCCGCTGGTTTCAGTCTTGATAAGTTCTGGATCTCGGGCAAAGTTCGAGCTAACGAAATAGCCATCTTTCGAGCGCCAGAGCGGAGTATTCTTGAGCCCTAATTCAAGATAGGCGATCTCGCCTGTCTTGCGGTCACCGATGAGCCAGTCGTTTGCATATCCTCCGTTGTTGCCCTCTTTGATTAGGGCCACATATTCATCAATTGACCCGGCATACTGGAGCGCCTTGCGAGAGCGAACAAACTCCGGCTTACCATCCGGGTTCCAGCCCTCGAATTGAGTAATCGTGGTCTCGGTGATGAGCAGGCCTGCATCATTAACAGCGAAGTCGTCCTGGCTGGTGATCACGCCCGGGGTGCCGTCCATGAGGACGTGATGGCCGCGGGCTGGTTGGATGTCGAAGATGACCGTCCAGCGAGCGCCCTCGGCGTAGCTGGTCCAGTTGTTGTGGGCGATGACGATTTTGCCGCCTTTGGTATAGCTTCCGGTGGCGATGAAGGCCGAACAGCGACCCTCTGGTTTGATGTCGGGAGCCACGGCGGCGTGCTGGTGTTTTGCGGCCTCTTGTTTGTTGAGCCAGGGCACATAATATTGAGGCAGCTCGATGCTTCCATTCAGAGCCACTATATCCCAGACATCGAGCTTCAAGCCCTTGGATTGGACCCCTTTAGCGATGCCTTCCAACTCCTGCTGGTACTCGGGATCGATGTGCGGCCAAAGCATTTTACGCCCGGATTCGCGGAAGAATTCCCAGTTGCGCCTGGTCGCGTGCGTGCTTTCAATCTGAATGACGTGGACCATGTCCGCAATTTCGGCGGATAGCAAGCTGCCGTGCTGGAAGCCGATCTGCGAAGGAGTGCCTTCAAGGTGGACATAGGTCCATCCACCGCGCTCAAAACGGTAGCCCGGCTGGAAATCGGGTTCCATCTTTCTTGGGGAATCAGTACCCGAACGTGCCGGTGCGCCAGCAGCGCCTTGCGGAGAGGCCGCGACGGCAGTGAACAGGGAAAGCAGGCAGACAAATAGGGCGCAAGGAAGCGGACGATGCATCGGGAATCCTCCAGAATGCATTGAAGATATCACGAAGGACGCAGTTCAGCGTAGCTTCTAATGCTTCCTTACCGGCTTGTGAGCGGCCTTCTTGACCGCGGGTTTGGCGGCCTTGACCGGCTTCTTCTTGGCCGCAGTGGGTCTAGGAGCTTTGGCCTTAGCTTTGACCGGATGCTTTGCGACGATCTTCGCCTGAGACTTCACTGGATGCTTAGCTGGTGCCTTTGCAGAATTCTTGACAGGAGCCTTAGTCTTGACTAGCGGCTTTGCCTTTGGAGTTGGTTTCCTGACTTGAATTGCCTTGGCGGATGTCAATTTGGATTTGAGCTGAGCAGCAGGCGCGGCTGAACTGCCCGTCTTTGAACCGGGTTTCGCCGTGTGCGATGCGGCTACAACGATCTCCGGCATTGGTTGAGCCTTGGGTTTCTGAGCCGGTTGGGGCTTATTTGCCTCTTTCGGCTTGGCCACTGCATTGGGCACCAGAATCGGTTTGAGTGGTTTGGGTTTGGCCGCCGGATTGAGAGCCCTCTTGTTCGAAATCAATTTGGGAGCTGGTTTGGACGACACGCTCTCTTCCTCATCTTCTTCATCGTCGGCAGCGGCTTCGGATCCCTCGCCAAGGTCTGCTTCTAAATCCACCTTGGGAAGGTGCAGCCCCATAGAGAGGTCATCGTCGTCTCCGCCCATGTCGTCCAAATCCTCATCGTCGTCCAAGCGGTCCTCTGACTCATCGTCGAAGGAGTCTCCCTTCAGCTTGGCCTCGGCGCCGCGTTTGGCGCGTGGCCGCTTGATGGTGACCTGCGGCGGTGGAGCGGGCGGCGAATGGGGCTCAAGGAAGGCACGAGCCTCCTCCGGCGTGGACAGCTTGCCATCCAGCAACTCCAGAAAAATGGAATGGACAATATCGTGGTACGCCGGCAATTCAGGGGTGATGCGCATCTCCTGCATCAGCGTGTGAGGGATGCGCTGGCGGACTTCAGGCCAGACTTTGAGGAACAGATTAAAGCGTTCCTTGACGACCGAATCCCTGCTTGTAAACCCGAGCCATAGAATCGCTTCCGGATCATAGCTCGTGAAAAGCTTGAAGCCGGCCGAAGGGATGGAATTGTGCTTGGAGAGCAGCGCCTTGGCAAATCCGGCAGCCAGTGCATCCAAGCTGCTCCACTCTTCGACAAAGCCGGGCCGCAGCATCTGCTTTTTGAGAGTCGCCAGGTCCTTGCCCGGTAGTTTGGCGGTAAGTAGCCGCATTTGCGCCGCCGACATATCGGGATGGACGCCTTGCAGTAGCAGCTCAACAGCGAGATCGTGCAAGGCAGTCAGTCCAGCCTCGTCGGCCTTAGCGGAGTTCCAGACGGGGAACAGAACCTTCATCCAGCCTTCTGCCTCAAACGCGCGCAAGACTTTCAACCCATCTTCTTCGTGACCGATCTGCTCCAACTCCTGCCTGCGGGCTTGGGCTGAGAGGTGTTCGATGACGCCTTCCTCTTTGGCGTTCATGTAACGCGTGTGGGTTTTAGGGTCCATCTCCCAACCGAGGCGAGCCATGTAGCGCGTGGCGCGAATGAGCATGGACGGCTCTTCGAGGAAGCCGTAGTTGGAGACCAGGCGCAGGGTCCGCGACTCAATGTCTGCAGCACCGTTCATTGGGTCCATCAGCAACCCAAACGAGCCTTCGTTGAGGGAAATCGCCATGGCGTTGACGGTGAAGTCGCGGCAGCGAAGTTCCTCCTGGATTGACGCGGGATGATAAACCGGCTTGCCGGGCTTGGGATACTCGACGCGGTGCGTGCTAACCAGATCAACGCGAACTGTGCCGGGAAAACATAGATAAAGGGCGCGGATGGCTTCGTCTTCGCCCCACACCATGCCGCCACACTTCTCGATTGCTTTCTTGAGCTTGAGCGCATTTCCATGCATCGCCACTTCAAGATCGCGGACGGCATGACCGCTGGTCAGGTCGCGTACCGCGTCCCCGGTGAGAAACAGGATAGTGCCGGCCTCGCGCGCTACTTCACGCAAGTGGCGCAGAGCGCTTTGTTGATCTGCTGACAGCCGGTTTTCCAGAAGATAGATGTAGTCGGGCATTAGGTTTCCTGCTTCCGCCTTCTGATTTCCTCAGCCAAGTGCCTGATGCTGTTAGCCTTACAGCAGGCTATTACCTTGGTTGCAAACCAGTACTCTAACACAAGTCGGTACTGTTGGCTAGGCCTTAGTGCACCAACTATGCGACTTTTCCTGTCCGCTCCCGGCTCGCTTCCTCACTCTGTTGAAGATGGCCCAACCCTTTGGGGCTCTTGTTCGTGCGACAATGCAATGCGATGGTCTCTCAACGCAAACCAGTGATCGTACGCAAGTTCTCCAGGGAATGGTTCGCTGGGTACGCTGAAGCAGGCCTCGGGCAGGATGCTGCGGGGTTGGAGATTCTGGATCTGACCGGCAAGGTGCTGTGCATAGGCTGGGATCAGGTTAAATGGGTCTGCTATGTGCGTGACTTCCCTGCCCAATCCTCTGATTCGGCCAATCCAGAGCGACTTCTTCACAAGCGGTTTGCCATCAGACCGCGGACTCCCGGCCTGTGGCTGCGTATGACCCTGAATGACGGCGACGGACTCGAGGGTCTGGCTGCGAATGACCGCTCGCTGCTGGAAGGTGCCGGGCTGCTCCTCACCCCGCCGGACACTCGCTCCAACACGCAGAGGATCTACGTGCCGCGACAAGCCATTCAGACCTTGGAAGTAATAAGCCTGATTGGCTCGGTGGGTCGCAAGAGGCCTGAGGCCGCCGGGCACCCAACAGATCAGCCAGAGCTGTTTCCGCGGGAACCCGATTTGGCGTAATGAGCCTGTTTCGCTTCTTCCTCGTCGGCTTCCGCCGCTCTCGATGCCCATTCCAGTACAATTCCATCCATGAAGCTGGGCGAGTTGGCAATGAAGCTGGGTGCAGAGCTGCGCGGAAACGCGGAGCTGGAAGTTACAGGCGTGAAAGGGATTGAAGAGGCTGGGCCAACGGAGATAACCTTCGTGGCCAATCCCAAATATGGAGGCTTGGCGCGCAAGACCAGGGCGGCGGCCGTGTTGGTCGAACCGGAGTTCCCTGAAATTGAAGCAGCGACGTTGCGGCTCAAGAACCCGTACCTCGCCTTCTCTCGCGCGCTGGCAATTTTCTACCAGCCGCCGGCTTACGCACCCGGCATCCATCCGACGGCAGTCATCGATCCCACAGCCGTCATCGGCGAAGGAGCGCACATCGGGGCTTACGTTGTGATTGGCTCCGGAGTGAAGCTCGGCAATCATGCCACGCTGCTGCCCCACGTAGTGCTCTACCCCGGCGTAGAAGCCGGTTGTTATTTTTTTGCCCATGCTCATGCCGTGGTTCGGGAGAGCTGCGTTCTGGGCGATCACGTGACGCTGGAAAATGGCGTCATCATCGGCGCGGACGGCTTCGGGTTTGCCAAAAACGAACAAGGTCACTGGGAGAAGATTCCTCAGTCGGGACCCGTGCGGTTGGGTAACCGGGTGGACGTACAAGCCAACGCTTGTATTGACCGGGCGACGGTGGGAGCCACCGAGATTGGCGATGGAACCAAGGTAGACAATTTGGTTCAGATCGGGCACGGCTCGCACGTCGGAGAGAATACACTTCTTTGCGGGCAGGCAGGCCTGGCAGGCTCGTCGGTGGTGGGCAACAACGTGATACTAGCCGGGCAGGCAGCAGTGGCCGGGCATTGCACGCTCGGCGACGGGGTAATACTCACCGCGCAAAGTGGTGTGTCACACGACGTGCCAGCCGGCAAGATGGTTTCCGGCTCGCCGGCCTTTGAGAATCGCACTTGGCTGCGTGCGGTGACCATCTTCCAGCGTTTGCCTGAGCTGCTGAAGCGGCTGGATAAGGTGGAAAAGAAGCTGGCCGCTCAGGAAGACACAGCGGATGCGGACCGGAGCAAGGAATGAAGTCCTCGATGGGTATACGGAACGCAATTCTGGCCGCAGTGTTCGCACCAATGCTGGTTTGGGCCGCAGGGTGCCACTCGTACCACGTTGACGTGACGGTGGAGAACCGCACAGGCGCTGCGATTCAACTGCTGGAGGTGGATTATCCGAGCGCCAGCTTTGGAGCCGACAAACTGGCGGTCGGCGAAGTCTTCCGGTACAGTATCCAGGTGCGCGGCGGCGGGCCATTGAAGGTGGAGTACACCGGGAGCGATGGGCGGCAGGCGCAGATGAACGGTCCAACGCTCGCCGAGCATCAGGAGGGCCGCGTCCAGATTGTGCTGTTGCCTAGCGGCAAGGCCGATTTTTATCCTAAACTGACTCCGCAGTTCTGAAGAAACCGTTCCGATTTGCACTGAAGTCTTAGAAAACGCTAGGAAAACAGCCTCGGTGCCTGTTTCCTCTTCAAATCTCACCGATAAACACGGTGAGAAGGGAAAGATGAGCGACAGCGTTGCACCCATCACTGGCCGGCGCCGGTTTCCGTGGCTGCGAAAGCATAGTTTCGCTCTGCGCCTGGGGGCGTGTTTCCTCTCGATCACTTCCGTAACGGTAGTGGTGGACACCGCCCAGCACTGGAGGCCCGAGAATAACCTCGTGTGGTTCGCCAACGGGCTGCTTCTTGCATATCTGCTTCTTGCGCCGCGCTGGCGCTGGCCTGCCTACCTGATCACCGGGTTTCTTGCTTTTTCCGTTCGCAGCGTGCTCATCCACGCGAGGTGGAATGAATTCCTGCTCTACAACGTATTGAATATCGCTGAGGTGATGATTGGCGCGCTCCTGCTGCGGCGCCGTTCGACAGCGCTTCCCCGCTTCACGGAATACAGCTACCTCATCCGGTTCTTCGGCTTTGCGGTTCTGGCTGGACCGGCGTTTGCAGGTGGCATATATGCGCTGGCATTCCCCATCTTTGCTCATCCGGTGCTGTCACATCCCTTCTTGAGCTGGATGGCTGCCGACAGCCTGGGCATTGCAATTGCTACACCGGCCTTTGCAGCCATCTTAAAGACCCGGTTTAGAAACACCGTAGATTGGCGGCAGAATTGGCGCTACCCGTCTTTTCTGCTACTGGTGGCAATCGCCGCATTCGCGCAGAATCGTGTGCCGCTGATTTACCTCATTTATCCGCTGCTGGTTCTGGTGTTGGTGCGGCTTGGGCTGGGATATGCGTCGCTGTTTACTTTGCTGATTGCCGCCATCGGGGAGTGGTCAATCATCTGCGGCTATGGCCCGTTTGCACCGGCGAGTCTTCCTGATCCAACGACACCCAGTTTGCATCTCCAGGGCGCGGTTGCTTCCGCGATTGTGCTGGTCTACGGAATCTCTGTCGTACTGGAGCAGCAGAAAGCCACCGAGCGCCGGCTCCAGGAGACGGTTTCTCTCCATAAGCTCGTTACGGAAAACTCACGCGACCTGATAATCCTCGCCGACTTCAACGGAGACAGGTCTTACGTTTCTTCGGCCTCCGAGAGCATGGGCGGATGGAAGCCGGAAGAAGCCGCGGCGCTCGCAGGGCTTCAGATGGTGCATCCCGAGGACAAACCCAAAGCCGAAGAAGCGCTGCGTGAATTGCGGTCCGGCAACGAGGGCGCCATGGTCGAGTGCCGCGTCCGGAAGCGGAGCGGAGAGTATCTCTGGGTGGAGGCCGCGCTCCGGGTAGTACACGATCCGGTCACTGGCGCACCTTCAGGAATACTGAACATTGTTCGCGACATCTCCGAACGCAAACGCTCTGAGCAGCAGCTTCAGGATGCCTACCGCAACGTAGAGGCACTGGCTTTGACGGATGGGCTTACGGGTCTGGCAAACCGGCGGCACTTTGATCAGTATCTGGCGACCGAGTGGCGGCGCGGCATGCGCGCCCGCCAGCCGCTATCCCTGCTCATGCTCGATGTGGACTTGTTCAAGGCATACAACGACAGCTATGGGCACCAGCGAGGCGACAGTTGCCTCAAGCAAATTGCGGAGTCGTGCATGGATGTTGTCTCGCGTCCCGGAGACCTGGTGGCGCGCTTCGGTGGCGAAGAATTTGTGGTGATCATGCCCAGCACGGAAAGCGAAGGCGCCATGCAGGTGGCTGAAGATATTTGCGAAGCTCTGCGCAGCCGCCGGTTGCCGCACAGTGGAAGCCCCCTGGGAATCGTCACCATCTCCATTGGTTGCGCTACACTGATCCCCACGTTCGGTAAACATGCCCCGGACCTGATTGAGACCGCCGACCACGCACTCTACGCAGCCAAGCACAACGGCCGTAACCAGGTGTGCCTTGGCAATGCGCAGGAAAAACGCGTGGAAGGCGCGCTACTGCAGGCTTAAGCAGTCACCACAGCTTGAGCCGGATTCGCATTTTAGCCGATTTCAAATAAACGTGGAAGAAACTGCGCCCTAATCGTGCACGGTTTGCACCTCCCGTATCCGGCGCAGAAAGTGTGCCAAATACGGGAGACCACGTTACAGCTTTCTAGTGCACCATGCCCTGGAAGAGCGGAGATTGCAAGAGGCTGCTGAACTGCGCATCTGAGGTGGCGAAGTGAATCGAAAGCCGTCCGGAGTCGGAGGAGAGGCTGGTGGCGCTCAATGCCTGTTTCTCTGCATCCGAGCCACTCATCTTGCGTAAGATCAACGCGGCCGATAGCAGCGATGAGATGGTGGCCGCGGTAAAGCTGTCGCCAGTGGAAATTGTCAGGTCGAACTTGACTCCGTGCTGAAAGTCCATTCCATACCAGGAGGCCTGTAAACGCTTCTGCACGGTTTCAAAGTCGGTGAGCGAGCCGGCCTCGCCCAGCACTTGCTTCATCATGGTCTGCGTACCCTTCTGGTCGAGGATGCTCCACAGGGGTTCGGAGTCCACAGAATTCATCGCATCCATCATCGGCCCGTTGGTCACCAAACTGGGCGCCATGCCGTCACGAGCATCAAGTGCTCTAGTGACAGCCTCAGAATCGCCAAAGACCATGGTAGAGGGATCGACAAAGCACACTACCATTCCAGTTTTTGCCAGCGGATAGACCCTGTTGGTGCGCACCAGGGTGGCCTTCAGTTTCTGTGTGCGGAAGTTAGCCACAATCTCCTGTACTGAAAACTGGCCCTGTGCAATGCCGACGGTATCCAGCTGGTCGCCTTCACTCTTCGAACGGAAAAGTGCAAACGCCAACTCCTCCACATCGTGGTTCTCGTTCAGGCCTGACTTGTGTAGCGCATCTTCGAAGCGCTTCAGTCCCGGCGGCATGACGCGTTCCCGTAAATCCATAGCCGAGGTCGAGTTCTGCATAGCGTGGTAGTCAATAGCCACCAACTGCTGCACATCATGCGGAATGGCGGTGCGGGCATCGGTTGACAACTGCGCCGCTGGCGCCGAAGCAGCCGCGACAAGAAAGAAAGCCAGAATTGAAAACCTCAGGAAAGCCTTTAACAAATTCATCCTCCATAGTCGCGGAAGTTATTGAATCCATGATTAAAGGAGGCCGCATAACGCGCGCCTCCGTAAACTCAATGGTCGACAACCCCGTTCCTATTCCACCTTCATTTTACGCGTTTGGGTATGCCTGGCGCACCCTTAGGGTCGAATCGGGCCTTCATACCTCTTCCGGCCAAGCCATTGGAGCCGCCAGTCGGCGCTCCAGAATCTTGGTCGGCGCGTCGAACCCAGTCAATTGACGCATCCACTCGCTATCCCGCTCACAGGCAGCTTCTGGAAGCAATCCGATGACTTCACCCTCGACGGGCACGGCTTTGTGGCGCAGTGCAAGCGCCGAGACGGCGCGGTAGACATGCGAGAGGGGTGTGACTTCCAGATCTGTAATGTCCATGGCAAGCTGTGCGCGGCCGTGAGCAAGCACTCCCATGGCTTTGACGCCTTTGAGGCCGCCAGAAGCTGCGCGAATTCCCTTGGCAATAGCGCGCACCATAGCGACGTCCGCTGAATCGAAGTAGATGTTGTAGGCCACCAGGAGCTTGCGGGCCCCAACTGCGCAAGCGCCGGCGGTCGGATGCAGGTTGGGGCCGCCGACGTCGGGTCGCCTGGAAGAATCCTTGGCGACAGCATCGCGCAACCCTTCGAACTGCCCGCGACGCACCTCTTCCACGTTGGCGCGGTCGGGCCGGGCCGCCGCCGCCCCGTAAAAGAATACCGGTACACCGAAACGTCTCCAGATTTCCTGGCCTGTCTGGCGGGCGAGTAGTGCGCACTGCTCCAGTTTGATGCCAGAGATGGGAACGAAGGGGATCACGTCGGCTGCCCCGATACGGGGATGAGCACCCTCCTGCCGGGTCAGGTTGATCAGTTCCACTGCCTTACCGACGCCGCGGACTGCGGCTTCAACCATCGCCGCGGGTTCGCCGGCAAGGGTCACCAGGGAGCGGTTATGGTCGGCGTCCATTGACCAGTCGAGCAGATGCACCCCTTCGACGCGCATCGCGGCTACTATGGCCTCGACCCGCCGGGCATCCTTGCCCTCAGAGAAGTTGGGAACGCACTCGACAACTGGTCCGCTCATCGTCTCATTTGCCCTGGCTTTTGACTGAACACACCCCAACCGCATCCAATCAAAGCGTCTGTTTAACTCGCAATCACTTCCAGAAGGTATAGCCCACCTGCACCTGGAGGCTGGCATTAACGCCCGGATTGCGGTCGCCCAACGAGGCTGAGGATATATGCACCGCGTTTACAGCCAGGTCAATCGAGCGCCTGTCGCGTGTGAAGTAGTGAATGCCAACTCCGCCCTGCGGCGAGAAATTCCAAACACTTGTGGAACCATCAACGGGGAAACCTGGGGCACTCGAAAAGCTTGGCGGGAACTCGCGCGTGGTGTAAATGAGCCCGCCTGCGCCCTGAAACCATGGCTGAATACGCCGTGACTTGGTGAGAAAGTTCCAGCGGAAGATTACCGGCGTAAGGCTGACGCCACGATAGGTGCCCCCGGCAACCGGCAGAACGCAAGGGACCGATACCCCGCTGGGCTCGATGCAGTTGTAGTTTGCTGTGTGCGGAGCCGGAGTATAGGCCTGCCAAAGTGGCATGATATTGGCGCCCAACTCAAACTGGCCGCTAAGAACACCAGCATGAAGAACCGGGGTTAGAGGTTTGGCCACCTGGAATCCGCCCCAGAAGAACTTGTAGTCCGACCGATCGCCTATGCCCGTTCCCCAATCGACAAATGGGCCATACTCCCAGCTCCTGGCGTCACGAACCTGGGCTACGGGATTGTCTGCTGTAGGCGTAGCTACTGTTGCGCCCCTCTCGTTAGTCTGGGCGGCGGCTATGACTGTTCCTGCCGCGGTGGCCCCACTCAAAATGACCAAGACAAAGAGCTTTACGATTCGGGTCAACGTTCTTCCCTTCCCTTAACGAAAATTCTTGAATCTCCACAAAAAGGCCGCCACAACCGGGCGGCCTTTCGAACGCCTTCTGGCGCTTTCCTAGCCGGCCGCCGCTTCCATCTGTTCGGCGTCCATGTCGAAGTTCGAATAAACGTTCTGCGTGTCGTCGCAGTCTTCCAGTACCTCGAGCAGGCGAATCATCTGGGTGGCCTCTTTGCCTTCCAGCTTGGTGTAGGTCGAGGCAACCATGGTCACCTCGTTCATCACCATGGGGATCCCAGCAGCCTTAACGGCCGCGGCAACACCCTCGTGGTCGGCCGGATCGGAAACAATCTCCCATGTGTCGCCTTCGTCGTTCAGGTCTTCGCCGCCATGTTCGAGAACGATGCCCATCAGTTGTTCTTCAGTGGCTGCGTCCTTCTCGACGGCGATGAGTCCTTTCTTATGGAACATGAACCGAACTGAGCCGGATTCTCCCAGATTTCCGCCATTCTTTGCAAAGGCGTGGCGGATTTCGCTCACTGCGCGGTTGCGGTTGTCGGTCAGCACATCCACGATGATTGCGACGCCACCGGGACCATAGCCCTCGAAGGTGATTTCTTCGTAGGTAAGGCCCTCCAACTCGCCAGTGCCGCGCTGGATCGCCCGCTTGATGTTGTCGGCCGGCATATTCTCAGCTTTGGCCGCCAGAACAGCGGTTCGTAACCGGGCATTCGTATCGGGGTTGCCGCCTCCTTTGGCCGCCACGGCGATTTCCCTGAGGAGGCGAGTGAATATCTTGCCGCGCTTTGCATCCAGCGCGCCCTTCTTGTGCTTGATTGTGGCCCATTTTGAGTGGCCGGACATGTGAACCTCAGTAGTAGAGAAAATGGTGGCGCGGCACGCGCCTGACCTTGTGAGTATACCATCGGCAAGGCCGCAAATGGCTAACCCGTGGCAGCGCGGCTTCGGGGGAGGGAGGGCCAGCCCGGGGTGACTTTACTGGCTCACCGCCTGCAACTTACGGTGCGCAATCCCGACAGCCCCAGGCGAGAAGTGGGAAGATGGTGTGAAGTGATCGACATCCATCAGCATCTGATCTGGGGAGTGGACGACGGATCGCCCGACCTGGACACCTCTCTCTCCATGGCGCGCGAAGCCGCAGCCGAGGGCGTGACTCATATTGTCTGCACTCCACACGCCAGCGAGCGTTACCCCTATCAGGCCAAAGTCATCGAGGAGCGCTACGCGGAGTTACGTGGGCTGCTCGAAGGCCATATGGATTTGAGCCTGGCTTGCGACTTCCATATGTCCGCGGAGAATATTTACGATGCGGCGGCCAACCCTTTACGTTATTCGATCGACGGCAAAGGATACCTGCTGATCGAGTTCGCCAACGCATCAATTCCTCCGCAGATTAGTGACGCCATGTTCATGTTGCAATCGGCAGGCTATAAGCTGATCATCACCCATCCGGAGCGATACTCGGCGCTGCTGGGCCAGCCTGAAATGCTGGCGGAATCGATGCGCGGTGGCAGTCTTGTCCAGGTGACCGCCGGCTCGCTCTATGGGCGCTTCGGCAAGACGGCGGAGGCGTTTTCCAATGAGTTGCTGGAGCGCAATTGGATTCATTTTCTGGCCAGCGATGCGCACAACATGACGGGGCGACCACCACATCTCAAAAAAGGTTACGACTACGTGGTCCAAAAAGCCGGAGAAGAGACCGCACGTCGGCTGTGCGTGACCAACCCGCAGGCCGCTGTCGATGGTGCGCCATGGCCTTCCCAGCCTGATCCAATGGGCCTTTGGGAACATGTGCCGCTAAAGTTCCGTGCAAGAAAACTTGCCGCCCCATCGGGCCGGAATGCTAGCACGGGTGCCGCCAGACCCGGCTTATTCAAACGGTTCTTGGGCCGATAGTCATGTGGAAGGGTAAGTTTTTGGGATCAAACAAGATTTGCGTTTGAATAATTCTAGATAAACATTGACAGTTCGATAGCTACAAGGCATGGGAATTTGGATCAAGTCCTCAACACATTTCTTCTGAAGGCTGGCTCTCGCTGGTTCTGAAATCAGCTTGTAGTTAGAACCTGCATTGCCTTTTGCGTCGAGGACCAGCTGTGGTCCGGCGATCTGGTATATGCAAAGAAAAACCGTACCAATGCAAAAGTGCGTGCGAAAGTAAAGTGGCCCTGTCGCATCCTGAGGCGGATCTTCGGTTTACCAAAGTCCGTTATCGCGGGCTGAAAAAGGATCACGAGCGGTTGTTGGCAGCTTTCGAGCTAGTCAATCTCTACCAACACCGCAAGCGGTTGGCCCCGCCGAGGGCAAAGTGTCTCTGTAGGCCGGAAATCGGCCTACAGAGACAAGACTTACCTGTTAATATCGCGCATTCCGCGGCATCTTGCACAGCTGTCTCGACCAAATTGCTTACCCAGTTTTGTCGAGGTCAAAAACTATGACCTGTGCAGAAGCTCCTTAGGGAATCGTCACCGGAATCGGGCTTGTTGGAACACTTTCCACCCCCGAAGAGTCGACGCTTTCTACGATGTAATCGTAGGCTGTCCCTTCCAGGACTGTGTTGTCGACGTAAGACGTGAGAGCATCGACCGACGTGTTCAGAAGGGCGTAAGTTGAACTGCCGCTCAGCGCTCTATAGACGTTGTAGCCAGCCACCGGGTCCGTAGAACTGCTGGGCGGATCCCAACTCAGGTCTACGGAGTAGGATGTCGCAATGCCGGTGCCGGTCAGGGCAATCACCGCCGTAGGGTTGGTTGTAGAGGTGCTGGTGACGGTCAGCGTGCCCGTCGCCGCGCCAGTGACAGTAGGATTGAACACCACTTCCAGGGTTGCCGTCTGCCCCGTTGTCAGTGTTGCCGGGAACGCGGGACCCGACACCGTAAAGCCAGAACCTGCCGCCACAGCGGAGTTGACGGTCACTGGCCCGGTGCCAGTCGAGGTTAGAATCACGGTCTGTGTTGTGGGAGTGTTCAGGTCGACATTCCCGAACCCGATGCTGGTCGCATTGATGCTCAGCGTCGATGTGCCGCCACTCACTGTCAGTGACACGGTTGCCGTTGCAGCCTTGTAGTCGGTGGTGTCGGTGGGCGTGAAGGTAACCGACAAGGTCTGTAATCCCACGGCCAAGACGGTGCCTGCCGCAGGCGAATATGCAAATGTTCCCGCCACGGTCGAACTGGCATCGAGTTGCGTAGCGCTCAGCGCGGTTCCGGAAGTGATGGCTGCTGGAGCCGCCCATGTAATGGCCGGCGTGGACTGGTTCACCGTTAAGCTGACGGTTGCCGTTGCAGCCTTGTAGTCGGTAGTGTCGGTGGGCGTGAAGTTGACGGACAGTGTCTGCGATCCCGCTTTCAGCACGGTTCCGGCAGCCGGTGTGTAGGCGAAGGTTCCTGCCACGGTCGAGCTGGCATCGAGCTGGGTTGCGCTTAGCGCGGTCCCGTATGTGATGGCCGCAGGAGCCGCCCAAGCTATGGTCGATGTTGCCACATTCACGGTCAACGCGACGGTTGCTGTTGCAACCTTGTAGTCGGCAGTGTCGCTGGGGGTAAACGTGACCGTCAGCGTCTGCGATCCGGCTTTCAGCACGGTTCCAGCTGCAGGGGTGTAGGCAAAGGTTCCTGCCACGGTCGAGCTGGCATCGAGCTGGGTTGCGCTCAGCGCGGTTCCGTATGTGATGGCCGCAGGAGCTGCCCAGGTAATGGTCGATGTTGCCACATTCACGGTCAACGCGACAGTTCCTGTTGCCGTACTGTAGTCGGTGGTGTCGGTGGGCGTAAAGGTGACCGACAGTGTCTGCGATCCGGCTTTCAATACGGTTCCAGCTGCCGGGGTGTAGGCGAAGGTGCCTGCCACGGTCGAGCTGGCATCGAGCTGGGTTGCGCTCAGCGCTGTTCCGTAAGTGATGGCCGCAGGAGCTGCCCAGGTAATGGTCGGTGTTGTCGCCGCATTCACGGTCAACGGGACAGTTGCCGTTGCCGAGGCGTAGTCGGTGGTGTCTGTGGGCGTAAAGGTGACCGACAGTGTCTGGTTTCCCGCTTTCAGCACGGTCCCCGCCGCCGGTGTGTAGGCGAATGTTCCCGCCACGGTCGAGCTGGCATCGAGCTGGGTCGCGCTCAGTGCGGTTCCGGAAGTGATGGCTGCCGGAGCCGCCCATGTAATGGCCGGCTTGGCCTGGTTCACCGTCAAGCTGACGTTCGCTGTTGCAGTGGCGCAGTCGGTGGTATCGGTTGGCGTGAAGGTGACCGAAAGTGTCTGCGATCCTGTTTTCAGCACAGTTCCTGCTGCCGGGGTATAGGCGAAGGTTCCCGCCATGGTCGAACTGGCATCGAGCTGCGTCGCGCTCAGCGCTGTCCCGTAAGCGATGGCCGCAGGAGCCGCCCAGTTAATGGTCGGTTTTGCCGTATTCACGGTCAACGCGACAATTGCTGTTGCCGTGGTGTATTCCGTGGTGTTGGTGGGCGTAAAGGTGACCGACAGCGTCTGCGATCCCGCTTTCAGCACGGTTCCGGCTGCTGGAGTGTAGACGAAGGTTCCTGCCACGTTTGAGGTGGCATCGAGCTGCGTCGCGCTCAGCGCGGTTCCGTAAGTAATGGCCGCAGGAGCCGCCCAGGTAATGGCAGGTGTGGTCGCATTCACGATGAGCGTAAGGGTGGCGCTCCCTGCTCCTCCGCTGTTGGTTGCGCTCAGAGTCACGGTCGAAGTTCCGGCCGCCGTGGGCGTGCCCGAGATCAGCCCCGTCCCGCTGTTCACCGTCAGCCCCGCTGGCAGTCCGGTCGCACCGTAACTGGCCGGCGTATTCGTCGCCGTAATCTGATACGAGAAACTGCTTCCTACCGTCCCGCTTGCCGCTGTCGTACTGGTAATCGCAGGCGCCGGCCCGACGGATCGGGACGAAGCCGGCTTGAGTGCCACCATTTTCATCGTCCAGCCGCTGGACGCTGAGCCGGTTGCAGCATAAGTACCCGGGCTGCCAGCGGTCTCGTCTTCAATGAGGTTGCTGTCGAAGGACGACCGGGTCGCGAATCCCGGACCTGCCGTACAAACGCCATCGCCTGGGCAGTAGCCATAGATCACGTCACCTGCAAAATTCGTCGTGGCGTTGCCGCTCGAGGCCGGGGCAGCGCTGCCCGAAGCTCCCGCCTGGACGTCAATGGGATTCGTCTGATCTATGCCGGAGTATTCGGTAAGGTAAAGCTCGAGAATGTTGGCAGTCGCCGAAATGGTGACTGTCACCGTGTCGGCGCCGCCCTTGATGTTCTTGGCGTAATAGACTACGTTCTGGCTGCCAGAGGGAGAGGTGAGTTGGGTTCCGACCGGAATGAAGGTGTTGCCTTGGGAGTCGGTCACGGACGATGGAGTGGTGCTCGCGCTGAAATCAAATCCAACCAAAATGAGGTCGCCCGCGAGGGTGTTCGCAGGGAAAGAAAGGGACGAAGAGTTGGCGTTAGAAGTCAAATTGGCCACTGCTTGCACAAAGTAGGATGCATTCAGCTGCAGGGCAAAGGTCTCGGAGACACTGCCCGCACTCGCCGTCAGCGTTACCGCTTGCGCGGTTGCAACAGACGACACAGTCGCAGTGAACTTGACGCTGGTGTTATTCTTCGTCACCTTTACTGTAGCCGGTACTGTGACAGCTGGATTGCTGCTCGACAGGCTAACGACAACCCCGCCCGTTGGTGCTTCCGAGGTCAGCGTCACCGTGCAGGAATCGGTTCCTGAGCCCGTCATGGACGCCGCTTTGCAGGAAAGCGCGCTCAACGCCTGCGCCACGCCCTGGGTAGCGCCGAACGTGGCAAAGGAGAAGCTGCAGATTAATATCGCCAATAGTGCCTTGCGCCAACGGTAAAGCCCAGAGATCTGGGCGCGACTGTGCTCGCGGCGTTGTCCCGTCCGAGAGCGTCTGGTGCATGGAAATGCACGCCTTATTGAGAATTCGGTCACAAAGTTGGAAAATTGCGGAACTAGACTAAAGAATCCCTTCATATACCTCTACTCCGATGGGCGTCCTCAAAGACTTGATCTCTCTGGGGGTCCAATTCCCTTATCGGCGCTACTGAGGTAAATAGATGGGCGATATAGACCGTGAACAGGTTACTAAAGTTCCACTTGATATAAACATACTAATTTATGATACTTGGCAGAGTCATTCTGCAGCCGATTACAGCCACAATACACTCAAAGTGTTACCAAAGACACATGGGACGGCTCTGCGACGGCTTGCGCATCCCGATGTCGGCGATGATCAGCAGCGGCACCGTGGGCAGCAGTTCCATGTGCTGTTTGCGCTTGCAGTCGGGCGTGACATTGGCCAGTTCTTCCAACCGCGTGCGCGTTGCGCGGTACAATACGCAGCGGCCCTGCTGGATGAAAGAGTGCCCGATGCAGAGTTTTCCGAAGAGCACGACGAAACAAGTACCAGGGTATCTGCATTGCTGAAATTATCGTAGATACGCACGGTACTCTGCAGAATCGGCGGGTGGTGCGCGCGTTGGGCGAGGGACTGGACGGAAAGCCATCGAAGCGGTGATGACAGCCGCGGTCAATGCGCCTGCGGACACGGGTGTGAATTGACCAGAGATGGAACAGGAGTTCCCGGCTGGCACAATCCCCTACAGTCCCAGTCCACCATCGACTGCCAGGACCTGGCCGGTGACAAAGTGCGGCCCCGCAGCAAAGAAAAGAACCGCTTGGGCTACGTCTTCCACGCTTCCGTTGCGCTGCATGGGCGTTTTGGCGGCGAAATGCGCCGACTGCTCTGCGATGTGTTCGCCCATCTCAATCCAACCTGGCGCCACGCAGTTGACGCTCACCTGCGGTGCAAAGGCCTTGGCCATGGCCTGTGTAAGCGAGTGCAGCGCCGCCTTGGAGGCGCAATAGTGCGCGTGGCCGGCCCAGGCATGAATTCCCCCCAGGGAGCCGATGTTGACGACCCGGCCCTCGGCAGCGCGCAGATGCGGCAACGCCTCGCGCACCACCAGGAAAGGCCCTCGCGCATTGGTCTCGAAGGCCACATTCCACTGGTCTAACGTAAGGCTGTCGAGCGGCGCCGACTCAAATATGGCGGCGTTGTTGACAACCAGGTCAAGCCGGCCGAAACGACCCAAAGCAGCAGCGACCGCGGCGCGCACCGATGCTTCCAAGCGCACATCGCATTCGATGGCCATGCTGCTGCTGCCAAGATCTTCTATGTCTCGAACGGTCTTATCTGCTTCCGCGTGGGAACTGTGGAAGGTGACCGCTAGGTCCGCACCGGCTGCGGCGAGCGCTAGCGCGATGCCGCGGCCGATGCGTCGCGCGCCGCCCGTGACCAGTGCCGTTTTGCCGCTTAGAGGCTGGTTGGTCATTGAAATCGATGCCCTTCCAAAACCGAGTGGATTCGGAGGCCGATGCAGCCCGAGGCCACAATTATTTCGGCTGAGCCTGACTGGGCTGCGGGTCCGGCCGGGCTGTGGGCTTGTCCTTTAACGCTGGCGCGGGCGGTGCATCCTTGCCGCCCTCGGAGGTCTCGGGATGTTTCTTGTAGATCGAGTACTGCTCGCCGGGGCGTTTCATCCGAATATCGATCGCCATCCTTGCCTGATCGACTTTGTAGTCGTCTCCAAAGGTCTGAAATCCTTTGGCGATGATTTGCAGCCGTACCGTGTCGCCGAGGGGAAGTACATCGATGATGGTCTTGCCCTCCTCGTTGGTCTTCAGCTCCATGTTGCCTTTGTCCCTCTCGCCCTCCATGGGGTGGAAGATGACTGCAGCATTTTCAATGGGCTTGCCAGTGGAGTCACGCACCACTGTTACCTCAATGCGAGCAGTGGGCGGAGGCGTCTTGTACTTCCGGCCGCGCTTGGAGGGGTTTTGCTGAGCGCTCACAGCGAGCGACGAAACGATCAGGCCCAACGAGGCCACGACAACACAGAGACGAAAAGGAAAACAGCGAACCATGGTCCTCATTGTAAATGGTCGCGAGCATGGAGCAGATGCGCTGCCAGTCGAAGGCGTAACTTTGCCAATTTAGGGTGAAACTATTTGCATGAAATGATGCGTCGAGGCTGCACTATTAAGGCGCACCCACGAAATCTGGCATTCTGGGTGTCGCACGGACAGCGTGGAGCACGAAATGAGCCTTCAGCGCGATTTGCGGAGAACAATCACTCTATCTGAGCGGAACCCACTCATATTTTAGGGACAACACTTGACAATATTGCCTCAAATGCCTATCGTTAGCACTTGGAAGGCAAGAGTGCTAGC
Source organism: Occallatibacter sp. (assembly GCA_049517315.1). Taxonomy (GTDB): domain Bacteria; phylum Acidobacteriota; class Terriglobia; order Terriglobales; family Acidobacteriaceae; genus Telmatobacter. The sequence continues at coordinate 53,047 of JBEKSE010000024.1, read as the reverse complement.
ACACGGCTGGCTGAACTGCTCGACTGGGTTTGTTGCTTCGGGTTTCGGAGCAGCAACCTAAACATTCCAAAGTGTTTTTCTTGGTTCTTATTCAAGTCCCGCGGCGGGGCTCACCCCCGTTCCGCGTGTGAAGGAGAAGCGAAGCAATGGCATCAACATCAGTAGCGACAACGTTCACCCCGCTTCATGACCGCATCCTCGTCCGCCGTCTGGAAGAGGGCGAAACCATCCGCGGGGGCATCATCATCCCCGACAGCGCCAAAGAAAAGCCCCAGGAAGGCGAAGTCATCGCCGTGGGCAAGGGCAAATCAAACGACGAAGGCAAAGTTTTCCCTCTGGACGTGAAGGCGGGCGACACAATTCTCTTCGGCAAATACTCAGGCACTGAGATCAAGATCGACGGCGAGGAGTTTCTGATCATGCGCGAGGAAGAAGTTCTCGGCATCGTCAAGAAGTAGCAAGCTAGCCGCGCTTGGCGCGTGTTAGCGAGTCAGCAAGTCAGCTGGTCGGCAAAACGGACCGCTGACCACTGTTCACTGTTCACTGACAACTGAGATTAGGAGAGTTACAAAAATGGCAAAGCAGATTCTGCACGGTGAAGAGTCCCGTCAGGCGATCCTGCGCGGCGTAAACACGCTGGCGGACGCTGTGAAGGCGACGCTCGGGCCCAAGGGCCGGAACGTGGTAATCGAGAAGAAGTTCGGTTCGCCGACCATCACCAAGGACGGCGTGACCGTGGCCAAGGAAATCGAGCTGAAGGACCCGATGGAAAATGTCGGCGCTCAGCTTGTGAAGGAAGTCGCATCCAAGACCTCCGACGTGGCCGGTGACGGCACCACGACTGCGACGGTTCTTGCGCAGTCTATCTTCCGCGAAGGCGTGAAGACCGTGGCGGCCGGCGCCAACCCAACGGCTTTGAAACGCGGCATCGACAAAGCCGTGGCGGCGATCATCGGCACCCGCGACAAGGACGGCAAGTGGACTGACGGCGGCGCACTCGGCAAGCTGTCAAAGCCCGTGAATGAGGGTTCCGTTGCCCAAGTGGGCGCAATCTCAGCCAACGGCGACCAGGAGATCGGCGACATCATTGCAGAAGCAGTCAAGGTTGTGGGCAAGGATGGCGTCATCACCATCGAAGAGTCGAAGACCATGCACACTGGCTTGGAGACTGTGGACGGTATGCAGTTTGACCGCGGCTATTTGAGCCCTTACTTTGTCACCGACGCCGAACGGCTTGAAGTGATCCTGGAAGAACCCTACATCCTGATCTACGAGAAGAAGATCAGCGCCATGAAAGACCTGTTGCCACTGCTCGAGCAAGTCGCGCGCGGCGGCAAGCCGCTGCTGATTATCGCTGAGGACGTTGAGGGCGAGGCCCTGGCGACCCTGGTGGTGAACAAGCTGCGTGGCACGCTGAACGTGGCTGCTGTTAAGGCTCCGGGCTTCGGCGACCGCCGCAAGGCGATTCTGGGCGACGTAGCCATTCTTACCGGCGGCAAGGCCATTACTGAAGACCTCGGCATCAAGCTGGAAGGCGTGAAGCTCGAGGACCTCGGCAAAGCCAAGCGCATCACCATTGACAAGGACAACACCACCATCGTGGACGGCGGCGGCAAAGCCTCTGAAATCGAAGGCCGTGTGAAGGAGATCCGCGCGCAGATCGAGAAGACCACCTCTGACTACGACAAGGAAAAGCTCCAGGAGCGCCTGGCCAAGCTGGTTGGCGGCGTTGCCATCATCAAGGTAGGCGCAGCTACTGAGACCGAGTTGAAGGAGAAGAAGGCTCGCGTCGAGGATGCTCTGCACGCCACTCGCGCGGCTGTCGAGGAAGGCATCGTCCCAGGCGGCGGCGTGGCGTTGGTTCGCGCCATTCCCGCGGTAGATGCGTTGATCAAGACGCTCGAAGGCGACGAGAAGATCGGGGCCAATATCGTGCGCCGCTCACTCGAAGAGCCTCTGCGCCAGATCGTTGCTAATGCTGGCGAAGAGGGCGCAGTGGTAGTGGCCAAGGTGCTGGAATCCAAGGACCCACACTTCGGCTACAACGCTCAGACCTCTGTCTTTGAGGACCTCGTGAAGGCAGGCGTGATTGACCCGACCAAGGTAACGCGGACGGCATTGCAGAATGCCGCTTCGATTGCCGGTCTGCTACTCACGACTGAAGCTCTGGTCGTCGAACTTCCAGAGCCCAAGTCTGCTCCGGCTGGCGGCCACGGCGGCGGCGGCATGGACGGCATGTACTAACCTCCCAGCGATGGAGGCCAGTCGCCGGGGACCCCGGAGCTTGCCGTCCGTCGCGCCTGTACAGAACAAAGGCCTCCAGCTTTGGCTGGAGGCCTTTTCTTTTGCTCGATAGCCTGCTCAGAAGGCTCCGATCGTGCAAGCGGCCTTAACTCCGCTCATGCGGCTGGGGAAACCGGCATTCGCTGTCCGATGAAATGCCTACCCTGTCACTATGACGCTGGTACGGCTACATTCACAGAGCCGATGGAGGGCGCCGCTGCGGCAGGCTGGGTACGCGACGACCGCAGCCAGCCGGCGGAGAGCCAGGAGCGCGGAATCGAGAACTCTGACCAACCGCAATCGAGGCAAACCTGGACGTCAGGTGAGGGCGTCATTGGCGGGTGGCTGAGTGTGCGGTGGCAATTGCGGTAAAGCCGGATTTCGGCAGGAATGACGGAGACGGACGAGGACTGGCACTTCGGACAGAACATGGGCGTACCTCTGCAACAAAAAGATCAAGACCACAAAGACCACATGGGGAAGTGAATCAACTCTAACCCGCCCTGCACCACTCTTTCAACATTTAATGTGCAAGGATGAAACAGGTAGTCCATCATTTAACAATTTGAAGGAAAGCAATGTTTATTATATCAAATCTTTTTTAATAAGCCTGTATCTGGCGTTTCTTCCTCATAACGCAGCTGTAAAGCGAGTGTGGGACTGAGTCATGATACGAAGCTCACAGTTTCACAGCTTCACAGGAAATAGGGGGGAGGGGGTAGGTCTTGGGGGTGGGGTACGGAACGGGCGCACTCATGACAGAATTTTTCTGTTCCCGCACGACCTTTTCGGCTCCCGGCATCTGTTCGGCCTAATTACCGATTCGCACCTCCAATGAACATTGTGCGCCGATGGATCGTAGTTTTCTGCAATCCGGGCGCGCATCCCGCCACCGATAGGAAAACAACCTAGCCGCCTAAGGATGACGCCATTCGCGGGGCTGCGATAGACAAAGAAAACGCGGCGGCTTCGGCCGCCGCGTCTGTTGGGTTAGGTCGCCTTAGAAACTGAAGCGGGCGGCAATTTCAATTTCACGCGGCGTGTAAAGGAAGCCGCTGGAGTTCGAGCTGTTTTTCACTCCCAGAGTGCCGGAGGCTGACGTCGGGTAGGTGCTGTTCGACGCGCCTGAGAGGTTATATTGCGCATAGTTGCCACCGCCGCTGGGCGACGACAGCGAGTAGGCGGTGGTGCTTGAGTAGCCATCGAAGTTTTCGTGGTTGGATACGTTGAACATGTTGGCCATGAGTTGCAGGCTGCGGCCTCTCTCAAACGAGATGTCCTTCTCCAAGCGGGCGTCATCGACGATCTTGCGCTGATACTTCCTGGTGTTGACGCCGACTCCCGGAATGATGGATGAACCTGAGGACCCGTTCCAGTCGCTTTCGATGGCACTGCCGACATAGCCACCGACGCCCATTGTCCAGGGCAATCCGTCCTGTATCTGGAAGCTGTCGTTCAGGCTCCAGTCGTTAATCAGGATCTTGGAAAGCCAGCTCTCAGAGTGGAGGTTCGGGAACTTATAGAGGGCGTAGGCCACGAGCCTGTTGGGAACGTTGTAGTTGGAGTTGCCGTAGTTGACCCGTGCACTGGAGTACGGGTCGTACCACTCGTTCGTTCCGCCTTCTGTGAGTGCATTCTGGGAGAAGTCCAGGGCGTGCGACCAGGTATAGCTGGCGTCGAATTGGATGCTCTTGAGCGAGCGATTGAGAACCTCGAGCACGCCGGCATTGTAGTTCGAATTGATGTTGCTGACCAACTCGCTAATGCTGCTGAAGTTGTTGGCTACCGTGCCGAAGAGGGCCGTGTTGCCAAAGCTCGTGTAGGTCGGAACGTTGTACACCGTACCGGTGGGGCCCAGGGGGCCGTTGCCGGTGAGATCCTCAACTGTAATAGGGTAGGTCGTTAGACTGGCTGGATTGAGATTGACATCGAGGTAGTTAGGCAACAGGCGCCCCAAGGCTCCCAGGTAGCTCAACTGAACGAAGGTCCCATGGCCAATTCCCTGCTGCAACATCAGGTCGTATTCCTGTACCTCAGGATTGCGCAGATTGGGGGCAAGGAAGTAAGAAGTGGGACAGGTAGTAACGCCGACGGCGTCGGTGCAGACCGCAGCGGAAGGCGACGTAGTGACAATATTCGGGAACTGTGGGGCGCCACCAGTACTGGTTTTCCATCCCGGAGTGATCTGCCCGTTGGGGCTGCCGGTGTTGAGCCTTACCTGAAGCAGGTTTCCGTTGGTGATGCGGCCATAATAGATTCCGTACCCGCCACGCAGAACCGTGTTGCCCTTGCCTGTGAGATCGTAAGAAAATCCGAAGCGCGGCCCAAAGTTCGTTTTGTCGCTGGGGTTGTTTGTCAAGCCGGGATAGGGGTTGAAGTTGCCGGTGGCCGTAGTCAGATTGGGATCGGCGGGTGGCAGGGCCTCATAATCCCAGCGCATGCCGAGCTCCAAGGTCAGGCGCGGAGAGACCTTCCAGTTGTCCTGGGCAAAGATTCCGGTATCCATGGTGGAAATCGCGTAAGCGGGAATGCCAAATCCCTGAGCGAAACTCGAGTAGCAGGGATAGCCGCCATAGATGGGAGCCGCCGCGGTGGTCTTGGAGGTTCCATTCTCCGTCGCGGTCGAGTTGCAGCCAAGATCGTTGGCGGCTGTGGGCGTTATGCCATTCCTGAAATTCATCTCGTCGTTCATGTAGTTGCCAAAGTAGGAGTAGCTGAAAGCGCCGTTGCTCTCGTAGAGGTTGTTCTGCACATCGTAGTTGTGAACCATGTCAACGCCGAATTTCAGGCTGTGATTGCCGTGGCTCCAATAGAGAACGTCACCGACCTGCCATTTGTTCTCTTCCGGGTACAACACGCGGTAGGAGTAATATGGCGAGCCGGCAGAGAATCCGCCATTCCCTGTTGCGATCGCTACCTGCGGAATGTTTCCGTTAGAGGCCAGGTCAGCCTGCGTATACGCAGTTAATGACTGCTGGTTTTCGTTATCGTTTTCGCGGCCATACTGGTAAAGCAGTTCGTTACTAACGCTACCGCTTAAAAGGCTGGTGAGTTTGGCCACGCCGTAGTCCAGCTTTACGTAGTCGTTGCCCTGATAATCCCGCGCATCGTGATCGGAGGCTGAGGTCTGAACGCCGCCGGGCGAATCCCAGCGCAGGCGATGGTAAAGCACGCTCACATGATTCTTGGAGTTGATCTGCCAGTCGAGTTTAGGAGTGTTGATTTCCTGGTAGCCAAAGCGTGCAACTTCTCCGATGTCCGAGTTAAGACCCAGATCCGTGAAATTCTGAGGCGTCGCAGCGCCATTGGCTACAGAACCACCAAACATCATGCTGCTCCAGTCGATGGCGGCCGTGTTGTAGCTTATCTTCTGGCGGGCGGCCAATGTGCAGGCTTGTGCATCGATGCTCGCCTGTGCCGTGGCTGATGTGTCACCCGACAGGTAGCCGAGGGCCGAACAGTTTGCCCCGGTAGGCAAATTGGCTGCGAGCAGGGGTACGGTGTTAAACAGCGACGGACTATTGGGAACACCTACGACAGGAAATACGCGGGTGTGTTGATCGTAGGTATAGATCCAGAAGAGTTTGTCCTTAATCAGCGCGCCGCCCGCGGTGAAACCGTAGATTTTGCGCAGATCTTCAGGCTTGATATGAACGATGGTGTTGGCGCCGTTGATTAGCTCCGTGATCGTGGTGTAATCGTTCATCGCGTTCCATTTGCTTTCGCGATCCCAGAAGTAGGCCTGACCGTGAATCTGGTTGGTGCCGCTCTTGGTGACGGAAGTGATGACGCCGCCGGCGGCACGACCATATTCAGCCGAGAAAACGCCGGTGTTGACGGCAAATTCTCTAACCGCGGCTCCTGTCGTGGAATACGCCTCACGGGTGCGCCCGCGCTCTTCAGAGAAGAAGGCCTGGTTGTCGTCGGCGCCGTCGATCTCGACGTTGTTGAGAATCGGGCTGATGCCGCGAACGCTTACAAGGCCGTAGCCGTTGGAATCGGAAACGACGCCCGGAGTGGTCATGGCAAGCGAGGACCAGCGGCGGTTGTTAATGGGAATCTCTTGCAGCGCTCTGGCATTCAGCGTATCAGTAAAGTCGGGCGACTCGAGGTTCACCACGGGCGCCTGCTCCACGACCTCGATAGAGGACGAGGACGCGCCGACCACGAGGTGCGGCAGAAGACTGGTGACCTGGCCGACCTGAACAATCACGTTATCTGCGTTATAGGTGCTGAACCCGGGCGAGGAAAAAGTCACCCTATAGGTGCCGGGCTCGAGCAAGGGAGCCTTGAAAAAGCCGCTGGCGTCGGTGGGCAGCTTGATCTCGGCGTTGGTCCCCATGTTGTGAATGGTGACGGCTACACCGTTGACGACGGCTCCGGCGGGATCAGTAACTGTTCCGGCGATAGAACCTTCGGTGGAGGTCTGCGCGTGCAGGGCAAGCATGCCCGGGCATACGAACAGGGTGAGGATCATTAGGCAGAAAATGCCTTGATGCATTCTTTTGATCGTCATAATGGCTCTCCAAAATGCTTGTGGTGTTGAGATGCGCTGGATGACTAGTCGGCAGCGCCCCTTCTTGTGAGAAATCTGCACAATGCGTAGTGCACTGGGCATACTGAACTCCGTGCACCGTCGGTCCTCGCATCTCTCGCGGGCGCGCTGCTGCCCTTGGGGTTGCAGCAAACTCTAGTTTTCCCCAATGGGGAAAAGGTACCAAACCGAAATGAATGTATTGTGAAAGTCAGGTATTTACAGATCTATGGTGTGATTTGTCACAGCCAGCGACTGGCGACAAATTTCTCCCGTCGTTTGTGCGGGTGTCATCTGTGGTTAACACGGACCAAGTTTGGCCAGCTTCAACACAGATGACAAACACCGCATGATGAGATGTGCGGAGAATCACTCACTGGCCAGCGCTCTTGGTCCACTGGATGCGCAGGCCGGCACGGAAAGTGAAGGGCAGGCTGGGATAGCCGATGGGAGCGATGTGCCTGTTGTCAGTGAGATTTTCCGCTTGACCATAAATCGCTAGCCACGGGAGCAGCTTGTAGCTTGCGCCCAGGTCGAGCTTGACATAACCCCAGTCGAGGTTGCGGTTGGGCAGAAGCAGCGAATTCTCCTGATTGATGTCCATGTACTCCAGATACGTAGAGTCGTCACTACGGCTTGCAAAAGCGGAGGTAAAGCTTGCCGTAAGGCTCTTCTGCGCGAAGCTGGCTGTGAAAGAGCCGCTATGCGGTGCGCGGCGGAAGGGTCGCGCACCCGCCAATGGTGAGTATCCTCCGATAGGAATGCAGTTTGCAGTGCCAATGGAACAGCCGTAGGGGTAGGTGGGCGCATAGCCGCCCAACAATGCCTCATTGTCGCTGTCGAAGGAGCGCTGCACGACGGCGTCAAGGTAGGTGTATCCGCCGCGGAAGAAGAGGTATTTGCCTATACCGCTCTCGACAGTCGCCTCGATGCCCTGTGCGCGGAAGGCTCCGGTGTTGACATAGAGGCCGGCGTCCTGATTGTAGTAGGAACCGAGGTCGGACGGAGTTAGCCCTGGAATCAGATTCGTAAGCAGCTGTGCGCCCACAGATTCAATCTCACGCCCGAACTCATTGTGAAAATAGCTGGAGCGAAAGACAATTCGCTCGCCCCAGAAGGCCTGTTCCACGCCGCCTTCGTAGGTTCTTGTAGAGGGCGCCGCCAAAGGACTAATCTGCAATTGCTGGGCGGTAGACTGATAGCCGTGCGTGGTTAGAAATTGGTAGAGTGATCCGAACTGCTCGGAGAGTTTTGGCTCGCGTACGCCATCGCCATAGTTGAACAGGATGCGGGTTCCGCTGAAGATGCCCTTGCGCGGACGCACTGCATAGTACGTGAGCCCCGCGCGCGGCGAGGTCTGTGTGCCGAAGATCGAGTAGTGCTCCAGGCTGCCGCCCAGCGTGTAATAAAAACGCCTCTTGAAGTCGCCATGCACACTGGCCAGGTACTCATAGTTCCTGCGTTCGGTTGCGTCGTTCTCAAAATAGGAGGGATCGACATACGTCCCGCGCTCATCTTCATAATGAAAACCGACGAGCGCAATTAGATGGCTCGTGACGCTGTAATCGCCCTGATAAACCAATTGATCGCGATTGGAGACTTGCTGAAACCCGCTCGGATAGACGGCATAATTAGCAGTGCTGTAATCCAGCAATGTCTGGCCCGTCGCGTTGTATCCGTTGGCTCCCTGGATGGTAACCGAAAGACCGTAGAAATTACCCGCGCCGGGTGTGCCGGGGGTTTCATTGCACGTATCGGCGGGGATACAGATGCCCTCCGAAGCCCATTGGCTCCATTGCTCTCGCTTACGGGTAAGACCGTAGCGAAGCGTGTTGTGAAAGGACGCCGTTGTCGCATTGTCGATGGAGGCGCTGACAAAAAGGTCTTGGTCCTTTTGCGTAGCGTCGTCGGCCACCTGATAGAAATCCCAGGCATTGGGAACGCCGGTGGCATCGACGCCATAGTGCAATGTGCCGCGAATCTGCGTACTCCCGTTCGGCTGCCAGCCAACGTTGGCTGCCGTGGTGGCTACGTGGTATTCGTCCATTGGTAGATCGTTGGCAGTCTGAAGCCAGCTGAAGGCGCCCAGGTAATCGAATTGGTTGTGCGCCCCGGCCACTTCCAGTTCCTCGTGCGAAGTGGAGAGATTGTCGGCATCGCCCTGAAAAAGTATTGAGGGGTAACTGGTCGTACCGCGCTGTGTAGTGAGGCTGACTACGCCGCTGCCCGCGCCCGCGCCGTAAAGGCTCGAGTCGGGGCCACGATAGACCTCCGCGTGCTCCATGGCGGTAGTAGAGAGCGGACCGAAGTCGAAGCCGTTGCCTACATCGCCGGCATCGACGCCGTCTAAGAGAATTTTATTCGCGTCTGAATTACCGCCGCGGATGAACAGCGAGGTTAGCGAGCCAAGTTGGCCTTGCTGCACTGAGATCGTACCCGGCATCAGGCGCAAAGCACTCACCAGGTCGGTGCGCAACGCCAGATCAAGCGGGCTCAGCACACTTGTAGCCTCGCTGGTTTGCGGCTGAGGCGTGGGAATGCCGGTAGCCGTAACCACGATGGCTTGACGCACCCACTCCGGTTCAAGCACTACGTTGCGCTCGATCGAGTCGAGTCTGCCTGCATAAAAGCTGGGCGTCTCCAATTGGCGGAAACTTTTTGCGGAAACTATGAGGAAAAAGCGCCCCTGGACTCCTGTAAGAATCTGAAAACTGCCGTCAGCCGTGGAGATGGCTGCACCTACGGCCTTACCGCCGCTGATCAGAACTACGTTAGCGCCTGTGACCTTCGCGCCGGAAGCATCCGTAACCACGCCTCGGATGGAGGCCGCATGGCAAAGCACGAAAGCAGTAGCAAGCAAAAGCAGTGCGATGGCGCGGGGCAGCATGCGCGTCAGTTGAGCATGAATACTGGGAGAAAATGATTGCGCGGAAACAGGCATGAAGGCTCCTTCGTTCCCCTCGGAACGTAAGCGGGTTGAGGGCGCGAGGACCGGTCTCCTGACTTGCGCCTTTCCCAGCCACCTTCCCACCAGCGGGCGCAATGGCTCGCCATGCAGTGGTTAACTAAGGGCTTCCGCCGGTGGCGGAGAATCCCTGGCTGGTTCCCTGCCCTGCCAATAGAACGGGCAGTTGGGCAGGGGCGCTCACAGTTGCGGGGCAGTGGCGGAGTTTCACCGCCTTCCCGAGCATCCTGGCGATTGCCGTGATGGATTGTGCTGACCGTTGTAGAGGACAGCCGTTATGGCATGGAACGAAATTCCATGTCATGAACATTTATAGACGGGACAAGACGAGATGTCAACGCATCGAAATCGCTGGTTTGGGAACTGCGTTTGGGCCATCGCTGATTCAGCGTGGTCCGCGCCCACCAGAATTGTATATCGGACAATTCTTGAAAAGGAGTGGTGACCCCGGGAAGACTCGAACTTCCGACACGCAGTTTAGGAAACTGCTGCTCTATCCACCTGAGCTACGGGGCCACGTTTAGAATCAAATGTTTACAGAATCAGTCTCACCCTCGATCCCCACAGTGCGAATAACTGCTTCATTCGGGCCATCCACAGCACGGGTGAAAATGAGGTAACGCATGTCTCCAAGATACCAGCGTGGGAGCCTCCGGCGCGAGAAACGGGGTGGGAAAAGTGACCTCTGGGCATGGCGGTACCGGCTCACCGGGACAATGAAACAAGAGACTTACCCCGTGATCCTTTACACGACGAAGACGGCCATGGGGCAGCATCTCGAACCGGCCGTCAGGGTGCTCAACAACCAATCCGTAACTCTGGCGACGTTTGCCCCAACCCTGGCGGACGCGATCAAAAAATACCGGGAACTGAAGCTGCGTGAGCTGGCGGCATCGACCAGGTACACCCAGAGCGGCCAACTGCAGATTCACATTGAGCCACGGCGTTGAGATACAACGCTGGACGCGTTCTGGGCGTGCCACAGATCAGAAGCATCTGAGCACATCCGAATACTTGATCTCATTGGATCGTTAGTGTCACTCCTCCAGAAGAGGTGACCTGGTGCGTAGGACTCGTCGGCGATACAGGACTGGATCCGGACCCGCCACAACCAATAGCAGTCGCAATCCCCGCCAGAATCACCAGCGCCATGCAAGCAGTGAACCAAATGTTGCGTGCCAGTAACCTCCTGCGCATGACCAGGAACGGTACCAAGAGCAAGGGCAGAACCACAAATGCTGAGGCCGAGCCCGGCAGCGTCCCCGTGAACACCACTGTAATTTGGTAGGTTCCCTTCGGCGTTGTCGACGAAGTCGCGATTGTCACAGCACCGGTGGCTGATGAGTAGCTGCAGGTGGCGCCAGCGGGAAGGTTCAGGCATGTGACGGAAACATTCGTTGGTGAAGACGAGAGTGTCACAGGATAACTGGCAGTCACTCCGGCCGTTACCGAGGCCGTCAATGTTGTGAATGCCGGCGCTATGCCTGACCCAGATCCCGCACTATCAACCTCGAATTGCAGAGCATTGGACGTGCCTCCTCCTGGTGCGGGCGATTGCACAGAGACGGCGGTCACCCCAGCATTCAAAATCTCAGCAGCGGTCACCTGTGCGGTCAATTGGGTTGAACTCATAAACAGTGTTGAAAGAGCGGTTGTGCCCCAATAAACCGTAGAGCCAGAGACAAATCCGGTTCCGGTCAACGTAAGCGCGAAGGCAGATCCGCCGGTACTGCTAAATGCCGGTGACATGCTGCTGACGGAGGGCAAAGGATTCGACGGGCTGCTGACCACCAGTTTGACGGTTGCTGATGCCGTGGTGTAGTCGGTGGTGTCGGATGGAGTGAAAGAAACCGAGAGCGTATCACTCCCCACGGCAGGTGTCGTTCCTGCGGCCGGATCATAAGCAAAGGTTCCGGTGACGGACGCAGTCGCATCCAGTTGGACTGAGGATAACGCAGTACCGAAGGTGATGGCTGCTGGCGTAGCCCAGGAAATGGTTGGTGTTGCCTGGTTCACTGTCAGTGTGACCGTTGCCGTGCCTGCGTTGTAATCCGTAGTGTCAGTAGGGGTGAACGTTACCGAAAGTGTTTGTTTGCCTGCGCCTAAAACTGTACCTGACACTGGTGTATAGACAAAGATCCCAGCTACGCCGCCTGAGCTAGCATTCAACTCAGTTGCCGACAATGCGGTACCGTAGGTGATGGCTGCTGGTGTCGCCCAGGAAATTTCGGGCGTGGTTTTAGCTTGTGTCACCGTCACCGCAGAACTCGTTCCGGTAGCGCTCTTGTAGGTGGGCGAATTGGATGGGTCCGGCGTGTAACTAGCCGTCAAAGTGTCGCTTCCGATGGTCAACGATCCTGCAGGCACTATGAAAGTCGCGCCTCCATTCGCAAGTGCGGTTGACGCGGATGTGTAACCGCCGCTGGTGAGAACCACAGTGCCGGTTGGTGTCGGGCTTCCACTCACAGTGATGCTGACATTCAGTGATTGTGCAGTCGTAACATTGGTTGAAGAGGGTGTGACGGTAACCGCAGGAGGTGCTGCGCCTACAAGAGTAACAGTTGCGGAAGCACTGCCCCCAAAGTTGGAATCACCTGGATAGCTGGCTTCAACCAGGTGGTCGCCTGCGCTCATTGGATCGACCTGATTCAGAGAGGCTGTTGCCGCCTGTTGCCACTGTGCCATAAAGACAGATGCCGAGTCGCCAAGTTCATTCGCTGTACTCAAATCCGCATATCCATCTCCATTGAAGTCAGCTGCAGCTATCGCAAGAGGCGAAACACCTGAAGACAGATTGATACTGGCAGCGCTGAAATTGCCATTCCCCTGGCCCAGAAGAATTGTTATGGTGCTGTCACCGGCATTGGCAATTGCCAGATCCGGCTGCCCATCACCGTTGAAGTCTGCTGTAACCAGTGAAAGAGGATAGTTGCCGGTGGATAGTGAAGAACTGAAGGCATTAAATGTGCCATCGCCATTCCCTAAGAAGACAGCTACAGAATTCGTTTCAGAAATGGTCACTGCGAGGTCAGGTTTCCCATCGCCATTGAAATCAGCCGAAACTATCGAGGAGGGATATTCACCCACCGGCAGGCTTTGGCTGGAGGCCGTGAATGTGCCGTCTCCATTGCCCAGAAGAATAACGACGCATTCATTGTTTGGCCGCGCAACTGCCACTGCCATGTCGGCCTTTCCATCACCATTGAAGTCCGCCAGAGCAATGCTCTGGGGAGCGCCCTGCAAGGTAATCACGGGAGCTGCGGTAAATGTGCCATCGCCATTACTCAGAAAAATGGAAATCGTATTGTTGGCGTAATTGGCGACCGCCAGGTCCGGAAGCCCGTCCCCATTCAGGTCGCCAACAGCAAGCCCGGCGGGCGTAACCCCTGTTGAAAGTACAGAAGAAGAAGTGAAGGCGCCTTTGCCGTTCCCCAGCAGGATCGTGACCGAGTTCCATCCTGAGTTGGTCACTGCGAGGTCAAGATTGCCGTCGCCGTTGAAATCGGCAACTGCAATGGCCTGGGCCGAAGGCAAATTGTTCACAATCGTTCCGGCTGTGAAGGTCCCATCTCCATTGCCCAGCAGGATCGTTACGGTTCCGTCATTGCGAATCGCGATAGCCAAGTCAGGAATGCCATCGCCATTAAAATCGCCCACGGCGATTCCCTGCGGATCGGCCCCGGCAGCGGGGTTCTGCGAATTCTGCCAGTTCAATAACGGTGAATCCGCGACGAGGTTTGCCGTACCCAGAATTGAATTGCTGTTGCTGGAATCCAGGAAAGAAACGGAACCGCCAGGCGCAGATGGTCCACCCATCCCTGATACTGTCGCGGTCAGGCCGTAGCTACCCATGCTTCCACTCATCGCAATCGAGGTTGTTGAAGGGTGGCTCCCATTAACCGTCAGCGTTGATGAAGAGGAGGAACTGGACGTAAATGCACTTGTACCCGCAAAAACAGCCTTGTAAGAATGAGCTCCGATTCCCGGCACAAAGTGCAGCGTTGCCGTTCCGTCACTTTTGAGCTGCGCTGTTCCCAGTAAATGGCTATCTGTGCAGTAGATTGCAGTTGCATCGCAGAATTTGACCATTCCTGGATTGATGGGAGTTGAGCCAGAGGTGACGTTTGCCGTCAGCGTCACCTCAGTTCCCGATGAAACTTGTGTAACCGTACCTCCGGAGGAAGTCACGACCAGCGTTGTCGCTGTCTGCGTAGCGGCTACGCTGTAGACCGCTGTGGTTGTGGAAGCAGTGCAGTTTCCGCTGGTCGCCTGGATCACGCTGTTCGTGCTATTGGCACAGGCAAGAAGGTAGTAGGGCGTATTCGGCCATATGCCATCCGGCACAGTTACAGTGGTTGCGCCCGATGAGGTTGCACCAACCGCCAGCGCGCCAACTGAACGAGAGCCTACGGGAAACAGGAAACCATTTCGGCTGGGCGAATCTGAAAGATACAACTGCGTAACAGACGCTCCGGCCGGTGCCTGCCCCAAGTTTGCGGTTGTATCGGTAATAGGAAAGGTCGTGCCTGAAGAGATGGTTGCCGGTGGTGCACTGACCGCAGTCGCCGAAAGATTCGGAAGTTGCACTGTAACCGGCAAGTAAAGGCTTTGCATCAAGCCGCCGCTTGTCCCGGTAACTCCAACCAAAATGAATGGGCTGGCCACCGCACCGGTTGTTGAAATCGTCAGGGGGGAGGTGCTCGAGCCGCTGATCGAAGACTGGCTCAAAGTGACAGAGGCTCCTGGCGCTGTGCCGAGAACATGGGCGCTCAAATTCACGGTTCCTGTGAATCCGTTCGAGGGTTGCAGGGAAATCTGAACGCTATCTTGTGCGCCCTGAAGAATGTTGATCGAATTGGAAGAGGAGAGAAGCGAGAAGTTCGCCGTTGTTGAAACCGGGCTGAGAGCGTCGATCAGGTTCTGTCCCTTTGGAGAACCAAGCCCAGTCGCAAGGTCGTAGCCTGAAACTGCGGAGAAGAGGTTCGGGCTGTACATATTGAAGTTGTTGCCGCTGGTTATGTCGTGAAAGTCGTCGCCGTATCCAGCGGTCTGGGCCAGAGCATAAATCGACGGGTTAAGGAATCCGATCGGCTGTCCATTGGCCTGCTGGTTGACCAGCGCCATGAAGCTCGCCCATATCGGACTTGATGCACTCGTTCCTCCCGCACTTCCCTGATCGCCGTTAAACTCCGCATAAACATTTGTCGCCACTGCAGCCACATCGGGGATGTTCCGCAGCGTGGTTGACCCCTGATCGGAGACATTGATCAACGAAGACTGGTAGTCGGCAATTGGATAGCCGAAATCATTGATTCCACCTCCGCTATAGGGCCATGCCGTCTCGGAAGCCCATGCGCCGCCAGATGTACTTGTTGTAAGAACAGTACCGCCAACCGCTGTTACCCATGGGTCGTCTGCCGGGAAGAGGCTGTTCCAGCAGTTTCCGGTGCAACCTGGTAGTGAAAATGCTCCTCCATCTCCAGAAGAAGCAAAGAAGCTCTGTCCCTGTGCTGCAAACTTTTCAAAGACGGGCTCGTAGGATGCCGGATCCGGAGCAAACACATAAGAGCAACTTAACTGTCGAGCAATATTGTCCGTTGCCATCTGATCCAGGATGTCGAGCGGTGTAGAACCTTCATAGAAAACAACAGCGGAAAGGTTAGGCGCAAGAGAAAGGGCCATCTCAATATCGAGTCCAGCTTCACTATCGTCGCATGAAGTTCCGCAAATCCCATTCATTCCGTCAAGCAATACATTTACAATCGGAACATTCAGCGTTTGTCCCTGGCTGCTGAAATAGCCCTGAATATCGCTTAGCTTGTAACCCCCCATGGCAAAGATGCCTATGGTTTGACCACTGCCATCCAGGGACACGCCGGGAACATACGCATTCCTCAGATCACTCCCGAGAAAGCTCCCACTTTGACCAGAACCATCGTTGGTCTGCGCATCGGAAGCGGCAAACTGCTGATGACTCGCAAAGCGCGGTAAATATTGTGTGCTCAGACCAGTGATGCCCTGTACCGGAATATTGGTATCTAGGGAGGGTTCAACATCTGGAGCATAAAAGTTGCGTGCTTCAGCTGGATGGCGATAGACCTGCATTTTGACGCCGAAAGTGCGCTCGACAGCTTCCACTGTGCCGCTCACATGAATCACTAACCGACTGGTTGAAGTGTTCGTCACCTTCAGGCTATGCGAGAGGGCAAACGCACGCACCTGTCCCGCGTCGTCCTCGGTAGGGCCAAATTGCTGAGTAAATTCATCCGCTGTTAGAAAATGCCGGTAATTTGGACTCGTTGGATCATAGAGGCCCTGAAGCACATTCTTCAGTTGCTCTGGATTCCGAGGTTTAAGGGTAAGTGTCAGCTCCATCGGCTGATTGCGCGGTAGCCGGCCTATCGATCTCATTCCGTTCGGAACCGCTAAATGTGTTGCAAACGATTGCCGGATACCCACTTCCCGGTAATTGGAATCATTGCTCGTTTGTGCCGAGGCTTCAGCAGCAGAAATGTTGAACAGAATGCCAAAAACAGAAGTGATTACAATAGGTTTCAAAGATCGCATAGAGCACCTAGGCAAAAACAAGGATCTGGCTATGTGTTTTGTCCTATCTATCATCGGCATTCGTTACCAGATTGTGTAGCATAGCCAAAACTTTCGTAATATGTTCTGAACTGTTCCGAAATATTCTGATCTTCAAAAAGCGACAGGTGCCAACTGTTCACCACAATGTATTCTTCAAACATTGCCTGTGCTTACGAGCATTTACGCTCGCAAATGCTTGATTGTTGAGGGAAGTGGCGCCAATTCCAAGCTAGAGTTCCTTAACTTGGCCCCCGATTATATGTATCAAGAATGGGAGCCATTCCTCGAATGTCTCACAAAACTTCAATTGGAACTCTGAGTCGGCTCGGCGACCCAAATCCCTTTCGGCAAACCAAAGTTCCCCAGGGATTCCCGCCTGAATCGCAGTCAGTAAAACTACTGCTCAGTTTTTGTGATTCTCACCCGCACTCAACCCACACTTAGCAATCCACCGATACTATTACTGTTTCCCGGTCATTACCGATGGAATACGTTGCTTATGTACTCTTTAAACACCATCTCATTATGATCCGGCGCCAAGCCCACGTTGGGAGACACAAACGTGGAGGGTCGCAGCCCCTCTTTCAACAAAAGGCGGCCAACCTCTGCGACCAGCGTCATGGCAATCGATACCGACGCTACTGTAGATCCGGCCGCAAATTTTTCTGGAACCCCGTCACATGCAACCAATGCATCTTCAGGTGGAACACAATTATCTATAGCGATGTCAGATACATCGGGAAGTTTTTTGCCTGTCGAGTGCGTTGCGGCGGCCTGGCGGTAATTGAGAAGGCAAGATACCGAAACAACCGTCACGCCGCTCTTTTTTGCCTCAATCGCCATTTCAATTGCCGCTGCATTCAAGCCGCCATGGGAGAAAGTCAAAAGCGAATCATTCGACTTAAGCTCATAACTGGAGAGCACGACTTTAGCATAACCCTCACCCTGCTCAAGCCACTGAAGTTCGTGCGCGTCGCCCGGGCCAACGGCATTGAACCACATGAGCCGCGGATCAAAAATGGGGTAAAACCCCACAAAACTTCCATAACGAGGAAAGATGTCAAGGACCGGTATAACCGAGTGGCCGCTCCCAAACAAATACACTCGCCCTCGGGACTTGATGGAGTCCGCGAAAGCTTGTGCGGCACGCTCGATTTTGTCCTTCTGCGTGTCGCGAATCTGAGCAATAACTTCAGTGATCCGATTCAAGTAGTCTAGTTCGGCCATGGAATCATTTCCTTTCTATCCAGGATCAACTGCAGACCAAGGCCTTTTCATCTGGATTTGGATGGCGCTAACAATTCGCGATTAATACGCGTCAGGCGATACACAATCTTGTAGCGGTCCCCTCTATACATCGATTGCACAAACTCCACCGGCTGACCGCTTTGGACATATGAGGTTCTCGTAAAGGAGAACATTGGGCTCCCGTCACTGATCCGGAGCAACCGGGCCTCATCGGAACTTGCCTGGTTAACTTCCACCACCTCATCCGCGACAATTATCCGAACCCCATAATGTTCCGCCAAGATTTTATAAAGGGAAGTATTCGGGTCGAAAATAGTAAGTAAGTCCGGACAGAGGCTCAGTGGTAAAGTGCTACGCTCAATCCCCATCGGCACATCATTCCCCAGGCGAATACGGCGCAATTGAATCACTTGGTCATCTGGCTTCAAGCGAAGCGCTTCGATAACTTCAGAGCTTGCCTTGCAAATTTCGAAAGAGAGAACCTTTGATCCGGGCGTCGACCCTCGAGATTTCATTTCCTCTGTAAACGAAAGTATCTGCCGAAAATCCTTCTCAAGTTTAAGCTTCGAAATAAATGTCCCTTTGCCCTGCTTGCTATAGAGAACACCGAGGTCGCAAAGCGATTTAATGGCCTGCCGGACCGTCATGTTGCTAACACCCAGGCTGATTGCAATCTCCTGGATCGGCGGCAATGGCTGGCCAGGCTCAAATACGCCGGATTGAATCTGACTGAGAAGTCGCTGTCCTATCTGATGATGCAGAGGCATAACGCTGCCACGGTCAAGCTGTTGCAGTTCAGCCATGCTCACACTCTCCCATCCAGTTGTCTAGTAGAATATTCCATTAGGCCAACATTTCCTGTCAAGCGCTTTCATCCGTTGCTCGGGCCTTCAACGGTTGTCAAGCTTTGAGCTGGAGCTAAACCCTAGAATCCAGAAACTTCTAAGCTCCTCGACTAACTGCCTGTATTGCTCGCCGACCGGAGTTTATTCTCTACAAAGAACTCGGGAAGATCCAAGGAGACAAAACTTGAAAAGTCATACGGAGTATTTGGTCTTTGAGACAAAAAAGCAGCGGGAGATGGTGCACATTACGGACGAAGTGGAGCGCGTGGTGGAGCGGAGCGGTGTGCGTGACGGTTTGTGCTTCGTTTCGCCGATGCACATTACCGCAGCGGTGTATGTGAACGATCTGGAGGGCGGGCTGATCGAGGATATCGGCGTCTGGCTGGAGAAGCTGGCTCCGGCACGGCCCGACTACAAGCATCACCGCACCGGCGAAACCAACGGCGACGCGCATTTGAAATCGCTGCTGCTGCATCACGAGACCACCCTTCCGGTGACCAACGGCAAGCTGGACCTGGGAACCTGGCAACGGGTCTTCTATGCCGAGTTCGACGGGCAGAGACGGAAACGTGTGATTGTGAAGGTGCTGGGAGTCGAATGACGCTTTGGTTTCGCGCCGGCGCTACGGGACGGCAGGGCTAAATGTGGGACGTTGACCCAGGGTTTCACCCTGGGCTATTTTCGCGTTCTCCCTGCCGGGAGAAGGTAAAGACCCGTTAGCCGGAGTGCGGTTCTTGGTTTTCGGCACCGCGCAGAGTGCACACAGAACTACACATACGTTACCCAGTACCCCCACCCATATTTTGTAAACAAAATCCTTGTTTTCTTAAGGTTACGGATAGGGTTGCGCTGTAAAATCTTGAAAACAAAGAAGTTCCCTGCAAAATATTCCAGGATAAGGAGTTACGCGGCGTTTTGGGCTCTGCTGACAGCTTCCGGCTGAAAGGCGGCACGAAGGGGTCGTGCCGGGACGATTATTTGAAGGAAGGCTGCTGAGAATCATTGTGCGACGAAGTGAGGAAATGATCTGCAAGCACCTGCGGTGCGGGGGGTGCGCTTCGCGCATGCGGTTCGTGGTTTCTCACCCTTCGCAAAGAGCGCGAAGGATGGGGCACCCGGCACACGGCTCTGGCCTTGGACGAAATGCGAAAAAGATTTCGAGCCCAGCCTCGGGGTATATTCTGTTGCCGCGGGAAAAGCAATATGGAAATCCCGGTCCATAGGAGAAAGCGATGAAAAGAATTCTTGCATCCATCATTCTTCCAGCTATTTTGTTTTCGTGCAGCCATCTGGCGGCAGGCCAGGCTGCTTCGGGCAGCCTGGATGACGAACTCCTGCAGGCCGCCGGAAACGGCGATACGGCAACCGTGGAGCAATTGCTGTCTAAGGGAGCAAAAATCGAGGCCAAGGACCCTAACGGCAGAACGGCGCTGCTTTTGGCGGCCAGCAATGGCAAACCTGATGTTGCGCGAGTGCTGCTAGACAAAGGCGCCAACATCGAGGCTACGGACATAGGCGGATACACAGCGCTCATTGCGGCGGCCCTCTGGGGCAAAACCGAAGTGGTGAAGCTGCTGCTGGACAAGGGCGCGAACATCGAGGCCAAAACCCTCGATGGCAACACGGCGCTCATCACGGCAGTGACCGGTGCTCCCTTCTGGAACAGCGGTGAGGCCGTGAAGCTGCTCCTAGAGAAGGGCGCAAATGCCAACGTCAAGGGCAGCAACGGGGACACGCCCTTGAGCCTCGCGGAAAAAGCGGGCAGTACCGACATTGTGAATCTTCTGCGCGCGCATGGAGCGCAATAAGCCTCGGCGCAGCGACGGTTGCCGGCCGGATACCAAGGAAAACGGATGATCGGCACTTTTGCAAGGAGTACGCGATGAAGAAGGCTCTGTCAGGCATTATTCTTCCGATCATTCTTATAGTCAGGAAAGCTAACGGCCTGCGGGCTGGAGTCTCTGCTCCAGGAAGCAGCTGGCCATTTGTGTTTCAATACCTGCGAGGCGGGAGGTTTGCCGCCTCGCAGTTTTGTTTGGGGTGTGCATACGCACTGGCGCTGCTTGCGCCATGGCCTATAATGGAGAATGGTCGGTTGCGTCCTGAAGCTCGCTAAGGGGACAGAGACGCTGCTGGACGAATTCCAGACGGTGCCTTCCCTTTGAACGATGCCATCATCATCCGCGGCGCGCGGACACATAACCTGAAGAACATCTCCTGCGATATTCCCCATGGAAAGCTGACGGTGGTCAGCGGAGTCTCGGGGTCGGGGAAGAGTTCGCTGGCCTTCGACACGATTTATGCCGATTGAACGCAAACTGATTGATCGCCTCGTTTGGTACGCGAGGCGGGATCAGGCACTCGCCCTTGACCTTTCGTGCGGTCTTCTTGGGAGACGGTTTGCGTTTGGCAGGTATCTTACCTTTCGGCATGCCAAAAGAATACGCCGTCAATACTCGCGATTTGAGTCATGCCTGCCTACCCCCTTCCTTGGTCGACGAGCAAAGCGTAGAACATGAGCAGCAGCATGGCAAGCGGAAAGAAAACTGTTTCACCTCGCCCACCCAATTCATTTGCTCGGAAAGGGTGGGGTCCATTGTTGGATTTGAGCCCGGTTTTCCACGGAAAGAACTGGGCCTCAGACTAGAATCGTAATGAATCATGAATGAATTTACGCATTTGCATTTGCATACCGAGTACTCGCTTCTGGATGGGGCTTGCGACCTAACCAAGCTGATGGACCGCGTGGCAACGTTGGGGCAGAAGTCTGTCGCCATGACAGACCACGGAAACATCTATGGAGCTGTGCACTTTTTTGAGGCGGCGAAGGCCAGAGGGGTCAAGCCGATTCTGGGGTGTGAGCTCTATATCAGCAAAAACGAAGACCACCGCGCGCCGGGCGAAGGAGACGACAACAATCACCTGCTGGTGCTCGCTCAGGACGAAGAGGGATACCGGAATCTGGTTCGGATTACCTCGGAGGCATCGCTTCACGGGTTCTATCGCAAGCCGCGTGTAAGCAAGCGGTACCTGGCTGAGAATTCAAAAGGACTGATTGGGTTCTCGGGCTGCCTGAGCGGCGAGCTGTGCGAAGAGTTGCTGGCCGGCAATTATGAAAAGGCGCGCAGCGTTGCCGAGCAGTACCAGGATATTTTTGGCAAGGGCAATTTTTATCTCGAAATTCAGGATCAGGGGCTGGAGCAGGAGCTAAAGATTCATGAGGCTCTGTTCCAGCTGGAAAAAGAACTGAATATTCCGATGGTGGCGACCAACGACTCGCATTATCTGTGCGGGGATGACTCGCACGCGCACGATGTGATGCTGTGCGTGCAGACCGGCTCGAAGATACACGATAAGGAACGCTTCCGGTTCGATTCCGACCAGTTTTTTGTGAAGAGCGCCGATGAGATGGGGCGGCTCTTCAAGGATTCGCCGTCCGTGGTCGAGCGGTCGATGGAGATTGCCGAGCGATGCGAGTTCAAGCTCAAGCCGGTGGACAATCCGTTTCCGTTGTTTGATGTTCCTGAAGGCCACACGATTAATAGTTACTTTGAGCAGGTGTGCCGGGAGGGTTATAAGAAGCGGCTAGATACGGCGGTGCGAAGCCTGGAGGCGCGCGGTGCGCGGCGCGCGCCGATTCATGAATACGATGCGCGGCTCGAATATGAGATTGGAATCATCGAGCAGATGAATTACGCGGGCTACTTCCTGATTGTGTGGGATTTTATCAAATATGCGCGCGACAATGGGATTCCTGTCGGTCCTGGGCGCGGCTCGGCGACCGGGTCGCTGGTGGCGTACGCGATGGAGATCACCAACGTAGACCCGCTGCAGCACTCGCTGCTCTTTGAGCGGTTTCTGAATCCGGAGCGCGTAACCATGCCCGACGTGGACGTGGACTTTTGCCAGAACCGGCGGGGCGAGGTGATTGACTATGTGACGCGCAAGTACGGGCGCGAGCAGGTGGCGCAGATCATCACCTTCAACACCATGGCTGCCAAGGCGGCGATCAAGGACTGCGGCCGTGCGATGGACATGCCATATGGGGACGTGGACCGGATTGCGAAGCTGATACCTCTGACGATTGGAATGACGATTGATACGGCTCTGGAAGAGGTTGCGGAGCTGAAGAAGGTCTACCAGACGGACGGGCAGATTCGCGAGTTGATCGATACGGCGAAGAAGCTGGAAGGGCTGGTGCGCGGGTCGGGGGTCCATGCATCGGCGGTGGTGATTGCTCCGCGTCCGCTGACCGAACTGGTGCCGCTGAACAAGACGAAGAACGATGAAATTGTGACAGCGTACGATATGAAGGCCGTCGAGAAGATGGGCCTGCTAAAGATGGACTTTCTGGGTCTGGCGACGCTGACGGTGATCGACGATTGCGTCAAGCTGATCGGACTGACCCGAGGCGAAAAGCTGGATATAGAAGCGATTCCGCAGGACGACGAAGCGACATTCAAGAGGGTCTTTCACTCGGCCCTGACCTCGGGGATCTTCCAATTTGAGTCGAGCGGGATGCGGGATATTCTGCGGCGGTACAAGCCGGACAGCGTGGAAGAACTTACGGCGCTGAATGCGTTGTACCGGCCGGGTCCGATGAGCATGATCGACGACTTCATCGAGCGCAAGTGGGGGCGGCGCAAGGTGGAGTACATGCTGCCGGAACTTGAGAAGGTCTTGAAGGACTCGCTGGGAGTGATCGTCTACCAGGAGCAGGTAATGCAGATTGCCAACGTGCTGGCGAGTTACTCACTGGGCGAGGCGGACCTGCTGCGGCGCGCGATGGGGAAGAAGAATGCCGATGCGATGGCGGAGCAGCGGGACCGCTTTATGAGCGGCGCGGCGACTCTTGGACATCCGAAGAACCTGGTGGGCGAGATTTTCGACCAGATGGAGAAGTTCTCAGGGTATGGGTTCAACAAATCGCACTCGGCGGCCTACGCGCTGGTGGCTTACCAGACGGCTTACTTGAAGACGCATTATCCGGTGGAGTTCATGGCGGCGCTGCTGACCTCGGAGACATCGAAGCCGGAGAATGTGGTGAAGTATATCGCCGAATGCAAGGAGATGGGGATCCGCGTTGAACCGCCCGACGTGCAGGTTTCCGGGAGCCAGTTTACGCCACATGCCAGCGGGGATGTTCAGGCGATACGATTTGGCCTGGCTGCGGTAAAGAATGTTGGCGGCAATGCCATTGAGTCGATTCTGAAGGCGCGCGAAGAAGTTGGCGGACGCTTCAAGAGCATCTGGGAGTTTTGTGAGAAGGTTGATCTGCGCGTGATGAACAAGCGAGTGCTCGAGTCGCTGATCAAGGCCGGAGCGCTGGACTCGCTGGGCAAGCGCGGGCCGCTGATGGCAGCCGTTGATAAGGCCATGGAACGCGCACAAAAGGCGCAGAGAGACGCTGCGCAAGGGCAGAGCGGGCTTTTTGGGCTATTCGATGAAGGACCCAAGGCTGGCTGGGACAGCAGCGAGGACTTGCCCAAAGTGGCTGATTGGGAAGAGGGCGAGCGGCTGGCCAATGAGAAAGATGTGCTGGGATTCTTTGTCTCGGGGCACCCGCTGGACAAGTACGCGGAGAAATTGCGCAATTTAGCGGGCGTGATTTCCGCGGCAGAGGCGCTGGAGCGCAAACCACCTGAGAGACGCTGGGGCACGCAGGCGGACCCGGCGGACGAGATTCAAGTGGCAGGAATGATTCTCGGGTTGCGCGTGCAGAAGAGCAAGCGGGATCAAAAGCTGTATGCGCAAGCGGCGCTGGAAGATGCGACGGGGAAGATCGACCTGATTTGTTTTTCGCGAGACTATGAGAAGCTTTCAGGGCAGTTGAAGATGGAAGCTCCGGTGCTGGTGCGCGGCGTGCTGATGGGCGATGAGGATGCGGCGCCGAAGATTTCTGTCAGCTCTATTGTCGCGCTCGAAGAGGTGCAGGTAAAACTGCCGTCGGGGGTGCGGATTCGCATCAATTTGGATCGAGCGACGGAGGAGATACTGACCGCATTGAAAAGTGCGGCGGATGCGGCGCCGGGGCCTGGCAAGGTGATGCTGCATTTGGAAAAGAAAGGCGAGTACGCGGCGATTCTGGAGCCGGAGAGTATGAGTGTGGCAGCCGATCGCGGGTGGGTCGAATGCGTAGAGGAGTTAGTGGGCAAAGGAGCAGTACAAATGGTGGGATAGCGTGGGCTACACAGTAAGTGAATGCAATAGCTTGCGGCAGCGCTCGCCAAAGCTTGGAACTTTTGGGCACTCCTTATAAACCTGCCGGTTGAGCGCCACAAGAATCCGCGAGGCCTCCAACTGATCGGCCCCTGAGGAGTTCGTCAGGCCTTGGCGTACGAATTCGTCACACAGATACTCGATGGCGCGGTCAAGAATCTGGCGCGCGCGCCTCGCCTCCGGATTGATAAGGCGGCGGTTGGAGCGCGCACGTGCGGTAGAGGTAACTGTCGGGATCGAGAAACTGGGTGTCAGGTTGGTCGCCATAGCTCTTATCCTCACTCTCTTCTTCGGCATTGTGCTGGAAACCGTTCAGATTACGAAGGTGACGTTTCCCGAAGGTGAACAGTGGATTATTGCGTGGTATTTTGGGAATCGCTGGGGCGGCGGGAAAATCGACTTTTGCAGGCAAAGCTCTGGCTTGAGGGATTCAGAGCAAGCGTCTCATAAAGCAATGAGATTATCTGCAAGCGCCTGCTTATCAGGTATAGCTGGGCTGATTTGCTACGGACGACGCGCTCACGAAAATTGGCGTTCGCCGAGTCCATGCGGTAAGGCAGGCAAGATTTTTTGGGGATATTGGCAGCATCATTGGTCGCGAAAATAACACGTGGACTCAGCAACAAAGCCGAAGCCGGCGAGTGCCGACACTGACAGCTCGCCTCTGATCCTTTTTTCGTTAGCGCCTACTTGCCTGCTCTGCCGCCATTCGCGCCCAGCGCTTTGAGCCTAGTTTGCGCCAGAGTATAGCTCGATGTCGGAACGGCCAGAATCTCCTTGGGCTTTTCCAGCTTGCGATAGTCCGCAATTGCTATCTCACGCTCGCCGTACTGCTCAGCGATGCGCCCCCAGGCATACCAGTAATCATCGTTAGGCTCGTCCAGGTTCAAGTCGTCCATGCTGCGCAGCAGCAGGTCGCGCGCCTCTTTAGTCTTGCCGGTATCGGCGTACAAACAGGCCAGGGTGTGCAGGATATGCGGGTTGTCCTTGGACATCTCAGTAGATCTGATGGCAGTCGAGAGATCGCTCGCTTCGACCTTTCCGGTAAACAGCGCATACCAGGCGATGTCGTTCAATATCTCCGCATTCTCCTTGCCCTGGTCAACCAGCTTTTGCGCCCATCCGCGAGCCGCTGCAAAGTCGCCCAGATTTGCTTCAATCTGCATCCTCATCAGCAGTGCATCCTGGTCGCCATCCAGCAACTTCAGCCGTTCGTCGCAAAGGGCAAGGGCCTCGCCATTCCTGTCCAGCCCCATAAGTGCCTCTGCATCCGACAAAAAGGCCCGCCTGGATTCCGGCTCCTGCTTGAGCAGCGCCGAAGAGACCTGCTCGAGTTTTGCGAAGTTGTCTTGTATCGAGTAGCCTTCCGCCAGAGCCACCAGGATGTTCGTTTGCTCGCGTTCCCCGGCTGCGTCCTTGCGCGCCTCTTCCAACAGCGTCACACCCTCTGCTGCGGTGGGCTTGGAACTGACAAGAATCGATGCCGCAGCCAGTTTCATCTTGCGAGCATCGGCGGCCTGACCCTTGACCCAGAAACGAGGGAATACCGGTCCTCCGAACGGGTCGTCGCCTCCCTCCAGATGAAGGTCCTCGCGCAGCCAATCGAGCAGCACTTTGGCGCCGCCAAGGTCGCCGGCCTTGATTCGGTCCAACATCTCAAGCGCAATTGCATTGGGTCTGTCATCGCTATCCAGCAGCTTGTATTGTCCGTCTTCTTTCACTACGAAGAACGTGAGATTCCTGCCTCCGGGAATCTGCACCTTCACGCGATAGCCAGTTGCGTCATTGCCTTCAATCTTGGGATCGACCTGCTGCAACCTGATATCGATTTCCACGTCTTGCGAGTCGTCTTCGCGGGCCAGCCAACTATTCATCTTCTTGCCGGACTCAAGCGTCTCTTGCATCTCCTCCGCATCTTCATTCTCCATCACAGCTCGCGCGCTGCGGCTGGAGACGGCCTCCATTTCGGCTTGGGTCAGGTCAGGGGACATAGTAAGCAGATAGGCGTGCTTGACCAGGTCAACAGGCGTGTTGGCGAAGTGCATATCCTCGTGGTGTTGCGCTCCGCGCAGAATCGACGCAAGTCCCATTGTCTGGGCCGCGTTGTCGCCGGCCGCGCCCGCATCCAGAAAATCGGCAGCCAAAAGGTACCGGCGAATTCTCATCAGCATCTCGCCGGCTGTGTGCGCCGCGCCTTTGAAGGATGCGTCGTCAACGGATCGCTTGTTGGCCTCGGCCAAGCCCGCCTTGCTTCCGTGCAGGATGGCCTCACTCGCGGCAATCAGCGCGGTGGGTTGTGGATTCAAGGTTTGCGCGGCCTTGACGGCTCCGTCCGGATCGCCGCCATAAAAAAGGGCGTAAGCAAGATTGTTGGTCAGGCCCAGTTCCACCAACTTGTCCTGGCCCAATTTCTGGTATTCGGCAATGGCCTCCTTCATTTTCGCCTGGTCGCCGTAGCGCCGCCCCACCGGATCGTGTTCCAGCAAGATCGCCAGGCTGGCCTGCACAGAATGGTCGTCCGCATCCAGCCGCATTGCGGCACGGTAGGCCTCGGTCGCCCCTGCCCAGTCGCTGCCAGCGCGCATATCCCGACCCACCAGATCGTGCTTCAAAATATCCGCCAGCGTTCTCTCCGCCGGCGCAGAGTTGGGGTCCAGCATTACAGCCCTTCGGGCTTCGGCACGCGCCGCCTCGCCCATCCCCGCCTCCAGCAGCACCTTGGCCACCTGCAAGTGGTGAACGGCATCGTTGGGATGCTGCGTGACCAGACTTCGATAAGCGGCCAACGCCTCGCCAACCTTGCCTTCATGAAGAAGCACGGCTCCCTGAGGCTCGAAGTTAACCAAAATCGCCGGCCCCGCCATGAGCTCTACTACCTTTTTGCGCAGCTCGGTTGCTTCCGCAGCTGTGTAGCGTCGCTTGACGGAATCAAAAACCAGACGCGCGGCCACAGCGCCGTCCTTCTCCTTGGAAAACTCTTCAGTCAGCACCGCTGGACCAATTTGAATCGTCGCGTCCGAAGGCAGTTCCTTGGGCACAAACCCGGTAGGCGGCACAATCCTGTAGTTCCACTCGGTACGGAAGGGCTGATATAGCTCCCAGTCCACCATGCGTGGCTTCCTGGGCTTGTCTTTGTCGTCTTTCTTCTTCTCGTCCGTGTCGTCCTTGCGCCTCAGATCGTCGGGCAGAAACTGAAACAACCCCTCCAAGCGAATTGCGGCGACCGCGCTATCCAGGTCCGTATAGCCTCGCTTCGCCCTTTCGGCCACCAGCTTCAGTTCAAATTGCCGCGAAAGGTCGGCCGGATCAGTACGTTCCAGACTGCCCAGCCTATCGGCAATGTATTGCCCCTTTACGTATCCGGTGAGGCCGTCCCTGGTCTCGTTATCGGGCTTGTCGGCATAGGAGGAGCGGTAATACGACTCGAAGACGCCCGTGGGCTGGGTTCTCTCCGTGACCGTCGATGGACCGTTCTCGCCGAGCGCTAGCTCGCGAAACTCCACCAGCACATTGTCCCCCGAGGTGGATTCCGGCGTCCTCACCAGCGAGGTGGTTTCCGGCCGCGCGATCAGCGCCAGCCTGCCCTGATCGCCGGCGGGTAACTGACCCAGCCGGGCATAGCGGTCGGTCGAGTCGATCCATAACGCAGGACTGCCCGGCACATAAGCAATGGCGTGATCGAAGAGACCCATTCCTGGAAGATTCGCCGGCACGTCCATTCGCGAACCAGCATTGAGTAGGGCCACGTATGCCGGGATGCCCGCGGCCCGCAGCATTGTTACCAGCAGCGTAGCCTTGTCCTTGCAATCGCCATACTTCCTGTTCAGAGTATCGGCAGGGTCGTGGGGCATAATCGCTGCTTCGCCGAATTCGATGCCCGTATAGCGGACCTCGCGGTCCAGGTAGTCGAGAATCGCGCCTTCCTTTTCCGCGACTCCTCTCTTGCCTGCAATCAACTGCTTCACGATGGCCTGCACAGGAGCCGCATCGGCCCGACTATCAACAACCTTCGAGTACTCGGCAGCCATCAATTGCCATGACGGCCCGGTCGAGAATGCGATCTCCGGATAAGTGGCCACATCCGGCGGCAGATTGGGCTCCTGCGGCTCAATCCCTTCCAAACGCCCCAGGTCGTAACTAAGCGTAACCCGCTCGTTGGCCTCCACGCGCACTGGCTTCAAATCTGGCAGCAGCAGGGTTCCGATACGCAAGGTCAGCGTGACCGGCGCGTCGAAAACTACTCGGCTGTGCTCCACCGGTACTCGTTCCTGCCCAAGGACGACTCGCCCCACGTGCCCCAGCGCAAAGAGCGGCTCGTTCTCGCGCGTCACGTACTCCTCCTCCACCACCACCCCAGGAGCAATGGCCGGGAGGGGTGCGTGCAGCAGTTTGTCGTCGCTGTACATCTTGTAGTCGCCGCCGCGGGCCGGAGCTTCGGTGATCGTATACGGATCCAGCTCATGCACTGAAAAGTCCGGCGTAATCACTCTCGCCCGAATCGTGGGCCGCGCCTCATGCCAGGGCTCCCAGCCCACCGAGAGATAGTCCCATCCCTCTGCGCCTTTTTGCGTGAGAACCTTGTAGACAAAGTGCACCACGTGCTCCATGCGCCCTGTCTCGTCGAAGCTGTAGTAGTGATCTTCATCCAGCAACACCACGTTCGTGCCATCCGGGGCGCTCACCGCAGATGCCGCTTCATAAAGGGCCTGGGGCTCAAATGAAAAATGGGGTGCGATCCATGCCTCTGCGGCCTGTTGGCCGGGGCAAACCCGCGCGGAAGTCAGTGAGCATACGGAGCAAAACAGCACAACAACGCAAGAGCGGAAAAGTGAGGACACAAGGTCACCTACATGTGCGAGTTGCAAACTAAGTTAAATGAAGCCCCCAGGATAAGCAAGGCTCAGGGGAAAAAGACCGCAAATCAGGGCCAGCGCAGGACAATTCGCCGTTATATCCAAAGATCCATAATAGATTATTGAATTTCTCGCGCTTATACTTTATGAACGTAAGGCAATACGCAAAGGAGGCTAAGATTGTCCGATTCCCCCAAGGAAAAACTGCTGGATTCGGTGGGATGGAAGATGCTCACCGAATTGCAAAAGGACGCCCGCATCTCCTTCGCCGAACTGGGCCGCCGCGTAGGGCTCTCCACGCCTGCCGCCGCACAGCGCGTCCGCCGCATGGAAGATGAAGGCATCATCCGCGCCTACCGCGCAGACATAAATCCATTGAAGGTGGGTTTGCCCATCACGGCCTTCATTCGCATGAGCATTGTGGGCGATGTGCTGCCCCGGCTGACCGCCCAGATCCGCTCCATGACCGAGGTCGTCGAGTGCCACCGCGGGACCGGAGCGGACTCATTCATCATGAAGGTGAACGTCATCTCGGTCGAGCACCTGAACCACGTGATCGACTGCCTGACGCCCTTTGGAACCACTTCCACGTCGCTTATACTAGGGTCGGTTGTCGAAAGAAATCTTCTTGGGCCGGAAAATCTCATCTGGCCTGGCGCTAATAAAACCGAATCCTAGTTGCGAATCCCAGCCAGCAGCCCTTCAATTTCCGTCTTTTCTGTTGCAGTGGACAGCAGCAGCGGAGCGCGAGCGCGGCCTCCGTAATAGCCGTTGAAATCGCAGGCATACTTGACGCCCGCAATGCCCAGCTCACCCACGATGCGCTGATTGGGGCCGCTGATGCGCTTCTGCTTCTCTTCAGCCAGCTTGAGGTCGTGGTCCTTCCAGGCAAGATAGACCTCCTGGCAGGCCTGCGAAGCAAAGGCTGCCATGGCCAGTATGCCTCCAGACGCGCCTGCCTCCAGCGACTCAAGCAGATTTGAGGCTGCGCCGGTGAGCACCTGAAATCCCACTTCCTTGGATCGAGTCTTGATCTGCGCGGCCGCCGCCACAGCCACGCCGCCGCCGCTTTGGCCGCTGATGGAGACAAGCGCACCGCCGTTTCCGGCCTTTGGCGTCAACATGCGTCCTGTGACCGCCTCGAAGATGGGCGTCACGGTTACGGTTCGCCGGGGCGAACTAACGGTCGCCGCAACCACAGCGCGAATCCGGTCAAGACTGCCGGAGGAATCTTTGATACCGAGAATATTGGGGTGCTGCGCCAGTTCGGCTGCTACTTCGATGGGAATGTTGTAAGGAACGAACCGGGGAATGTTGTAAAGCACCACCGGCAGGGGCGAGCGGTCAGCCACGCTGCGGAAGTAGTTGAGCACCGCGGCCGGCGACATCTGGCTCGCAAAGTAACTGGACGTGCGCACCAGAACGGCGTCGTAGCGGAACTCGGCCGCGGCCTCCGCCAGCGCGACTGTAGCTTTCACGCTTTCGCGCCCTACGCCAGCGATTAGCACCTTATCCGGCGCTGAGGCTTCGGCGGCTACACGCAGCACTTCGCGGGTCTCGGCGTCGTCAAGGTACGGAGCTTCGCCCGTTGAACCCAAAAGCAGTATTCCCGAAAGCAAGCTGCGGGAATATCGAGCCATGTTGGCTTCGATTTTTCGGTAATAGACGCGCTCGTCAGGGTAAAACGGCGTGGGAACAGCGGCAAATATGCCTTCTAGCAACATACGTTTATTGTAGTCAACCGGCACGCCAATCGATGCCGGTCTCGCTGAAAAATGCAGCAGATGCGATCAGAGAGAAATTAAGCCAACGCGGCCTTGGCCTCTTGAATCTGCTGAACGTGGCGCAGGCAATGCACGGCAATCGACTGAAGCATCTCGTGGCAATTCACTGTACCCATCATCGGATGCGACGTAATCCTGGAACGGAGGTCTTCTGTGTTACCCCGAACGAACTTGATCGTTCGCTCTCGATTGGCCATGAACCGCTCGACGGCTTCTGACAATGTGGGAAAGAGTCCGCTGGGAGCGGCCTGCGGAGGAGATTCCATGCGCCTCGAGCGGTCCAATCCACGGACTGGGATGGCGGCTTCGCGGCGCTCGTTGATGAGCGGCGAGTCGGCGTGCGCGGACTCAATGATTTGCCGAAAGAGATATTCCTCGGAGATGACCATGTGCTCGACGCACCCCAGGATAGACCAGCTTCCCGGAGCGGGAGCGCGCGCGGCCATCTCCTCCGTAGCGCCCTGCAACGCACTGTGCAGCGCAGCCTTTCCCTGCTCCAGAGATTTCAGAATCTCCTGTCTCTCCTGCTCAGTCATGCGAAGATCCTCCGGCGACCATTTCCCAGAAGCAGCATTTCACGAGCCGGTTGTCGCGTGCAATTGCTGCAGTGCGTAGACCGTGGTCCGGCGGCTTTGCATGGCATGGATGCCTTCCACCGCGGCCTGCGCGGCAGCGATGGTGGTGATGGAAGGAATCCGCGCCAGCACCGCGGCCCGGCGAATCGCCTTCTCGTCAAAGAAAGTGTCCTGGCCGCGCGGAGTGTTAACCAGGAGCTGAATGCGGTCGCCTTTGATCAAATCCACAATGTTAGGCCGGCCCTCTTTGACCTTGAAAACCCGCTCTACTATGAGTCCGGCCTTCTCCAGCACATTGGCTGTGCCTTCGGTAGCCACAATCTTGAAGCCCAGATTGACATAGCGGCGCACCAGGTCAACGACCGCGGGCTTGTCTGGATCATTGACGCTGAAGAAGACCGTGCCGCTGGTGGGCAACACCTGCCCGGCAGCAAGCTGCGCCTTGGCAAAGGCCTCGCCGAAGGTCGCGGCCACGCCCATCACTTCGCCTGTGGAGCGCATTTCAGGCCCCAGAACCGTATCCACGCCGGCAAATTTGTTCCACGGAAAAACCGGCGATTTCACGTAGTAATGTGTGCCTGTTTCCAGATCCTTGCCGCCTGCAAGTTGCGTAGGCAGCAGTTCGCGTAGCTTGCGGCCCGTCATAAGCCGCGCGGCGACTTTGGCCAGCGGAATCCCGGTCGCCTTGGATACATATGGAACTGTACGGGATGCCCTAGGATTTACCTCGATCACATAAACGTGGTCCCGGTCCTCGGCATCGCGCTGAATGGCAAATTGTAGATTGACCAGACCGACGACCTGAAGTGCGAGAGCCAATTTGCGCGTGTAAGTGCGAAGCACCTCCAGCGTCTCTTCGCGGATGCCCACGGCAGGCAGCACACAGGACGAATCGCCGGAGTGAATGCCGGCCTCTTCAATGTGCTGCATGATGCCCGCGATGATTACATCCTCGGAATCGCAGAGGGCATCAACGTCAACTTCGATGGCGCTCTCCAGAAAGTGGTCAACGAGCACCGGCCGCTCCTGCGAATATTCGACTGCCTGCATCATGTATTGAGCCACGGCCTCGGCATCATACGCGATGACCATGGCGCGCCCGCCTAAAACATAGCTGGGCCGTACCAACACCGGGTAACCAATCCGCTCACCAACAGCCAACGCTTCTTCCACGCTAGTGGCTGTGCCCCCGGCGGGCTGCGGAATCTGCAACTCGTCGAGCAGCTTTCCGAATCGCTTGCGGTCTTCGGCCAGATCAATCGACTCAGGCGAAGTGCCGATGATGGGCACGCCGGCCGTACGCAGCCGCTGCGCGAGATTGAGCGGCGTCTGGCCGCCAAACTGCACAATCATTCCAATCTCCGCGCCGGACTGCGCCTCGTGGTTGTAGATCGCCAGCACATCTTCGAGAACCAACGGCTCAAAGTAGAGACGGTCGCTGGTGTCGTAATCGGTCGAGACGGTCTCCGGATTGCAGTTGACCATGATGGTCTCGTAACCGTCATCCTTTAGCGCGAAGGCCGCGTGACAGCAACAATAATCGAACTCGATTCCCTGGCCGATGCGGTTCGGCCCTGAACCGAGAATGATGATCTTGCGCTTGCTGGTCGGCGGCGCTTCGTCCTCTTCTTCATAGGTCGAGTAGAGGTAGGGTGTCATCGATTCGAACTCAGCAGCGCAGGTGTCCACAAGCTTGAAAACAGGCTTGATGCCTTTGGCTTCGCGCAGTTTCCTCACCTGCTGGATGCCTGCGTGACCATCGAGTTTCCACTCGGTCGCGATGCGCTCGTCACTCAATCCGAGCCGCTTGAGCTGACGCATTTGCTCTGCGCCAATATTTTCCGGAGTCGTCTGTGCAATGGCCATCTGCGCCAGGGTAATCTCGCGGATCTGATGCAGAAACCATGGGTCCATGCCCGTGAGCCGCGCCACCTCGCGCACGCTCATGCCGCGTTCGAATGCGTAGCGGATGTAGCCCAGCCGTTCAGGCCGCGGAGTTACCAGCATCTGCGTGAGCCGCCGCGGCTCCAGAACCTCTGAGCCGGTCTTCTTGCCTGTCTCCAGAGCGCGCCAGGCCTTCATCAGCGCTTCCTTGAAGGTGCGACCAATGGCCATCACTTCGCCCACCGACTTCATCTGCGGGCCCAGCGTCTCATCGGAGCCGGGAAACTTTTCAAACTGCCACTTGGGAATTTTGACAACGACGTAATCGATTGTCGGCTCAAAGCAGGCCGGCGTCTTGCGCGTGATGTCGTTGGGAATCTCGTCGAGCGTGTAACCCACGGCAAGCTTGGCAGCAATCTTGGCGATGGGAAAGCCCGTGGCCTTCGAGGCCAGCGCCGACGAACGCGAGACGCGAGGATTCATCTCGATCACAGTCATGCGCCCGTCGATGGGGTTGACGGCGAATTGAACATTGGACCCGCCGGTCTCTACGCCGATCTCCCTCATCACAGCGATGGCCGCATCGCGCATCTTCTGGTATTCGCGGTCGGTGAGCGTCTGCGCGGGGGCAACGGTAATGGAGTCGCCGGTATGCACGCCCATGGGGTCGAAATTTTCTATCGAACAAATAATGATGACGTTGTCTGCGAGGTCGCGCATGACCTCAAGCTCGTATTCCTTCCAGCCAAGCACGCTCTCTTCGATCAGGCACTCGTGCACCGGCGAAAGGTCCAGCCCGCGCGCCAGAATCTCCATCAGCTCTTCGCGGTTGTAAGCGATGCCGCCGCCCGTGCCGCCCAGGGTGAAACTGGGACGAATGAGCACTGGAAAACCAAGCTTGGATGCGAACTCCAAGCCGTCGCGCAGATTATTGACGAGCGCAGATTTCGATACATCGAGGCCGATGCGCAGCATGGCGTCTTTGAAGAGCAGCCGGTCTTCGGCCTTCTTGATGGCTTCGAGTTTCGCGCCAATCAGCTCGACGTTATAACGGTCCAGAATCCCCGCATCGGCCAGATCAACGGCTAGATTGAGCGCCGTCTGCCCGCCGACTGTCGGCAGCAGCGCGAACTTACCCGATCCGGGAGTCAGCATTTCCGACTCGATGCGGATAATCTCCTCGACGTACTCGCGCGTCAACGGCTCAATGTACGTGCGGTCGGCGAGGTCAGGATCGGTCATGATGGTGGCCGGGTTCGAGTTGACCAGCACCACCTCGTATCCCTCCTGTTTGAGCGCTTTGCAGGCCTGCGTGCCGGAGTAATCAAACTCCGCCGATTGCCCAATCACAATGGGCCCCGAGCCAATCACTAATATCTTCTGGATGTCATTTCTACGTGGCATTGTTTAGTTTGAAGCTCCTGCAATTGCCATGGCTCGCGCTTTCAGCGAGGTTAAGAGGCTTTCAAAACTCAGTTCTGTCGATGGCTGGCGATAGCTCCCATCTTCGGCCGCAGAGTGACTGGAGAGCAGCAGGGCTGCACTGTCGTACAGTCGTTCCCTTACCAGCTTCGTCATTAGAATCTCGTATCGCTTGGCGTAAGAAGCCTCGCGAAACTCGGGAAATACTGGAAAGTGAGGTTCTTTCACACCAATCGGACTTAATGATCGCGGAACCTCTTCGAGCACCATTACATAGCCCAACCAAGGACGTTGGGAGGGGGCAAAGGCGCCTTCCCTATAAGCAGCCCAAATATCGGCGGCACTTCCAAGGGATTCTTCGGAGCGGTTGTTAAAGTTATTTCCAAAAGAGCCAACCTGCGATTTGAATTCCATCGCGGCAATCAATTGACCTTTTACGACAACCAGCAAGTCCCATTTCTTTTCTGCTCTAAACCAGCCAGGAAGCTCGACGGCTTGATTGCAGAAGATGCTTGTGCGATCTATGCCGCATTCAATAAGGAAATCCCGCACCAATTCGACAAATCCATCGAGTTGTTTACCGCCGGTAACCGCTGTCCGATTTCCAGCATCTCTCGCGCCGGATCTAGCACCCTGATGAAGCGATTGATTCCCCCGGGTTGCCCAGAACTGCTTGACCGCTGCGCGGATTCGCTTCTCCCAACAAGGCTGCAAGCTCACGGCTCTTCCACCTCTTTCACTTCCGGCTGCCAAAAGAGGCCGCCTGTCTCCAGGTAGAAGCGAGCCACGGACATTTTGTGATACTTGGCGCTGATCTCAAAACCAATGCTATTTCGCCCGGTTCGAGCTGCGGCGATAGAATTAGTTCCCGATCCCGAGAAGGGATCGACCACCACGTCGCCGACAAAACTGAACATTCGGATCAGCCGCTCGGCCAACTCGACCGGGTAAGGCGCGGGATGATCTTTCGTCGAAGCTCCGGTGAGACCGGTCCAAATCTGCTGAAACCAGCTTTGGTAATTCTCGGCGCTGATAACAGAGAGCAGGCGCTTGGCGGCGGTGGGCTTGCGATATCCGCCCGGCTTGCGGAACATAAGAATGTACTCCACATCGTTCTTGATGACGGAATTTGGCTCGTACGGCTTGCCCAGGAAGCCTCCGCCGCCAGAAACCTCATAGGCTGCGTTTGCGATCTTATGCCAGATGATCGGGGCAAGATTGTCGAAGCCGATCTTGCGGCAAATCTCCTGGATGGAGGCATGCAAGGGAACCACCGTGTGCCGACCATCGTTCTGCCGCCTCGATAGGCAAACATCGCCCACCACGCAGATCAGCCTTCCACCGGGAACCAAGAGGTCGAAGCATCGCAGCCACACTCGCCTCAGCTCGCCCAGAAACTCGTCGTAGCTGCTTACATGACCAAGCTGCCCATCCGCCTCGTCATACTTCTTGAGTGTCCAGTACGGGGGCGAAGTCAAGACTAAATGGGCGCTCTCTGAAAGGAGGGAGCGCATTTGACGTGCATCTCCATGCACCAGAAAGTGGCTCGTTGGAATGCGCAACAGCACCTGTTCCAACAGGCTCATTGCCTCGGGGTTTCGTGCCAGTCGGGGAATCTCGGTCTGCTCAAGAGATTCGGACAGGAGAGGCTCCCGCAGGAAGGAAGAAAGATCTAATTCCGGAATGATGATCGCTTCCGGCTCCTGCTCTTCCCTTCTGGCTGCAAGTCCGCTCATGATTTCCACTCCTCCATCATCCGCCGGAAGTCGTGGAAGAGATAGTTGGAGTCGTGGGGACCGGGGGCAGCTTCAGGATGGTACTGGACCGTGAACAACGGCAGCGTCCGGTGGCGCATGCCCTCCAGAGTCTGATCGTTCAGGTCCACGTGGGTCAGCTCAACTTCATTGGCGTTGATCGAGTCGGGATCGACAGCATAGTTGTGGTTGTGGGCCGTGATCTCTACCTTGCCGGTCGCGTTGTTTTTGACCGGGTGGTTGCCGCCGTGATGGCCGAATTTGAGCTTGTAGGTTTTGCCTCCCAGCGCCAGCCCGGTGAGTTGATGGCCCAGGCAGATTCCGAAGACCGGCACGCGGCCCA
This sequence comes from Occallatibacter sp., assembly GCA_049517315.1. Lineage (GTDB taxonomy): Bacteria > Acidobacteriota > Terriglobia > Terriglobales > Acidobacteriaceae > Telmatobacter. The sequence continues at coordinate 15,750 of JBEKSE010000024.1, read as the reverse complement.
TGAACTTGCGAATGGCGCGCACTGCGTAATCCACCGGCTCGGGGTCGCCGGGGCCGTTGGAGAGAAAGACGCCGTCGGGCTTCAACTCGAAGACATCCTCTGCGCTGGTCTCGGCCGGAACCACTGTCACCCGGCATCCCTCTCGTACTAACATGCGTAGAATGTTCAGCTTGATGCCAAAATCATAAGCCACCACATGAAAGAGCTTCCGAGCTCCCTCGCTTTGGTCGAGAGCTTTGGCCAATAAAGCGTCACCCGTCTGGTTGCGGCTGTCATTCGCGTCAAAGGTATAGAGCGACTTGGTTGAGACCACGCGCGCCAAGTCCGTACCGTCCATCTTGCGAATGTTCCTGGCCTTTTGCACCAGGGTTTCAGGGTCCGAAACTTCCGTCGAAATCACGCCGCGTTTCACCCCGTAGGTACGCAAATGGCGAACCAGGGCGCGGGTGTCGATCTCGGCCAGTACCGGGACCGAGTAGCGCTCCATGTACTCGTCCGTGACGCGTTCGGAGCGCCAGTTCGAACTGATGGGCGAGAATTCTCGGACGATCAAGCCTTCGATATAAGGCTTGGCCGACTCGTTGTCTGCCTGATTGGTGCCGTAGTTGCCGATTTGGGGGTTGGTGAGAACGACGATTTGCCCGGCATAGGAGGGATCGGTAGCGATTTCCTGATAACCGGTAAGGGAAGTATTAAAAACGACTTCGCCCTGGCATTCTCCAGGAGCGCCATAGCCGTGACCGCGATAGATGCTCCCATCTTCGAGCGCTAGAATCGCCTGCATCGCCTCTCCGAGGGATAGATTTTATTGATTTTAACAGCCTTTGAAGCGATTGTGCCGGTGGATTTCCCGGCGGTAATTGCGCGCACTCAGCGCACTGCGCCCGCATCGCGCGCCGGCCAGAGAACAAAGACGGCTTTTCCGTAGATGAGCGGGCGTTCGACGGGGCCGAATTCACGGCTATCGGAAGAAATAGACCGGTGGTCGCCCATCATAAAGTAGCTGTCTTCGGGAATCACGGTCTCCGGCATGGATTTCGCATCGCGGTACTCCTCCGGAACATAATCCTCAGAGAGCCGCTTGCCGTTGAGCCATACCTGTCCGCGATCGATGCGTAGCCGGTCACCCGGCAACGCGATCACGCGCTTGATGTAGCTCTTTTCCGGGTCGCGCGGGTAATGGAAAACCACCACGTCGCCGCGCTCGATGGCCTCGAAGCGGTATACGAACTTGTTGATGAAAAGCCGGTCCTGGTCTTCCAGCCGCGGCAACATGCTGGTGCCTTCAACGCGCACCGGCTGGTAAAGAAACGTGATGATGAACACCGAGGCGGCAGCGGCAATCAGCAAATCGCGCAGCAGTAGCCAAACGCCCCCCGCTCCCTGGGACGGTGTGGGAACCTGCGTGGGAGGCGATTGATTCAAGCCCGTCTCAGGCGCAGCGGCTTGGTCGGAACTGGGGAGGTTGGGGGAATGCGGTTCCATCGTTTCCTGTGCGTTTAGAATGAACTGAATACGCGTTCTGCTCAGCGGAGGCCCGGCCATGAACTCGCCAAAGTTGCCCGCTTGTCTAGAGTGTAATCGTTTGCCCTTACAGAGGGCCATAGCTTCGAGAATGTGCGCAGTTCGAGCGCGTCCGGCGGTCTTGCCGCTACAAGCCGCCCCGCTTCCGTCCAGCCGCGCTACTCTTAAACAAACGTGATCAAAGAAGAAACACAACCCGCCGCGCCGCACACTGCTCCTTTGGACAAAGGACCGGCAGAGCTGACCCCGTTCATGCGACAGTGGACGGCAGCCAAGCGCGAGAATCCGGATGCTCTCCTGTTTTTCCGCATGGGCGATTTCTACGAGCTGTTCTATGACGACGCGGTGACGGTCAGCCGGGAGCTGCAATTAACGCTGACGGCGCGTGATCGAGAGCGCAATCAGCCCATGTGCGGAGTGCCGTATCACGCCGTGGAGAACTACCTGATGCGCCTCCTGCGCAAGGGCTACCGCGTGGCCCTCTGCGACCAGATGGAGGATCCCAAGCTTACAAAGAAGATCGTCCGGCGGGAGGTAACTCGGGTGCTCTCGCCCGGAACGGCTCTCGATTCCGGCTTGGGCCAGGAGCAGAACAATTTTCTGGCGGCGTATTTCGAGTTTGGAGGCGGCCATGGCGCCAAAACCCAAACCGAGCTGGTCTGCGCGGTAGCGCTGCTGGACGTTTCCACGGGCGAGTTTCGCACGGCGGAGTTTGCAGGGCCTTCGGCGCGACAGCAGGCAGTGGACGAGATTGTAAAGGCCGGCTCCAGCGAAGTGTTGGCCGCAGCGAGCGCGGAACTGCCGGCGCAACTCGATCGGATTCCGGCGCGGACGCGCGTCGAAGATTGGGTTTGGACGCGGGAGTTTGCGGTTCCACTGGTCGAACGTCAGTTGAATGTGCGGTCGCTTGATGGCTTCGGGCTGACAGGGCACCCTGCGGCGGCTATTGCGGCCGGCGTAGTGCTCCACTATGTGCGGACAACGCAGAGAAATGACGCGCTGCACATTGACAGCTTGAAATTCGAGGAGCACTCGACGGCACTGGAGCTGGACCAGGTGACAGTGCGAAACCTTGAATTAGTGGAACCTCTCTTTGCGGGTCAGGATGACAGGGCAACGCTCTTTCACACTCTGGACGCCTGCCAGACTCCTATGGGAAAACGGCTCTTGCGGACTACGATTCTGCGGCCCCTGGTGGACGCCGAGGCGCTCACGGGTCGCTATGAGGCAGTGGGCGAGGCGCGTGAGAGCCTGGTAAAGCGCGAGGAGATTCGACGGGCGTTCGCGGGCCTACTGGATCTGGAGCGATTACTGGCGAGGCTCTCTCTCGATTCGGCAGGACCGCGCGATGTGAGGGCGCTCGCCAGCAGCCTGAGCCGCTTGCCGGGGTTGAAAACGGCGCTTGATGCAATGCAAGCGGCACGCTGGCGCGAACTGGCTGAGCGGCTCGACCCGCTCGAAGATGTGACTGCGCGGATTGTTTCCACTCTGGTCGAAGAACCGCCGCTTAAGCTGGTGGATGGTGGAGCGATTTCTTCCGGCGCGGACGCGGAGCTAGACGACCTGCGGACAATTTCAACCACTGGCCGGCAACAGATTGCGGCCATAGAGGAGCGTGAGCGAGAGCGGACAGGAATAGGTTCGCTGAAAGTGAGATATAACTCGGTCTTTGGCTATTACATCGAGATTACAAAGTCTAATTTGTCTCTGGCTCCGGCCGATTATGAGCGCAAGCAAACGCTCGTGAATGCGGAACGGTTTACAACGCCAGAGTTAAAGGAATATGAGCGCAAGATTCTCTCGGCGCACGAGCGGTGCATCGAGATTGAGAAGCGGATTTTTGCCGAACTGAGGAGAGCGGTGCTGGAGGCCGCGGGTCGCATCAAGCATGCGTCTGCGGCTGTGGCGGAGGCTGATCTGCTGGCTAACTTTGCGCACCTGGCCGCGGGACGCCGGTATGTGCGGCCAACCATAGACGAGGCTCCGGTGATCGATGCCGTAGCCGCGCGCCATCCGGTAATCGAGCAATGGATGGAAGAGACGCGCGAGGGAAGGTTCATTGCCAACGACCTTTATCTGAATGCCGCGGAAAATGGCCCCAGTCTTTTGCTCATCACCGGGCCGAACATGGGTGGCAAAAGCACTTATCTGCGCCAAGCGGCCATGCTCGTGCTTCTTGCCCAAATGGGCAGCTTTGTGCCGGCGGAGAGTTTGCGCTTTGGCCTTGTCGACCGAATTTATACGCGCATCGGAGCCAGCGACAATGTTGCGCGGGGACGCTCGACCTTCATGGTGGAGATGACGGAGACGGCGACTATTCTGAACTCCGCGACCAACCGCTCTCTGATTCTGCTGGACGAAATGGGCCGCGGAACAGCGACCTTTGACGGGCTCTCGCTGGCCTGGGCGACGGTCGAGTTTCTTCATGCGGAAACAAAGGCGCGTACGCTGTTTGCCACGCACTACCACGAGTTGACCATGCTGGCTGAGAAGCTTCCGCGCGTCATGAACCTGCACGTTGGAGTGAAAGAGAGCGCAAACGGCATCGTATTTCTCCATAACATCGAGCCGGGTGCGGCCAGCAAGAGTTATGGCATCGAAGTCGCGCGGCTGGCCGGGCTGCCTGCTGCGATTATCGAGCGGGCAAGGCATCTGCTGCGCCAGCACGAGAAGCTGGAGCGGCAGGGCGTTCAGGTGGAAACAGCGGCGGAGCCTGTACAGTTGACGATTTTTACGCCGCTCTCGCAGCGCATTGTGGACCGGATCGAAGCCGTGGAAGTCAACTCGCTTACGCCCCTGCAAGCGCTGAATCTGCTCGAGGAACTTCAGCAGGAATTGAAGGATAAAGGATGAGCGCAAAGGCAATGACGGTGGCAGGCATTATGAGCGGAACCTCGGCCGATGGCATCGACGTGGCCGTGGTTCGGATTGCGCCAGGGAAGCAGAGAACAAAGCTTACTCTTCTGGCGCACGAAGGATTTTCGTTTCCGGCCTCGTTGCGGCGCGCGGTGCTGGCGGCTATGAACGCGGCAGCAACATCAACGGCGGAGCTTGCGCGGCTCAATTGGCGCCTTGGCCTGGCCTACGCCGAGGCAGTCGATGCAACGGTAAAGCGGCATGCACTGAAGCTCGATCTGGTTGGTTGTCACGGACAGACTCTTTATCATCAGCCACGCGCGGAGAGCTATGCGGGTCGCCGGTTCGCTTGCACCTGGCAGCTCGGCGAAGCGGCGGCGATTGCCGCACAGGCAGGAGTGCCCGTGGTCTCGAACTTTCGCCCCGCCGATATTTTCGCCGGAGGCCAGGGAGCGCCGCTGGTTCCGCTACTGGACTATGTGCTGTTTGCCGATCCCAGGCGAGGACGCGTTTTGCAAAACATCGGCGGCATCGCGAACCTGACGGCGATTCCAGCTGGCGCGACGGCAGATGCGGTCGTCGCCTTCGACACCGGACCTGGCAATATGGTTATCGACGCGCTGGCGCAGGAGCTTTTCGATAAGAATTTTGACCGCAACGGCGCTATTGCGGCGCGGGGTAAAGTGCTGGCGACGGTATTGTCTACCGCCCTCGGCAATCCGTACTACACGCTGAAGCCCCCGCGCACAGCAGGGCGCGAGCAATTTGGTCGCGAATATTCTGCAAAATTCCTGGCATCCTGCCGACGGCACAGCAACCGACCAGAAGACGCGCTGGCCACGGCGACTGCACTGACCGCAGAGACAATCGCGCGCAGTTACAATTCTTTTGCTCATCGGGAAATGAAAGGCCGCGCAGTGGATTACATTGTCTCCGGCGGCGGGGCGCGCAATGCTACATTGATGGCAATGCTGGCGCAAAGGCTGGAACCGCTGGGTTGCGAGCTGGCCTCCAGCGAGCAGTTCGGCCTGCCCGCCGAAGCCAAGGAAGCTGCGGCCTTTGCGCTGCTGGCCTGGCAAACCTGGCATCATCTGCCGGGGAATGTTCCCAAAGCAACCGGTGCGGCGCAGCCTGCGATTCTGGGGCAGGTAACGTACGCGTAGCAATCCATTGGCGCCTGAAACTCTCGCATTTCACACTACCCTGTAAACAATGGAACGATTCGCTCAACCTTTTGGCGGCTTGGTCCGTCTAGTGAATAGCGATGGACTTTGCCGTCACTGTGCGCAGTATGACCTCGGCACAGAGCGACGGCTAATGGAGAGCAAGATGAAGATTCGCGTTCCCTTTTTGATTGCGCGGACGGCCATGAGCATTGCCCTGCTATCTGCCGCGATCGTGACCGTTGCGCAGGCGCCCGTGCGGCTTGTGGGCGCCATCACCGCCATCAGCGGAAACACGATCACAGTGAAGATCGACGCGGACGGCGCTCATCAGGTGAATGTGCCTGTCACGGCCGTGCTCAAGCGTATCGCTCCCGGACAAAAGGATCTGAGCGCCGCGGAGACGATTCCATTCTCTGGCCTGGCCATTGGCGACCGCGCGCTGGTAAAGCTCGATCCCAACGCTCCAGCAGGAACCGAAGAGGCATTACAGATTATTGCTGTCAAGCAGGCCGACTTGACGCAGAAGCAGCAGAAGGATCGCGAAGACTGGCAACAGCGCGGGGTGGGCGGATTGGTGAAGAGCGTTGATGCATCGACCGGCGTCATTTTGTTGACCAGTGGCGCAGGAGTCGCAGCCAGGACCATCACGGTGAACACTACCAAGGCAACCATGCTCAAGCGTTATGCGCCGGACTCAGTGCGCTTTGACGCGGCGCTTCCAGCGTCGATCAATGCGATCCTCGCGGGCGACCAGTTGCGGGCACGCGGCACAAAGAATGCGGATGGTACAGAGATTGCCGCCGAAGAGGTGGTTTCGGGCAGCTTCCGCAACGTCTCCGGAACCATTCTGTCGCTCGATGCGGCAAGCTCGACGCTAGTGATCAAAGACCTCACAACGAAAAAGCCGGTCACGGTTCACATCTCGGCAGACGCGCAGATGCGGCGCTTGCCGGAAATGATGGCAAAGATGTTGGCAGCACGGCTGAAAGGCGGCCCGAGCGACAGCACGGCATCAGCGCAGCACGCCCGCTCCGGTTCCGGGAGCGGAATCAGCGGGGGCGGCAACGGTGAAGGTCACGACCCGCAGCAAATGCTGAGCCGCGCGCCTGCCATTCAACTTGCTGATCTGAAAAAGGGCGAGGCGGTAATGCTGGTATCCACCGCTGGTACAGCCGATGTCACGGCCATCACGCTCCTGGCGGGCGTCGAGCCCCTGCTCGAGGCTCCTGCAGCCAGCCAGAATCTGCTTTCCAACTGGAGCATGAACACTAGCACTCCTGACGTTACCCAGTAGGCATTTAGGCATAACAAGCGAAATCAAACGAGGAACACGTGTATTCAAGACTTCATAGCTGCACTCATTTACTGATTGTCCTGGCGTTAGGCGCGTCAAGCGTACTGGCGGCGCAGGCGCAGGCTCCTGCCACGCCGGCAGCGCCTTCTGCGACCACCACGGTCACCGCCGCGCCGGCTACGCCAGTCACAACAGCCAGTTTTCGCGGGCATGTAGCCGACCCGACGGGCGCGGTGATTCCCGGCGCAACCATCACCATCACTACATCGGCGGGGGCAACCGTGAGAACGGTGACCGCCGACGATGCCGGCCACTATGCGGTGAACGGGCTGACACCTGGTGCCTATCAGGTGCAGGCTTCCGTTGCGGGTTTTGCGCCCTTTGCCTCGCGAGTCATTCAACTCGCTGCCGGCCAGGTAGTGCGCGTAGATATTGCCATGGCGATGGAGGTCGCGCAGCAGAGCGTAGTGGTCACTGATGAATCGCCCTCGGTCAACGTGGAGGCGGGCGGCAACGCCAGCGCCCTTGTCATCAAGGGCAAGGACCTTGACGCGCTGTCGGACGATCCCGATGAGCTGTCCAATGAACTCACGGCCTTGGCCGGACCCTCGGCCGGACCGAACGGCGGACAGATTTACATCGATGGTTTTTCCGGCGGTCAATTGCCACCCAAGTCTGCCATCCGCGAGATTCGCATCAACCAGAATCCGTTTTCCGCAGAGTTCGACAGGCTCGGCTACGGGCGCATCGAGATTCTCACTAAGCCAGGAACCGACAAACTGCATGGCCAGTTCTTCCTGCAAGGCAACGACAGTTCCTTTAATACCGGCAACCCTTTCACGAAGTCGATTCCGCCGTACCACAGCTACCAGTTCAACGGCACAATGAGCGGCGCTATTTCCAAGACGGCGTCGTTTTTCGTCAGCGCTGAACAGCGCAACACGGAGAATGTTAATGCATGGCTGATTCCGGATGCTATTCTTCCCGACTCTGCCGGCCAGCCCGCGAACTGTGTTGGCACAGACACATTCGTAGATTGCACGAATTACGGCATCAACCTGTTGAACCAGCGCATTCGCGACAATGCCTCGGCGCGTATCGATTGGCAACTGGGCGCGAAGAACACTTTCACGGTGCGCTATGGTTTCTGGTCGGAGTCCGAACACGGCGATCTGAATTCAGGCTCGTTGACCAGCGCCTCCACGCACGAATCGAACACCGATCACACGGTTCAGATGAGCGATGCGATTATCCTCAACGATCATGCAGTAAATGAAAGCCGTTTCCAATTTGAGCGGCAAAATGAGAATCATTATCCCGACTCGACGGCCCTTACCATCAGTGTTATCGGAGATTTCACCGGTGGCGGATATTCGGGCCAAACGAGCCAGGATCACACCACGCGGCTGGAATTCCAAAATGTGACGACCCTGAGCCATGGCACGCATGCCATCAAATTTGGAACCCGCATGAGAGATTCGCGGGATGCAAACCTGACAAACGCGAACTTCAATGGCTCGTTTACATTCGATTCCTCCGCGAGTTACCTTGCGATGGCCAACGGGCTTGCAGCGGGCACTGCGTTCAATACGCTGGTGAGCGAGGGCTACGGCCCAACCACGGCCAGCTACACCGGCGGCCAGGAATCGGCGCTGGCCAACGTTTTTGACATTGCGCTGTTCGCACAAGACGACTGGAAGTTCAATCCTCGGCTGACGTTATCCGGCGGACTTCGCTGGGAGGCCCAGAATCACATCTCTGACCACGACGACTGGGCGCCACGTGCTTCATTCGCCTACGCGTTGGATGGAAACGGCAAGGACAAGAAGGCCAAGACAGTGCTGCGCGGCGGATACGGCTTTTTCTACGACCGGCTGGGAAGCTCCAACCTGCTGACCATCAATCGCGCAAATATCCAGAACAAAATTGTGCTCAATGATCCGATATGCACCGCCTCAGCGTCTTCGCTGAATGCGATCGACATGAGCACTTGTTCCGGCACAACCGGCACCTCCACGGCTTCGTTGCCCGTGAGGTACGAGGTGGATCCCAGCTATCATTCGCCCTACACGAGCCAGACGGGAGCAAGTATCGAGCGCCAACTTTTCAGCGGCACGAGCGCGACGCTAACCTATTTGCATTCCCTGGGAGTGCATCAAGTGGTTACGCGCAACGCCAATCAGGCCACGGGCGGAACTCCGCAGAAGATTGGAGGCGGATATCTCTACGAATATTACCCCGAAGCGATCTTCAAGCAGAACCAGATGATCGCCAGCGTGAATTCGAAGTTGAGCAAGAACTTAAGCATGGTTGGCTTTTATACGCTAGGCTGGGCCAACAGCAACGGCGCCGGGGGCAATGCTTCAGACGCCTACAACCTGGACACGGACTTCGGACGCGCCAACTTTGTTTCGCGCAATATGCTCTTCGCGATGGCAAGTTATCAGGGCCCCTGGAATATTCGCTTCAATCCGTTTCTGGTCGCACAGTCGGGTCGCCCTTTCAACATCACTTTGCCGACTGACCCGCTGAACAACTTCTTCAATCAGCGGCCAACTTATGCGACCACTGCCACGCCCACAGCCGACCAGGTGACGACACCCTACGGCGTTATAGACGATACAGGATTGACCGGCACAGAAATCCCGGTGAATCTCGGCAACGGCCCAGCGGCAGTGGCATTTAACCTGCGGATTAGCAGGGCGGTTGGCATCGGCCCTAAAACAGCTTCGACGAGCAACCAGGCCGACGGCGGACCACCTCCGGGTGGACCGCCTCCAGGTGGTGGTGGCCCCGGCGGTGGACGCGGCGGACCACCGGGCGGTGGTCTTGGACCGGGTGGGTTGGGCGGCGGCGGTGGACGCGGAGGCCCGGGCGGAATGGGCGGGAATGCCGCCACAGGTCACAAATACTCGTTGAACTTCAGTGTGCAAGCTTTGAACCTGTTCAACGACATCGACTACGGGACGCCGACGGGAACGGTTATTCCCACATTCAATCAGAGTACGGGTACCTACGGGCCTGGCAACCAGTTTGGAAAATCGACCTCTCTCGCGGGCGGAATCTTCTCCTCCGGCGCGGCGGCACGTCGCATCTTCATGCAGGCCGTGTTCTCGTTCTAATCGGACAGACCAGGCAAGAAGGCCGGAGCGCAATGCTCCGGCCTTCTGTCTTTGTCTACTCCGCTGGACTCACGGTAGCCGGAGCCGAATTAGCGGCAAATGCATCCGTAAGAGAGATGACCTTTAACTGCGCTTTCAAATCATCGAGCGTGGCCTTGCTGCTCGCAGAGATTTCGATCGTCTCGCCCGGCAGCAGATCAAAGTAGTTGTCTGAAAGCGCAACATCCAGATTGCCGAAGGAGAGATAAACGCTGCGCGCCAGCACCGGGGAAGTTATGCGGATCTTGTAGCTGCCATTCGCTCCCGCAGTTTCCACTTTCAGTTGAGCCGGCCTCAAATGCACTCCCTTGACCGGAGCGAGATAGGCCAGATTGCGCGATATTTGCGCTCCGCCCTCCGTTAACTCGGCAACGACAAACACCCGGGAGGTGTCGGCTGCGCCGGCGTCAGTTAGTTTTTTGAGCGGCCAGTCGAGATAAACCTTGCTGGTGAGCGGCGCAACATCCACCGCGCTGGTTTCTTCCAGCAGTACCTTGCCGTCAAAGTCCATCAGCCGCACGCGCAGAGAGACCGATTCGGCCTTCGTCTTGTCGGAGACAATGTAGACCTTCAATGCTCCTCCCTCAACGTGCGGAGAAACAAGAACGGGCGCATAGAACCGGCGCGCATAGTATTGCAGCGCCTTCCACCTGCCGTAGTAGTCGATGCTCGACCACGATGCCACCGGCCAGCAGTCGTTCAACTGCCAGAAGATGGAGCCCATGGTCTCCGGCCGCGAGCGGCGAAAATGCTCGGCGCCAATCTTGATGCCCTCGGCCTGCAACACCTGGCTAACGTAAAGGAAGCTGGCGAAATCCTTTGGCTCGGAATAATCCCTGAGCAGATAGTCGTGAATGATGGAATTGCCTTCATTGTTTTTCTGGTGCGCCAGCATCACCGGCGTAAAGATGCCGGTGCGATCCTCAGGCTCGGTAAAGCTCTCGACGGAGCGCATCTCAGGAAACGATTGGAAGCCATACTCGGTGACGAAGCGCGAATGGTGCGTTTCGTAGGTCGAAAACGGCACGCGCCCGTGCCATACGTCCCAAACGTGATCGTCGCCTGTGTGATACGAATCCGACACGGCTTCATAGTCGGCGCTGGGTGAGCTCGGCCAGTAGGGCGTCTCGGAGTCCAGCCGCGCCACTACGCGGGGCAAAATACCGCTGAACTCTGTGAGGTAATCCTGCCACATTTGAAACCGCACATCCGCAGGAAGCGTTACCTTGGTACCCCAATTCAAAGCCTCCTCAGTTTCATTGTTGCCAGACCATATCACAATGCTGGGATGGTTGCGCAGCCGCCGCACCTGACCCTCGGCCTCGGCCTCGATGTTGAGCTTGAACGCGTAAGTCCCCGGCTGCCAGTCGTTGCCGAACATGAAGTCCTGCCAGACCATGATGCCCAGCTCATCGCAGATCGAATAGAACTCGTCCGTCTCGTAGTAGCCGCCGCCCCAGTGGCGAATCATATTCATATTGGCGTCGCGCGCGGATTCGAGAATGCGCCGATAATCAGCGGTTGTCACGCGATTGGGAAAGCTGTCAAAGGGAATCACATCCGCACCCTTGGCGAAGACAGGGATACCGTTGACGACAAACTCAAACGACCGGCCCCATTTATCCAACTCCCGATGAAGCACAACAGAACGCAAGCCGGCTTTCACTGTTCGAGACTCGGCTGTCTGGATTCCCACGCCTGCTTGCGCGGTGAACTCGTAGAGTGGATGTTCACCGTAGCCGGCCGGGTACCAGAGCTTCGGCTTCTGAATCTCGACAGGCAAATCGATGACGTTCGATCCGGCATGTACGGTGACCGTCCGCGCCAGTGTCACCGGCTTGCCGTCTTCAGAGTACTGCACGCTCACTTTGGCCGGGCCAGCGGCGGCTGCCTCCACTTCAACTTCCGCGTCGATATGCGCCACTTCCCTGCTCACATCGCGCTGGCGGATGGCGAAATCGGCGATGCGCACCTTGTCCCACGCTTCAAGCCGCACTGGCTTCCAAATGCCGCTGGTCACAAAGCGCGGACCCCAGTCCCATCCATATTCGTATGCGGGCTTGCGCAGATAAGTTTTCGGCTCGGTCTTGGTCTTCGGCTGCCAGGGGTCAGTGGCTGCCGCCTCGGCAGCAGCCTTCAGTGGCGATGGAAATACGACGTACAGAGTATTTTTGCCGACGTGCAAATGTGCCTTCGCCGGCACGCGCCATATTCGAAAGCTGTTGCCGGTCACGAGCACTTTGACGCTGTTCACGGAGACTTCAGCTGCTCCATCGAGCCCGTCAAAAACAAGATCGACATGAGAGCGGGCAAGCAAAGCCGGCGTAACCTCAAAGCTCAGGCGATACTCCCAACTTTCTTTCTCTATCCACTGCAATTTGGATTCGTTATCGCGTACGAATGGGTCGGTAATTTTCCTGTTGGCCAGCAGATCCAGATGCACGTCGCCGGGGACAGAGGCTGGCAGCCAGCCGTTCTCGCTCGGCTGCGGGTCAACTGTAATCTGTCGGAACTGCCAGCCGTGATCGAGCGCCACCACTGCATTCTGCGCAAGTTTCGATTGCGCCTGCGCCACTCCGTTCCCCATGCTCACAGCCAACGCCAATATTGCGCAGCACACCACTCGACGACCGGAAATTCTGATCCGCATTCAAAGCCCTCCAGGCCCTCCGCAAAACCGATTGACCGGCGCGGAACGGCAACTGATGAAGTCGTTCATTAGCGTATCACGATGCCCCGACTCCGCCAGAAATCAAGGCCTCCGACAAGCACCACAATTCCGGAGCGTACAGACCAAATCAGCAACCGTGCGTCCGCATTGTCCTGTAAAGCGATTCCCACTCATCTGCTTTGGCGTCAATTGTAAATTCGGTTTGGATGCGCTCTCGAGCCGAGCGCCCCATGGAATTGCGGGCTTGAGGCGTGTCCCGCATCAGGGTCAGCATCGCCTGCGCCAAAGCAGCCGGAGCCTTGGCTCGCACCAATATGCCACATTCACTCAAAAGTTCACGCACACCGCCCACATCGGTGGCCGCAACCGGCTTCTCCATGGCCATTGCCTCGCCGATTGCCAACGGCATCCCCTCCCACGCCGAAGCCGATACGAAACCATCCGCGGCATCCAACAGCGCGGGCATATCGCGTCGCAAACCGAGCCAGCGCACGGATCCCTCCACACCCAACTTCATTACCAAAGCTTGAAGGTGCGCCAATCCTTTCGGAGCCGCCTCTCCTGCTACCCATAGCCGAGTGCCGGGACTGGCTGCGTGAACGAGAGAGAACGCGCGCAGCAGGTTGGGATAGTCCTTGGCGGGCACAATGCGCCCTGCAGCCAGCCATATAAATTCCTCGTTCACTCCCATCTGCGCTCGTAACTGAATGCGCCGCTCGGGGCTGGGCACAAACTCCGCGATATCAATCCCGTTGGCGACAACTGAAGATTTGTGCGCCGGAATTGCTTTGAGGCGCACGTATCGAGCCGCACTGGCCTGACTCACTGTCGTCGTGCGGCGGCAGAGAAAATCTGAGAGCCGGTAAGCCAGCATACGCGGCCATAAGCCCTCGTAGACGCTGTGAACTGTGGAGAGAACAACTGCCGTCGGAAAGAGAATCTTGAGCAGCCGGGCAGCCATATTAGCCGGATAGGTGTGGCTGTGAATCAGCTCAGGCTGGAAGTCGCGCAGAATGCGGCGTGCCTTTACGAGACCGGCCATCAGGCTCACCGGATTCCTGCTTGCATCGAGGTGGACGGCATTGACCGTGGTGGGCCACTCGTAAGGTTGGCGGTTTCTTAGAACGATGAGCGAGACAACATTACCGCGCGCTGCCATGCGTTCTGCCAGGCCCACTGCCTGCCGTTCCGCTCCGCCGACCCCCAGCGAGGTAAGCACATACGCTATCCGCATTCCACCCGCACCATGAAAAGAGTTTAGTGGGACGATGATAACTCGCACGGTCGCGTTTCGGCAGTGTTCCGATTTGGGCCGGCCATCGTTTGTGTGAAATTGTGTTTACAGCAAGCTGTGACCGGCAATACTGACCTGACCAATAATTTGGGAATCTGATAAACTTGTGTTGTTCACAAGGAAACTTAGGAGGTTCCATGGATCTGGGCGATTGGGTGAAGTCCAATGTCGATTATGGCCGCAGGCTGGTTGGCTCCGGAATTGAAGGGGCGCGCTCCGGTCAGGATGAATTCCTCAATGGAGAACCTCTTGCTCCATTTCTTGGCGAATCGGTTCGCGGCGCACTGGTGCCAGCAGCTCTGGGAGCCTGCGTTGGCGTTCTGGTAGGCTATCCCATCTGCCGGAGGAAATCCCCGTCTGTCACGTGGGCGTATGGACTGCTGGGTTGCGCAATCGGACTCGCCACAGGCGTGGCCTGGAAGAGCCGCCATCTCAGCGCCAGCGTCGCTGGCGGCGCGATGAAGAACATTGGTAAGGTGCGTGATGAGCAGTGGCTCAGCAAGAATCCCATCAACTACGCGTAAAATCGATCTGCAAAGAGACTCGCACTGCAAAAAACCCGTTACTCGGCAAACGATTGTTGCCGAATGACGGGTTTTTCCTGTGACATTCATGTTCTGGCGCAGGAGAGAATCGTCGATTCGCTCCCGCTCCGGTCCTGTTGGTTACTGCACGTCCGTCACCTTGCCGTCTTTGAAGATCACCTTCATGCCGTTGTAGTTATAGATCACCTTCGGTCCCAGGTTCGCCACGCTTGTCGGCAAGCCCATAGCCGCCTTCACCTGGTCAAAGGTCTGGCCCAGCTCAACGGACGCAGGCGCGGCCGGAGGCCCTGTTGGTGTAACGACGGCCGCGCCGCCGGGAGCTCCGCTGTCCTGCGCGGCATCGGCGGTCACATCCTTCTCTGCCTGATCAGCCTGCTGGCTCTGCTGTTGCAAATCTGTCGCGTCTTGCGGATCATCCGGAGGAGCAATCTGTGCATATTCTGTTTCAGTCGGCTTCACCTGGGCCGAAGGCGGCGCCGCCGGTAACCCTCCCTTGCCCTGCTTGGCCTGCAAATCCTGGAGCCCTTGATCGATGGTCTCCCGCATCTGGTTCTGCATCTCTTGCAGGTCGGTCAACTGCACCGTCACAGTGCTGGATTTCTGGCACTCATTCCCGCCCTTGCTGGCCATCACCACCAGGTCAGCCGCGGTCGCGTCAGAAGGCGGAGGCGTCTGAAGCTGCAGCACATCGCCGTCGCTGATTGCGCACTCCTGCCCGTTGGTGTCCACCAGGTCCAGTGCGGCTCCAGCCACGAATGTGTGCGGACGGCCGTCAGCCAACATACGCGCAATTCCGCTGGAGCCGGGATCCACATCCTGCTGCTGGGCATTTTGTCCGGCCTCGGCGTTTTCCAGTGCCAACTGTTCTTTCACCTCATCGGCGACCATTTGTTTCACGTCAGGCGAAAGAACCGGCGGGCCGCCCGCGGAAGACAGGGCGCCATCCTGTTCGCCGGCCTCCTGATGCGCCGCATACGCAGCCTGCAAATCCTGCGAAATGATATAGTCTGTCAGCCAGAACGCCGCCGAAGGATAGACCGGATACGGAGCAAAGAAGCCACCGTAGAATCCGAGCCATGGACTGCCTCCCCAACCCCACGCGAAGCTGATGGGAGCTGCCCACGGATTGTAGGCCCAGCCATAAAATCCAGGGGCAAAGTAGAAGCCCGGAGCATAAACGCTCAGTTCCAGTCCACGGTAGCCGTAGCCGCGATAGTACCGGTTATATTCATGGCCATG